>JARRJP010000199.1:0-3201 GCA_037389025.1 Reinekea sp. | reverse complement strand
AAATACGTCCTTAAAAAATCATCTAACTGTGAGGGCTACTTCAAATCATAAGCTGAACTTACCGTTATGATAGTCCTTGTTTAATTGAATCAGAAAAGCGAGTAAACCTTCGGCCATGTTTCCTTTAAATATTTCATGTGATTATGCAAGTGGCGTAGCGATATAGTCTTTGCGACTAAAGTTCTTAATAAAATAAGGGCTCCCTTCACAATAAAGCCCAAACTGCCTTAATTCCTTCACAGCTTTCCATCTTCATATTGTTTTTGAATATCAAGGAATGTTTCTAATAGGCCGCATTCTTCGAAATAGAGATCGTACAAATCAACCTTTTGTTCGGATCTGGGGTTTATATAAGAAGCGCGTTTCCGATTTTCCAGTGTAAACCGCATTAAACCTCGGTTACCAAAGTGAGCTCCTCGAAAAACAAAAACTTGATTGTCAGCATCTAGTTGGATGATGTCAGACATTTCACCCGGTGGATAACCACCCTGGTCTGGACTTAAAGCAAATCTGGCTTTTACGGCTAAAAACCATTTTAGATAGGGAAGAGCCATTTCGAATTGACCAACCAAAAAATCGCCATTCACATTAGCTTTAAGCGCAATACTGGTTATGCACAAGTATCCCTTACATGTCGAAATAACCTTATCTTTGTATGGAAAAACGATGTCATTAAATCGTGAGTGAACAATAAAATCTGGATCATTTTCGGTATACAGTTTCAATTGAGTGAGTTTTTTCATTTTTGACCTCCTGTATGTGTCGTATTGGTTTTTAAAACGACATAATCGAGAATACCTTTGCTTCTCATTTCCTGAATGGTCATAGGCTTGATTTCAAAGGTAAAGGTTTCTTTAACTCCAAACTTATTTGGCTCGCTTAATGCGCCATTGCCTGTGTGTAGGCTCATCGTTAAGCCATTACCCGTATATTGAGCGTAAGCGCCATAAGAAGATTCAATCTTCAAGCGTTGTTTAAATAACACCTTACCCTCGGGATCATTTGCAAAATATGTCCTCAAAAAATCATTTAATTGATCTTGATCGTCTAAGTGATAAGCTGGAATATCCCACCCATCCTTCGTTTTTCCAACCGACTTATCCGCCAACTCCCGTAACTATAGGTTGGTACAATGGTGGTACCCGCGCCTGTGGCTTCATGTTTTGCCCGATCAATCAGCAGTAAGACATACTCTTTGTCAGGTTTGAAGTAATTCATGCCCATGCCAACAGAGCGGCGGATCAAGTCAGCATCGTGGTCGTTTTGTACAATCTGGTCAAAGGTTGTAGACCAGTATTTTACAGTGCCTGTGGTGGGGTCTACCTGCCCCAGCTGTCCTCCGAATTCAATGAGCGTTCCATCTGAGGCTTTTGCGTGTAAATAATCTGCCTGCATAAAGCGGACAATGTATTTATCTTTTATGGCGGGGTTTTCCAGCATGACAGCCAGTTCTTTGTCGCTGTACTTCAGTGGTTTGCCGCCTTTTGCTAGCGCTTTTTCTGCTTCTTCAAGCAGTGCTTTGGCCTCTTCAAACGCATCAGGATTCACAAGCTTGGCTTAATAATCTTCGTTCAGAGCTGTCGTACTTCTAGCCAATACAAAATAATTTCTGTTTCTATCCATGATGCAATAAAGAACCGGCCAGAAAACGCCGGTTTAAGGGGCGAAAATATTGTTTTCAGTTAACTGAGCTTACCGTCATGATAGTCTTTGTTTAATTGGATCAGAAAAGCGAGTAAACCTTCATCCATGTTTTCTTTAAATATTTCAGTTGATTGCTCAAAGAGTGTGGCGATGTAGCCTTTGCGACTGAAGTTTACAATTTCAAATGTCTCAATTCCGTAGTGAGGGTGAATGAATTTCGTTACCAGTATTTTTTCTCCTTGAACGATGCATTCATCACTATTATTCAATCCTCCCAGGCCGCCTTGAGAAGCTGGCAGCTCAAATCTGGCAATGGTAGCCAAAATAAAATCCAGCGATCAATACATTATCAATGACAAATAGCTTGTGCTCTTTATTGTTCATAAATGGAACACTGAAAGAGTATAATTCTTTCTCAGATATATTTTTCGGATCAATTAAAGTTAATTGCTTTTTCATTTTTCCACTGGTGTTATCACGTCAAATGTATTGATAACACCTGCCTCCTCTAATTCTTTTATAGTCATAAGTTTATTCTCAACAATAAATATTTCTGCAATTCCTGGAGCTTGCTTTTCTAGTCCGGCAAGTAAATTTTTAGTGTATCCAGTACCCAGAAAATATTCGTTAGCGCCTAAGGCCTGATGAATAACAAAGCGATCATTCCATTGCTGCCATTTTTTAGCATCGTCACCGATTAGCTCATTCAACAATCTTCTACGATCATCTACATCCCAAATATCCACTCCCCGCTCTTTAGCAATCTCAAAAACCTTTGCATAACTCTTCTGAAAACGCTCATTCATCACCTTCTGAATTCGAGCAATGCGCTCAGGCTCGGTTCCTTCAATCCGTTTTGCAAACCGCATAGCTAAATCTGTCATATTTTCCCAGGTCGGCCGGAAAAATTCACTGCCAGTGATGGCCCGATACTTTTCCCTATCAATCAGAATCATAGTCTGGTCGTCAAACTTACCCGTTTTAGCGTTGGGCTCCCGGTTAACACCGGCCATAGCGGCCTGCTGTTCGGGGCATTTATCGCCACGCTCGGTCTGGTCAAAACCGGCTGACCAGAGTTTGCCCCGTGCAGGTTCGTGAATTTCTTTACCATTGGCGTCCAGTTTTGGTTTGCCATGTTCATCCAGAACCGCTTTCCATTCCAGCGGTGCGCCTAAATAACCGCCGCGTACTTCACCGGTACGGGTGTTATTTAGAAATCTGCTGTCCATGATGCGGGTAACGTATTTATCCCGAATAGCTGGATTTTCAAGAATCAGTTCCATTTCGTCCAGTGAGTATTTATGTACGTATTTTCCTTGTTTCAGCAGCTCACGGTTGTTGTTGAGTATTTTTTCGGCTTCCTCAAACGTATCAGGATTCACAAACTTGTGTTCAATCACCTTCGCCAGTTTCAGTTTCGCTTGGCTCGGCCCTTCGTCCAGTTGCCGGGTTTCCGGCTCACTCTGTACTCGGGTCTCGACCTCGGTCTGGCGCTCGTGCACCGGGACGGAGTGTTCGATTTCCGCATCAAGATCAATTTTCGTCTGCGGGTTTTCG
>JARRJP010000198.1:0-4445 GCA_037389025.1 Reinekea sp. | reverse complement strand
TGTATACTTAAGATTATGAGAACTTGCCAATCCAGGGTACGGATCTACATAGTATATATTTTTAATGCCCAACTCAGATGCTTTCTTTGCGCATAATTCGCAAGTACTGGCTGTTGTGAATAAATTACTGTTGTCTGGCAGGCTTGAATGTCCAATCTGCAGCATTGCGCTTTCTTCTGCATGAATGGCGCGAGTATGCACTTGATTATCACGACCTGATTTTTTATTTTGAACATCCTTAAAGCAATAGCTTAAGGGAACTGCTTCATCCCAGTTAATCTTTGGGCTCTGTTCTTGATTCTCATCCAGTTCTACGATTTTATTTTCTGCATAAAAGTATTTTGAAAGAAAGTACTTAAACGATTTCTCATCATAAACTGATTCTTTTTCATAATCGGAATAATCAGGGTTGTCTTTAGAACAAGTAAGGCAACCTTCTACGCTTCTTAAAATACAGGAAGTCTGGTTTTTAGGGACATCATTCCAACCCACAGACAGAACTCTAAAGTCGCCGTCGGTTACGACTGCACCAACTTGTCGTGAAATACAGCCAGAATTCAGCTTGGCTTGAAATGCAATATTCATTGCTCTTTCCAGATCATTAGGGGGGAAAAGCCCTGGATGAAAAATCAATGAGAGGTACCAGCAAAGCTGTGCTCTTAGATCATTGTAGGTATCTGACTGCCTGGGGTTGTACAAATGGATGTCACAAAGTTGAATGCACTTGGATATATCTGACAACCAGAATTCCGACGCATCAATTTCTTTATCATCTTCGAACCAATCTGTTTGCTTAATGCTATCGTTTTTCTTAATGCTATCGTTGTTTTTGCTATTGTCGATATAAATCTTACCTCTTTCATATTCGTCTACAAACTCAAATACTTTCTGGCATTTTTTGTCTAAGGCTGCTTTTCGATCATTGTTATCTCGATGAACAGCTATCATGAAAAAATTTGGAAATAATGAACGTAAGTAATGTATTTCGTGTTGATTTCTAAGGCTTTCAATGATTATTCTTGAGGAATCATAGCTTTCATTATTATTGTTACTTGAGCTTTTTCTTTGTTTCTCATTAATTAATCGATAGATGTTAATTACCTTGAATATTACTGAAGGTATTGTGTGGTAATTGGTATTTATTCTTGTTCTTGGGTTGTTATCTCCATCAGTAGTACCTTCAATTTTTAACTTGACATCATACTCTTTAATGGCGCCCATTTTATAGGGGCTGTATTTTCCTTTTCTAATAATAAACCCTAGATACTGAAAGAGTATTGTGTATGTGCCAGGGATTTACTGTAATTTCATCTATGTTTTCTTTATAGTCATTAAAGAACTCAGCATTTTCTGATAGTGTGACTTTTCCATTAAATATGTAATTTTCAAATTTAGATGCGAAGTTTTTACCTAATGATTCCGATACTTCCTTTTTACTTTTGTTATAGCTATCTTTTGCATGTGAGAATGAGTTTTTTATTTCTATAAGGACGATATCGTCATTAATTTTTTTGCAAATTTTGCTGCATTTTCAATTACCTTCTTATCCATCAAAAATGAAATGATTAGAATTATGTGGCTAACCTTTATAACTTCGAACTTTTTCCAGGTTCCATTCTCTATTCTTTGAAAGTAGTTTTCTGCTATTGCCAGTTTCTTATTGGAAATATAATCTTTCGAGTAAATATGATTTTCTTTTGGTAGCAAGAATGGATTTGAGTCTTTTCTTAAAATATTTGACAGGCTTTTGCTACCAGAGTTTGTATACCCTGTAACTCCAATGAGTATGAGCTGGTTTTTATAGCTCTGTATCCGATCTAATTCCGACATGATTTATAGCACCTTTCGATAAGGTTACTTCTGACAGTAATAGTAGAAGAATAATCAGAATGTGCTAAATTTAGTGATACCTGAGTCCGTCATTCAATGGCGGCGTAGTGCGCCGCCATTGCTTTATTTTTGCTTCCCTGAAATCGGAGGGGATCTATGGGTGCACCTGCAATTTTTTGAAAAACAAATAGAAATCAGGCTCTTACACCTGGCATCCACTGAAAAAGTCACAGATTCAGGTCACGATTAATTAATCACAGACCACCAAAACACTCGACCAACAACCGTCAGTTCCTTAGCCTGAGCGCCTTCAACTGTTTCATCAGGGTATTCGGATGAATTAAAGGCTTTCAGCCGATAACCACGTGGCTGGCGATGCATAATACGTATACGCATCATATCCCCTTGAGTAATCAGATAGGTCTCACCATCGAGGATAATGCATAATACGTATCCGCATCATATCCCCTTGAGTAATCAGATAGGTCTCACCATCGAGGATATCGGTTGCCGAACAGTCAACACCCAGCACGGTACCAATTGGTAGCACCGGACTCATCGCTGAGCTGATAACTTTGATACTGATAATATTACCGCCATCAACACCCGCCTTTTCAACCAGCGCTCTGGAAAAGATCACGTACTGGTCACATTCGTCATGATCCACAAGTAAAACCTCAGCCGGTTCACTTTCCAAAAAATAAGGCACCAGATGGCCGCTGGACAAATTCCCACACTGGTATGCTGATGGGTTCGGATCCGGCACGTGATATTTGACTTTACCTTCATTAATCGATGTGATGTTGGTTTTGGCTTCAGCGCCAAAGGCGAGCCAGGCAGGGTCAGCCCCCAACCTCTTTGACATCAGCAACAGCTCAGCATAGCCCGGCTCTCGCTCGTTGGTTTCATAGTTGGAAATCCGCTTCTGGCCGTTCTCCCATCCACATCGCAGGGCAAGTTCCCCCTGGCTGATATTCAGCTCATTCCGAGCATTTTTCAGGCGTTCACCCAGGGCACTTGATGGCCGTTTAATTCTTTGGGTGCCTTTGAGAAAGTCCACAGAACAAATCAATAATTCGGCAATCGCCTGAAGTTGCTCTTCACTGGGTTGGGTTACGCTCCGTTCCCATTGAGCAACCATAATGGAAGAGACATCCAATTCTAATGACATATCTTTCTGTGTGTATCCTAAATCTTTCCTGCGCAAACGAATGCGCTCACCGAGAGTTTTCAAGGGTTTCAGCCATCTTATGCAAATTTGTTCTATTAAATCCCATCTTGTTCTTCTTGAAAACAAACTTATCGTTCTGATAGATTACCGCCTATCGTTCTTTTAGAGTATATATATGATCACTCGATTAAGGAAATATCGAACTGAAGCAAAATTGTCTCGTCTCAGGGAGAATTAGCAATTCTGGTCGGCTTTTCTGACGGCCAGCGACGAATAAGCCACTACGAGAACGGAAAACGCAGGCCGGATCTTAACGATTGCCGGGCGCTGGTCAAAGCACTGAATCAGGCCGGAGTTGCCTGTACGCTGGATGATGTGTTTCCGCCGGACGATCCAGAACAAGAAACCTCCGACAAATGAAGCACACCAATACACCATTCAATCTCACACAATGGATTGCACCTGTTAACAAGGCACAAGTTATGAGCAGCATCAAAAATAAACCCGACATTCAGGGCGATCCTGAACAGCCGACTGATGCCATGTTCAGCCTATCCAGACAGCAGTCCATTGTCATGGATATTCTGCGCAAACTGATTGAAAACCAGGCGGTTGATCATACTGATGCAGATGGCAAGCGTTGGTGGCATGTAAATGCCCGGGTTGTCTCGCTTAATGCACCAAAAGACTCCTGTGCCACCTATCCACCAACAGCACGCTGGCTGATTCGTTCACTGCAGCGAGCCGGGCATATTGAAGTCCGCTACTTTATTTTCAATCCGGGTTGTCGAATGGCGATTTGCATTGATACAAAGACCAGCCCTTTCAAGGTGATTACCTGAATCCGTGACTTCTTCAGTGGATGCAGAGTGTAAGAGCTTGATTTCTATTTGTTTTTCAAAAATTGCAGGTGCACCCATACCCCGATTTTTGGGAAGCAAATAGGAATCAATGGCTTACACTCTGCGCCGCTATGGAGTCACGGATTCGCCCCCTCAATTCGTGACACCTCTCACATTTTCAAACACAGATCGAGCTAACCTCTTTACTGAAGCACCATACTTCGTTTTCAATCCCACCTTGATCAAAATGAATCATAAAGGAAGCACCAATGACTGACAACGACCCGTCAACGCGCTACCCCAGAAATCAACTAAACGCCGAGCACGATACAACGATCCATCCCCCCACCTCACGCTTTCACGCCAGCAAAGACAAAATTAACACTCTACACAGCAGCATTAAAAACCAGGTCAGCGGTCACATTTCCGACTGGTCCGTGCTCAATGCCGAGCAGGCCAAGGCACTTCATTCTGATGCTGGGATCCAATTCTTCCGCCGCGATGGCAAGGACTATCGCAAAGTCAATTACGTTGGCGCGGGTTATGGTGACTGGGTGTGTCTGGTGACCCAGGGTTGGTTGAATCGGTATAACGGTAAGGCA
>JARRJP010000197.1:0-3149 GCA_037389025.1 Reinekea sp. | reverse complement strand
GTGGTTTTACGCGGGCCGTGGTTGTATTCAACATACTGGCCGTCAATGTTGATGACGCTGCGGCGTTTGTTTGAACTCATCTCGATCGGCTCCAGTGAAAATTCCACATCCATCACGCCTTTGCGGTTGAAAAACGCCTGCTGAATGGTTCGCGCCGTCGCCAACTGGTCAAGCACCGCTTGCTGGATCAGCGACTCACCATCCGGTGTGGTGTTCAGGCTGCTGCCGCTGTCCAGAAACAGTTTGAGGTTGTCTTCATAGAAGCTATTCAGCGTACCGTCCGGGGCAAAAAAATCTTCAAAGTCTGTCAGCGCCACATCTTTGGTCGCGTTTGGATTGAGCGGATAGCGTGAGGCCAGTTTTTCCCGGTAAACGGAGTACACGTCATTGGACCAGCGCACGCCAAGGTAGCGGATCGCTTCCTGTTTCACGACATACCAGCTTTCCTCCGCCAGTTTCTGCAACAGCGTGTCGTAGGGTCGTGGCATGCCGGAGGCGATGCGTTCCAGCACATAAATCGGGTCGGCATCGGTCAGTGCCATGCGCCCTTTGGTGGCTTCCAGAGCTGCTTTACCGACATCCGGCGCTTCGCTGATCGATTTCATGTACGCCAGTAACTGGCTGATGGCTTGATTCACCTCATCCATGTACGCCGGTTTGTCCGGCTGTTGGCTGGTCAGCCCATTCAACCCGGAAAACTGGTTGCGCAGATCGCGTTTATCCTCTTCGGAAAAATCAATGGAATTGCTCTGGCCGAGTACCCAGCTATCGACCAGCGCCAGTTCAGAAATCGAATCGGATTGTGGAATAAAATAGGTTTCAAAACCTTTTTTGGTGAGCATGCGTGGAATGGTCAGGTTTTCATCGTCTTCTACGCGCTGGGTGAATACCCGGTGATCTGCAACTCAGTCTGAGTGTATATGCGTTCCCACGCGGGAGCGTGGGAACGAGGAAAGACCAGGGCTTTAATTGCGGCAGGGGGCTGAAGATCAGAAAATCAAACCATTCTAACCCCTTTGATTCCTTTGATTAAGATGCTAAATACTGCAAAGAATTCTTAGCCGCCTCAGCAACACCTGGGCTTATACTCTGTTCGTATTGGTACAATAAAGTTTGGCTTTCTTCAGTTGGACAAAACTTCAGAGCCTCAGCGATATTTGCCGCAGGGTCAGGTGTTGATACAGACAACCCCTTAAACTTTTGAACATATTGCCATCCTTTATCTGAGTCAAGTTGAGCCAATACTGGCAATAATTGACTGGACTGATAGTACAATCCCTTTTCAAAGGATTGGTTAATTGCACTCTCAATGGCAGGTAAAAGTACTGAGAATTTGTTTTTTAATAGCGCATGCTTTAGCTTGGATTCAAAAAAATGATTTGGGTATAAAGCTAAAAGCTTTTCAAAAACTCTTAGCATTCGTCCCTTATCACCTTCTGACAAGCCGTACAAATGGACTGAGTAGGATAACTCATCATAGATATTGTCTTCTCCTGTTATTCTATTTGGGGAGAAACCAAAACTAGAAATATCTGTTCGTTCAATAAGCTCCTCAAGCTTATTCAAGCCAATATCTTTTCCCCATGCCACCAATATCAGAACAGCCTGATATGATAAATATGGATCAGGCGATTCAAGCATTTCAGTTAATGCTGGAACTCGCTCTTCTAACGGAGGATCGAGAAGCTGAACTTCATCAAGTCCAACTTCATCTCCAAACTCATCGGTATAGAGCAAACGATACTCTTCTGAATCAGGTGATAACATATTATCTCCAAAATAATTGACTCCGGCCTAAGATAGGTGGAGTATTTTAAAACTGTAAATATTGGTTTGAAACGATACCACGGATCAGCCATTCCTGATCACGAGCAGAGTTACTTCTGTCCATCTTAGCCCGCTCTAATCGCTCAAGGTTTTTAGCTGATGGATGATTGTCATATCTTGTCTGATCGTCTTCTACGCGCTGGGTGAATACCAGATGATCTGTAACTCAGTTTTGGGTGTATATGTATTCCCACGCGGGAGCGTAAAATCAAACTACTCTGACCCCTTTGGTTATTATTGTCTGGAACTATTTCTCAAGGATATCCACCATTTTATTCAATAACCTTTTATAACCATCCCAATCGTCATCCTCCAGGCACCACTCAATATCTGTTTCTTCTGAAAGAATTTCATTAATTGGATGATTCCTATCGTTGCTTAATATCTTTAAAAGACTGACTAATTCACCTTTCTGTCCCGATGCCTCACGGAGCCTGGAAACCGAATCACTAGCCAATCTATCTAAAATAACCTCGTCTCTCCAGTTTGCAGGTATTAAATCTGCATGGTAATAACAAAGAAATTCATGTTTAAGACTTACGGTTAGATTTTCTAAAGTCATATTTTACTCACTTATTGTACCGGAAAGTATGTGACGGGTTCCCATCTGTTTGTGCTGGGTATGTATTCATATATAAGTTTAGCTTTTTTCAATACAACTGGATCTTTTTGGGGAATGAAGTCTCCATTGGCATCTTTTAGGTTTTGACCATTTGCATCTTTAGCTCTTACCCAGCGCTCTCCAAAACCACTGACATTATTTGTTTCAACAGTTACTGCATGGCGATTTGGTTCACCATTAACGAAATCTGGTATATTTTGATCACTAAGTTCTTGTTCAAGCTTATTTCTACCTCGTCCTAAAGCTTCAGCCTCAAGTTCGGGAGTTAAGAACTTAGATGCTTTAGAAGTAGGATTTCCTGGTTGACCAGAAGGTTTGACTCCTGTAACTATCCTATGCTCTTGTTGAGCAGGAGTTGTCTGAGAGCCATGCTCGGCATTCCCATGTCCATGCTGTGCTTTGTTTGGGTTGACAGGCTCCAAAGGTTTATCAGCTTGAGCAACAGTTTTTTGGGCTCGTTGAGTGGGTGTTTGTTTGTCAGGAACAACTTCACTCCCCGATACTTCCTCACCACCCGCATCATCCACCCGCGCCTGACGTTCCTCTATTTTACCGTCTTCCTCCGTTACCTCAACCTCCTTTTTACGCCTTTCACGCATCTCCTCCTCACGTCTAATCTTCTCCCGCTCCCGCCTTTCCCGTTCCTGCTCATACTCTTGCTCCCCACGCGCTTTCAGCACCTCCAGCGGCACTAGATCAT
>JARRJP010000196.1:0-3096 GCA_037389025.1 Reinekea sp. | reverse complement strand
AGCGGCCTGTAGGCGACCACTTTTTCTGGATACTGCGTCGCGTGACGGAATATCCGGTGAGTGAAATTGACAGGGAATGGCTGTGTGCTAAGTTTGATGGGTGCTGAGGAGACTGGGTGGTATTAAATTGCTCAGGGAAAAGCGTCTTCTGGATATTTTGTCAGGTGACGTAGAATACACTGTTTAGCTGCAAGTAAGAATGAGGCATGAGTACAAAAGGAAGAGACAAAGAGGCCGGTTTAATTCGTGATGCGAACATAGCTTCCGCAGCAGGTAGACTATTGCTCGGTGAAATATCTTCCTGGAATGATTTTTTAGAACCCGATCTGATAGATTACACGAGCTTGCCTAGAAGACAATTGAAAAGCGGAAAGAACGATATTCAAAGGAGTCTTCAAGGACGAATTGATGGTTTCTGTAAGTCCAATTTTAAAAGCATGACCCGAGATAAACTTGTTCTTCTATATGAAGAGATTAAAGCTCATAGGCGACTAGAAATACCTTATATAGAATTTAGCAAAAAGTACTCCCCAATTAATAATTTTAAAAAACATGGGTATCCCGAGCACAGCACTGTTTGTATTTCATTGTGGGGCATGCAATATCGTTTTCCTGAGCATGATTTCTCTAATGATATGGTATTCGCTTTAAATCAATTTTCTGAGGCGGATTCAGAATTGGAAAACTATCGAGAGCAAGAGCATCGGGAAATAAAAAGAGACAAGAATTCAATATCACGCCTGATAAGAAAATTAGAAAGTTCAAAACGACAGATTATGCAAACTTCATTCAGTCTTCTTGAGTGCTATCTAAATGGGCTGGCTTGGTCATTTTTCAATGGAACAAATAAATCAGAGTTATCCCAAAGGAAAACTGGTTTGCTAAAGAATACCTCAAGCGTAAGCCTCAGAGAGAAGGTAAAAAAATATCCAAGTAATGTTTTCGGGAAGGAACTGAAAGAGGAAGTCTATAAGTTTGTAATGGACGAAGCAAAACCTTATAGGGATTCGCTTATGCATCCATCCCCTTTTTCTGCTCCCGAGAAATATGGTGGTTATGACAAGCTCGAAAAGTTATACAATCTGGATAAAGACATCATAAGTAAAACAACTTTTGGCGTTATTGAGATTGTTGAAGAAGTAGAAAAATTGAAGGGTAAAAACACACCAGTACCAATATGGTTGCCAGAGATAAAAGCAGCAGCTAACCAGGCGCTCCACCCGACCAAAAACCGCGATGCGGTTTTCGTCGGGTGAGCTTGGTCGTTATGCGTCCAGTGAGACTGAGCAATGATTATCGATAAAGGCGTAGATGATGAAGTTCTAGTGCTTCAAACATTTGGTATTCAGATAGATATTGCAGCTCTTATTGAGGAGATAAACAGCAATAGTGATCAATTTCTGATTCATGAGTGTGAGACAGAAATATTACTAGGCATCAACCGCACGGATGGAATCAATGTCGAAGTATTAAGGGTTATAGATGGAAATCATCGACTTCTTAAAAGGCAGGAATTAGGAAGAAAGATGACCAACTACATTCCTATAAATGGCAGTCAGCTTGACCCTTTTGTATCGGAGTTCTCATAGCGTTGACGTCACGCATAACAAACGCATGTTGTTCGCCCCTACGGGGCTGGGACCTCCGTTACGCTGCGCTTCACTACGGCCCCAAATGCGGGCGTTAGGAATAGAAAAGGAGCATATAACATGACTGAGGAAAATAAAGAGATAACGCAGGTAATGAGAGTTGATGACAAGGATTGGTTTCTCCAACGTCTCGTCAATATTGTGAATTCTGTCGGTCTCACCTTCGGGATAACGCTCAATGTTGGCGGTTTTCTGGTATCTGGTCAGCTAGTTGGAGGCAAAGAATATTTCGAAGGCTTTGGTGGTGACTTTGCTGGCGTTTTTGCAGGCAGCGAATCAGCTGAAAATATTCAAGAATCGTTTGCTAAGCATGGTGATATTTACTCTGCTGATAACGAGACACCGCCCCCTCCGAGTTACATACACATAAAGGAAGCCAAGTTTTTTAATACCAACGGCAATCCTATCCCCGGTAATAGAGGAGTTTGGTGGAGAGGCCGCTTATCACAAGTCGATGGGTTTTCATTGGGCTCACTCAGTGCCGAGAATTCCTAACACAACGCTCAAAATGGACGCCCGCTCTATGGGTGCCCTTTAGCTCGGAGTTAGGCATCATTAAAAAGGACATACATGAGCGGACATATCAAAAAAATAGACTCAATTAAAGGTATGGCGGTCTATGATGATTTTCAGTGGTCATCATCTATGCGAGATGCTGATAATAACATTGCAGAATTTAAAAGCCTAAACATTCTATATGGCCGAAATTACTCTGGCAAAACAACACTCTCGCGGATCTTCAGGGCTCTCGAAACCGGCACGATATCAGACAAATATAGTTCGCCAGAGTTTCAATTGTCTTTTGATGGCGGTGGCACCGCCACGCAAAGCTCATTAACTAATCATGGTCAAGTCGTTCGGGTTTTCAATGAGGACTTTGTCCGGGACAACCTTCGGTTCATTGTTGATGACGAGCAGACGATTAATTCATTCGCTATCTTGGGTGAAGACAACGCAAAGCTTGAGGAAGAAATCGAGAAGCATGAAGCCGAATTTGGCAGTAAAGAGGATAAATCTGGACTGCTGGGGGAGTTCCTTGCTGCTGATAAGTATTTCCAAAAGGCCCAAGAAGACCATCGCGAAAAGTCGTCAAAATTGGAGGACAACTTACGCGATAAAGCCAATAAGGCAGGCACCGGAATCAAACACAATAAAACGTTTGGTAATGCCAACTACAATGTTACCAAAATAAAGAAAGACATCGCGACTGTTAACAAAGACACCTATTCTTCGATTTCTGATGAGCAGGTTGGAAAGTTTCATGACCTCCTAAGAGAAGAACCCAAACCGGAAATTACTGAATCAACAACTTTCAATCTTCAATACGCCACAATCGCTGCAAAGGCTAAAGCCTCGTCAGTAAAATCTGTGGGCGGTTTCCGGTACAGGTAATCGCCCCAGTGCATGGTATAGCGCGATTTCATGGCACCTGAATGTCCGAAAACCA
>JARRJP010000195.1:0-2773 GCA_037389025.1 Reinekea sp. | reverse complement strand
ATCATTCTTTTCTCGGTGCCGCAGGATCTGGATAAAGACGGTCAGCCGGATGCACCAATCTATCAAGAATGGAATTTCATGCGCTTAAGCCGCAGTGCTACAGACCATTCCGAAGGAGACACCAGTAATGTTTATCATCTGGATATTCCATTAAGCTGGCTGGATAAAACCGGTATTCAGCAGGCGAATGACGCGTTAGAGTTCATGACGAATAATGTCGAATTAACTGTTGAACTGGCTTATTTTGCCAATACAAACCTGAGCGGGTTTGGTGAAAAAGAGAAGCGGAACTCGTATTTATTCAAGGAAGAGATGGCTGAAGGACGGGATGTGATTAGCGTGCCATTGGATCATCCGTTACTTCAATAGACTAATAGGGGATGACTGTGCTGATATCGGCACAGTCATTGCCAAATTTCAAAAACTAATACTCAACACCTTTGACTTTCAAATAAATCAAATTGGTTTTAAAGCTATCATCACCACTGATAAAAAAAGCTTTTCCAGTGATTTTAAGATCCGGGCTTTTATAAAAACAGGCTTTAGTTTTTTGATCATACTCACACCATTCATCACAAATCTCGGCTGGCAGTGTCACTTCTTGATCATAACTAAGATACTGAGGATCAAAAGTCTCGTAAGCTTTCAAGAAATCATTAATAACAAAATCAGGAAAATGATTAGTATATATATGATAAAAATCAGTCACCGTCACCTCCTGCCCCAAATACTTCTCCCGAAAGGCGTCATAACCCATATCAGCCAGGATTTTCGGTGTAATCAATTTATCATCATCCACTGTACCAATGGTTTTAAGGTTTGGTTTGCAGGCGGCCAGGGAAAACGTACATAACACAATGGCAGCAAAGGCTTTAAAGTTCATGGTTCGTCCTGAAATAAACGTTAGATAGATGGTGACTATTATCGGTGAATGAGTGCATTTGACAAGGAAAGGGCACGCAAACCTGCGGATTAAGTAAAATCGGTGCTGACTGTACTGGAGTAAACAACCGGAGTATTTGGACGATGACCCGGAAGACTTACGATTGCGCATGGAATCTCAGGCAAACGTTCGGCGAAGGCGACGTTAACCGCGCCAAAGTGAATTTAATGTATGTCGGTTTGTATCCCTCGGAACTGATTGAAGCGCTCAACAAACTCGATCAGGTCGAACAGCCAGGGCAACCGAGAGAACTGAACTTTCCCGTGTGGATGGGCACGACCATCGCGGTCACCAGTTTGGCCTGGTTACTGAGCAAAACAATTGATCGCAATCGATGGGGTCAGACTCGTTTGATTCTTAACTTTCGATATTAATTCCCCAGAAAGCCCTGATCCCCAGATCGGGGCTTTTTTTGAGCCCGCGTCATCGGACAACTAAACCCACGGCCCGCGTTCACATGCTTTGCAAACAAAACCGCAAAGCAAGCGCCCGCTCGGTCATCAGTGGTGGTCGATATAGCCACGTTACAATGCTTGCAATAATGTTGCGGCCCGCTCTCTCCGGCCCAGTCACGTTTGTTGCAAAAAACACTGCAACAACCGCGCCTGTGCCTGCGTTCCCTAAGCGCGCAGCTTTCATAGCCCCGGCCCTGCGCGCACTTTGCCCAGCGTAAACCTTGGGTCTTGCCTTACGTTCTATCATTGCGCCGCTGCGCTCTGCAACGCCTGCCACTCCAGGCCAGCCCCAAGTTCCACGCTGCCCCACCCTTGTCCCGGGCCAAGGGGGAATTAATCGTCGCAAAAAGACGCGCCGTTTAATTCCGTGCTTGCTAAAACAAAGTGCTTTGGCCGATCCCGGTTAGAGGTTTGTGGCTCCCCACGCATAAGCCAACCCTTTCTTTAACGTTCGTACCGTTCCGCGCGGATAATTCCGCTTGCCATCACCAGCTATGGAGCTTAGATGCGGAACACCATTGGAACCAGGCACTCAACCGAATGAATTGCTACACTATGGCTCACTTAGATTGGGGCGATAGATTGAGCAAATTTATTTCTCTGGACCGAAGCCATTTTAGGAACTGGTCAAAAATGAAAATACAAATGCTGTTGAACCTCCAGAGGATTTTAGTTGAAAATAAATTTCATACCAATGACCCCTTGCCGATAAACTTCACAAGGGGAGCTTCTGAAATATTTGATTCGGTACTAGAACAAATTATTAATTACTATCAGAGCGAAAATGATATTCAAAGTGCAAAAGAATGGACTGATTGGCGTCATCTAGGAATTGATAGAAAAATTGTTGTAGACACTGTTAAAAAACTGAAAGAACTTTTTCCAGAATTTAGAGAGTTTGAAGAAAATAGAAGAGGTGAAATTATTAAATGTTTCTTTAGTCCTTATATTGTTGACCCTATGGAAATAGAAAAGCAGTACTTTGCAGATTAATTGAATCAATACTGTGGGCCAGGAGCTAGTGCAGCCCCTAATATCCTAACTAATGGAACAACTTCGATGTCTCAAATTCAAGCTATTGTGCCATCAGGTACTCAAAATAAATTTAGTCTCGGGCAGTTTGGATGGGGTTTCAGATATGAGTGGAGTGCGAATGGTACGCGCTTTCGAGTTTGGGGTCATTCAGCAAACCCTAACGCACCGGAAGGATCGTGTTCTTCATCAAATGCTACTGCAACTATTCGTGTAAATAATCGATATGTAACTACTACAGGTGTAACAGTAGGTAATCCAGGCACGGAAATAAACGCGCCATTAGTGCACATACCGATAATTATGGAGTGATTATGAATATTGATGAGTTAGAGAATAACTA
>JARRJP010000194.1:0-2621 GCA_037389025.1 Reinekea sp. | reverse complement strand
TGAAAAAATTGCGGCATTTTTTGTGCAGAGTTTGCAGTTGGATACGTTTACGTTGGAGATGGAGTCCACAGGGTGAAATGAACTCCGAAACTTGAGTTAAGATAACCCACCGGTTTAAAGTTGCGACATAGGTACTATTCAGAAAAACAGCGGCCCACTCTTCGAGATGCCCTCCAGAAGTCCGCCGCTTCGTTCCAGCTCTTGACAAGGGAGGGGCCATTGCCCTCGATCTGCCCCTCGCGGTGAACATCTGAAGGGGCTTTTTTAATACAGGTTTTATTCAAGACACTACACTAGCTTCACTGTTTCGCTAAATAACTGATCAGATGTTTTTTCCGGGTTTCAGGGCATGGTTACGAGTGGTAAAGATTTCAAAATAAGCTTTTGCCATATTTTCCGGTGAATAGTTTCTGGCCTGGTTAATACAGTCTTGGGACGATATCTGATTGAGAGCATGGTAGGCGCTGACAACTTCATCGACTGTTTTGGCATGGAATCCGGTTTTTCCGTGAATGACTGTATCTCCAGTCCCCCCCAAGCCTGTTGTAATAACAGGACTACCTGCTGCCATAGCCTCGATAACGGATAAACCAAATGGTTCTACATACTGAGTTAAATAAATCTGTGCTTTGGATTTCTGATATTCTGCAAAGAGTTCCTGATAACTGAGCTCACCCAGGTAGATAACTGAAGAATCATTGATTAGTTCATTGCAAAAGCTGGTTTGATGTTCAGGGCCTGCGAGAACCAGCTTACAGCCAATTTTCTTAACCGCTTCCAGCGCAATGCTTAGACCCTTATCCTTTCGTTTTTTCAAAAAACGGAACTGATCCGCATGGTTAAACAGAATAATGTCTCCCCATTGGGTGTTTTGGAGCAGATGCTCTTGAACTGCTTTCAGGTGCTCCTCGGTATTAGGGTTTCCTCCACTGATAATCGTAGGTGTTGCCTGATTTAGCGTCTTTGAGTGTACTACCCCGGAAATTGAGAGTTCACCTGGGCTGTACAGGTTGATCTTCAAGCCCAAATCCCTTAATCCCTGGCATAGATTGGCAATAATCAGCTCTATACCTCCGTACTTCTTGGGTGGTACGGGGTTGCAGCTTAAGGAGATTATATGGACAGTATTTTTGTCTGCGCTGAATTTTCTAAACATAATTCAATCTAGGCCGTTGGTGAGGTTGCGTTTGAGCGCTCATGTGCGTGTATGAATTCATTGAATTCGGGGCTTGAGTCTATCAGTTCTTCATATTTTCCATGAGCGACGACCTTGCCATGATCAAAAACAAAAATAACATCAGAGTCTTTGATTGTACTTAACCGATGCGCAATCATTATAATTGTGGTGTTTTTGGCCAACTCATGAATTTCACTCAGTATTTGCCTTTCTGTCACAGTATCCAGAGCACTTGTTGCTTCATCCAGAATCAGTATTTCCGGTTCCTGGTACAGTGCTCTCGCGATACCAATCCTTTGCCTCTGACCTCCACTCAGTTGTCCTCCTCGCTCTCCTACTGTGGTCATGTAACCGTTTGGCAGGTCTTCGATGAACGAATGGATGTTAGCTTTTTTTGCCGCCAGGATTGCTTTTTCAAGGTTAATTTCACTTTCAGGAACACCAAAAGCAATGTTCTTTAAAATGCTGTCGTCCAATAAAAAAATGTTTTGGGGGACATAGCCTACCTTGGATTGCCATCCTCTAAGATTTTTGCTGGTTACTTCTACGCCATCTATTAACAGGGCTCCACGTTCCGGTTTGAGTAAGCCCAATATAATGTCCACAGTCGTACTCTTGCCGGCACCAGAACTACCGACAAAGGCGATCATCTGATGTTGTTTGATCTGCAGGTTCAATCCATCCAGAGCCGGGGTTTCTTTACCAGGAAAGGTGAAGCGAATATCCTGGAGCTCAATATTCAATTTATTAAATTGTATAGGGCTTTGTACGGGTTCTGGCAGGAGGTCGCTTTTCGAACAATGCTGCTCTGCCTTGTTAAGCTCTCTCTGAATAATACCGATGACCTGACCATTGGCCTGCAGAGAGGATATTGATTTATAGGCTGTTTGCGCAGCAGGTAAGATTTTATACCCTGCCATTGCGTAAAAGCTTAGGCTGGAAATGGTTCCGCCTTCGGTTCCTTGGGTGAAGAGCAGATAAATCGCTAAAACTAGAATTGCTGAAAAAACAATGGTTTCTACAATAAACTTTGGTATGTCGCCGGCCAGTCCCGCAAAAGCAGAAGCGTTTAGGCCGTTTCGGGTTGTGTGATCAAGTTCGTTACCATACCAGCTTTCTATTCCCGAAAGCTTCACTTCTTTGATTCCCATGATACTTTCATTAAGCAACAGCAGTTTGCGCTTGGTGACCTCAGTAATAACTTCCCCTGCATAAATCATCCTTTTTCTGACGGTCCAGTAGATTAATGCATAGACACCACCAATCACACTGATCGAGATAATAGCTAACGCCGGGTTTATGTATAGAAGGCCTACAACGATGATTATGGATATGAAGGATTGCGAAATCAGATGCAGAGTTGGTTGCAGTACCATATAAACAAAGCGCGGAATTTGTTGAGTGATATTCGCAATAAGATTTGCCGAATTGTTCATGGCAAAAA
>JARRJP010000193.1:0-3498 GCA_037389025.1 Reinekea sp. | reverse complement strand
GGCGCGAACGGGGTTTAATTCAATGTAGCGGTACACGGTGAGCAGATAATTTTCGGTCTGCACCAATGTCGATTTATATCGACCTTCCCATAAGGTACCCGTGCGACCATATTTGTGGTTGTAGTACTGTACATATCGACGACCTAATGTTTGCAACATTTTGCTCAACGCGGTTTCATCGCTGGGAGTTACCAGTAAATGAACATGATTGGTCATCAATACAAAGGCATGAATCGCAACGCCATTCTGGAGCGCACTTTCTTTCAAGTATGTCAGATAGGCTTTGTAGTCAGACTCATCACCAAAGCAGGCTTCGCGGTTATTGCCGCGCTGAATGACATGATGGGCAACACCAGGGACATAGATACGGGGTCTACGGGCCATGATATCTCCTTTATCGATGATAGGCCCGGTAAAGGTAGACTAAGAAGGGTCAAAAATCAATTGCTCTGACCCCTTTGATTTAACCCAACTAGAAATTACTTTCTTTCTATTTCGTTCGATTGTTTTTCGACCAAGCGTTCGACTCCAGATGTTACTTGGCAGCATGTCCTCGGTTATTTCACCTAAAATATGTACAGGTCGTCTAAAACAGCCTTTCTGCATAAAAAAGTCTTCAGAAATATATCCAGTAACACGACACAAGATAACCTTGCCTTGCTTGGTTCTTACAAATGCTAGATCACCCACCTTCATAATGGATAACCAATACCGGATAGCTAAGTCACAGCGACGCTTACCTGAATCTTCGAGTCTGATTTTTCCTGCGTCTACAAGTGATAACTTAATATCTCGAACTAATTTGGCTAAATCTTTCCCACTGAGGCTAAGCTCAGGGAAAATTAAATGCTTATGTTTTATCGCAACGTCTAAATCACCACAGCTTCCGTGAGCACTGTAAATGTATGGCGAACTTTCGTTAAGATCGAGGTCCTTCCAACCATCTTTGTCCATACGAATAAACCAAATATTCATTCTGAATCCTATATTTATCGAGAAAGCGCCTAACAGTTTTATTCAACCCTGAATCCAGAGTGGAGGCGGGGTGTAAGAGCTTGATTTCTATTTGTTTTTTAAAATTGCAGGTGCACCCATAGGTTCACCCCAATTTTTGGGAAGCAAAGAGGAATCAATGGCTTGCGTACTGCGCCGCTATGGAGTCACGGATTCAGGTCAACATCACCTGACAAAAAAATATCCAGAAGACGCTTTTCCCTGAACAATTTAATACCACCCAGTCTCCTCAGTCCCCCATCAAACTTAGCACACAGCCAACCCCTGTCAATTTCACTCACCGGATATTCCATCACGCTCCGCAGTATCCAGAAAAAGTGGTCGCCGACAGGCCACTAAATTCATAACGTTACAGAATACCTGAATCCGTGACTCTTCAGTGGAGGCAGGGTGTAAGAGCTTGATTTCTATTTGTTTTTCAAAAATTGCAGGTGCACCCATAGTTTCACCCCAATTTTTGGGAAGCAAATAGGAATCAATGGCTTGCGCACTGCGCCGCTATGGAGTCACGAATTCAGGTTCAGGTTATTCATTCGCCACAAAGGTCTTTTCTGTTCAACCAAAAAAGCCAAGGCCTCCTAAAAAGCCTTCTATGGGTAAGGCTGTTTTACGCTCAACCCCGGTGCTCTCTGTGGCATCAGTCCGTTCGAGTCATAGCGGTGCTGGAAGTCCCTGCCAACGACATCAGGACCATAATAGGGTATGGAAGGTTCCGCTGGCTCCGAAGGTATCCCCCAGATTCCCGGCATGGCCTGACCGGTCAACTGCCAGGCTGCGGCCATCATGGCTTCCGTCTGCATGTAGGTGTACATCGTTTCCGTCTGCATGGGATCGACCATCGAGGTCGGGTCCATCTCTCCCATCTCCGGTACGGATTCGGGTATTTCGGGCAGTTGCCACGGTGACACTGGTACTTGGGCACTCGGATCAAGAAACTGCCGCCTTTCTTCGACCTTACACCACACATCAATCCGTTCGTCCGGCGGCAGGTTTTCGATCAGTAGTTCGCCCTTGGCGGTAAGCCCACCCTCTGGGGTGAGGTATCTTTCTGCCTTTTTCTTCAAGCCCGACTGTTCTGTGCAGGTCTGAAGGTCCAAGCCATTACTGTACGGTTCAAGTGCGGCCAGAAAAGGACGGAGGTCCCCGGAGATTTGTTCAGCAACCATCCTTCTTCGGGTGATCAACGCCTGATTAACCCGATTCTGATCCTCCGCTGACAGACGGGCGAACAATTCTTGCCCCCTTTTTCCAAGTTTGCCATCGTCGGTGAAATAGTCTCTAAAGAAGAGGGTTGCAGAACAATCTGTCACCGGAACGCCCCGCATATAATTATCAAGGCCTGCCAGGAATCGTGCTTTAACAGGGGCTTTAACCGGGGCCTTATCCTTCGCTCGGTTTGAGCAAAATCCACGACGGGAGAGCAACGCCTGATTGACCCGCATCTGGTCCCCCTGTGACAGACGGGCGAGCAACTCTCGCCCTTCTTTATGCAGATAGCCATCGCTGGTGACATAGTTGCGAATAGGGATATCCTTCGCACATTTGCTCATCTTCAGGCCTCTTGCATAGTTATCGAGACTTGCCAGGAAGCGTTCTTCAACCGGGGCCTTATCCTTCGGTCGCCTTAAATAAGATTCACTACGGGAGATCAACGCATCATAGACCCGTGCCTGGTCCGCCGCTGACAGACTGTTGTACAGGGCTTTCCCCACATCATGCAGTTGACCATCGTCGGTGACATAGCGTCTATATTTGATGGTTGTAGAACAGTCGACCAACCTAACTCCCTGCGCATAATTATCAAGGCCATCCAGGAAGCGTTTCTTAACAGCGGTTTTGAGTTGGGCTGCCTGACGGGCGATAATCGCTTGATCGAGCCACTCCTTTTCCGCTTCCGTAAACTGGTCATACAGATAGGCCCCTCGCTTAACAATGCTGCCATCGGATTTAATGTAATCTTTGAATCGGATGACTGAGGAACAATATTTCAGGTCAACGCCCCGCGCAAAGGCTTCCAGGCCTGCCAGAAATAGCTCCTTGGTTCGGGCCTTGCCGCTCTGCGGCACGACATCCGGTTGGGGATTGGACGCGGCCAACGACGCATCGTTCTGAACAGTATCCGCCAATACCATTGGCTGGAGGGTTTGCTGTAAGTATTTCAAGCCCAAGTCCGACCCGAGCGAGGGCGGTATCTGCGCTGGAACGTTGTAACCCTGGTGCGGCTGAAGCTGACCCGGTGCTGGCTGGTTCCACCATGGTCCACTCGCTGACACCCCTGCAGACGTTTGCCCTGTCTCGGGCTGGGAGCTGTATTGACTGTCCTGCAGGTGTATCGGGCTGTGGATAATATCCTCCATTGCCATTGGCTGGGGGGTTCGTAAAGCAGATTCCCAATCCGGCCCGGGCGAGAATGGTGTCTGCGGTTGAACGTTGAAATTCTGATACGACTGCCCCGGGTAGCTCCACGACGCCCCACTCGCCGCT
>JARRJP010000192.1:0-3595 GCA_037389025.1 Reinekea sp. | reverse complement strand
TTCTGGCATCCAGTAACGACCGCCTTCCTGTGCTTGTTCTGAGTATTGGAAAAACGGCTCATTGTATTCAAATCCTGTATGGTGAGGCCATCGGGTTAGGGGCCAGTTGCCTTTTACTTCTCGAGTATCAAAGTCCGTTAGATAAAGAGTATTTGAACGAGAAAGAGAATAAAGATCGCTAGAATCTTTCTCTCTCAAAAACGCTTTAGCAAAACCATCATCAAATTTCTTCTGAGTGGTACTCGACTTGGCATATTCCCAGCTTGTCTGGGCAAGAGTTGAAAGATTATCGTCGTTAACACCTACCCCTCTAACTAATCCATCAAATGAAGCAAATAAAAACGAAGGGGTAAAGCAAAGTAATACTAGTAATCTATTTTTCATAAATCAGCTCCAGTTTGACAGTCTATTCGCCCTTCTTTGATTAAATTTTGGCCGATCTATTTCAAATTTCAGTCTACAAGGGATCGTGCATTTCCAGGATCAGTTCGCCTTTTTCGCCTTCGCATTCAGAGGCTGAAGGATAGCCTTTACGCCAAGTCAAGTTGTTGTCTGACAGCCAGGATTTAATATCGTCTTCTGAAGTTTCCTGAGGGAGATATTCGCCGGTAATCCCAGCCTCACTGTCAGCTTGAGCGTCAAGGTCGCGCTCAAAATGTTGCCAAATCTGACTACTTAACTTAAAGCCTAGCGTAGTATCAGTCTGCAAATTACTCCTGAATTTCTTTCGCCAAACCAGAATATCAGGATGACCATTCTCATCAAAATCACCTGTAAATATTTTACTGAAGACTTTATAACCTTGTTGATGACTAAGGCCGCTGGTGTCACGTCGATACTGGTAGGTTTGATCACTCTTGGCTTCAAGATCGGCATCCTGCAATGCGTAACGATTAGAAAATACAATACGTTGGTACTGCGGAGAGAATACAATGACATCCGCTTTGTAACCATAGTGAGCCAATGTCAAAACCAACTCACTTGTTCCATCATTTTCAATATCACCATACCGTAATGGTGTACTTGCCAAACACCCCAAGTGGTTCACTCCGGATTCAAGAGAAAGCTGGTATTCAAGATCTGTTTCAGTTGGCAAGCCGGCAATAACATCCTCATCAGCAGTGTTATATTGTTGTTCTAAGAAACCCGGGGTAAACAATTCATATTCCCAACGGGTTAGAGGCCAGTTACCTAGAAATTCTTTTGGCTGATTATTCATACCAATCAAGTTCATGTCTATTGGCAATCCACCTCATAATTCACGTCACCTTCATCAGGAATCCCTAATATAATTCGACGTGTTTGATTTAAGGCGTCATCAAAAGTAACCCCTCTCATCCACGCCCCCTCACCATAAACAAAGCACCACGGAACCGTCGTTTCCGTTACTGCCTCGTCCTCTGGTGTAGCAGGATCATCTATCACATCCGCAATACTGCCATCTCCATTTACATCAAAACCTTTACCACCTTCCCATATGTAACTCACCAATGGTAAATAACCACTCATTCCCGGCCTATTCTGCGTTTTCAGCTTAATCGACAACCAGTAAGCCAATTTAGTGGAGCCCATTTGCCATTTGCCTTTACTATTCTTTTTCCCTATGGGCTGAGATCGTAACATTTGAACATCGCTAAAATAGTTTCGTTTATGCAATTTACCATCACCGGTGTTGTAGGCCATTATTGCCTTACCCAACAAATTTAATTTCTGATCCTTTGTATCCGTAAATTCTTCCCACTTGTCACTATCAGCTTTGCAACGATCTGAGTCACTTTTATCTTCGTAACAATATCGCTTAGGCTTATATTTATTATCTTTAATTTCCGTCTTGTATGTATTCTCAGTGGCTGCATAGGCTAGGTACATGCCACTGGCCGAACTACAATTCTCAGCCGCAGACGCCCAAAACGCGAGCAGGCTGTTTTTAGGATGATACAGATTCACATTGTAACCACCATGGCTATTGTAGCCTCGAAAACTGTCACATTCATGAACAACACCATACATCTTCCGCCACAAAGCATGATTAAAGCCCATACTGCCGTGTTCATCACCACCACCTTCATGCACTCGAAAAGGAGTATGTTGCAGCTTATTGCCCTGAGCAGCACCCCAAAAATAACCACCACTTTCTTGCAATACCCAAGCTTTAAATATATCAGATCTTTTTATTCCTTTTGCGTTATCAGGAAACCCCTCCACCACCGCGCTGTGCTCTGTTGAAGTATAAGTTTTTTCAACCTGATATTTTTCACCTTCTGCAAACGGATAAGCCCCACCGTCCTCAGCTAATGTTTCTAATGCCGTCCACCAAGATTCATCAATATCTGAAAGCAAATAGACTTCTTTAGCCGTAAAATCCCGATAGGCTAACTGATAGTGACGCCAAATTTGATATAGTTTCCCCAGTGTTCCGTCACCAACAAACCCATCAATGTATTTCTTGGCAGGATCGTTACTAATCTTATTACCCCCCTGCGCCTCCTTATTTGCACTAAACGAGCGAGCTTGGAAACGCTTGACATTTCCTTCCATGGAAACTTTACCACTGGCGCAGCTATCCCACCCAGTTAAATAGTGATTTCGCTCTTCTGTTTGTCCCGCAATACAAGGTTCAGTTCTCGTGGTGCCATAACGAATTGATTTGATCCGTGCCCCTTCTTTTCCTGGGTTGGCTTTTTGTGGACTCAACCCCAATTGCCATAGCAACTTCTCAAGCATCTGCACATCCGAGCCTGTCATCTGGTTACCTGTTTTTTTCGGACCAATCATGCGCTTCCGTACCACAAACTTCTGTACGCTTGGTTCCATCGTTTCCAACGTTGCTTTGTATTGCGCCTGAATATCAATGGTTTTATTTTTCGGTAACGTCCAGTCCGCCATGGCCATGGGGCCGTTGTTGCCCAATGACGGCTCCCACCAGATTGCCCAATCTTCCAATAGCGCTGTCTGATTCCCCACCCCAGCAATTAATCCAATGGCCTCCTCCTGAGTAAACACCTTATTGGCATCTCGATGCTCACAGTGATCATAGGTGACGCCGGGCTCAGTACAAAACCAACCTGCTCGATCAAATTTCCATTCTATTTTTTCGACCGGTTCCCACTGGACCAAATAATGATTACCCATCGAAGTGGACAGTTCATCTTTGGCAGTGCTGTCATCTTTGATCGTTGGAAAATTCTCATCACCTAACAGCTCAATCTCTTCATCCGGTATTTTGTAATACACATGCAATCCACTACGCCCAAACATATATTCATACAACAGGTTACCCGCATCTTCATTGGTATAAATCGCTATGCTCAGGTAATCATCACTGCCCAACTGATTCAGATAATCCAGACTTTCAAACCGGATCGTATTGTTGTCCGTTAAGGTGATTTCCGTTTCCTGTTGACCTAACGCCAGGGTCAGAGTTTGTCCGCCGTCAAAGCGATCCAGTACAGCTTGGTCACTGCCGGTGAGTCCGTAGAGAATATCCACAACGCTGGCACCGGTAATTTTCGGGTCATTACTCGGTTTGATATCGGTTGCCGTTTCTTCGCCGGTGTCCGGGTCGGTGCCAATCAGGTTGATGGCGTCCAGGGTC
>JARRJP010000191.1:0-4752 GCA_037389025.1 Reinekea sp. | reverse complement strand
TTGCGGCACAGCCGCAAATTGCCCTGTGCGTTGCGTAAGATCACTTCAATCGCACCTTCATCGAACGTATTGATGCCCAGTTTTACGATCTCCAGTTCTCGGTGGATATACGCTTCTAAGTCATATGCGTTCAACGGCAATAGGTTCGCCGAGTAGGTAATACGACCTTTTAAATCGGCGTTGACGTTCATGGCTAAACTGTGCAATAACTCCGGCTGACCAAACAGCACTAAGTTGTGTTTGGGCGGGAATTTGTCGAACAGCAGACGCAGTTTACGTAAGGTGTTCATGTCGAGCAAGTGCGCTTCGTCGATTAACGTGTATAAGGTTTTTCGATCTCGGATGTGCTTGTAAGCGGTTTGGATTAACTCTTTTTCCAACTGTTTTTCAGGTGCGTCAATTTTCATCGACAGCGCCAGTTGTTTGATGATTTTACCGTAGGTATGCAACGTTTGACTGATGCTGATCACTTCGTTTTCTTTGCTATCGCCGAGCTGCTCAATGTGCATGCGCAAGGTTGATTTGCCCACGCCTGGCTGCCCCACGATGACACTAAAACCACCGTGTTGCGCATGGATGGTGATGATGTCGAGGATCGCTTGTTGTGCCAGTAGCAGGGCCGGTAATGCTCTCTGGAATGGCTCTTGGGTAATGCCAAAGGTATTTTGAATGATCATGCTTTATTCTCCTTCCCCGTTAAGTTTACGCACCGTTTTGGCGTTCTGGTGCAGGTTTAACGGCAGCGCTTCTCCCATGCGTTTGTCATTAAAATACACCACAAACCGCTCACGCCGCGTGCGATCAAAGCGCACCTGGATTTTTTGATTACGTAAGTCAACGGGGCATTCAAAACGTTGGTTATTGATCGAAAAAACATTTATGCACAAGGATGTGCGGTATTCTGGCTTTGCATGGAGCAAAAGCCAGTGGTTTTACTGACCTTGCGAACCTCTTCCACAAAAAACACTTCGGCGGTGTATTGGTCATCGGTTAAGTAGTGAACGCGGCGGATGTCCAGATTAAAGCGATCCACAGGCGTCATTTGAATAGCGCTGTGCGGTTGGCGATTGTAGTGCGCTTCGATCCACTCATGGGTCAATTGATTGAGGTTGTCGAGTGAGTCAAAGGTCGTGTATTGCACCAGGAACCGATCCCGGAAGCCTCTAAAAAACCGTTCAATTTTGCCTTTGGCAGCACCATCGCGCACCGGCGCATGCGATAGATGAATGTTTAAGCGCACACACGCTTGCAAGATCTCTTTTGAGCTGTAATTGGCTCCGTTATCGAAGTACAACCGTTCGGGTTTGCCGCGCTTGAACAAAGCGGTTCTGAACGCCTCAATCATGTTCTGTGTGTTATCGCGGTAGAAGAATTGGCCATGCGTTATGACACGACTGGCGTCGTCAATGAAGGCGATTAAAAAGGTTTTCTTCCACGAACCATCGGGTTGTTTGATGGCGGGGCCGTGCATCGTATCCGCCTGCCAAAGTTCATTGGCGTATTGCATAGCAAAGGATAGACGAAGCTTTTTAGAGACTTCCCCTTCCAGCAACTGATGCTCACGCATCATGCGATAGAACGTCGTGGGTGACAGCTGAGAGCGCTGAAACAAATTGCGCTCCAGCATTAAACGATACAACACACTCTTGGGAATGCGCCCCATCTTATTGACCGACAGGGTCGGCAAAATCTCATGCACCGCCTCGGCCAGTTCATTAGCCTGTACCTTACGGCGGGCGTGTTTATCGGAACGGGTTTTGTTGTCCAGAATCGTCACCCCGTCTTTTTTGAAGCGATATAACCAGGTGCTGATCGTTCGCCACGTGAACTGATGGTCTCGACCGGAAAGGGGGTCTGAAAATGACCGTTCTGCCACTGCCTTAATCCGCTCACGGATGGTATTGCCCGGCGCGTAATCGACCGCCGAGAGCACCTGCAGGCGCAGTTCTAAAGAAGGTTTTTTGTGCATAAGGAAGATACCTATTAAAAAGGAACTCGGAGCCTATGCAAAACAGAGCGGAAAGATCAGTGACAAGAACGGTGGTCAGCGAAGTGCGGCCAAAATCAGCGCAATCTTAGGTAGCGCGTTCGACCTTAAATTGAACCTGAATCCGTGACTTCATAGCAATTGGGGTGAACCTATGGGTGCACCTGCAATTTTTGAAAAGCAAATAGAAATCAAGCTCTTACCCCCTGCATCCACTTTGAAGTCACGGATTCAGGTTGAAAATATCTGACCAATTTACGTGTTATTGATGGTTTTTTGATCCGGTAAACCGCCGTTACACGGAATGCAGGCGTGCTAACAAAACGACGATTGCCAGCGACGCTGCAGGTCAGCGCAAGACGTAACCGCCTCGCCAGCCACCAAGGCGGAGAAGGTTGATAAAACGACCTGTACGCGAGCAGAACGGTCAGCAACGCGAGCGAGCGAGGCCGCAGCTGTTGTACAGGAATGACGGAGAAAGCGAGATCGCCAACGGGGTAACTGCCCGTGTAAGCGATGCACCCAGCGCCAAGCTTGGCGAGCCTCAGTGCGCCCGGTGGCTTGCTGGAAAGCGATTACCACAGACCTGCCGACATTCAAAGCCAGCAGAAAAGCCATTATCACGGAAGCGGAATAATGCAAGCGAGGAATAACGTTAGCCAAATACAGACGAACAGTGTGACCACACCCCCGACGACCGGAACGATTAGAGCAAAGCAGGCGCTTGCCGACCCGAACAGGTGAGCGTAAAGGGAGTTTTTGATAAGAGGTCATGAGAATTAAAAAATAACGGCAAATAAATCGGGTGAATCAAATTAGCGTTATAACGCAAAGATGCAGTTCAGATCAAAGATTGGTTGAGAAAGGGGAATTGTTCGGTGGGAAATTGGGAAGTAACACTAGGTTCTCGATTTACAAATTCATTTTTAATTGAATCTAGCATTCGCCTTTGAACTGGTAACGATACAAGTTCTTTGGCATTATCAATAGTTACCCAACAGTATTTATCATGCTCTTAGTTTAGTACAACATCCTGCTCTTCTGAAACATAACCAAAAAATATAGGCAATATCGACAGGCAATTTAAATCAGGGCGAAAATACTGCTTCCATTGCAGAATACAATTTCAAGTTCGAGATACCTGTCTCCTCAAATACTTCACGAAAGGCCACATCCATTGCAGAATCACCATCCTCTATATCTCCGGCAACTTGGCACCATTCACCACCAAATGGATACTTTTTCGCTCGTAACAACAAAAGTACTTCATGAGAATTCTTCCTCTTTCTAAGAAGAAAGCATGAAATAGAAAAACATTTTTGAGGGATTGAATTCATATATCTACTTCAAAGTAACGTCGAATTCACCGGCTTAGCCGGTGCAATGCTTTGTTATAGCCATGTTACACATCATATTTTTTGATGTCATAAGCACACAGAATTCTTCTGTATGGTGTATCAGTTTTATTTGAGAAATTCCTTAAATAATTCTCTACTTCCTCCAGATCTAGACTTCCCTGGTAGATAGCCCAGAGGATTGCATTGTTCTTATTACTATCAGAAATACTTTCATCCGCCATAATGTCAGGAATTTTACAATGCTTCGTTTGACAAGGTGCCGAAAGGGAGTCCAACGCTGACTCAACCTTAGATTTTTGCCTTTCCTTCATTAGTTCAACGTTATCTATATCTGAATAGATTCTACTAAATGCAAAAACAGGGAAATACTGTGAACTTTGGATCGTATACTTATTAATCAACGTAAGGATTTGGGAGTTTGATTCGTCAATAATTTTGAAATAATTCCCCATCATCTCAGCAGAAGTTTGATATTGATACTGAATTGTTTTTGATGATCCAATAGCAATTATCTTGTCACTATTACTGAGTGAGTCTAGATCCTCCGTGACATTGACCTTAATACTACCGCCTGCACAAATCTCTTTAACTACATTCTGCACCTTTCTGATATCCATTGCAGAGATAGGTAATTCCAAATCAGAAATTGCAGAATATACTTCTATAAAGTCGTCAGTTTTAATTTTGTTAATTCGTATTGTAGAAAACCCCTCTAGATCAATATCATGCTCAGTTATATCATGCGATTGTGAACCTTTTTCATGCTCCACTAGTAGGAAATTGTCTCTAATTTTCTTTGCATCTTCTGAATTTGGCTCTACATAAGTAAATATCGTTCTAAGAAGGCTCTTTATATTTTCATCACCAATACCATACCCCATGAATACGATTGGGTTATGAATGAATATCGATAGTAATTGCGCACGAATAAGATCATATTTTGAATCAAACTTTTTATAGTCATCTTCCGTAATTATTATTTTTGAGGGATCACTTACGCACCCGTGAATTTTATATACAGCTCCATAAGGGTTGCTTAATAAAATGTCATTTCCAATTAAAGGCTGGAACTCAAATGTTTTTTCAACGAATCGGTCATAATTAGTAGTAATAATTGAAGCAATGTTTTTGCGGATCTTTTTAAGCTCAGAAATTTCACCTTCCATACTTTCTCTAATTTCTAATGAACTCATAAGCTTGGAAATATATATTTTAAATCTGCTTTGGTTTATGCCTCGTTCCATTCCTTCGTAGAACAAATCATTTATCTCATTAAATTTTCCATCCCTATCTGCTAGGAGAGCCTTATTACTCAAGTTTCGGAGTTCAAACTCACCCAAAAAATTTCGGTAAATCCCTATTTTCAGGCATAAAAAAGGCCCTTGAATGGGTAAAATGTCGTTCGCA
>JARRJP010000190.1:0-3194 GCA_037389025.1 Reinekea sp. | reverse complement strand
CAATACGATTCGTGGCGTCGAACTCTGGCGCATGCTGAAAAAAGGCCAGCATGTTTTGGGAGACGATGAGTCTCCCGTAGCTTTGTTCTATGCGTTAGCCGCGTAATCTGTCGAAAAGAGCTGGCTACCCGTATTTGGCGAATTATTTGCGACAGAACCGCGGCGATGCCATTGACGGCGGCTCAAGGACACGTTCTGCTCGGGAATGGCTCAGTCGAAGAAATCTCGTTTGCTCCTCAATGAGGCACGATGAGTGATACCATTTTAAGTTATCTGATTTAAAATGGTATCACTCATCGAGTTAGACAAAAGAAGCATCACTGAAAATTATCCGAGCCAATAATAGTTTACACAGAAGGATCATTTGAAAGTCTATCAAGTAAAGCTGTGGGTGTTTTTTTAGGACGTCCCGTTTTCGAATCAACGCTCAACAAATCTATTTGAGCTTTAACCAGTTCTTCACCTACCTCGTTAAAAGCACACTGTTGAACTCTAAAACTCACCTTAGTATGCGATATCAGAGAGCAACTAATACACAGTAAGTCGTCCATTTTAGCTGGCTTCAAAAAATTCTTATCACGAACTGATTTAACCAGAATATGAATTCCAAACTCACTCACAAAATCAGATTGATTGAAGCCAATATACCTCAACCACTCCGCTCTTGCCTCCTCAAAAAATATAAAGTAATCCCCATAATATACAACCCCAGCAGAATCAGTGTTTGAATGATAGATTCTGCGATGATATTTAAAATTTTCTAAAAAATTATCATCCATCATGATTAAGCCTTATTGAAAAATCAAAACACGTCTCTCCGGGTATAATAAGACCCAAAGTTTTTGCCATCCTGACACACTGTGCTCTATTATTAGAGTAAAACTTCTTGCAAGAATTAGCTATACGCTTTTCCACAGTCGCGGCTGAAATGCAAAGTTTTCGCTGAAACAAGATCATCCCTGCACTCACTTTCACTCAATGATGACATGATCCACAATACAGCATAACCGGATTTACCATGAAATGGAACAAGAACGCCACTATTCAAGCCATGTTCTTTCGCATCATTAACCATCATTTTTTGATCATCTGTCAGCTTTTTAAGTCAGACCAAAAGAAAGGGATTGTAGAGTGCTTGGCGTGGTGCCAACTTGGATCAACAATATGATAATTTTTTCCATTCCAAAGGAAATCTGTTATGGAGATACATAGAGGGTTTTTCTAAGCTTATAGAAAACATCTGAACAAAACAAAATAATAGTTTATTTTTATTATCACCCATTGGTTGCATCGCTTCACAAAAATCATCCAGATACGATTTCAAACCCTCTAAATTACCCATCTCAGAAAAGACACCTTTTAAAGAATCACCCAGCATAATAATACCTCCAAAGAACAATATTTTACAAAATTAAATCTAGTATGGTGAATTATCTGGAAAAAATAACTCTAAACTGAGAACCGAACCAAGATTTTCACTTTACTATCTCTTCAGCGTTTATATATCTACTCTCCCCTTTTCCCGTAAATCTCCGGTTCTATCGAAAAAAATATGATATTAACAAGAGCTATTACTATAACAGACAGTTCTTCATGATAAAACCACAGTAGCGACGTCGATAAAGCACATATTGTGGGATGCGAGCGTAACCTTGAAGGGTCAGCCCTTTCAAGGTGACAGGATGCAATAAAATGAACAATAAGAAACCTATTTATATGTGCATCTAGACATTTAGTGATCAATTCTTCAAAATGCTGCCAACAGTCGCCTGACTATGTAGACGTCACAATAATAAAAAAGGATCTTGATCATGGCAGTCAATTCTATCCTCCAACGCTTTATGGAGCAGAGCCCAATCCCCGTTATGGTCAGAATACTATTGGAGCGTGTTCTTAGCGCTGATAAACTAGATCTTTTATTTTCCAGATCCACTCAGAAGCAGTATTGCCGTGATCTTTTATTTTCATCCTTATTTGATCTCATGGGGCTGGTCGTAACTAAAACCTTCCCCTCGATAAACGCTGCCTATGTCTCACAGAATGTAGACATAGGCGTCTCAATAGCTTCGGTTTACAATAAATTAAATTCTCTTGAGTTGAGTGTTTCAGAAGCCCTAGTTCAAGATACAGCCATTGACATGGCATCAATTATCGATGATGTCGGAGGACGATGCAAACCATTATTGCCTGGCCATAGGATAAAAATGATTGATGGGAACTGTATCGAAGGCACTGAGCATAGACTGGCTGTGTTGCGTGATAAGAGCTCGGGCGCTCTTCCAGGAAAAGCTCTTGTCGTATACGAGCCAGAGCTAGAGTTGATCAGGCATATATTTCCCTGTGAAGATGGTCACGCTCAGGAAAGATCGTTATTAAATGACGTTTTAAAAACTGTTGAAGACGATGACGTTTTCGTAGCTGACCGCAATTTCTGTGTTCGTACTTTTATGCAGGGGATCCATGATAAAGGTGGGTATTTCATTATACGACATCATGCGCAAGTGCCCTACGAGGAATGTACAGAGCTGAAGTATGTTGGCGATTCAGATACTGGAAAACTTTTTGAGCAATGGGTCAGTATTGAAGGTAAGGATGGTGTCAAATTAAAGTGTAGACGGGTAGTTGTGAAGTTAAAATCCAAAACAAGAAATGGAGACAAAGAATTAGCTCTGCTTACCACCTTACCAAAAAAAGGAGCCTTAGCGGACATCATTGCTTCGCTATATAGAAAACGCTGGTCGATTGAAACCATGTTTCAGCAGCTAGAGTCATATCTTAACTCTGAAATTAATGCGTTAGGGTATCCGAAAGCTGCTCTATTTGGTTTTTCTATGGCTATAGTAGCCTTCAATATAATGTCAGTAGTTAAGGCATCCCTTCGTCGAGTGCATGGTGAAGACAAGATTCAGAAAGAAGTATCTGGCTATTATATAGCCGGAGAAATTTCTAGGACTCATGAAGGGATGGTTATTGCAGTTACTCAGAATGAATGGGAAATATTTCACAAAATGACCGATAAAGAATTTGCCTCTTCGCTGATCGACCTGGCAGGTAATGTGGTCTTGGGCAAATATAAAAAAAGCAAGCGCGGACCAAAGAAACCCTCACCCGCTAAAAAATCGGGGCCAAGAGAATCTCATGTCTCTACGTATAAGTTGTTAAAAAAGTAACCAAACATCACCTTGAAAGGGCTG
>JARRJP010000189.1:0-5006 GCA_037389025.1 Reinekea sp. | reverse complement strand
TGCGCTAAAGGATGGGTATGATGGTGAGGGTGCCGGTTTTGCGAAATCCGCAGCGGATGATGCGCTGACGTTTGTGCCGTTGGGAGCGGTGGCGGGAGCTGCTGGTAAGGCGGTTAGGCTTGCTCGGGGTGCGAAGAGTACAGGGAAAATAGCCAAAGAAGGGATATATGAATTTACTGATACCGCTGGGAAAAAATATTGCGGTCAATCGTCCAATATTCCCAACCGCCTTAAACAGCATCAAAAGACTGGAAAGTTAGACTCTAATCAGAGTGTTCAAACAACCGAAGTACTAGGCGGTAAAACCGCACGTGAAATTGCAGAGCATAAACGTATTCAGGAAATAACAGGCGGTGTGCCAGCTCGTTTCTCTGACAAAGTATCTAATAAGGTTGATCCAATCGGCCCTAATAGGAGTCATTTACTTGACTAAGAATGATCAGTTTTTTATCGATGATACCGAAAATGATATGGGGCGCTGTCTTGTTCTGACTGCGCCTTGGTCGGGTGGTATTAAATCAATAATCGAAAAGGAAAATATTTCTGTACTGCGATTAAGTCAGTCGGTTGGATGGAAAGGGGATGATATATCCTTTTTGAAAGAGTTGCCTAGTCTCCGAGGTGTGGAGGTTTATTCGTGGGGAGTTAAAGACTTAACCCCTTTGCAATCATTAAAAGGGCTGGAGTATTTGGGGTTGCAATGCGAGTTCAGAAAGGCCCCGGATTTTTCTGATTTTAAAAGCTTGAAAATATGTAAGCTGCTATGGCGTCCGAAGGCAAAAACTATTTTTTCTTGTAGTGGTTTGAACCTACTTAATATAGTTAATTACCCTTCTGGTGACTTAACTGATATTGAAAGTATGAAGGATTTGCAGCGACTTCAATTAACATCAAAAAAGCTCGTTTCTCTATCGGGAGCTGAAAAACTGGCATCACTATCAACTTTGGACTTGGCAGAGTGTTCTAAGTTAGAAAATTTGGCTGGAGTGGAAAAGTGCAAACAGTTGGAAACAGTGGAGCTTGAAGGGTGTAAAAAAGTGCATGATATATCTTTACTTGGCGAGCTAGAAAACATCAAAAATCTAGTGCTAACTGACTGCGGAAAAATCAGGTCATTACAACCGCTTACTAACTGTCGTTTGCTCGAGAATATCACTTTTGTTGGTGATACGATTATTGAAGAAAAAAATGTGGTTTGTTGATAAGAAGCACTACTCCCATAAGAGAGATCAGGTAGCAATAATATTATCCTAGTCTCAGTAGCCCGCAAATGCGGGCTTTTCTTTATCTCAGACACCCACTTTAAAAAGAAAGTTAAAAATTTCCCTAAGCCCGAACTGGTAACGTGGCTGCCCTAAGTGGCTACCTGGGTCAGCCCCGGCTTCAGACGTGTCAGCGCTGTCGGCCATTGTGTTATTTTTAGAGTGCCTGTTTGATTAGGCTTCTTTATTGACTCTGATTACGACAAAGCGCTTTACCGGCAGCAACATTACTGCTGTCACAACTCACCAGCACCTGGTCGGCACCATTTAATATCGAGCCCTGCCAACTACCATCGCTCTGTAACGACATTAACAGATAGCCAAAGCTATCAAGCTGGTTTATCAACGCAGGCTCACCGTCAATGCTGGCTTGGTAATCACCCGTTGCAGATTGCTCCAGGCTGACACCACTGTTACCGACAACAATCTGCGGCGGTCTTGTTCTGTCAGGGAAACTGACATCCTGATACAGATGCATATGGCCGGATAAGGTTAATTGGACAGCCGCAGGAAACCCCGAAGACTTACTCTGCTTCAATGCCGTTTGCAGCATGACATTCATGGCACTGATTGACGGTGTTGAACCGCTGGTATCAACGCTCGCCCCCCAGATTGGCCGGTGAGTCACCATCCACACCGGTTTGGTTGCAGAACCCTGCATCTGCATTAACTGATCAAACTGCAATGAATATTGTGCCGTCAGTGGGTTATCTGCACTGGCATCACAGGCATTGGCACTGTCCATAACCCACAAATCCACAGGCTGTAATGACACTTTATATGGCTGAACCATACTGATGGAATTCACCGCATTATTGGCGGGCATGGCAATAGTTCCCTGCTCCGGGCAGGCCATTTGCGCGATACCACCGCTGATCGAAGAGCCCGGTCCGAAGAAATAGAACCAGCCTATTCCTGCGCGACTGCACAACTCATGATTACCACGGCTAAACACCCATGGTGCCGTTGGCAGTAAAGCTTTTGCGGGCAGGAAAAAATCTTCGTACCAATATTGCCATTGATCCGGCCTGGAACTATCTCTGGCATTCTGGCTGTAATAATTATTATCTACATAACCGCAGATCGGCCCATCGTACCCGCCATCACCGGCATCATAGGCGTAGATTTCCGTTGGCTTGTCCTGTAAGGCACCTGAGGTACCTCGATAATTAAAATCACCCATATGCAGAATCAACTGCGCATTCGAGCCAGTGCCCTCTTTCGCTAACTGCGCAAATGGACTGGCCTCGGCCCCGTCATCACAAACCCCTGCCTCACACCCGCTGTCGCCGTAAACCAGTACCGACTTTGGTGCCAGCTTCGCAGCCGCCAGCTTGAACGTGTTAGCGATCTGATAGGAAATCCCAGGTGAGATAATCGCCTCGCATACTGTAACTGGAAAATTATCCGCATCCGGGCGCAAACCGCGAGGGGACATTTTGACCACTGACTGATTGCTGCCACTGAGCACCGGGCAATGAGTGCCAACACCGTCAAGCACAGCACGGGCATACAGCAAGGTACTGCCATCGCTTGCTGGCGCAAACAGACTGTAGGCAGCAATTATGTCCAAGGGTTTATCGGTATTATGTAGTGTACTGCAAGCGGACAGACTGATTGCAGTAAAAACCAGTATTGACCGCTTCAGTGTCTTTTTCAGGTGAGGATGCTGGTTTGTATTTTTTGTCACTTTTTATTTTCCTTTAGCGTACAGCTATAAGTGGGAACCATACCACTTGGCTCATTTGTGGGTTTGGTGAATGGGCGGATACTTTTTTTCACTCACTATGGTCAATATAGCATTAACCTGAATCCGTGACTTCAGCGTAGATGCAGGATTGACGTGGTCAAGCAATACTGACCACTCCAGTTAAGCAGTTCTCTTAAGCAGGGAAGAGGCTATATCAGTAAAGGGATAAGGCTGTGAAGTTATATCCTGAATCCGTGACTCCATAGCGGCGCAGTGCGCAAGCCATTGATTCCTATTTGCTTCCCAAAAATGGGGGTGAACCTATGGGTGCACCTGCAATTTTTGAAAAACAAATAGAAATCAAGCTCTTACACCCTGCCTCCACTCTGGAGTCACGGATTCAGGTATATCACTAGAGTGTGACAAAAATGGGGGTGACATACTTGTCACCCCCATTGATTATTTGCCTGTCGATATGCTCAATACCAATTGATAGGCGAACCATGTCTTCACTTGCGCCCGCTTTTTTCAGTTCTTCCGCGTTCAATTGGCGATGAGTGGTTGTGGCAGGATGACAGGCTAATGATTTAGCATCGCCGATATTTACCAAGCGTAAAATCATTTGCAATGCATCGATGAAGCGACCACCTGCTTCTCGTCCACCTTTGATACCAAAGCTGATGATGCCGGATGCTTTGCCGTTGGTGATTTTTTGGCAGGTCGCATAATAAGGGCTGTCTGGTAATGCTGCGTAATTCACCCAGTTTACTTTTTCATGCTGTAGTAAGAAGGCTGCCGCTTTTTCAGCGTTTTCGCAGTGACGCTCCATACGTAGACCAAGAGTCTCGATGCCTTGTAAGATCAAGAAAGTATTTTGTGGTGACAGCGCTGCCCCTGTATTACGTAGTGGCACAACACGACAACGACCAATGTAAGCCGCTGCGCCTAAGGCTTCTGTGTACACAACACCATGGTAAGAAGGATCTGGCTCATTGAGGACAGGGAAGCGTTTGCTGTTTCCTTTCCAATCAAATTTACCTGAATCCACGATCACACCGCCTATGCTATTGCCGTGACCGCCCATGTATTTAGTTAGGGAGTGAACAACAATATCCGCACCCAATTCAAATGGTCTACACAGATAAGGCGTCGCTACGGTGTTGTCCACAATCACTGGAATGCCATGTTTGTGGGCAATGGCAGCTAAGCGTTCAATATCGACGATATTGCCGGCAGGGTTACCAATAGATTCACAAAAGATGGCTTTAGTCTTGTCATCAATGGCTGCTTCAAACCCTTCGTAGTCATCATGTGAGATCATGCGTACTTCAATCCCCTGTTTGGGGAAGGTGTGAGCAAATAGGTTATATGTACCACCATACAACTGACTGGTACTTAGGATGTTATCTCCTGCTTCTGCGATACATTGAATAGAATAGGTAATTGCAGCCATACCAGATGCAACTGCTAGCGCACCAATACCGCCTTCCAACGCCGCAACGCGCTCCTCTAATACCGCATTGGTTGGGTTCATAATGCGCGTGTAAATGTTGCCAGCTACTTTTAGATCAAATAAGTCTGCGCCGTGTTGTGTGTCATCAAACGTGTAAGACGTGGTTTGATAAATCGGCACGGCCGCCGCTTTCGTCGTGGCTTCTGAAGTATAACCGTGATGAAGCGCTAGAGATTCAAGTTTCATAGAGCGTCCTTTGTTGTTATTGGTCAGTTTATTGTGATACGCAGGCGATTTTTTAGGCGAACGTTACCAATAATAAGAAATAAGTGAAAACTAGCCTATTCAGAGTGGATAAGCTAGTCAAGAAAGAAGATCTCACCCCACCGTTAGTAGATATAGGAACAGGGTTGAGAGTTTCTTTTTTCTAGCGCTTTCTTTAACCTGATCTGTTCCTTACAAAAATCCATAAAAAAACAGGGACGGCACACGCCTGTTATGGTAACTCAAGTTTCGGAGTTCAAACTCACCCAAAAAATTTCGGTAAATCCCTATTTTCAGGCATAAAAAAGGCCCTTGAATGGGTAAAATGTCGTTCGCA
>JARRJP010000188.1:0-3048 GCA_037389025.1 Reinekea sp. | reverse complement strand
CAGGAGAGTAGGCTAAAGGAATCTCACCCTTAGCCTCTCGCAGAACCGTACATGATACTCTCGCATCATACGGCTCCCATTATCCTGCCGTATTTTCAACCGACTTTGCCTTACTCATCGGCTCCTCTCTGCGAAGAGTTACTCAGACACCCACCTTAACGAGAGTTACTCAGACACCCACTTTAAAAAGAAATTTAAAAAATTCCCCTAAGCCCGTATGTTTGTCGCGCTCGCTATTTCGGAATTTAAAATTCTTGCCTGATTTTTTGATCAAAAAGCAAAAAAATACGAGGGTGTTCAGAATTCCAGGCAAGCAGAGCCCTTCAATCCAGTTGAATTAAATCGCTTTATAGTAAAAGGATGGTTAAGTCAGGCAGTAATTCATCGAAGGCCGTCGCTTATACTCAAATTGGGCGCAGGCATGTTTAACGAACTGGTAACGTGGCTGTCCTAAATGGCTCGTTGGTGTACAAATAGAGTTATGCTGTAGGTTCCACCCATCCAAAATATTAAACGGTCATCCTCATCAATGGCATCTAATACCGCAGCATCCAGAACATATTTATCAACACTTGCTCGCTTTAGGTCATCATCGTCTCTACAGGCTTTTAGAAAGGTTGACTTTTCCCGATCCCAACAGTCCAAATTACTATAGACCTGAATCCGTGACTCCATAGCGGCGCAGTGCGCAAGCCATTGATTCCTCTTTGCTTCCCAAAAATTTCAATGAACCTATGGGTGTACCTACAATTTTTGAAAAACAAATAGAAATCAAGCTCTTACACCCTGCATCCACTCTGGAGTCACGGATTCAGGTATAGATGTTTAAAAACCAATAATCTTCATACCATTCATCTTCACTTGCAATGTACACCGCCGCGGTTATCTTTGTCTCATTGGCACCCTCTTCCTAATGGGTGACCCCTTGGATTTTTTCAAATCCATCAGGGATGAGCTCTTCTTCAGTAGGGCATATTGCATTATTGAAGTAGTCTTCTTCGCTATCGTGCTCGATTGCAAGTACGTGATCAATAACCCAACCTGTTTGCTCATGGATATACTCAATAGCCAAGCTACCTGCCCCCGACCATTCATCTAACCCATTCACAACTAGGCAACCGTCGTTTCCGTTGTCTTTTTCGAAATGGCTCTTTTCTGTCTTAATCCAACCTTTCATGAATTCGACAGCATCTGAAGGGTCAAAATTCTCCACATTAGCGTCAGCCTCACGAAAATAGTCTGATGAATAGAAACTTCGAATATATTTAGGGTCATTATTTGTTATGGCCCTTTTATAGGACTCGTATAATGGCCCAGCATTTATCGCATCTTCTTTTTCATGATAGGTGGTTGACGAACAACTTGTCAGCACAAGAAATAGAACCACGAGTACCCAGCGTATCATCGAATTGCATCCTCAATTTGTGAGCGTATCTGTGCGTCTCTACTATTCAAAAACCTTGCTGCTTGGCAAAGCCAACCGCTACAGCTCAATATCAGAGCATATACATCAAACTCGCCCCTAGTGCTTATAGTTGCGACACCATAAAATGAAAATGAACCTGTATATTTAATAATGCCGCCGTCTCCATTTGTGCAATAGATTGATGCTTTTTTAAGCTTAAATCCAAAGCCTTGAATAGCTTTCTTGCCGCCAAACTTTACCGTTCCTGCTTCAGCGGTTAGCTTGAATTCATCTGTTGATGGGTTGTACAAAATGGAGAAACTAGCGCCAGAATCCAAGATTTTGGCAGTCATGTCTTGGTTGCTAGCATATGATAATTGGATGAGGCGGCCTACACTAATTTTAGCTTCAAGTTTTGTGTTCATTCTTAGTCCTTATAAAAGGATAGGGCTCATTCGAGCCCTGCTTTCTAAAATGTAGGATTACTCACCGACCCTCAGTCCATGAATCCGAATGACTAACATTCCCGTCTAAGTATGTATGTGTGATTTTTTCATAGCGCAGTGCTACGTTCTCGACATGTGGTATTTTTTCCATACCAGGGTCTTTGACGTTCGCCATTTGTGGAGCGTATGAGTTCACCTTTACACCTTCCAACAAGTGTTGGTAATAAGGTACTTCCTGACCAGTCTCATCGATCTTATACCAAGTGATTATCGCCTTTTGAAGTTTCTGACCATTGCAGCAGGCTTTAAACAAATACGGCGAAGCCGCATCAAATGCTTTTGTGATATGTATTGCACCGTGCTTACGTGTACCCGTCAGCTCCCCACTATCCCTATCTGTTGGGATGTAGATATTATGATCAAACTCAAGTATTTCCATTGAACCCTCACGGCCTGCGACAGCAACAGACCCATGGATTTCGTTGCCTTGTTCATCCACTAGTGAACGAAATCACAAATAGTCTGACATTAATCGAACATGACATAAAAGTGCCTGTCTCAGTTAACTTTTTCCGGGAGTGTATGCATTCCCACGCGGAGCGTGGGAACGGGGTGGCGCGTTGGGTGATAGGGTGATGGGTGATAGTGCTGTAAGTCAGTAAAAAAGGGCTTACGCAGCGACTGACTCACAGCTTGCGCATGACCAATGATATACCACTTCGCAGGATGAATAAGCGTAGCGTAATCCGACAAAAACCAGAAATCATACCTTTTGTGTTCGTGCAGGTAAAAGCGAATAAGGTCAATCGTTGATGTATTTAATCACGATGGCTTTCATCTGTTCTTTCGTTAAGAAGTTTGACTGAATAAGCAGATTGGGACGATCGGTTCCGGTCAGTATGACATCCACTCTTCGCCCTTCAACCGAATAATAGATATTTGGGTCGCCGGTATTCCAAATGCCATAATCACGGTTTTTAAGCAGTGCATCATAATACTCATGCAAGGCTTCTGTACCACAACTGGATTTTTCTGTACCTCTATAGAGATCGTCAATAAATAATCAAAGGGGTCAGAGCAATTGATTTTCAACCCTTATAGTCTGCCTTTCCCGGGTCTATCATCGATAAAGGAGATATCATGGCCCGTAGACCCAGTATCTATGTCAGAGAGATACCGAGAGGGTGAAAATCAGGA
>JARRJP010000187.1:0-2931 GCA_037389025.1 Reinekea sp. | reverse complement strand
GAACGCTACTGCTCTGTTAATACGCAACGTACCGCTTTGAATGCTTTGGTGTTTTTATTTCGTGAGTATTTTAATTTGAATATTGGAAATCTTAATTTTGTACCTGCAAAGCGGAACGCGAAAATTCCAGTAGTACTGTCGCAGCAGGAGGCATAAAATATCATTTTCCAATTAGACGATCCCTCCATAAATTATGTGTTCGATTAATGTCTGGCTGCGGTTTACGGATTAGTGAGGTGGTTAGTTTACGTATTAAAGATATTGATATAGCAAACAAAGGCATTTATGTAATGGAAGCCAAAGGCGATAAATCACGGAGAACTTTATTGCCTAATACGCTTATCCCATAGTTAGAACAACAAACCGACTACGTAAGGCAATTACTGCAAATCGATAAAACTATTGGCAGGGCAGGTGTTTTCATGCCAGATGCTTTAGCCAGGAAATGGCCGAATGCGCCACGCTACGGACATGTGTTTACTCAAGAATGCATAGCGGCGCAGTCCGCAAGCCATTGATTCCTCTTTGTTTCCCAAAAATTTCAATGAACCTACGGGTGCACCTGCAATTTTTGAAAAACAAATAGAAATCAAGCTCTTACACCCTGCATCCACTGAAGGAGTCACGGATTCAGGTTTAATACCATGGGGAGAGTCCCTCCTGGATAAAAATATGGCAGTACCGATCGTGGATCGCCTGATCCATCACGCGAAGATATTTATGTTGGACAGGTGGGGAAGGTTATCGCTTAAGGCTGCAGACTAGTGATGAATAAATAAATTGGGATGGGGCAATTATGATGGCTATTGACACAGATAGACTATACTTGCTAGTGCCTGTCCCTAAACGCCTGATTTAAATTTGGCATTACTCTAGCCTGAATCCGTGACTCCAAAGTGGATGAAGGGTGTAAGAGCTTGATTTCTATTTGTTTTCAAAAATTGCAGGTGCACCCATAGGTTCGCCCCAATTTTTGGGAAGCAAATAGGAATCAATGGCTTGTGCACTGCGCCGCTATGGAGTCACGGATTCAGGTTTAAATGCTTTTATAGCGCGGTGAGGCGTGTGCGGTTTAGTCATCTAAATAAACACGACTCAACAAAGCTTAGCAAACATCAATACGCTCTAGAGTACGCCATAAGAATTCGATATGACTGATACCGATAAAGAGGATTTGAAAAAGATGTTATGCGTAATAATCAGCCGGTAACACAAAATGAAGTAACCTTTCCTTCTTCTGAAAAGTTAATTTCATCAACAGACCTAAAAGGATTTATTCTTCACTGCAACGATGCGTTTGTTAGGACAAGCGGATTTACACGAGACGAATTGATTGGTCAGCCGCATAATTTGATCAGACATCCTGATATGCCTCAGATAGCCTTTTCAGTGATGTGGAATCAGCTTAAAGCTGGAAAGCCATGGATGGGTATGGTTAAAAACCGCTGTAAAAATGGTGATTTTTATTTGGTCGACGCCTATATCACCCCCATATCTGAACATGGTGCGGTCATAGGATACGAGTCGGTTCGATCAGCACCATTGCGAGAAGATGTAAAGCGAGCTGAGGTCGTTTACGCTAAGTACGCGGTTTACAATGGCAAGAAGCAAGCAGATCAACCTACGATCAAAACTGAACCTGGTATATTGCAATCACCCTATCTACTGTTGATTGGAGTTGCACTTATGTGCCTGCTTCTAGGCCTCGCATATGGCCCCATCGCGGGCTTAGGTATTGCATTAGTGTCAGCTATGGCAATCGCATTGATTGCTATCAGAAGAGTTTCAGCGGTTTATTCGCTGATAGATGACAAGCTTTCACATGCCTTCAGCCACCCGGTTGCTCAAATGACCTATTCTGTTAGGAAAGGTCAAATCGCAAAATTAGAAACGCTTTTGAAAAGTGAGAAAAGTCACTTAGATACGGTACTCACTCGAATTGAAAACGCATCAGATTCTGTCATAGAAAGCGCCGCGACTGTTGGTTTGTTAGCTCAAACCAACAGTAAAAACCTTCTGAGCCAACAAGCAGAGACCGGTAATGTCGCGACGGCCATGAATGAAATGACCGCCACCATTCAGGATGTTTCATTGAATGTTAGTAAAACAGCTGAAAATGCGGAAACCTGTCGGTCGCTAGCCATAAACGGAGAAAGTACCGCAGAAGATACTATAGCGTCTATTACGCAGTTAAGTGAAACCGCCAGAAGCATCGGTTTAGCGGTAACGGCGCTGTCCAAACAATCTGGAAAAATTATTGATGCTGCAAAGACCATTGATCAAATTGCTAAACAAACGAACCTTCTTGCATTGAATGCTGCAATTGAAGCGGCTCGGGCGGGAGATCAAGGTCGTGGTTTTGCTGTCGTTGCAGACGAAGTAAGAAGCCTTGCGATGAAAACACAAGATTCAACAAAGGAGATCCACACGATTATTAGTCAACTAACTCTTCGCTCTAATGAAGCGATAACGGCGGCCAAGGCCGGTGACGAAGAATCGACAATCGGATTAGAACAAGTGCAAACGCTGGAACGGGTGCTTAAGGAAATCAGTAATTCGATGCACAACATTGCTGATATGGCAGATCAAATGGCGACTGCGGTAGAAGAGCAAAGTCATGTTTCTGAGGACGTTAATCAACAAATGGTCGGCATTGCAGGTCTTGCTAATGATTGTCTTAATACCGGTAAAGAAACGTCATCGAATGTAGAGAGCTTGACCGCTGTTGCCAGAGGACTAAAAGAGGTCATCGTCAGATTTAAACGGGATTGATGCAGAATACTGCCTGAATCCGTGACTTCAAAGTGGATGCAGGGTGTAAGAGCTTGATTCCTATTTGTTTTTCAAAAATTGCAGGTGCACCCATAGGTTCACCCCAATTTTTGGGAAGCAAAGAGGAATCAATGGCTTGCGCACTGCGCCGCTATGGAG
>JARRJP010000186.1:0-2547 GCA_037389025.1 Reinekea sp. | reverse complement strand
TCGGACGCATCGGGAAACGCAGTGGTAGTATGGAGTGGCTTCTAGTGATACCTGGGCGCTCCTTGGCTTAGGCATGAGATAATCCTTGATAATAAATATATGTATATCCAACCAGTTTTGGCCGATATCGTCAACTGGTAAGGTGGCTGTCCTAAGTGGTTGGAGATAAAAATTGGATGCATTTTATTTTGATTGCTATATTAAATTGAGAATTCTGGTTCAAGTACGGGCGATTAGCATGTCCTATTTGGAGAACTGAATTTTCGGGATGTTCGATTTGGAAGCGCAGGGTGATGTATTGCATGAGTAGTCGTGGAGAGTCGTGTGTCCAATTCAAATATCTTCATTAGTTCTACTTCTATTGGTCTTATGGAAATAGGGGTAATGATAAAAAAATTATTTTCCTCCTTGGTTATGAAATTACTTTTTTGAAAAGTAGTTGGGGCTTTTGGCCGAGGCAAGCAGAAAGATTGGTTGGCTCAACTCAAGCAACGTCGTCCGGATAATGCGGTTGCGGTTGCGATGGCCGCGAAGCAGGCGCGGATGGTTTGGGCGGTGATGGCGGGTCGAATGGCAGCCTAAAAAACAAAGACAAGTTGATCAATGAAACACACAGAGGATTATCAATGACTTGCTGAAACTTAAATGAAAGTCAGCCTGACTGACTGTACCAGACCCTGATAACAGTTTTGACAGTAACGATGTCGATAGAATAATGAGGGCGGTATGGGCAACTACCATCTTGGTCGCCTTGCAGGCGAAACCGAATAGATAACTGCAGTTGCAAGACGGAGAGAGTCCATAGATAAACTATTAGAAACACTTAAAACTGGAGGCATACTTGGATGATCTTCTAATATGGTCAACTCTCATAGCAAATCTATTTACTGTGGCCGCTTCATCAATTGCTATTTATTTGTTCATTGCAAAAAAGAAGCAATTAGGTTCTCTGTTTCGACTTTTGATTAATTATTCATATCAGTTGTCTTTGACAGAAGTAAAAGAAAAAATTGAGAGGCTGAATGAGTACAATGCACGAGACCCTGAGCAGTGCGAGAATATTGTTGACATATTTAATGAAATTATTGGGCAGATTAAGGGTAATGATAAATTAAGAGCTCATTTTTCAGAGTTGTTAATGTCGCTTGAACACATAACTTCTGACAAACGAAGACTAACTGAACCAAAGAAGCGTGCATTAGTTAGTGAGTTAAGAGAAAGGCTACGCCATCTAAATGTTTCAAGTATTGATAGTCTTTTAGGAGAATCAGAATGAGTAAAATAGTTAAAGCTATTAATGTAATGGTATCCAATCCAAATTTGGTTACCAATGTAATAAAAGGCGCTAATAGCACTGAGTGTTTCTTCCTATACGATAGAAAACATTCTTGGTCAATTCTAAAGAGGCATGATGGTCACTATCGTTTAGCCTACTACCCAGGCAAACCAGACTTAGAACAGCTCGCTAGCATTCCTGACGAGCAATGGGACACTTTCGACGTAACGGAGGTAACCTACACTAGTGCAGATCTGGCAACCAAAGAGGCTACTGAGTCCATGAGTGACTTATATAGCTTAGTGAATGAAAAAGTATATGGTATGGACGATGTCCTTGATGACATCATTGATTCTGATTCTATCCCGTTCTAATCGGGTAACCGGGGGTATCTAGCCCCCAGTCCCCACAACACCCTGCACCGAAACGTCGGACCGGCGACTCCGCACAGGGCGTTTCACTAAGAGTGGTGAAGCTTGATCCATCCATCGCGCAGTGATACTAATCCGGCTTTCTCCAAGTAAGCATCATTCAATGCCTGATTAATCTCCGGTGTTTTCGAACTGCGTCATGGGCCTTTACTGGCAATTCCACAGCCAACTGCCGACTTAATCGGCACACCTAATGCAATTAAATTTATCACTTTGGTGCGCGGCTTTCGCCACTGTCGCCAGTACGCCATTCTCACGCGTCGTCGTATCCATTGATCCAGATCGCAACACAGTTGATAGCAGTTGGCGATACCAAAATAATTAATCCATCCTCTCAAGTATTGACTGGTTTTAAACAGTTGGTACTGCATGCTGACGCCCCAGTTTCGGTTCGTTAGTTCGCGTACTTTCTGCTTAAAAGTTTCCAAGGTCTTTGGGTGCCATTTTATCTGTCTGTCCTTAAACGTGAAGCCTCAAACAAGCACGTCAATAAGGACACTCGCAAACTAGCACCTATTACGCGGGCGTTAGTGCGACAAGCGAAGCTTGTCGAAACTTACAGGGTGAAAGTCCCTGTCTGGTAAGAGTTAGCCACTCACCAGTATCGAGTCTTGCGCGTTATGCGGATCCTTAAATTAGGATTGTTTGAGCTGCGGGAATCACGGGAGAACAATTAACGTGAATCGTATCCGATATACTGCAACGTCTATGGGAACCTGAATTTCGACGATTCAGCTACTATTTTTGCCTCGTCAGTAAAATCTGTGGGCGGTTTCCGGTACAGGTAATCGCCCCAGTGCATGGTATAGCGCGATTTCATGGCACCTGAATGTCCGAAAA
>JARRJP010000185.1:0-2553 GCA_037389025.1 Reinekea sp. | reverse complement strand
ACCAAAAAGGTCACTTGCAGGCAAGTTCCTACGAAAATCGAGTTGCGGGCTTCCTTCAACTAGAAAAATCGTACAAAAACGAACTCCGAAACTTGAGTTGTAACTAATCTGCTGATTATTGCCTTACCGTTAAGCTACTTTCTGTTCAGCGATGGTTTGCCGAATGGCCAAAGCCTTGGTAAACGCTATACCGGCATTTCGGTTATTAAGCTGAAAACGGGGCGAGCCTGTAATTATTGGGAGTCTTTTTTGCGTAATGGTCTGTCATTGTTTCTCGGCGTGTTGGATTTGATCTTGATCTTGCTAAACCGGCGACAGCGCTTGGGAGATCTCATGGCGAGAACTATTGTTGTCGATGGTCTGCCAAAGGGTGATGGTGATGAATGACGAGATTAAAAGAAAATTTCAGGCGTATCCGGCTAAGCCCAGAGCCAAATTGAAACAGCTCAGAGAATTGATATTGTCTGTTGCCGATGAGCTGAACCTCGGACCGGTGACAGAATCACTGAAATGGAATGAACCCAGTTATAGTGTCAAAGGCGGCAGCCCGGTGCGTTATGACTGGAAAGAAAAATCGCCACAACAGGTTGCGATTTATTTTGTCTGTACCACCAAACTGGTTGCGACCTTCAAGCAGATTTATGGCGATCTGTTTCAGTACCAGGGTAAGCGCGCGATTGTTTTTCAGCTTAATGATGAATTACCAGTTGAACCGTTGCGCCATTGCATCGAGCTGGCGTTGACCTATCAGAAAGTAAAAGACAGCTTGGTTCTGCAATAGTTCTGCCTGAATCCGTGACTTCTTCAGTGGATGCAGGATGTAAGAGCTTGATGTCTATTTGTTTTTCAAAAATTGCAGGTGCGCCCATAGGTTCACCCCAATTTTGGGGAAGCAAAGAGGAATCAATGGCTTGCGCACTGCGCCGCTATGGAGTCGCGAATTCAGGATATATAGAGGTTATTCGTTGGCCGAATAACAGCGATCCAGATGTGCATGGTATTTCCTCAATAGCATACTGGTGTGTACGATAGGCTTGAAAATGTTGGTTGTAAGGCGATTCCTCATTGCACATTAATCATGATTCAGAAAATGAATAATCGTTTTCTTATAAGGATGATCTTTTAGCCAGTTTTTAAATTCAACGGCTTTAACTGTATCTTCATTGCCAATAACGGCGAGCAGTTTGTCGATACGTGATGTCTCCAGTCTATCCCGGCGGATTCGCTGTTGCCACTGATCAGTAAACACCTTTGGCAGCTTATCCGCCAAGTGTAATGACTGTAATAGACGCCATTCATTTTTGTCGAGCCAGGCTTCATCGCAACTGCTGCACAGATCAATGCGATTGTCGACTTCACCTGAAACATAAAACTTTGTCATCAGCCTAGCGCATTTAGGGCAGGTCAGTGCTGTTTTGGTATCAACTTCTTCAGCGATATTTTCTGTTAGTGCGTTTTCGTCATTCAAGGGCACAAAATTTTCGATCCAGACTCGATAATAGAGTAGGGATAAAAAGGAACCGCCGCATTGTGGGCAACCCATTGCGGGTAAGCCGCTGTCAATTTTTGTCGGAGCGAGACTTACAGTTCTGCATCTTGGGCACTGCATAAAAAATCCTTATAACATTTAAAACGGGTGTTGTCTGAATCCGTGATTCCATCGCGGCGTAGTGGGTAAACCACTGACTTCTCTTTGTTTGCCAAAAATCAGGGGAACCTATGGGGCATCTTCGATTCTTGAAAAACAAATAGAAACCAAGCACTTTCACCCTGCACCCACTGAAGATGTCACGGATTCAGGTACGAAACTTGAGCAGGTAAAAAACAGTCTGGTGCTGCAATAATTCTAGTGTAGTGTCTTGAATAAAACCTGTATTAAGAAAGCCCCTCCAGAAGTTCACCGCGAGGCGCAGCTTGAAGGCAATGGCCCCTCCCTTGTCAAGAGCTGGAACGAAGTGGTGGATTTCTGGAGGGCTTCTCGAAGAGTGAGCCGCCGTTTTTCCGAATAATACCTGAATCCGTGACTTCTTCAGTGGATGCAGGGTGTAAGAGCTTGATTTCTATTTGTTTTTCAAAAATTGCAGGTGCACCCATAGGTTCCCCCCCAATTTTTGGGAAGTAAAGAGGAATCAATAGCTTGCGCACTGCACCGCTAGGGAGTCACGGATTCAGGTAATACCTTAAACCGGCGGGTCATCTTAATATGCGTTTTATTTAAGACACTACACTAGATCTGAATCTTTAATGGTATCCAAAATGACTTTGGTTTCGGCTTTTTAATTCACGATAGTCGCCAGTGTTTCAGTCATTGGATAGAACTGATATTGGAAGCCATTACCTCAGGCCGTGGTGCCAAGCTGGTGCCGATTTCTGCTTGGTATTAGGTTGCTGAAATATTGCTCTGGTGACACCGTGGGTCGCGTGAAAGACAAAATCAACCCTATTGTGTGATTAAAACCTGAATCCGTGACTCCATAGCGGCGCAGTGCGCAAGCCATTGATTCCTCTTTGCTTCCCAAAAATTTCAATGAACCTATGGGTGCACCTGCAATT
>JARRJP010000184.1:0-2685 GCA_037389025.1 Reinekea sp. | reverse complement strand
AGAAAGCGGCCCCGAAAAAGAAATCATCATCGAAGGTGCCTCACGTATCAACGGCGAGGCTTTTGAAATCGGTTAAATAATCACCTTGAAAGGGCTGGGCTTCCAGAGACATGACCGTCAGTAAATCCTATGTCTATGAGAAAATAAAACGGCATCGTTATCAGATACAGATGCTCAGACGGGCGATGAAACATAGGCGGCCAAAAACATTATCGAAGAATCTTTGCTGGGGTGTGGATTTAACAACCGTCACGGACGATCAGGGAAGGCAACACCAGATTCTGGCAATGATCGATTACGGCACAAGACGATGTTTGTGTTTGCAGGCCATCAACGATAAACGCCCTATCACGTTACTCAAATACCTTATACAAGCCTGCTTTCGATTTGGTAAACCCAAATCCATTAAAACCGATAATGAAGCGGTTTTTACTTCGGCGTTATTTGAAAGTGGCTTAAGACTACTGAGCATCCGACATCAGAAAAGTGAGATTGCCTGCCCGTGGCAGAATGGCCGGGTCGAACGATTTATCGGTACGTTTAAAGCATCCGTTAAGCAGCTTCAGATTGTTAGTTTTGAACAATTAACAATAGCACTGCCGGAATTTCAGTTTTATTACAATATCATCAGGCCACATCAATACCTGGACGGGCGAACGCCCGATGAGGTTTGGCGCGGTATCGATGTGTTCCGGCAACGGCCCAAACGATTGTATCGGTTTGAAGCCTGGGATGGTTTGTTAACAGGCGAATATCTGGTTTATTAACAAACCGGACAGAGCAAACAAAAAGAATGAGGGATGTTAATGTCCGGTTCTTTTGCGCCCGAAGAAAATAATTTTCCTGTTTTATAGGCTATTTTACTTCTGTTCATCAATAAGCAGAAAGGAAAAGCAGATTTTTAAAGAACAATGACGGCTGTTTTGGCCGTCATTTTTTGAAAATTGTTGCTTTAGTCATTCCGCCCGGAGTCTTTTGGACTTCTGGACGGGACATTCAACCAGCTCCATTAACGCTTTGCATTCCATCTATCATCCGCAAGACAGACAAGCAAAATGATTGGACAAGATATTCATCACTAGACAACTCCCATTGGTAATAGCGAATACCATTTTCTGTATTTGCATGGTTTCTTTTTAAAACCCCTACTTCTCTTCCTTCAACCATAAGCCTCTGATGAAAGGAAGTGAGTTTAATGTTACTTCCCGGTATAGATCTTCTTTTGTAAGTTTCAATATATTCTCCATTTTTATATAAGGCCATTTTTCTCCAGAAGTACATTCCTGTTGCTTTCATGTGGTAACTATTTCCATGGGCATCCTGAAATTCAAATCCATAAACTGAAAAACCCATATCAAGGGAACCATGAAATACCAGATCATAATCTTTATATAAAAAAATGGCTGTTAACTTCCGATATAGAATATACATATTCTGTCCTTATGGGCTTGCGCTGCACCCTTTGTATTTAACAGTTTCTTGCAATATTGTTTTCAGCAATAGACCAACAATCGTTAAATAAGCAAACCAGAACAATGGTCCAAAGGCTAGAAGCAAGACAAACTCTGCTAAAAACATCATAAATATTGCAAATAAAGTACTTAACAATATTAGATCCTGCATATCAGACACGGAACAATTATCCAGGTTCATCATTTCTATTGTAGAGATAAGCGAGTCTACAAAAGTCAGGGCTCTACCAATAGGAGCTAACAGATAGTCGAAAGGCCCATTAACTTGTTTATTTAAAGCTTCAAGGAACCCGTGTATATACCCCAAAATACTGAGTATGCTAGACGAATTCTCAAGAGTTAATACTCCCCCATTACTCCCCCCACTAATCTTATAAGCCCCAACCCCATAATCCGCATCAATGATCGAGTAACCACTACCTTGCCAGCCATTCACCGTAATCGGTCGTTCATGCACTGTCACTTCCAGCCCCAACGACAATGCCTGACTGATTTCCGATCTAGCATTGTCATCAATAGTGATGTTTGCCAGTTGGTTTTGATTGGCTTTCGTCAGTGTATAAATTTTCTGCCCTTGAGCCATTGCTAAGCTTAATGCCTTCGCGGTCGAAACACCTTCCGCCGGATTTTCGTCTGTCGAGAACAGCCGCTCTGGAATAATATGTTCATACGCACTACTGCGCATCCCACTACTTCGATTAAACGCCAGCCAATCATCATAACAGTTATCTTTCGATTCACTGTTCGCTTTTATCCGATCCACATCCATGACAACGCCGGTAAAGTTAACCGTTCTCGGTGACCCAAAAAAGTAAGCTACTTCCAGTGCAGTGGAGAAAGTGCCGTAACTGGGTTGTCGATAGGTGACGATATCGGCGGCCTGCGCGCTGAGTTTATCCATGGCATAAGTTTCTGCCAGGTAACCCTGTATGCCGGTTTGCATGATATCGCCAACCAGGTCGTGTTTGGTCAGGCTGCCAAGTTCGGTTTCATCGGCAGTTTGCAGGATGATTTGTGTTTGGTTCAGGCGAGTTTGCAACGCGTCGAGTTGGGCCGGGCTGATGCCTTGCATATCCAGACCAATGGCCTGATAAACACCGACATCGAGAAAGTTTTCGCTGTAACGCCAGCTTCGTTGTGGGGCGGTGTAACCGAGTCGGGTCATTAAAGACTGGCCAAGTGTCACTTCCCCGGTTTGGGCAATCACGTCGCC
>JARRJP010000183.1:0-2719 GCA_037389025.1 Reinekea sp. | reverse complement strand
CGGATGAGCAGGACAACTACGAGAAGTTGGCTGCAGCGATTACGGCTTACAATAGTGGGCGGCATGTTCTGGGGCGTCAAAGACGGAGTTGGCCAAGTATCTTGCGCTATTTGCGTCATGATGTAGAAGGGAGAAACAGCGATACAGATTGTCACTCATGCGCATACAGCATTGGTATCCGTTCAGAGTTGTTTGGAGAGGATGCGTTGCGGGAGTATATTTGGGAAGGTGATGATGCTGACAATGATGGAAATCCGGATTGGTGTTTTGCTTATGGGGAAGAGGAGTGGGTGAATCCCTATACGATTCCTCAGTGTGATGGAACTACTCAAAATGCAACATTTGATAATTATCAGAGTAGAGCAGAAGCAAACCCCGACTATCGAACTGCGTGCAATTAAGGTAAGCGAGCGATGAAAATTAAATATGTCGTTAGAATTTTTCTATTTCTAATTCCATTTTCGGCTAATGCGTTAGTTCTGGAAAAAGGATTAGTTGCTGGGGATCCAAACTGGGATACATTAACGAAAGTTGATAGAGCACATGGGTATTATCCTAAGGCTGTTGTTGAATCTGACGAAGATGGGGTCGTCTATGTTTATGATGGAGCAATTGGAAAAACTAATTATAAAGATAATAAGCTGTTGCATGGCTGGCCTCTAACCCGTTGGTCTCATCATACCGGTTTTGAATACAATGAACCGTTTTTCCAATCCTCGGAACAGGCACAAGAGGGCGGTCGTTACTGGATACCAAAATCCCATTTCCCGACATTAGGTTGTCTAGGCAATACCCTGTTACGTTACGGTGATTTGGAAAATGACGGTGAATCAGAACTGGTTCTATTTCTGGATAATGAGCTAGTTGTATTTTCACCCTCGCTCGGAAAAGTCGTTTTTTCAGAAACCTACGATGCCAGTAATTGGGTCAGCGCTGATACAACTGTTTCAGCTTATGAAGAAATGGGTAGTCGTCATGAAGGTGTTAAATACTATTCTATTTCTTCTGAAAGTTATTGGGCTGAAACCAACGATTGGCCGGGTTCACGAACCTACTCAAAAATATTCCAGGGAGATATGGATAGTGATGGGCAAATGGAAATATTGGTTTGGCGCAAATTGTATCTGTCAAATACGCTGACGGAATCAGCAGGTTTTAAACTGTCTCAAAGTGCATGGCAGCGATTTGAGAAAGATCCTGAAACGGGAGAGTATTTGCCCCAGATAAGCACAGAAGACGATATCAAAACCTGGCTGTTAGAGAATGACTTGACCTGGAGCAAAGGCTACCCCTCTTTATCAGAATGCGCAGGAGAGGAAGGTAAATTGATCCCGGAAATGCATGACCCTTTGTTGAATGATCCAGATGTGCTTCAGTAATTTTTGGGTTTGATGCTCATTAAATATCAAGATCACTTCGGTGGGCTTTTTTTATTCTTGAAATGTCCCGTTGTCCCGTCCAGAAGTCCAAAACACTTCTGGCGGTGACAGGAGAGGCCAAAATGTAAAGCGGATCGCCTAAACTTCGATCAAAGCTATCAAGAAATTGACGTATTTCAGTAAAATTCCATCAGGGAAGACTAAGATTTTGCTTATTATTTGATCAATATTCAGGCTTGGGCTGTGTTTACCTCTGGACACCTCTTGTCAGCCCATCTGTTTTTTTCTATTTCCTGTTTGGTTTAACTCAAAAAACCAAATAATCGCCAGTTAATAATCCATCCCAGGCTTCATAGCGATAAATCCGTTTAGGCCGGGTTCGGAATACATCAATTTCTTGCCAAGCCTCATTGGGTGTCCGAGCATCAAGATATTGGTGAGGTCGAATGACATTATAATAAAACTGGAATTCCGGTAGGGCATAAGTCAACTGCGCCAGGTTTTGGATGCTGAGCTGGTCTATAAGCTGTTTGAACGTGCCAAAAAATCGTTCAATCCGTCCGTTTTGCCACGGGCAGACAATATCACTTTTCTGGTGTTTTATGCCAAAGCTTTTTAACCCAAGCTCAAATAATGTTGAAGTAAATACCGCTTCATTATCCGTTTTAATTGCCTTGGGTTTTCCGAATGTAAGCACGGCTTTTAGCAAGTGTTTGAGTAGAGTCAGCGACCGCTTATCATCAATATTCTGCAAACAAAGGTATCTTGGCTGATCATTTAAATAGAGTCCCAGCGGGTGTTTATACTGAAGGAGATGAGGGGCGTCACGATGCTATTCTGACCATTGCAGGAATGACTTCAAGTGAGACAACCAACAGAGCCGCATTGTTGCGTAACTGGATTAGGGAAGAAGCGGATTATCATTGGGGACGTGGTGACCCAATAACGCCTTATCGGATGTACGAAGGCGGCGCTGACGAATATGGCAGTCTTAGCTTCAGTCAGTTGTTGTATCGAAAACGCTACAGCAACTGGGCTTGTGCTGCCCATGCAGACGCCGGACAATATTAAGCAGTCGTTCATGCCGGGGCATTTAAGAACGTATATATGGGAAGGAGGAACGGTTCCGTTACAAATACCAGATCCTGATTATCAAGGAGAGGGTGAAGCACCGATGATTAATAATCAGGATCCGGATGCCGGGCAGGAATGGTGCTTTGCGTATGGTGAGGCGGAGTGGTTGAGAGGGGTTACTTTTGATGACGCCTTAAATCAAACACGTCGAATTATATTAGGGATTCCTGATGAAGGTGACGTGAATTATGAGGTGGATTGCCAAT
>JARRJP010000182.1:0-2753 GCA_037389025.1 Reinekea sp. | reverse complement strand
GCTGGATGAACAGGCGTTGGCCGCCTGTTTGGCCTATGTTGACCTTAACCCGGTTCGTGCCCAGATGGCCGAGACACCAGAACAGTCTGACTACACCTCTGCACAAAAACGCATTCAGTGCGCTCAACAAACGGAGAGTACGCAAGACCACCCGAATCAACCCAACACTTTATTCCCGTTTGTTGGCAACCCTCGCCAGCCGATGCCAGAGGGCCTACCTTTTAAGCTGGAGGGTTATTTGCAATTACTGGACTGGACCGGGCGCATCCTGCGTGACGATAAACGTGGCGCAATTTGCGAAAAAGCACCTCCGATTCTAAAGCGATTAAATATTGATCCGAAAAACTGGATGTACAGCACTCAACATTTTGAGCATTCGTTTAAAGATTTTGCTGGTACATTAGAGTCCGTTAAACATGCCTGCGCCCAATTTGAGTATAAGTGACGGCCTTCGATGAATTACTGTCTGACTTAACCATCCTTTTACTATAAAGCGATTTAATTCAACTGGATTGAAGGGCCCTGCTTGCCTGGAATTCGGTATTTTTAGATTTTTGATTAAAAAATCAGGCAAGAATTTTTAATTCCGAAATAGCGATCGAGATAAACATACAGGCTTAGGAAAATTTTTAACTTTCTTTTAAAAATGGGTGTCTGAGTAACCACTTCAAAGATGCCAGAGCATTGATCATCAGCTCCCACACATTTAGTCAGAACCTTGAGCCATAAATTCAAGTTCATCTTTACAAGGCATCAAAGGCTCATACAGCTGATGATATGCTTTACCAACAGCGCCTCGAAATTGCACTAACTCTGGTGGTTTTGATCCAATTGTAAGAATGTGATCAATTGCAATTCCCGGGTAAGGATCGACAAAGAAGATCTTGGAAATACCAAGCTGATATGCTTTCTTAGAACACAGCTCACAGGGGCTTGCTGTCGTAAACAGAAATCCACCTTCGATACCGGATGTACCGTATTTTGTTAACTGAAGGAATGCATTTTCTTCTGCATGTAGTGAGCGTGTGTGTACCTGATTATTTTCCTTAGGTTCGATCGAATTTTTAACAGTCTTGAAACAATAAGAAGCGTTTCTTCCACTCTTTTCTACATGAATAATCTGTTGGTACTTTTTCTCAGCAACCGTTCGAAAGGTGCTGTCACTCCTCTCATATAGACTATACTCGACTGGATCAAAACCAGATTTTAATCCTTTGTACGATCTCAAATTACAGGGCGTTTGCCCCTTAGGTACATCGTTCCAACCAATCGACTTTACAGAATAGTCTTGATCAGTAACAACAGCCCCGACCTGCCGTGATATACAACCGCTGTTTGTTTTGGCTGATATGGCAAACTGCATAGTCCTTTCCACCGAAGTTGGTGTTACTAAACCAGGGTGCTGCATTAATGCTGTGTACCAAATTAGTTGGCTTGCCAATACATTATGGTTCTCCGGTTCCTTGCGGGGATTAAAAATGTGGATATCCGATATTTCAATACAACGTTTAACATTTTGAGTCATTAAATCTGATGACAACGCTTTTTTACTATCTTGTTGGTTCTTCTTTTCTTTATAACCAGACTCACGCGAGTCTAATTTTTTGATCTGCTCTAGCGAGTACTTGTGGACCTTCTGTAAGTAGCTAATTCTGTCCTCGTTAGGTGCGTTCACCGACACCAAATAAAAGGCAGAGTACCGATCTTTAAAGTATTTCGCTTCATATGGATTTCTAATTGCATCAATAACTATGTAACACGGTTTATCCCCTTTATGTTTTCGCAAACCTTTTACAACGCGATTAATTGTTTCGGGAAGATGCTTAATTGCATTTTGGTCCTCAGGACCGGATATGGCAACTTTTCCATATTGGCGTATTTTATTGCCTGCGTCTTGATACACTGTTACGAAAAGATCTGAAGATATCGAATTTAGCCCTTCTTTAATGTACTTAGTCACCTGACTAATGCGATCAAGAGACTTAGGGAAATGTTCAATTTCCTTTTTCGATAACTCTAATTTTACATCATGATTTGTGATTATTTTTATTGCATCGTTGCTTTTTGAACTCAAGGTCTTGGACAGAATTGAAGATTTTTGTATTAACTGCGCCACTTCATCTCTTTTATCCGTCCATAAAGCGATATAGTCAATTAACTCATTTGTAGGAACTAATAGCAAATAAGCAGTAATGAAATCGCTAACTTTAATCGAAATGAAAGGTTGGTGGTTCTCTTTGGCATAATTAGACAAAATATTAAAACGCTTTTCATCTAGTCCCTCGAAAAAACGTTCCCCGTCAACAGTCACATCAATCACATTGGGAAAGCTAGATTGATCACCAGCCAATATTGAAGCTGCCGTTGTACAACCAGAACCTGTACGACCAGTTAACCCAATAAGAATAAACTGTTTTCTCTCGCTCAATAGATCATTAACAATTTCAGTCTTCGGCATAATATATTCCTTAACTTAGACCTAAATCCGTGACTTAAATGAGTCAAAACACCCTTTCACTCCCTTATTTATAGCATATTTTGATAAAATAACTATTCTGTTAAGTGGGTGTCTGAGTAATTCTCGCCATCGTGAAGACCACAGGCAAAAAGAAAGCGGCTAAAGCCGATGCCTTGCCGCTTGCATTCAGATCGTTGTGAAGGGTCTTCAGAAGACATTCACAACTTTTTAATTGGGGTCTGCCTCCGATTGTTTCCTACACCTAGCGAACCAAACCACCAGAAATTTGCTTAAC
>JARRJP010000181.1:0-2762 GCA_037389025.1 Reinekea sp. | reverse complement strand
GCCACTGACGTCGTGTCAGTGCACGCATACTAAAAGGAGACTTTTCATTCGGGCTGGTGCAGTGCCAAATTTAAACGAGGTGTTTCCGGACAGACACTACACTAGTGTTCATTCATAACAGATCAAGTCTGCCGCTGGATATACTCAACCTATTGGGGCGATATTTTTTTCTTATAATGGGTTTGAACTACTCAGTTATCATACAGAATCAAGCATTCATACCTTCGGATTTTGCCTTAATAAAATGGGAGTGATGCAAATGCAACATCTCACAGATCCGGCGAATACGATGATCTTCGTATTTATCAAGCTGACCGTCCGCAAAAGCCACCCGCCACAGATCCACTAATAAATCATAGCGCTGCTGCTCACCATAGGTTTCATTGATAATGCGGACAAACTGATACAAATCGCTACTCTGATCCTGACGCTCCATGGCTACGGAAAGACAACGGTCGACTTCAGTTTGGGGAGAATTCAATCGCCGGGATAAAATCTGGCTTACGCATTCACGCTCGCGCGAGTCCATCTCAAAGTCAGCCAGCATGACCTCAATTAATAACACGGCCGCAGCTTCATCCACTGACAGAGTTTCTTCTTCGGGTTCTTGAGCACTGAAAAACGCAAGGATTCGATCCAGCATGAGTAAGGTTCTCTCAACGTCAAAGGTTTAATCTGATCTGAATCTGTAACTCCATAGCGGCGCAGTCGCGCAAGCCACTGAAGAAGTCACGGATTCAGGTCTGATAATAGGGATATATTTATTATTTCACAGCAGTGTTCTGTGGCTCAGTCGTAAAAAGTCAGTATGAATCCAACATCTGCCCGGCTGTTTCCAACAATTGTCCTGCGATGTTCTGTTTTCCGGCTCACTGAGGCTGTTACCGATCCGCTTGTATTTCACCTGAATTCGTGACTTCAGGCTGAGGGTAAAAATTCGGGAAATCGATAAGGCTTCATTAGAACCTGAATCCGTGACTCCATAGCGGCGCAGTCCGCAAGCCATTAATTCCTCTTTGCTTCCCAAAAATTGGGGTGAACCTACGGGTGCACCTGCAATTTTTGAACAACAAATAGAAATCAAGCTCTTACACTCTGCATCCACTGAAGAGTCACGGATTCAGGTAGAAACCTTATCGCTGTAAGGCATCAGGCAAGCAGATTAACCATAATCCGATAGTACATATCGGTCAGCGAATCCAGATCTGCTACCGAAACACATTCATCAACTTTGTGAATAGTTTTGTTGACCGGCCCCAGTTCAACAACCTGAGCTCCGGTAGGCGCAATAAAGCGGCCATCTGATGTCCCACCTGCGGTGGACAGCACAGGCGGTGCACCGCGCACTTCCTGCACCGCCTGGACTGCGGCCTGAACCAGAGCCCCCTTGTCCGTTAAAAACGGTTGCCCTTTCACTTCAAAGCGCAGGTCGTAAGTAAAGTCATAGCGATCCAGCATGGTGCGAATTCGCTGTTGCAGACCTTCGGCCGTCACTTCAGTACTGAAACGGAAACTGAACATGATTTCAGCCGTCCCCGGGATAACGTTCGAGGCACCCGTCCCAGAATTAATATTCGACACCTGAAATGATGTCGCCGGAAAAAAGTCATTACCCTGATCCCAGACTTCCGTCGACAGTGCGGCTATTGCCGGCGCAGCAAGATGCACCGGGTTTTTGGCCAGATGCGGATAGGCCACATGCCCTTGAACCCCTCTTACCGTGAGATAGCCCAGCATCGAACCACGGCGACCATTTTTGATAACATCACCAACGGCATCCGTACTGGAAGGCTCACCGACGACAGCCCAGTCGATCTTCTCACCACGCTTATGCAATTCTTCCATAACCGCGACAGTGCCATGGTAAGCATCCCCCTCTTCATCGGAGGTAATCAGATAACCAATGCGACCTCGATGATTCGGATGATCGGAAACAAAACGCTCTGTTGCGACGATCATCGCAGCCAGGCTCCCCTTCATGTCTGCGGCACCTCGACCATACAGATAGCCATCGTGCTCGGTGGGTTCAAAAGGTGGAAAGCGCCAGCCACTGACATCCCCGGAAGGCACAACATCCGTATGACCGGCAAACACCAGCAAAGGCCCACCAGTACCACGGGTAGACCACAGATTGTCAACGTCCTCGATACGCAGTGATTCATTCTCGAAACCACATTGCGCCAGCCGTTCTGCCATCAATATTTGGCACCCTTTGTCCTGTGGCGTCACCGAGTCACGCTCGATCAGCGCACGGGCCAATGCCAGGGTTTCAGATTTCATTTTGACTTTCTCACACTTATTTATAAAAGGCCGCTATGATACGCACATTCCGCAGGCGATTTAAGGGCCTTCTGTTTTGGTGGACAAACTGATTCAATGGCTTAAACAGCGAACTGCCGACCCGCGAAAATCGTTGGCACAGTTCACCCGCGGTGGTTTTATATTTGCCTTCGGTATGATGACGGTGCTTTTGGTCAACAAACTGATAACGCCTGGAATCATTCAGGAAATTGCAGCGCTGCTGGGTCTGTTATTGACGATAACAGGCGGATTACTGGCCCTTTGGGGGTATCTGAGTATCAGCCTGTTTAAACTTTTTATTTTTGTTCTGGATCGGGACTTACGTGATTAACAACGCACAAGATATAGAAATCTACCTGGCGCAAACTGACTGTGACACTTGCATTGAATGGTTGCAGCAACATTTGGACGCCATTACAACCCACCGGCGAAAACCGTCTGAGTGGTTTTGAGGCCAAACC
>JARRJP010000180.1:0-4653 GCA_037389025.1 Reinekea sp. | reverse complement strand
AAGACAGTCGGGCTTGAAGAAAAAGGCAGCAATGTACCTCACCTCGGAGGGCGGACTTACATCCAAGGGCAAACTACTGATCGAAAACCTGTCGCCGGAGCAACAGACGTATGTGTCGAATATGCTCGAACAAAGGCGGCAGCATGAGGAATAGACTACCCATGTACAGGAGTTACCGAGGCAACGGCCCGAAATGCTCGCATCAATGCCGGAGATAGGAGGGGGTGCCCGACCGCAATGACTGACCGACCGCAATGACTGACCCGATGCAGACGGAAGCCATGCGGGCCACGGCTTGGCAGTTGACCGGCCAGGCAGTGCCGGGACCTTCGGCGTCAGCAGAACCGCCCATAGCCTATTATGACCGTAAGGCCGTCGGGGTGGATTTCCAGCACCAGTATGGCCCGCACGGTCTGCCTCGTACGGACTGATAGCACAGAAAACCCCGGACCGCCTCATCAGCCGGGGAATCGTGAACCCTATGCTGATCAATATCCAGAGCGAGGTGTATAGCGTTCAGGATATGGGACGTTCTTCTGCGGAATCCACGAATGAGAACCCGTATGACAAGAACTTCATGCTGGTGCCTCGCATGCGGGGCGTTTGGATATTTACCTGAATCAGTGACTCCAGAGTGGATTCAGACTCTATTTGTTTTTCAAAAATTGCAGGTGCACCCATAGGTTCACCCCAATTCTTGGCAAGCAAAAAAGGAATCAATGGCTTGAGCACTGCGCTGCTATGAAGTCTCGGATTCAGGTATTTATCCACTGAATATTCAACTATTTATTCCATAAGGGAGTTACACATGGATAGGCATAATTGGAATTTTTCCAACGCTTACTACTACAACCATGACAACTATAGCCAGGCATATCAGGGGAACGGTCAACACACCTCCCAGCCCGAGACTGGGCAAACGTCCGGCGGGGTAGCGGCGAGTGGGCCATCGTGGAGCTACCCAACACCGAGTCAGCCTCAATCGTACCCGGATTACAACTTTTCACAGGGGATTCCGATCTCGCTCGGGTCGGATTGGGAATACTTACTGCGCTCCCCTCAGCCAACGCCATTGGAGGATATCCTCCAGAACGATGTGCGGTCCAATGCCCAATCGGCAGTTAAGACCCCTCAACGCAGGTGCTTCACTAAGGTCAAGGAGGATTTTCTGGCAAGCCTTGATCAGTATGCGCAGGGATGTTCGTTGAGCGATTGCTCTGCAACCATCAGATATGTCACCGACGCTGGTCATCTGAAACCTAAGGGGACAACCCTATACAACAAACTTGAGCAGGAAGACAAGGATCGGGTCGATCGAGCCTTAGAGGACCGTAAAGTATTCAATACTCGCAAGCCGTACAGCGACAATTCAACCAGGACCCGTATCCTGGAAGGCCTTGAGGCCTACGCCAGCGGCACGGCATTAAAAGAGTGTTCTGCAACCATCCAGTTTTCCGGATATTTCTCCACCGATGGCCGTTTGCTCCAGGCGGGAGAACGCCTGTACGACGGACTTAAGCAGGAAGACAAGGATCGGATCGATCAAGCGTTGAAGGACCGTAAAGAAAACAGCGACAAAGCCAGGACGAGTTTCCTGAATGGCCTTGAGGCCTACGCAAACGGCGCGCTACTAAAAGAGTGTTCTGAAACCATCCAATTTGATCTGTATGTCTCCGCCAAAGGTTATTTGCACGAGCGGGGGAAATTACTGTGCGAAAGACTTGAGCAGGGGGACAAGGATCGGGTCAATAATGCATTACGCGCTCGTCAGAAAATCCATGTTGAGCGGATTACCATTAACGACACACCCATGGATGACTTTTTGGGAGGCCTTGAGGCCTACGCCAGTGGCGTACCATTAAGAAAGTGTTCGGCATCCTCCAGATATTACAGCTATGTCACCTCTGATGGTCGTCTGCGAGGGGAGGGGCAACGTCTGTACGACAGGCTTGTGGGGAGAGAAGGCAAGGCACTGGTCAATAAGGCATTGGCGGAGCGAAGAAGGAAGGCCGCTGAAAATATCTCCGGGGACATCCCTCATTTTCTGGCCGCACTTGAACCCTACGGTAATGGCCAGGACCTTAAAGAGTGCGGAAGCCAGTTGGGCTTGACGAAGAGGGAAAGGTACCTGAAGGTAGAAAGGTACCTCACCCTGGAGGGTGGACTTACGCCCAAGGGCGAACTATTGATCGAAAACCTGCCACCAAACGAACAGCTTAATGTGTTGAATAAGGTCAGACTAAGGCGGCAGTCCATTGATCCGAGTGCCCAGGTGCCCGTGCCACCGTGGCAACTGCACTCACCAATGCCGGAGATGGGAGGGATGAACCAGGCCGAGATGGTCGACCCCATGCAGACGGAGGCCATGTGGGCCACGGCCTGGCAGATGACCGGTCAGGCCATGCCGGGACCCTCGCCGTCAGCAGAACTACCCATTCCCTATTATAACCGTGAGGCCATCGGGGCGGATTTCCAACACCCGTTATGGCCCTTACAGGCCGATAGCACAGAGCGCACCGGACCATCTCATCAGCCGGGGAATCATGGCCCCTATGCTGATCAATATCCAGGGCGAGGTGCATAGAGTTCAGGATCTGGGAAGTTCTTATACCGGATCCGCGAATGAGAACCCGTATGACAAGAACTTCATGCTGGTGCCTCGCATGTGGGGCAGTTAAATATACTACAACAGCAATGACTACTACAGTCAGGAATATCAGGAGTACGGTCAACACACCTCCCAGCCCGAGACTGGGCAAACCTCCGGCGGGGTAGCGGCGAGTGGGTCGTCGCGGAGCTATCCGGCACCGGGTCAGCCTCGACCGTACCTGGATCTCAACTTTCCACCGCCGCCCTCGCCCGGGTCTAACCTGGAATACTTAATGCACGCCCCCCAGCCAACCCCGTGGGAGAATATCATCCAGAACAACGATGTGCCGCCGGGACCATCCAATGTCCAATTGGCTGTTAATACGCGGCAACGCAGGAGCACCTCCAAGGTCAAGGAGCAATTTCTGGCTGCCATTGACAAGTATGCACAGGGATGTCAGTTGAAAGATTGTTCTGCAACCATCAGATTATCCGTATATGCCACCGACAATGGTTATCTGAGGCCGAAGGGGACAGCCCTATACAACAAACTTGAGCAGAAAGACAAGGATCGGGTTGTTCAAGCGTTGAAGGACCGTCAGGACCATCAGGACCTGGACAGCGACAAAATCAGGACGAGTTTTCTGGAAGGCCTTGAGGCCTACGCAAACGGCGTGCCATTAAGAGAGTGTTCTGCAACCATCAATTTTGACATATATGTCACCGCCAAAGGTTTTCTGCAAGAGCGAGGGGGGAAAAAACTGTATGACAGACTTGAGCAGGGGGACAAGGATCGGGTCATTAGTGCATTACACGCCCGTCAGGAACTCTATGGGCGGATGAGGCAACTACACGAAATGCCTGCATCAATGCCGCAGACGGGAGGAATGGACCCGATTGAGATGACTGGCCCGATGCAGACGGAAGCTATGTGGGCCACGGCTTGGCAGATGACCGGTCAGGCCGTGCCGGGACCTTCGGCGTCAGCAGAACCACCCATACCCTATTATGACAGTGAGGCCGTCGGGGCGGATTTCCAGCACCAGTATGGCCCGTACGGACTGCCCCGTACGGACTGATAGCACAGAAAGCCCCGGACCGCCTCATCAGCCGGGGAATCGTGAACCCTATGCTGATCAAAACCTGAATCCACGGATTCAGGTTTAAAATCGAAAAAAAGGCGGCAGTTCCTTGATCCGAGTGCCCAAGCGCCCGAGTCACGTGGCGACTGCCCGAAATGCCCTCATCAATGCCGGAAATGGTTGTCTGAGAAAACAGAGACCGAGCACCGGTTCGGTCAGTTGTGTGCAATTCTATGGCGATGGCGAGCAGTTGACGGGCGATGGTTTCTGTAGACATGACGTTTCCTTTGAAGGTGGATTTGCACACTCTCCAGAGCATCGCGCGCAGGTCAGTCCTGGAGTGAGCGGGCCGCAACATTATTGCAAGTACAGGTTGAACGTGATGCCGTTGATCACCACTGCTGACCAACTGAGCTGGCGCCTTACTTTGCCGTCTTTATAGCAAAGTATGTGACAGCGGGCCGTGAGGGTTTATTGTCCGATGGCGAGGACTTAAAAGAAAAGCCCTGATCTTTAGAGCAAAGGTTAAAAATCAATGATCGCTTAGATTTACTAAATATTCTGATCTAAAAGGTTTTGAATAATAGCATGCATCATGATTAGCTTCGTAAAGCTTAAGTCTTAAAAACTTATGTTTCTTTAATTCGCGGATTCAAAAATCGGTCTGAAAAGCTTTACTTTAAACAGCCCTTCTTGTTTAGGGAATAAAACAAAATTACCTGAAGCTTGCTCAAAAGTACCAATTGGCGGTGCCCATATATTCCAATTCGAAGTATCTTGGTCTGAATACTCAACTTCCACATAAGGATAAGATATTTCAAAGTCAGATTGATCTCCATACCCTCTAAAAGAAATAGCTCCATCAGTTGTATTTTTTATAGTTAGATAACTCAAGTTTCGGAGTTCATTTCACCCTGTGGACTCCATCTCCAACGTAAACGTATCCAACTGCAAACTCTGCACAAAAAATGCCGCAATTTTT
>JARRJP010000179.1:613-3423 GCA_037389025.1 Reinekea sp. | reverse complement strand
AAATTGCAGGTGCACCCATAGGTTCACCCCAATTTTTGGGAAGCAAAGAGGAATCAATGGCTTGCGCACTGCGCCGCTATGGAGTCACGGATTCAGGAGAATTTCAATCAAATTTCCATTCTGACTACAGGGCTGATTTTCGACGATAAAATAGAACTGCTTCATAAATCAGCACATAAACAATATCGAATTAGACGAAGAATTCACAATCTGCAAGATCTTCGCTATATCAATAGCCAGTATTTGTTAGTCTGACAAATAACAAAGTAGTTCCAGAATAATTAAAAAGAGATTATCGTAATGCTTAGGAGAGCCTTTTCAATTTTTATTGCTGTAATGCTGGTTGGGTGTCAGGTACAACCATTGCCGGATAACAACAACAATCAGGGTGATCAACAACAGCCTGACAGCCCGTCAACCAAGCCTGCAGCCACCTTCACTGTTTCAGTAAATGAACGTACCGTATCGGTTGATGCCAGTGGCTCAACAGGCTCGGGGGGGACATTAACGTACATCTGGGATTTCAACGGTGAAGCGCAGGCAAGCGGAGTAACCTCCAGCCATATATTCAATTCTGATGGTAAGAAAAGAATTTCCCTAGTGGTTATGGAGGGATCCGTCTCATCTGATAAAACAATCAAAACGGTGACCGTCCAGAAAACTCAGACGAATGTCAATCACCGACCTGTTGCTGCTTTCACGATTTCCAGCGATGGTTTAGCCGTTTCCGCCAACGCATCCGCATCCAGCGACCCTGATGGTGATTCACTAACCTATCACTGGAATATCAACAACGGAGAAGCCCAGCGTACAGGCAAGATATTGAATTATGTTTTTAACAGTGGCGGCCAAAAGTCCATCAGTTTGATTGTTAAGGATGCCACCCTGTCTTCCACTGCCGTTGTAAAACAGGTCACTTTGACGGCACCGCAAACTAACCGGGCTCCTGTTGCCGAATTCAATATATCGGTAGATGGTTTAACGGTTGATGTTAATGCTAGTGGATCAACAGATGCCGATGGTGACCAACTCACTTATCGTTGGAATTTTAATGGGCAGGCGACTCGCACGGGTAAAACAGCGCAGTTCACGTTCAGTTCTGGTGGCAACAAGACGATAGAGCTCGTTGTTAACGATGGTAAGGTTGATTCAACGACCAAAACGAAAACCGTCACGGTAATGAAACCGGTCGTCAATACGGCACCGATCGCGTCATTCACCGTTGTCGCATCTGACTTGAAAGTAACTGTGGATGGTAGTGGTTCGTCCGATACCGATGGCGACACACTGACCTATCTTTGGACATTCGATGGTAACTCGCTTCCTGAATCCACTTCTGCCAGTGCGGAATACACCTTCAATAGTGAAGGCACCAAAACCATTTCACTGGTTGTGAATGATGGTAGCGTCAATTCAGCAGAGGCAACTAAAATGGTACAGGTTACTGAGCCTGCACCAGAGAATGATTACTCTGCTGAGTTAACAGCAATAACAGCCCAAATTAACAAGAGCTCACTACTCTGCATGGGTTGCCATGGCACGCCTCCTCGCGCAGCGAATGCTATCTCTTTCGGCAGTGGATCAGAGGCTGATGTCAAAAATGGATTTATCACTTACCTGACAAAGAATCCAAAAAATATCGACTTGGTTAAAGGGGCACTTACAACTGGTATTGTAAATGGCCAACAACATCAGGGCGGCGCGCCATTTAGTGATGATCCACTCAAAACCCAATGGATCACGCTGATTGATGGCATTGTCATGGATATGAATGGTTCATCCGACAACGCTACCGTATTGATTTCAGAAGACTATGAGCAACAGACAGTCGGTCAAAACCCGGCCGGCTGGGGTGTGAACAATAAGTACATTGTGGTTGATAACCCAGATGCGAATCAGTATTCCGATTACATCCGCGTGGTTGATGACATGGCACATACTGGTAACAAATCTCTCTATGTGAATGGTAATGGCTTGCAGAACGCCATGCGCTATTCCTTCAAGAAGCTGGAACTGCCGAATAATAAAGAACGGGTTTTCGTTCGCTACTACATGCGTTCGAGTGAATACATTGGTAACCGTGCTAAGAATCCTGATGGTGGTGAGCCAAACCATAACCACTTTATGGCATTGGAAAATGGCCAGAACGACGAAATCCGTATTGGTGAGGTAAAGGGTGCACTGGGTGTTAACGAATACGGCAATGACGACATCGTACCTAAAGACCAGTACTGGTGGGGTAAGATTCAAACCAAACGTATTGAAGCGAACACCTGGTACTGTATCGAAACGGCCTTCCTGAATGATGGAAATACACCGGTACTGAAAACCTGGGTTGATGATGAGTTGGTGACACTGATCGATGAACGAACGGACTTTAAAAATTATTCGCAGGGAGGTGGCGCTGGCGCACCCGAGTATTGGCTGAATAATAAGTTTGGTCATGTTGCATTTGGTTGGGCTAACTACACGACATACGATAATGAGCTCTATTTCGATGATATCGTTGTATCTACAGAGCGGGTTGGCTGTATGTAAAGGTCAACTTGCTTAAAAAAGGCCGCTGAATTAGCGGCCTTTTTATTTGTTTTTCAAAAATTGTAGGTACACCCATAGGTTCATTTCCGAATCTTCGCTTCTGGTTTTCTGTTTCAGCTTCACACTGATCCGGCGAAGACGAACGGCCTTGCCATCTTCATCCTGCATCAAGGTCCATTGCTCGTAAATGTCCCCGCTTTCCGATTGCCCCACCGGCTCAAACTCACTGAGTATTTCAAAAGGTATTTGCTGGTGTTGACGAATAATGAAGT
>JARRJP010000179.1:0-565 GCA_037389025.1 Reinekea sp. | reverse complement strand
CCAATAACGAACGTTCCTGTGCATGACCGTCTTCGCAGGGAAACACATCAATGGCCATTTCCAGCGCTGGATCATAGACGACCAGTGATTTCCCCGGTAATGCACCTGCCGCCTGATCCCGAAGGACCTCCAGGCGATGCTCTGACGCTTCAATACAATTACCGTCCAGCATTTTAACACGATAACCGGGCAACAATGGCTGGCACGCCGCATCCATCTGGTTGATCATTGTCGCCATGTCGGACGCGGTTTCTCTGACCAAGGCGGCAGAGACGGATATTTCCAGACCATTGAGTTTGTTATAGACGGAGGTAATAGACACACCGATGTTGTCTTTATTCACCTTGTATGCGGCATTGATCGAGGAAAAAGTGCACGTCACAACAAGGCTCATCAGATGGAAGACAGAGTCAAACAACAGGTCACGGGTGTATTGCTTATTAACAGCGCGTTCAAAACATTGGTTCAGTTTGTCTTCGGTTAAGGTGCGTTCAATCAGTGCTCTTGCCATGACTGGAATAGGCGCAGCTTCCATGAACCGTTTAAGAATTGCGTTATATGCCAT
>JARRJP010000178.1:6443-9165 GCA_037389025.1 Reinekea sp. | reverse complement strand
TTACGCAGAATCGGCATTTGAATAGATAAGGTATTCCAGCCATGGCTAGCCATATCAACGCGAATGGGTTTAACCACCTGTTCCCAGTCGGGATGAACGCCAGTTCCATGTACTACGATCATGCCTTTAGTAGACTCCTCCTCAGCTTCAGTATATATAGCAAGAAATTTTTGATCTCCTGCCTGAAGCCATTCAGGTTCTCCATCTATTAACGCATCGACTATTTGATCTGCCCAACGTTTTTCTTTATTTAAATCAGATGCCACTACAGCTTGAACGGTTGCAAACAACATTAAGAATAATATGATGAGATAGCGCATAGGAGATCCTGTGTTCGTTATTATAGAAATCGAATTTGATTTTCACTATTAAATGATTCAATAAGGGCGAATATTATTCCATGATAAAACAACAACAAATCAGTATCACAACAGATGGGCGATCAACCACCAACATTACCCGGGAAATCAACAATGCTATCAGCGAAAGCGGGATAAACAACGGCCTTTGCCATGTTTTTATCCAGCACACCAGTGCATCATTGATCATCACAGAAAATGCCGATCCTTCGGTACGTAAAGATATGGAGTATTTTATGAGCAAACTGGTGATTGATGGGGATCCGAATTACATCCATGATCAGGAAGGGCCGGATGACATGTCAGCACATATACGCAGTGTATTGACACAGTCAGAAGTGACTATCCCAATTCGTCATGGGCATAGCGGCCTGGGTACCTGGCAGGGTGTTTTTGTGTGGGAACATCGAAGCATGTCACACCAGCGCCGGCTTCTCATCACCATCAATGGTAACTGAGCTTACTCAAGGCTTAGCCGCAAATATTCAGGGAACAAACTGATGCAAACCTGATGTCATAAAAAATGTAGGGTCGATCATTTTGATAAACTCGCGTGTTTGAGGACTAAGGAATTTACCACGCCGGATAACAACGCCGTAAGAACGCTTGGGAATATGTTCAGCCATGCTTCTTTGCGCCAGTGGTTCATTTCCGGTCAAACACAGTCCACTAACAATAGAAATTCCCAGCCCCATGGATACATATTTCTTAATAATTTCATATCCTCCCGCTTCCAGCGCAACCTGGAACTTAAGCCCGGCGCGACTAAAAACCCATTCAAGAAAACGCCAGGTAGCCAGATGTCTGGGTGGTAGAATTAATCCATAAGGGCAAATATCTTCCAGAGAGATATAGTCTTTGCGAGCTAAAGGGTGATCTAAAGGCGTAATCAGCGTTTGATCAAAGGAAATCGATTCCTTATAAATAATGTCATCAGGCACCTCCATCATGGATCCCACAGCCAGATCAGCTTCATCTGCACGCAACATTGCCATACCGTCACGACCTGTTACATTATGGAGTTTGATCTCTATGCTCGGATAGGTTTGGGCAAAGCGCTTAATGTATTCCGGTAGAATATAAAGTGTGGTCGACTCACCTGCTGCGATATTGATAGTACCGCCATCCAATTTACCAAACTGGGCTTTAAAGCTCTGTTCCAGGCCATTCACCCCATCCACCAGGGGCTGAGCAATTCTATACAGCACCACACCTTCCGGTGTTAAGGTAATTCTCTGCCCACGTCGCTCAAACAGGATGACATTCATATCTCTCTCAAGTGCCTGAATCTGCAGAGATATTGTAGGCTGACTAAGAAACAGACTTTCTCCTGCAGTAGAAATACTGCCTGTCTTAGCAGCCATACAGAATGCTGTCAGTTGTTTTAAGCGGTTTTGTTTGTAGTAAAACCGCCCTTTACTTTTAACCGCCATTTAGCTAGCTCCTACAGCATTATTAACATTGTTAATATGATAGATTAAACATATTAAATTGATCAATATAAATAATCCATACATTCTATATCAGTTATTATTCTGAGGTTATTTAAGTAGATGGGTCTAGATGTATCTCACATCGTTGTAACAGTAAGCTTCATGCTTGGTCTGGGATTGATATTGTCCAGCGTACTAGCTATAGCAAACCGTAAATTATGGGTTTTTGAAGACCCCAGAATTGATGAGATTGAAGAACTGCTACCCAATACTAACTGTGGAGCCTGTGGCACAGCGGGTTGCAGAGTATTTGCCGAAACCTTAATCGCTGGAGAAACCCTGCCAGCTAATTGTACCGTGAATTCCTCAGCAGCGACTGAAGAAATTGCCGATTATCTGGGCATAGACGCTGGTGATGTTGTGAAACGAGTGGCCAGGCTAGCCTGTGCAGGTGGCAGCAATGTGGCCAGAAATACAGCCAATTATGCCGGTATGGATTCCTGTCGTGCAGCCTCTGTAATAAATGGTGGGCCCAAAAATTGCTCGTGGGGCTGTATTGGGCTGGAAGACTGCGCAAAAGTCTGCGATCAGAATGCCATCACCATGAATCGTCATCACCTGCCGGTGGTCGACCCTGAGAAATGCACCGCCTGTAACGACTGTGTAGAAATCTGTCCCAAAGGCCTGTTCTCCCTTGAACCTGTTACCCAACAGCTCTGGGTAGCCTGCAAAAATCTCCTGCATGGTGATGCGGCTGAAGCCGAATGTGAAGTTGCCTGCAATGCCTGTGAACGCTGCGCCGTTGACTCTCCCGAAGGTTTGATTGAAATCAAAAATAATCTTGCAGTCATCAACTACGAAAAAAATCATCTTGCATCAACTGTTGCCATCGAACGTTGCCCTACCGGCGCGATTGTATGGCTAGACAAT
>JARRJP010000178.1:0-6428 GCA_037389025.1 Reinekea sp. | reverse complement strand
CCCATAAATTAATAATTATCAACTTAGGTAGTACACATGAACTTTCGTAAAAAACCCGAAACCACTTTCAAGTACCCCGGAATCCGCATGGCCATGGATGGTAATACTGCCGTCATAATGTGCGAACGAGAAGCGTCTGACGCCGCCGGTGCCTACCCTATCACTCCATCCACTCAAATGGGTGAGTACTGGGCAGAAGAAACAGCGAAAGGTCATGTCAATAACTCAGGCCGTGCGCTTATTTTCGTTGAACCAGAATCGGAACATGCTGCCGCTGCTGTGACTGCCGGCATGACCATGACCGGTCTGCGTGCTACCAACTTCTCATCTGCACAGGGTATCGCCTTCATGCATGAGTCGCTGTATGCCGCTGCCGGAAAACGCCTGCCTTACGTGTTAAATATCGGTTGCCGCGCCATCACCAAGGCCAGTTTGAATGTACATTGTGGTCACGACGATTTTCACTGTATCGACGATACCGGTTTTGTTCAGTTGTTCGCTCGAGATGCACAGGGAGCTGCCGACCTTAACCTGATCTCGCGCAAGATAGCTGAGCTATCTTTAACACCTGCGGCTGTTGGTCAGGATGGCTTTCTGACTACACACCTGATAGAGCCTTTACAGGTACCAGAACGTGAATTGATTGCTGAATTCCTCGGTAATCCTGATGATCAAATCGAATGCCCTACACCTGCGCAGAAAATGCTCTACGGTGAAACCCGCCGTCGTATCCCTGCGATCTGGGATGTAGACGAGCCAGTACAGTCTGGCGTAGTGCAGAATCAGGATAACCGTGAACATGATCTGCTCGACTCCGATGACTACTATCAATTTCAAGGCGGTATGACCAATGCCATCACCCAGCTAAAGGGCGTTGCTCCGGTGGTCTATCACAACGACCATTCCGACCCGTCAACACCCAAGATTCGCACCCTGAAAGAAGAACTGAACCGGGTAATTCGCTCACGAGTGTTGAACCCGAAATGGATAACCGCCATGCAGGAACACGGCTACAAAGGTGCCTTTGAAATGGCTGCCACTGTGGACTATCTGTTTGCCTATGATGCCACCACCAATTTGATTGATGACTATCAGTATCGGGACGTTACCGACGCTCTGGTGTTTGATAAAAATAATCAGCAGTTTATGCGTGAAAATAATCCCCATGCGTTGGAAGAAATGGCTGAACGTTTACTGGAAGCCACCCAGCGCGGCTTATGGCAAACATCTGAACACTACGCGGAAAAATTACAGGATTTATTGCTCGACCTGGATGGCGAGCGCGAAGGAAATTCCGATGACTGAGTTTCAACATCCCCATACGCTGATGGTGCAGGGCACCACATCCGACGCCGGAAAAAGCATTCTGGTCACAGCCATCGCCCGTATCCTGGCTCGGCACGGTATTTCTGTTGCGCCGTTTAAATCGCAGAATATGGCACTGAACAGTGCCGTTAGTGTTGAAGGTGGCGAAATTGGCCGCGCGCAAGCGGTTCAGGCCGAAGCCTGTTATCTGCAACCCAGTGTGTTGATGAATCCAATTCTGCTAAAACCCAACAGTGAATTAGGCGCGCAGGTGATCCTTAACGGCAAAGCCATCGGCAATATGAAAGCCCAGCAATACCATCAGATGAAACCAACTCTGTTGGCAGAAGTGCTGGCGGCGCATAACACACTTTCGGAAAACTACAGCGCGGTCATTGTGGAAGGGGCTGGTAGTCCGGCAGAAGTGAATTTACGCGAGCGAGATATCGCCAATATGGGTTTTGCCGAAGCTGCTGACTGCCCGGTTATTATCGTCAGCGATATTGATCGCGGCGGTGTTTTTGCGCATCTGTACGGCACCTTTGTGTTGTTGAGTGAAACCGAACAGGCACGGGTAAAGGGCTTTGTTATCAACCGGTTTCGTGGCGATGTCACGTTGCTGGATTCCGGGCTCACCTGGCTGGAAGAAAAAACCGGCGTACCGGTGCTTGCCGTCGTACCCTATATCAACCAGCTGCATATTGAAGCGGAAGATAGCTTAACGCAAAGCCAGACCCTGCAATCGGCACAAAACAGCGACGCCATTAATATTGGTGTGATTCAATATCCTCGCGCCAGCAACCATACCGACTTTGATGTACTACGCCTGCATCCGCAGGTTGATTGTCGCTTTTATCGCGATGCACAAAGCTTTACTGGTGCCGATGTTCTGATTCTGCCCGGCAGTAAAAATGTTCGCGGTGATTTAGCCTGGCTGCTCGATAACGGCTGGCGGGAGACTATTCTGCGACATCTGCGTTATGGTGGAAAATTGATTGGTATTTGCGGCGGTTTTCAAATGCTAGGGCAGGTGATTCATGATCCAGATGCCATTGAGTCTGAAGCCGGTAGCACCGAGGCATTAAATTTAATTGCTATGACCACAACGCTGACGCAGAACAAGCAGTTGCGTAACGTAACCGGGCAAAGTTTTCTGGGACGCCAATCAACGGTTAATGGATATGAAATTCATGCCGGTATCAGTGACGGAGTGGCGCTGGAAAAACCGCTGTTTACTCTGACAGATGGGCAGAGCAGTTTTACCGATGGTGTGATCAGTGACGATAAGCAGATTCTTGGCAGTTATTTGCATGGTTTATTTGATAAAAAGGATTTTCTCGATGATGTGCTGCAATGGGCTGGATTAAATAAGACTCAAGAATTTGACTATGCCACATTTCGTGATCAGGAAATTAATCGTTTTTGCTACCCTGTTTGCTTTTATTCTGGATCGACTTTTTGCTGAGCCGAGGCGGCATCATCCTTTGGTGTATTTTGGCCGTTATAGTCATTATCTTGAGCGCACATTAAACAGTAAAAAAGCGACCCGGCTAAATGGTGTCGTGGCATATCTGCTGGCCACAGCACCCTTGGTTTTGCTGGCAATAGGGTTGGAAAATATGACTCGGCATCAGCCCTTGTTGCATCTTCTGTTATCGGCATTGTTGCTGTACGTTGCCATCGGCTGGCAAAGCCTGCTTAGCCATGCGCAGGCAATTATCACTCCGTTAAAAGACGAGGATCTGGATCAAGCACGCCATGCGTTGGCAATGATTGTCAGTCGGGATACTGAAGATCTTAACGAAGAGGAGATATCCAAAGCAGCAACAGAATCTGTCCTTGAAAACGGAGCCGACTCGATTTTTTCTGCACTGTTCTGGTTTTTATTATTGGGCATGCCCGGCGTTGTATTGTATCGCTGCAGCAACACGCTTGATGCCATGTGGGGATATAAAACCGAACGGTTTCTGAATTTTGGCTGGTGTGCCGCACGTATTGATGAGGGGGGGATGCGCGTTATCATGGGGTTACGCAACCGCGTCAGATTTTAGGGCCACCGAAATCACCCGCGACTATTCCCAATAGTCAATCCATACAACGTGCCTGTACACTGGTTACTCGCAGTGTGCTGTTGTGGCTGACCATTATTGCTTTGGTGAGTTATTTATGAATAGCATTTTTCAATCTGTTACCGCAGGGCTGCCACAACATGGTGGTGATCTGCAAAGTGCGGCAACAGAATTTCATATACCGGTGAAACAATGGCTAGATCTTTCCACCGGTATTAATCCTGTTACTTACCCGGTGCAGGATATTCCTGAGTCCGTATTTTACCAGTTGCCTTATCCCCAGAAAGAATTTATTGATGCCATCCATGGTTACTATCAACAGTCCGGTTTTCTTGCTGTTTGTGGTACGCAAAGCGCAATACAGGTGATCCCTGAATTATTGAATACCCAGCATACCTTTCCGGTTTTATTGCCGAGTGTTGGCTATAAAGAACATGAACGGTATTGGGCCAGGGCAGGGAACCTGTGTCGTCATTACTCGGCAATGAATGCTGATGAAATGATTGATGACATTTCAACCGCGTTAATGCAGAACCGGCAGCAGCACCTGGTGTTGATTAATCCGAATAACCCGACTGGTGTTACCCTATCAGCTGATCAAATACTGGCATGGGCTGCTTTGCTTGAGTTTGGCGCTTTTTTGATTGTGGATGAAGCATTTATAGATGCAACAGGTGAACACAGCCTGCTTAGTGAACCAAAGTTACCCAATAATTGTATTGTCTTGCGCTCATTTGGGAAGTTTTTTGGCTTGGCCGGGTTGCGCGTTGGCTTTGTGTTTTCCTCAAAGTCCTTTAGAGATCGTCTGAAAGAACGACTTGGTATCTGGCAAATTAATGGCCCGGCACAATGGTTGGCTACCAAAGCATTAACCGATCATGCATGGCAACATAAAGCCATGCAGGAGTTAAATGCCAATGCCTACTATAGCCAGCGGCAGTATCAGGTTATTGTTGATCATTTTTCTGTGCAGCAGGTTTTTACGACTGATTATTTTATGACGGTAGAGCTGACCTTGGTGCAGGCTTTGGATATTCGTCGGCGCTTGGGTGAACAGGGGATTTTGATTCGCATAATTCCAATGGATCAAACCATGGCCTTGATTCGAATGGGTAATATTAACCGACATGACTTATCCGCTTGTCGGCGTTTGTTAAAGATGACTAAAGCACTTAGGACGCAAGCATGGTGAGTAATCCATTCAGTTTCAGTAGCGATGAAAAACGAGCCGTATACCGTGCCATTGCTGAGCGGCGTGATATGCGACATTTTAATGGTCAACCGGTTGATCAGGATGTTCTGTCAAGGATCCTGATCGCAGGTCACCAGGCTCCGAGCGTCGGATTGATGCAGCCATGGCGATTTATCCGCATTACTGAACAAGAACTGCGCCAGCAGATTCATCACTTGGTGCAACAGGAACGTTTATTAACGGCAGAGGCATTGGGTGATCGCAAAGAGCAGTTTTTACGGCTGAAAGTTGAAGGTATTCTGCAATGCTCTGAGTTAATAGTTGCGGCGCTGTCTGCTAAACGCGACGAGCATCTATTTGGTCGGCGAACCATGCCGGAAATGGATCTGGCTTCGTTGGCCTGTGCGATACAGAACATCTGGTTGGCCGCGCGTGCTGAAGGTATCGGTATGGGATGGGTATCGTTGTTTGAACCGAATGATCTTATGAAATTATTGAACATGCCGGAGGGTAGTCAGCCTGTTGCGATACTTTGTATTGGCCATGTTGATGAATTTTATCCAGAGCCTATGCTGGAAATGGAGCGATGGACGAAGGGGCGGGAGTTGTCTGAACTGATTTGCGAAAATTCATGGGATAATTTTAAAATTGCAGGTGCACCCATAGGTTCATTGAAATTTTTGGGAAGCAAAGAGGAATCAATGGCTTGCGCACTGCGCCGCGATGGAGTCACGGATTCAGGTAATATCGAAGCGAGTAAATACACGCTGCCTATAAAACACGCTGCCTATAAAAAGAGTTTCGCGCCTTTTATGGGGCAAAAGAGAGAAACACAACCAACACAACTGTAAGGAGTTTTACTATGCACATCGAACCCGGCATTGTTACCGGAGCCAAGCTCGCTTTAAGTGGCGTAACCGCGCTGGCAGCTTTTGGCCTTTCCGCCAAAGCTTCACTGAATATGATCAAAAAAGACGGTTTTATGCAGCTGATAAGCCGCAGCACAATGACCACATTACTGGTGCTGTTCTTTTTCCAGGTATTGCCACACCATCCGGTAGGCGTATCTGAAGTCCATCTTATTCTTGGCTCAACATTGTTTTTGATATTCGGTGCCGCGCCTGCCTCTATTGGTCTGTTTTCCGGACTATTAATTCAAGGGTTGTTCTTCGCACCGTTTGATCTGCCACAATACGGCATGAATGTCACAACGCTGTTGGTGCCGTTGTTTGGCATGACAGCTATTGCCCGGCGTAACATTCCTGAAAACACAGCTTATGTTGATGTGAGTTACAAACAAGCCTTGGCAATGTCAGTGACTTACCAAAGCGGCATTGTGGCCTGGGTTGCTTTCTGGGCATTTTACGGAGTTGGTTTTACCGCCGATAACGCAGCATCGGTCTTCACCTTTGGTGTTGCTTATATGAGTGTTGTATTGCTTGAACCGGTATTAGACCTGGCGATTCTTGCAACCGCTAAACATTGGGATCGATTTAAGGATTCCGGTTTGTTTGAGGCACGGTTGTATCGGGCTGAATAAAATAGGTCAAAATGCGTGAAGGCAGTAAACTCATTTTAGAAGCGCTTCTTTGGTCAGGTTTTTGATGATCATCGGGGCGTTGTACAGCCCGGTGGCGCTGTGAACCAGCCAGCATGAGGCGCGTCGCCACCACCCGGCGTTGTGGGCGGCTTTGCGAAAATAGTTGCCACCAATGGTTGGTAGTTGCAGAAACGCCCAGGTTAACACCTGAATCCGTGACTCCATTGCTGCGTAAGCACAAATAAAAGGCGCAAAAAAATGGACTCCAGCTTATTTCTGACCCATTTGCTTAGATTCCAGGCGCAAGCCGCCATCAAAACGT
>JARRJP010000177.1:0-2917 GCA_037389025.1 Reinekea sp. | reverse complement strand
CGGTGTCTGCCAACACTGTTACTGTATTCGGCTGTACCTCTAGGTAACCACCTTCGACGTAAACAAACTCTTTTTCGCCGTTCTGCTTAACAATGTGTAATTGTTGAGAAAATCGACGAAAATAAACTGATTTCCTGCTATATCGGCTGTTAATTTCATTAATCTGCCAGATTGCTTCGCAAACACCCTGATGTAAAGTTACACTCGATGCTCAAATGGAACGTTCGATATTGATTAAATAACTGACAATGTGAACTGGAGTCACGGATTCAGGTTATTCAATATCCTAAAGCTTGAAAACAAAAATAAAAATATAAGCGCCATTTAGTTTCTCGAACCTTCATTATTAGGTTAGCGCGGTATTAGCAACCGAATTGTTGATTGATTATCTGCTGTTCATGACCGTACCTGTATTTTCGGTTCAAGACACTAGACGCTTTTAAATGCGGATAGGTCTATGATTCTTAAATCGTTAGCACTGACGATGATCGTCAGTGCTATTACTTTTTTGCTGTGGCTGCAAAACCATAATGATGTTGCAGTGGTGCCTGTGGTGAACTCGCAACAGATCAGTCTTAAAACGACTGAAAAATTACCATCCCCCGAATCAGAGAATACCAAGCCGGAAAGTAAATCGGTTAATCAATCCGTTACGTCAGAGGATTACCAGGAACCGATAGTTATTGATGAAACCCTATCCCCGCAACTGCAGCTTATTGCACAGAGCTTTGAAGCGATGGCTGCTTTTCCCAGCTTTTCCATGCCGATCTTTGCTGGGCAGAGTATTACCAAGTATCAGCCAAATCGCAGTGCCGAAATAACCTATGATAACGCCGGAGTCCATTTTTCCCTGAATACCAGCGCATTTAAATACCAGCCAGATGAGACCATTAGCGGAACAGTCACAATGACACCAAAGCCCGCGCAGCCAATTCTGATAGAGATCATTCAGGATGGTCAGGTACTTGATCAACTCACACTTCACTCGAATGGCGAACAACTGAATTTCTCATTTTCTCCCTTAGGCCAAAGCTGGCAGGCTGATGAACTGTTAGTCGTTGCATCAACGTCGATCGAGGGTGAGCCATGGTCATTATCCACTCCTGTTAAAAAAATAAATATTGATCAGGCAGCGGTTGAACTGGTTGAGATTGAAAAAAGTTCGGTTGATGGTCCCTGGTTAGAGATTCCCGTTGTCCTCAATGTCATTCAGTCAGGCTACTTCAGCCTGGAAGCCAATCTTTATTCCCAAGCAGATGATCGACCGTTAGTGCATTTATCACAGCAAGAAGAATTATCCGCAGGACGGAAGCGCATGCTATTAAAGGCTCATATACAAGCATTGAAACAGATGAATGATGAAGGTGATTATCTGCTATCCGATTTTGATCTGATTCGGATGCCATCCCCACCAAATTTTACAGCCTATTCCGGCGTTGTCCCGTTTACCGCACAAAAAGTGAAAGGCTTTCCTTTTTCAGCCTATTCCGATGAACCGTGGCAAGACGCGGAAACACAGGCTCGACTGGATTTCCTACAGCAGATTTCACAGTAAATGAATTATCGCTATCGGATGCGCATGGCCGCAGGGCTTTGACGCAGAAGAGAAGAAGGTAATAACAGGTATACCCTAATAATGAAAACAACAAGAGAGGTAAACTATCAATGAAGAGCATAATCTCACCAGTTCGTTGGCTGATTGTCATCGCTGTTATGTCGATGGGACTGGCTCAGGCAACAATCGGTGGCAAAAACGTTATTTTGATTCACGGTCTTAAACCAGAGCATCTTCTTTCACCGCCTGCTGATAACGGCCAGGCCGATGCAAACGCCTACTGGGATGGTATAAACCCGGCTTTTCTGCGCCAGGATGGCGGTACATCAAATATTATTTATTGGCCTTCGTCTAAACCGCTTACCGGTTCTGATAGCCTAATGAGCATCGTAACGCCGCAAATCACCAGGCTTGCGAACGAAGGATACTGCAATAATGGCTGTGTCATCGTGACACACTCAACAGGTGATTTGGTTGCACGCTATTTACTGAAATATAAAAACTCCCTGCTGGGAAACAGTGTCGCCGATAAGTTTAAAATTACCGCAGTCATTGACCTGGCCGGTGCTGGCGGTGGCACTGAACTTGCCAATTACGGAGTTGGTCTTGTCAAGGGCGTAAATTTTTCATCTTCCATTATCTCCGCAATAATGGAGTATTTAGGTTATTCATTCAGCTATAACGCCAAGATTGGTGTACTGAATGACCTGCAACCATCAGTCGCTCGAAACCACGCAACCAATGGATTTCCCGCCATTCCTCATCTGCGGGTAGCCGGTGGTGGCGATCACTTCTTTGGCTTAACCAAGGCACTTATTTCCGGTAATGACGACTCGGTCGTGCCACTGCACAGTGCTTGCGGCTCGGCTTATGCCAAAGGCTACGATTCCTGTAGTCGCGATGTACGGATCGATGGTCGGGTAACCTCCGTTTCCGATGCACCATCGTTCTGGGACCTGTATGACTATCACTATCCGCTGATCATGAGTAAAGGTTTGGCTCATAACAACATGCAGAACGGCTCTACCGGCAATGCCATGACCTCAATTCGCAGCTATGAAAGTGCCTACTGGTCAGGCGGTGCAAATACCCTCGCCGTTAATATTGATGATTTCGAAAAACGTGAATGGTGGGATTGGTTTCATACCTATCGTTGGCTGAATGGTGCGGATGACAAATCGATTTCGACTGTTCTGGTTGACGCTGTATTCCGTTAAATCCGTTGCACCGGGTATCGAATGGATAGCCGTTAAAAGCGAAAGCAACCGCCAAGGAAAATCTGTACGATCTGATATACAGTCTGTATCAGGTTCGCCAGCAATACAGGGAGGCTGGCGGCGATGCACCGGCGGATGTAACGCT
>JARRJP010000176.1:0-2975 GCA_037389025.1 Reinekea sp. | reverse complement strand
AAATTGCGGCATTTTTTGTGCAGAGTTTGCAGTTGGATACGTTTACGTTGGAGATGGAGTCCACAGGGTGAAATGAACTCCGAAACTTGAGTAATAAGTACAGGGTCTTTGGTTTCCCACTTTTCCTTACTTCTGTTGTAAACAAACGGTTGGTATTTCCTGGCCGCTTTATCGGCTTTCCAAACCTGAACCCAGGTTCGATATTCAGAAGCGCGTAAGTCCAGATTTGTCTGATTGTCTATTTTATTGCCATTATTATCTTTAAAGTCGTCATCAACCCACACGTCTTCTAGCTCACCCCGTGCGGCAATAAAAGACAGAAAGTGTTGTTTTTGCGCATGTGCAAATTGATTCGGCTTGTTTTTACTGACCACCCAGTTTTGAAAGTAGCGTTTACTTAACGTACCGTCCTTATTAAAATGGGATTTTTTGCCATCGTTTTTCCATGTTTTCTTTTTCCAGGATTTAAACTCAGCCCAATACCGTTCTTTTTCTCCGTTGCCCTGCATTATCAAATCAGGCTGCAAACCATAATCCCAATCGTCCCAATTAGACACCGAACCATCAATAAAACCTTCCTGACGAAGCGGAACCTTCACATATTGATCGTGTGCAATAATCTGGTATTTAGTATAGTCGGTAAACCCGGGTACATTGTGACCCTGTTCATACAAAGCATGGTAGGCGGCAGTAGCAACCAGCTCAAGGGCCGCGCCATGTGCCTGGTTTGACAGCATGCACATTAACTGCTTTTTATCAGTTTCGATAATATCACCATCCTTAGCCAAACTCAGACCGTTAAACCAGCGAATTATATTCTTATCTATCTGTTTAAATATAGGAGCGTTAATTAATTTGCAACTATCACCAGCTGTACAAGCAAACGGTCCACCTTCTCGCCGGGATTCCAGATAAGCAATAGATCCAAGAATAATTACCGGATCAAACCGGGAATTAGTATTACCCTGAAAGAAATTAATTAAATTGCTGGGAACACTGCTAAAACCGGCCTTAGCGCCCGTTTTCAGGGCAAAGACCATTAGTCTTGCTGCTAGAACAGCTGGGTTCCAGGCTTCGGCGGTTGGAAGCATTTGGTCGTTGTAAGCTGTTAACTCCTCAGGCAGCGTAAAGACCAATTTAGTCATTTCCAGTGGCGCACCTTTCAGGCCAACAGTCATCAGTTGTATCTGGCGGGTCAGTTCCTGTTTGTCGGCATCAACTTGTGGGTCATCAGCGACCCAGCCTTCGATAATATCGGCAATCATCTGGCCAGTTGCACGGCAGGGTATGTCGCTATAGGCTAAATAGGTACCTGCGTTAACTTTTGGCAGAACCTCATCACAAGTATTTTCAGGTTTTGGCATTGGTATAAACGGCCCTTCCCAGCCATTGGCAGGCAAACTCATGTAGCGTAGCCAAGTCCACAGGTCTGCTTTGGTGTACATGGCATCGGCAATTACGTCAGCAGCGTAAGGGCTGTAATCCAGAACCTCTGCCCAAATAGTCATACCTGTGCTCATGCTGACCAAGCGCATCGGGCTACCTTGTTTCGCCAGCGTTAGCGAGCGAGCCAATTCATCTGCCAGAGCATAGACTACTTGCTTATTGTTATGGGTGGAAAGGTAGTCTTGCAAGTCTCTCACAACAGGCTCCAGATTTTTGGTTTCTTCCCGTAAACCCATCCATTGAGCAGCGACTAAAACAGATTCCAATGGCCCTAATGAAGAGTCAGCAGTCACTGTGCGATAGAGCGATTCCATTGGCTGATCTTTAGCCGGGAATACTTCGGATAACGTAATCAGTTCTGACAAATCCGAACCGTTTCCATACACCCGGCTCGCGGCTTTATAATATGACTGATATTGGGCAAATGGCAGAATATTGGCTGTGACCGTTGTGCCGTTGCTGACACTTATGGCAACCGTCGTGGCATATAGGCTTTTGATGTTGTTCGCAGTTACATTAACGGCTGCATTTCCGTCAGAATCAAAAGTGCCTGTTGTCTGCGCTAGCGTCACTAGTGGTAAAGACTGGTAGTCATAAATACGCAGCCCACTGATGTTACCGGTAAAACCTTCCCCCAGGATCAACCATTGATCATCAACGCCACTACCAATCGTCGCCCAATCCATCGTGGAATCAGAAATCGGATTTTGAACCTTCACATCATCAATAGACAAGAACCAGCCTTGTTGATCAACTCCAAAGCTTATTTGATGCCACTGATCATTCAACGGCTCGTTCTGTGACAATGTTATTGGCCCTGAATGAGTTTCTACCGTTAAGTTAATTCCTAAGCTTGTTGAAGCCAACCGAAGTTTATCATCACTGGTTTTCAAAATTTGACCTGGTTTGATCTGTTTTAACCAGAACGCAAAAATAGGCTGGTCAACAAGGTAAGCCTCATTAGGGGGCAATTCCCAATTACTTGATTCTCCGTCTAGTAAAACACTGAATAAGCCTTCTTCAGGTCGCTCGACTGAGCGTGCAGCAGTGTAGCGGCTATTAAACTGACCAGAATCATCCGTATAAACATTTGCAAAGCGGCTAAAGTAAACCGGCGCTTTATTGATGAAATAATCATTACCTGCCGTAAGGGTATAAGACTGACCTGCACCACCTTTTATGTTCACCTGGTTCTGATTTATTGCCCCGTAATCGGAAGTGATGTCACCAGAAACAAGAATATTACTGCTCAGATTAGCAGATTGGTCGACAGAGATAACTGGGTGGCTTTCTTGCACATACATACCAACGGCAGTGCTTGCTGACAGAGCAACATTTTGGCTCGCGGATGCAGGAATACGAATGGAAAACTGAATTTCTCCATTACTATCGGTACGCAAATTCCCTTGCTCAATAAGCAGCCCCTTACCGTAAGGGCAATTGCACTACATTTTAACAAAAATTATGCATAATAACGCTCAACAAAAACAAACTTACATGGAAAAACGTGAACAACTCGCCTACCAGTA
>JARRJP010000175.1:0-3068 GCA_037389025.1 Reinekea sp. | reverse complement strand
GTTCGGGCAGGCGGTTACCGGCGGGGTCGGTGCTCAGGGATTGGGCGTTGACGCCGGTGAGGTGATCCTGTTCGTTATAAAAATAGGTGGTGGTGCCTCGGTGTTTGTCGTTGATTTGGGCAAGGCGATTAGCATTATCGTAAAAATAATGGCGTTGCTGGACGATCCGTTCCTGGGATTTGATGCGCTGGATGTGGCTGAGCCGGGTTTCGTTGTCAAATCCGTATTGGATGCGGTGCTGGCCCTGGGTTTGGGGGGGATCTGGTCGCGGTCGTTGATGTCGTTTTTCAGCAGGGGCTGGCGTTTGTAGTCGATGTAACCCAGGCCGAAGGCGATGTCGAGTTGTTCAAGCTGGCCGCGACCGCTGTTAACCTTCCACCCAGCCGGTGCGGTTGAGGTGATGGGTGTTGCTGAAGAGGCTGCCGATGTCGACGCCCATTATCGGCATGTCCGGGCTTAGGCGCTACGCATCAGGTTACCGGCCAGTGCGCTGCTGGTGGGCAAAGTTTTGATCGAGGCGGATTTGGCGCTGAGGCTGTCGTATAGATTGCGGATAAAGCTCATCAGTATCGACCAGAATGTTGCATCGGCCATCAGCGCCAGAGTGACCGCGCCATAGCGTTGCAATGAGGTTTTTATTTCTCCGGCCATGGTTTCCAGAGCGGCGTAGCCATCAAGTACGCCGTCCTGATCGGCGTCATACAAAACGGATTTGGCAGCGCTGAGGGCATCGGGCGTGCCTTTGATTATCTCGACCGTGGACTTGCTGAGGTCAACGCCTCGACGAGGCGTTTGAAATCGGTTAAATAATCACCTTGAAAGGGCTGGTGTTAACAGGGCCTCAGCCAGCTACTCGTTTACATCATACGTTTAATCCGCACCGTACGCTGAACTGCGAAACTTGAGTGATGAATCATCAGCCGATCACTTCTGCCTCGGTCATGTTTCGAGTCTGCTCTGCAAAGTTATACCAACTTGGCTTCTTATCGATAAAAATTTGATGATCAAAAGTCAGGTCAATATCGCTGCCAAATATCCCTACCGGTATGTGGTACTGCTTTGATTCTTTGAGAACAAAAAACAGATGAGTGCCGCATTGTTTGCAAAAACCACGTTCTGCCCATTCGGATGACGAATAGGTTGAGATGAACGCTTCGCCACCGAAAATAACGTCTTCTTTACAGTCCACTGCCATCAAAGGTCCACCACCCCAGCGGCGACACCTGTTGCAGTGACAGACTCCTATTCTGGAGTCTAATCTGGTGACTTTGATTTGAACTGCACCGCAAAGGCAGCATCCGGTGGCTTGTATTGTATTAGTCATAAGAATGTCCTTAGTTGATGGAGGTGAGTGCTGCACTATTAATCGTGATATTTTCGAATAGCCTGATATACCCGGAATCCGCGTGTATGAGTCAGTAATTCAATGTGATGAAAGTGTTCAACCAGCAAATCCTGGTAATTCAGAAAATCATTGGCAACCCACAGCAGTTTTCCGCCCGGTTTAAGCCATTGGTGCGCTTGTGAAAAAAACAGCTGCGTTGGTTCGTAAGCTGTGCGTATGCCCTGGTGAAAGGGCGGGTTGGTCACGATGGCATTAAATCGGTTTTCAGCTAGATCCTCAGTACCCGCAGACCAGTGCAGTTGTATCCTGTCGGACAGTTGATTCTCCCTGATGGTGCGTTGACTGGATCGAACAGCCAGAAGGTCGATTTCAACCGCATCCACTTTTTCAACCTTGTCTTGGCTGGCAATGATCGAGGTTAAAATGCCGCAGCCAGCACCAAATTCCAGAATATGCCCCTTTAGCTGTGGCAGGACGGTTAACAAAACTTCAGTTCCCTTATCCAGTTTTCCCGCTGAGAAAACGCCAGGAAGGGCATAGGCGGTAATGTCGTGAAACTCGAAGTGTTGCCAGTTTTCACCCGTCGGCAAGGTGTTGCGCGGAATTAATTCATAGGCGGTGCAATGTCGGGCGGAATCTATCTTGACGCATTCGAAGTCATCTTTAATGCGCTTTGGCAGGCTTTTTATACCGCCGTCATTATGTCCGACAATCCACAGATGTTGATCCGGTTGTAACGATGAGGAAAGCTGGTTTAACCACCAATGCAGTCGTTCTTTGGCTTTTGGGTAAAACAAGATATTCAGTTGGTTTGTTGGCCAGATCGTTTGGTCGGGCAGTGCCTGATTATTCTGCTGCCAATTCAGAGCATAGGTTTTATCACTGGATTTCTGTAGTGGATTGTTGTCTGGTCCATCGAACCAGTGAACTGGAATATCATTAAATTCGGCTTGAAGGCGTTCGAGTAATTGCAGGGTAGGTTGCATAAGTCAGCATCAGTAAAAATACTGATGCAGTCTATCAAAGGGTTGTCGGTGGTTCAGCGTTTTTGCATGCGTTCGGCAATTTCTTTATAACGTTCTACCGCATCTCTTAATAGCTATCTGTTGACCGTTCTGATCGGTTGCCTGAATAGGTTTTCCCCCGTGCATAGCGTTTTACTGTAATTTCAGAGACGTCAGGATATTTTGCTGCTTCATTAACAGTCCCTGCATCCACTCTGCAGTCACGGATTCAGGCTGTCATTAGATCATTACTCATGCTCGGCTCTAATAAATTCATCAGATAAAAAAACGGACACTGAAATCAGTGTCCGAAGGTTCATGGGGCTGAGCCCTCATGGGAGTAGTCACCATACTGCTGCTGCTACGATCAACAGTAATAATGAATATAGTCTAAAATTTAAATTTATATAAACTATAAAATTTAGGGCAACCATGAAATTCACTACACTAAACCTACATGCAACTCAATACCGACGTAAAATATGACTAAATCTAGTATAAATTACCATTCAAACTACTATGATTCAAACTTAATCAAACAAATTCCTCAAAAAATTTTGAATCCCCAACCTACTCCATACAATACGGTTAGAAAGGGAGAGCAACCTTGGGGGATGACGAGGACCAAAGATCTGCACGAACGGGGGCCGTCGTTGCGCCGGCGACGCTGAGGGCGGCGCGGATAGCCCGAGAGAGAAGAGAGAAGAGAGGAAGAGAGA
>JARRJP010000174.1:0-5997 GCA_037389025.1 Reinekea sp. | reverse complement strand
TTTTTAATGTCTGAATATTGGGTTTAAATTCGGCTGTTTTTATGAATTAACGCTTTAATTTCAATAGGCTACCGGGTATCTCCAGTATTTTTCTGGCGCTTACATTTGTCTGCTATTTCCGATTTTTCTGTTGTCTTGAGATACGATAACTTTTTTTATTTGATCAATTTGATAGGCTTATTCTGCTAGATAAAATTTCATCTCTGTGTTGAGTGTTTGAGTCAATCAATGAGAAAAGGGGATTATTATGCCACGCAGTATATTAGCTAACTTGGTAGAACAGCAGTTAGAACTTTCCGAGAAGGTTCAATATCTTGAGAAACTGGTGACGGAAAAAATAAATCAGGATAAGAGGATGGGTCCTCGGACCGATCCATTACCTGAAGACTTGGCTGCAATGAACATGCCCGGTCGCTATCCCGAAGTTAAGTCAAGTCAGATAAATTATGACGAGATGACGCTAAAAGAGCTGATAGAAATAGCTCTTCGTCTGAAAGATATCCCGAAGTTGAGGATCCCTGGCGGAGGTGTAACTGATCCGGGACCATTTCCAATAAATGATATTGGTCGTTTAACTCTGAGTGAGTTTTTGGGAAAAATTCGTGATGCTGGCATTGCTGATTCTTCTGCGGATGAAATAAATCAGTTGGATTTGACTGCACTGGAAAAGATGAAAGTTGAGTTGGGAAGCCAGAATGCAAAAATTCAATCTTTGTCAAATCTGGTAAACGAGCGGATTTCAAGCATCAGCCAAAAGAATTGATCATGAAAGCCTTGCAGCATAAGGGTACGGTTATTCTGGTCGGTTTTCAGGATCAGGATAACTTGGGTGTTCGCTACTTAGCTGCTGCTGCTGAAAAAAATGGGTTCCGATGTAAGATTGTAAGTTTTGACCAGGAAGCGACAGGTCTGATCAATGAGATTATTAGGGAAAAGCCAATATTAATTGGTTTCTCCCTAATATTTCAGTATATGACACCTGTTTTTGCTCAGGTTATTGAAAGAGTACGGGCATACGATAGTAGCGCTCATATTACGATAGGTGGACACTACTCCAGCTTCGAGCCTGAGACTGTTTTGAACTACATTCCTGCTCTGGATTCAGTCATCAGATTCGATGGTGAGATAACGTTAGCCTTACTTCTTCAGGCACTTTCAAGCCAAAATGACTGGCGAAAGCTCAAAGGTGTCGCCTTTCGGGGCTCTGCCGGTATCGTAGTTAACCCTCTTAGAGAACCTGTAGAGGATCTGGATAGCTTGGAAGAGCCTATACGAGATGACATTCCTTATGAACAGAATCAGCTGTCAACAGCCTCAATACTTGGAAGTAGAGGATGCCCCTGGAACTGTAGTTTTTGCAGTATTCGGCCCTTTTACGAAGATCAGGGGGGGAAGTTACGACGGCTGCGAGCACCTGAAAAAGTAGTGGATGAAATCGAAAGAATACACAATGAACGAGGGGTAAAGGTGTTTCTCTTTCAGGATGATGATTTTCTTGCTTCAGGGAAGCGCGCACGCAAGTGGTCTGAATCCGTGGCTGAAAACATAATTAAAAGGAAACTGAATAAGAGCCTCTGTTTTAAAATCAGCTGCCGCTCTGATGAAATTGATTTTGACAATATGAGTTGTCTGGCTGAAGCAGGTTTAACCCACGTTTATATGGGTGTGGAAAGTGGAGATGAGCAAGGGCTTATAAATATCAATAAGCACTTGAAGCCTGAATCTCACATGCGTGCGGGAGATATTCTAAAAAGCCTTAACCTTTCTTTTGATTTTGGATTCATGTTATTAGAACCCTACAGTACCTTCAACAGCATCAGGAATAATATCCGCTTTCTGGAGGACTTTGTTGGTGACGGTTCAACTGTTGCAGGATTCTGTCGCATGCTTCCCTATGCCGGAACGCCAGTTGCGAAAAAATTAAAAAGCGAAAATCGCTTACTGGGGACCGAGTTCGAACCTGACTATAAGTTTTTGGATCCAAGATTGGATCTGTATTATCAGTGGGTATTAAACACTTTTTACGAACGGAATTTTTCTTCCAGAGGATTGGTTCATATATTAAAGTACTTGAACTTTGAAGTCCATTTGAACCTTAAAGGTTGTAATGGCGTTCTGGATAAGTCAGATATAATCCAGTTAAAATTTTTCACTGCCTGGTGTAATCGTATGGCCTGCCAGACATTAGCTCAGGCTTTGGACTATTTCGAGAGCAGAACTATAGATCAGCTATCTTTAAATAACGAGGTCTTGATGCTGTTAACAGAAAAAGAATTAGCCGTGGAGCAGGAAATATTGTCTGAACTGGTTTGTTTGTATAAAGGGTAGCTCTCGTCAAATGCCCGCTTTAAAGAGTCCTGATGCAAATAATTTTTTACTCATGGCATTCTACTGGCGTCTGTAATGGATGATTACGCCATGTTTTCCAACAGGCATTAACCAAAAACTAGACACCCAAAAAAAGCCAGCAGGTAGTCCGCACCCTGGATACGGGGATGTCATCGTCGGCCAACATCAAGTGGTTCATCCTGTTATTATTCTCCACCGGGTATTCATAAGCGGCTAGCGTTTCACTGTAAACGTTATTATCCCCTGGCAGGCGCACATTGATTTTACGATAGCTGGGTGAACTGCCTAGATAGAGTCCAGCCACCTTGTCTTCACCGTTGAACAGTTCGATATGTTACTGGACATTATCCTCTGCGACGTCAAAGCGCTCATGGCTGGATTGGCGGGTGGCTATTGGCCATCCGGTTTTCAGTTGCTGCAGTTTTTCCAGTACGTCTTGCCATCAAGTATCGTCAACAGGTAATCCGTTGTCGGCCAGTTGCCACTGATCTGACATGTTGCTCAGAGGCAGCTTGTTCGGACAGGCTTATAGAATCAAAGGAATCAAAGCGGTCAGAGCCATTGATTTTTGCAGAGGAGAGGGCTGTATCGCCGCCAGATCGTGCAAGGCGCGACCAATGGTGACTAAGTTTTGGTGATAAGGCGACTGATTGCCGGGCTGGCTTTCTGATCGAGCGGAGGCCTTGGTGCTGAGCAGGGCGATTAACGCCGCTTCCATCACCCAGTCAGATGTTTTCGACGCCTTTAATGACACTGCCAGATCATTGAGTGGTTGCAAAGTACTGGCTGTTGTTTTTGCGAACGACATTTTACCAATTCAAGGGCCTTGTTTATGCCTGTTTTTTGGTGAATTTGAACTCCGAACCTTGAGTTCTTAAAGTGCCTGTCCGTATTACTTTTCAAAAATTGTAGGTGCCCCCATAGGTTTCCCCCAATTTTTGGGAAACAAAGGGGAATCAATGGCTTGCGCACTACGCCGCGATGGAGTCACGGATTCAGGATGATATTATGACGCCTCACCCGTGGGTCTCGATCCATTCAGGACGAACCTGTACAGTCCGGCCTGCTCACGACGGAGCCGCAGTGGATATGTTCGGGTTAGGCGTACTCCGGCATCACGCCTTTTCCTTTAGGATCCGAAGAGTCGGATTTTTTCGGGTCATCCATTTGCTGAATTTTTTCCAGATAATACAGGTAAAACGCCTGTTCCCGTTGAATGTGCAGCGTATTCAGCGTATTAAAATCCATCTCGCCGCTGTCGCTGTAGCAGTTGTCGGCCCGTTCTTCGAAATCTGCAGTTATGGCCTGAATATCATTGGGGTTGCGGTTGTTGATGTAACAACGCATGGGTTCCCATCTTGCCAGAAACATTTGAACCGACTCTTTATCATCCAGGGTTTCTTTGATGGACTGTACTGCGGCGTTGACTTCTCTATCTGAGAAAGGCGATAGGGATTGGAAACCCATTTTGGTGTGGCCCAGTTTCAGATGCAGTTTTGACTTCACCCGGCCTTGCAGATCAAGATATGCCTCAATATCTTCTGTGTCGCCTTCATTCTTGGTAGCCTCTGCCCGCTGTATACAGATGTCCATAACAAGATCATTGGCAAACATTTCTCTGCCAAGCGCTTTCAGCTCGCTGAGGCTGTATTTGTCCCGCTCGGCGGAATGGACAATTCTTAACTGTTCCAGTTGGTTCAGTGTCATCACAATACGATCACTGCAACTGGAATTGGCTTCCTGAGTAATTGCCAGATAATTCCTGGCCTCATCAATCCGGTCTGCTCTGAGTAACAGGGTCATTTCGGTCAACAGATCTGCTATTCGCCTTTTCAGGCGACCGCCTTTGGCATCGACGGTTGTACTGAGTCTTTGCAGCCATGCGTTGAAGTGATCGGCATTTTCATCCTCTGCGATCTTAGACCAGCTGTTTTGAATGCCTTTGCTGCCTATCGAGGACCATTTTTCAACATTCTCCATCAGTGACCGGGTCGCGGGTTTCCGGATTTGTGAAAACTGACTGCTCGATGTTGATGTATTCAATTCTGATGTTATCGGATTGTCGTTGATTCCGATTGTTGACAGTTGGGGCAGGTGTTCGATATTCAGCGATGCTGGCAGGCTTTCCAGAGCATTGCTGAATAAGTAAACGCGCTGGAGACTGCTTAAGTTGCCAATGCTGTCAGGAATCCGGGTCAGTCGATTGAAACTCAGGTTCAGCTCTTGCAGCCGGGGCATGTCTCCAAACTCTGGTAACGACTGAATGCCACAGTTGTGCAGACGCAGCAGGGTCAGATTTGGCAGATCCAGCATACTGGATGGTACCTGATCGAACTGGCAGTCGCTGATCCGCAATTCTGTCAACCGCTCTCTGACAGCCGGATGAGCGAACAGGTCCGGCATACCTCTGAGATCGGCTCCGCTTAGAACTAAATTATCCAGTGGTCGCCTGTTTCTCGACGGCCGATGAATCATAAACTGAACCTGATCGCTGATACATTGTCTGGCTCTGCGCTGAGGGTGTGAATGCGTTGCGTGTGTCCAGTCTTTCAGGTCATGTATTAACACATTGCGGTTATTACTGTTGTTCGAGCCTGATGCCTGTTGAGTATTCGATCGGCGCGATACCTGGTCAGGTTCGCTAACCTCATTAAAGTTGCTTCTGCAGAATAATCGAGAAAAAAGCATAATTCCTCCGGGCAGCCAAAGTTAACAGACTTCGATCAGAAGGGGAGTCATACGTGCGGCAGCAGTAAATTACCGAAACAGTATGAAGCATAACCTGTTGTCTCTGCGCCATGCAGAGGTCAGAAGGATTGACCTTCTCCCTGTTTAATCGATGATAATTTTTAACCTGAATCCGTGACGCCATAGCGGCGCTGCGCGCAAACCATTGATTCCTATTTGCTTTCCAAAAATTGGGGTGAACCTGTAATTTTTGAACAACAAATAGAAATCAAGCTTTTATTCTCTGTATCCAATCTGGAATCACGGATTCAGGTTTACATGTACTTCGGATGCGTTCATCCGTGGTATCAGAATTAATGTAGTGACAGAAAATTCGGGATAGTTCCGGGAAGAGTTAATGACCGGTTGGTGATTGAGTGTTTTGGTTTTGTAAAACAACAGCGTTGCACAGACACCCACTTTAGAACGATCCTGACACCCATTTTAATCAAGTTTCGTTATTGGGCAGTTCGGTAAAGGCGGTGTCCATAATCCGTCTTCCTGCTGCACTTACAAATCATACATACCGTATAGCCGCATTAAGTGTCCGTATTTTTTGACGATCTCTTGGTTTATTTTTAACTGGTGAAATAGAACCTGAATCCATAACTCCTTCAGTGGATACAAAGTGTAAGAGCTTGATTTCTATTTTTTAAAAATTGCAGGTACACCCATAGCTTCACCCAAATTTTTGGGAAGCAAAGAGGAATCTATGGCTTGCGCACTGCGCCGCTATGGAGTCACGGATTCAGGTTTAATGAAATTAGAATAGCAAACTTGTCTACGTTTACAGCTCACTTAAACTGAGATGTTCCCCCTCCAAATAACTCAAGTTTCGGAGTTCATTTCACCCTGTGGACTCCATCTCCAACGTAAACGTATCCAACTGCAAACTCTGCACAAAAAATGCCGCAATTTTTT
>JARRJP010000173.1:0-3083 GCA_037389025.1 Reinekea sp. | reverse complement strand
AAAAAGCTGCGTCGACTGCAATCTCAATGATGTACAAATACATTGATCGCAAAGAGTTGCTGCTCAAAATGAGCAAACTGGCACGAGAGGAGTTAGTGCATTTTGATCAGGTGACAAAGATTATGTATGAACGCGATATCGAATATGTCCATGTATCGGCAGCGCGTTATGCGCAAGGTTTACACTCCCATGTTCGCAAACAAGAACCTGATATGTTGATTGACAAGTGTATTATCGGATCAATCGTGGAAGCGCGATCCTGCGAACGTTTCGCTGCCTTGATCCCATATCTTGATGATGAACTGGGTAAATTCTATTTCTCGTTATTGAGAAGTGAAGGGCGGCACTATCGAGATTATCTGACGCTTGCAGAATTGTATGCTGAAAAGGATATCAGCGACCGTGTCGAACATTTTTTAACGGTTGAGCGCGAATTGATCGAGTCACCAGACAATGAATTTCGTTTTCATAGCGGAGTACCTGTCGCAGCTTAAAATGCCGGGTTCTTAATATCGAACCGATGCAAGCGCGGACCGTTTGCATCGATTACTCCATACCAGCCAACCTCATGCCAGTCCCCTAGAACCATTCGTTTATTCTCATTCCCACATAAATGGATATCCGCTAGATGAGTGTGCCCGTGGACAATCACATCGGCATGGCTGCTGTCGAATAATTCATCAACAGCCTGTGCATTAACATCGACATAAAAGCGGTTTTTATTGAACTTGGTTTTTGAATTTTGGCGTAAGCGTTGCGCGATTTTTATCCTAATTGAAATAGGTAACTGCAGTAATGTATTCAAGACGATGGGGGTGCGAATGATTTTACGAAAGCGTTGGTAGCCGACATCGTCGGTGCAGAGCAGATCGCCGTGGCAGGTTAGAACCTTCAGGCCGGCGATTGAGAATATCCTGTTGTCAGGCATTAGGGTCATGCCTGCCTTGGTACAGTAAGAGTGGCCAACTGAAAAGTCTCGATTACCGGGAATAAAAAAGAGGCTAATACCTTTTGTACTGTTGGTGTCATTGAGCTTTTCAGTAATGTCTTGGCTGAGTCTCGTGTCAATATCATCACCTACCCAATATTCAAAGAAATCTCCAAGAATGAATAATGCATCTGTTGAGGTAGGTAACCATTCCAAAAAAGAAAAAAATGCCCGGATGCAATCCGGGCGATCTTCTGTTAAATGCAGATCTGAAATAAAAACTGCATTATCAAATGACAAAGTCTGCATTATTTGACGATAACAGCTTTTTCAATAATAACGTCATCGGTTGGTACATCCTGGTGGCCGCCGCGGAAAGTCGTTGGAACGGCTTTGATGCGCTCAACGACATCTGTCCCTTCGACGACTTCACCAAATACAGCATAACCCCAGCCATCAGCCGTTTCAGATCGAAAATCCAGAAAACTGTTATCAGCAACATTGATGAAAAACTGAGCAGTGGCAGAGTGTGGATCCATTGTACGTGCCATTGCTAGGGTATATTTTTCATTTTTCAGTCCATTGTTGGCTTCATTTTTAATCGGAGCGCGAGTGTCTTTCTGTACCATGCCTGGTTCAAAGCCACCGCCCTGAATCATAAAACCATTGATGACGCGATGAAAAATCAAACCATTGTAGAAGCCCTCTTCAACATATTGTTTGAAGTTTTCGGCAGTGACCGGGGCTTTATCAAAATCAAGCTTGATCGTGATGTCGCCCATGTTGGTTGTTATTAGAATATTCATTATGGATTCCTTTAGTTGGTGATGCCCAAGTGCAATTGCTTGGCTGCTATCAGTGTATTTTCCATCAGTGTTGCTACTGTCATTGGCCCGACACCGCCAGGAACTGGCGTAATCCATCCGGCCTTCTGTTCAGCGTCACTGAATTCGACGTCGCCGACAATTTTATTAGCTTCATCGCGATTGATGCCGACATCTATAACAATCGCCCCTTGTTTAATCCATTCACCTTTAATAAGTCCGGATTTACCTACTGCAGCAACAACAATGTCTGCATTGCGAATGTGAGGTTCCAGATCTTTGGTAAAGCGATGAGTTGTGGTGACGGTGCACCCCGCCAGCAATAGTTCAAACGACATGGGACGCCCAACATGGTTCGATGCCCCGACAACAACGGCTTCCATACCCTGAAGATTCTGCCCGATACTGTTTAATAATGTCATGATGCCTTTCGGTGTGCAGCTTTCCAGAAGTGGGCGGCGTTGTGCTAGGCGTCCTATATTAAAAGGGTGGAAGCCATCAACATCTTTATCGACTTTGATGCGCTCAACTACGGTATCGGAATTAATATGTTCCGGTAGTGGCATTTGCACCAGAATGCCATCAATTGAAGCATCACTATTCAGATCGTCAATTAAACCTAGAAGCTCTGATTCTTTGGTTTCTATCGGTAGTTTATAGTTTTTGGACTTGAATCCAACCTCTTCACAGGCCTTTATTTTACTTGCAACATATTTTTGAGAGGCGAAGTCCATGCCGACCAGAATAACGGCCAGGCCCGGTGCCCGGTGCCCTTGACTTGTCATGGCATGAACTTCATTGGCAATCTTCTGTTTCAGCTCTGCTGCTATAGCTCTTCCATCTATAATTTTTGCGCTCACTCGGCTTACCTGGGTAGGGTGACTAAAGTGGCGCGATTTTCTCATGTACTCGAAGATAGGTCTCCTGCACGATATCTTCCGCATCCTGACGCTGTGAAATAAGACGGAACACAAAAGAAAGCAGTTCCTTCTTGATGGCCAGAAAAGAGTCGGTTAACTCTTTTTGATTCATAGCATTATGATTCCGCAATTTCGTCTTAATATCACTGTGTGATAACTGAAGCCGTAGCTGAATAGCTTGAGATTAGTTTCCTTTTCAATTGATAGGCGTGTTTCATTATACTGCTAAATATCGATCAAATGTAGGAGAACTTATTTTGTACCTGTCCATCGTTATACATCGAATGTAACAATGCAAGATCTGACCCAAGATACCTCCATCTTGCCCTGATTTTTAATTACTGCAGCCGGTAAACACGAACACTTCCATCAATACTACCTGTTGCTAGCAGGTTCCCATTAACCGATAAA
>JARRJP010000172.1:0-3563 GCA_037389025.1 Reinekea sp. | reverse complement strand
TTGAAGTGAAAATTTTAGTTAGAACAGAAAGGTGCAAACCCCTTCATTGATCACCGATGGTGCTATGCCAGCACCATCTGAGAGATCTGTCAAACCGTAACAAATTTTGCTATAACTACAAGACAGGAGTTCAAGCTGGAGTTACAGCGACATCTTTCACGATGTCGGTGTTTATCAGGCCATTGGTCTCTATATGCACGGAATCAGCCCGGCCCAACTCGCCGCGTTGCACAGCCGCCTGAACCAAACACAAACCATCCTGCAAACCGCCGATGAAACCGAACTTGGCAGCCTGACCAAACACGACCTGGTTGGCGATATCATGCAAACCGGCATACAGGGTTACCTCGCCGAAACTTATGCGATGGACAAACTCAGCGCGCAGTCCGCCGATATCGTCACCTATCGCCAACCCAGTTACGGCACCTTTTCTACCGCGCTGGAAGTAGCTTACTTCTTTGGGTCACCGAGAACGGTTAACTTTACCGGCGTTGTCATGGATGTGGATCGAATACAGGCCAATAGTGAATCGAAAGATAATTGCTATGATGATTGGCTCAGTTTTAATCGTAACAGCGGTATGCTTAGTAGTGCTTATGAACATATTATTCCAGAGCGACTGTTCTCGACAGACGAAAATCTAGCCGAAGGTGTTTCGACCGCGAAAGCATTAAGCTTAGCAATGGCACAAGGCCAGAAGATTTATACGCTGACCAGGGCTAACAAAGACCAGCTTGCGAATATTACGATTGATGATAATGCCAGATCAGAAATTAGTCAGGCATTGTCGTTGGGATTGGAAGTGACGGTGCATGAACGACCGATTACTGTGAATGGCTGGCAAGGTAGTGGTTACTCGATTATTGATGTGGATTATGGGGTTGGGGCTTATAAGATTAGTGGGGGGAGTAATGGGGGAATGCTGTTATTCATTGGTCTTGAATCGTTGCTTATGATTGGAATCATCATTATTGCTTTTGGAGGTGTCGGATTAGCTGCTGCAGGTCCCGCTATTTTGGTAGCAGTTTCTGTTGCTTTAGGAAACATAGCAAGAGGATTAAATTTGCTACTTGAGGCAACTAACAGCTCTGAATATAGCAGAGCAGTTACATGTAATTTGGCTAGCTATTTTTATTCTTCTGCTGCTTTTGCATCTGCAGGCTTGGTTGGAGTGTTAAAAAGTATTTTGTCGAACATATGGGTTAATTTTGCTGCAGGTGGGGTAGCAACAGCGCTATTAACTCCTCTGTGTACATAGGAAGAGGAAAATCATGAAGGCTAGAAATATATTGATATTTAGCTTCTCATTTGTATTGTTTTTGGGATTGAAACTGTATTTTATTGATGGTAAAGAGCTTTTAATGGTTTTCTGGGTAGTACTACCTATAGTTATTTCGTCAGTTGTTTTATCGTCAGCATACTATGTTTTAAGTCGTCATTAAGGCTTTGGGTGACTTCCTTCTCAGGTGGTCGCCATTTTATTTCTGACACAGGGTGTATAAAAAATTTGGAAGGAGTGCTGCGGTAGTGTGGCTGCATATTTAACATTGTTTGCGCTTCTAACTGGAGTTCTTTTTGCGCTCGCCCTATTTTTTGCTACAGGTGGATTGATAATTTTAGCTAGTCTTGCACTAGGATATATACAAAATAAACTAGTTGAATACTCTATTGGAGAGTTTTGTAATGTCAATTAAATGCCCGGGTTGTGGAAAGCGACATAACTGGCTTTATCGATTTAGATTTAATTATGATAATAAGGTTATTTTAGCTTGTAACAATTGTGGTGAGGAACTTATTGATAGAGATAAGGTTTTATTTCATTTGATTATATCAGGGATAATATTCGGTGCTTTACTTTGGGTTGAATTTAAATCTTTTGTGATTGACGCTATATTAACTATAGGAACCCCTTACGGTTATTTCGTTGCATTTATTCCTTTTCGAAAGTAGAACTATTTCAGCCAAAAGATACCATGCGGATAGCAAAACAAAAGTTTTTCAAAATGATGGCAAGAATTGTCGTCATTGTTCTTGAAAAATCTGTTTTTATTCTCTGCTTTAAAATATGAGAAGGAAAAATAGCCTATAAATCTGCTCTACAAGCGAGCAACAAGATTATGCTAACAATAATAGTTACTATTATTTTTTTATTAATATCTGTTCAATCAGCTATTTATTTGTGTGTCGAATTTTGGAGTAAGACATGGCCAAAAGTACCCGCGAATCTTATAGGTTGTCAGATAACCACCAACGAAAGTCAGATAATATCAAATCGTGTCCTATACTTTCTGAGCGTGCGATATACTTATGAATACAGAGGGAAAGCATATAAATCCAGCCGAATAAGTATCAACGGCCGTTATGCTAGCGAGTCACTGGTAAAGGTTGAGAAGTTAAAAAAGGAATTGGAAAATGAAAATTTTTGTGTTTTCGTTTGTCCAATGTTAAATCGATATTCAATAGTAGTTCACGGTGTAATAAATAAATTATGGATGTATTTCGGGTTGTTTTATGGGGTGGTTATGGTTGGCCTGATGATGGGCATATCCTCGATAATTTCAGCCTAGTCGGAATAAACTATTAGATTATAGAGAGATTCTGATTCTATCCAAAAAATGAGCTTTGTCAGTAAGCATTTTGGCGGTTTTCTATATTGGTAACCGTCCCTTGCTCCAAACATAAGCCATTCTGCAAAACGCCGACGCAACGGAACTTGGCAGCCTGACCAAACACGACCTGGTTGACGATATCATGCAAACCGGCATGCAGGGTTACCTGGCAGAAACTTATGCCATGGATAAACTCAGCGCGCAGGCCGCCGATATCGTCACCTATCGCCAACCCAGTTACGGCACTTTCTCCACCGCGCTGGAAGTGGCTTACTTTTTTGGGTCACCGAGAACGGTTAACTTTACTGGCGTGGTGATGGATGTTGATCGTATTAAAGCCAATAGTGAATCGAAAGATAACTGCTATGATGACTGGTTGGTGTTTAATCGTCACCACACCGGATAACAAAACCACCCGGTACAAACATGATGTCCTGGGGCGCGTCAGTGCCATTGAATACCCCGACGGCTACCGTACCGAAGCACACTATGACGATGGCGGCAATGTCACCCGCATAATCGTACCAACCGCCCAGGCACACGAGTTCGAAGCCAACAAATAATCTGCCTGCATGAAGCGGACAATGTATTTATCTTTTATGGCGGGGTTTTCCAGCATGACAACCAGTTCTTTGCCAACTCATGCCAGAAGGTCTGCCTTTTAAGCTGGAAGATTATCTGGAATTACTGGACAGGGCGAACTTTGCGTGAAGATAAACGAGGCACCATTCACGGACAAACACCACCAATCCTGCAACGCCTGAATATCAACCCCAAAAACTGGATATACAGCACTCAACACTTCGAGTCCTCATTTAAAACCTTTGCTGGCAAATGGGAATCCGTGAAACGCGTCTGCGCCCAATTCGGATACCGACGACGACCTTCAATGGATTTTTGCCTGACTTAACCTCCCTCCCATAACACAATGGCTGAATTCAACGGGATTGAAGA
>JARRJP010000171.1:0-4445 GCA_037389025.1 Reinekea sp. | reverse complement strand
TACGGCTTTGTTCAATGCTACCGTCAGAATCAGCGGATCATGCGCTCGCTGGCCGGACGGCTGACCGCTTTGCGGGTCGGTTGGGACTTTAACGGAATGGTTTGAACATCAATTAATGTCTACACTCCCGCCTTTTATCCTGTTGCTTTCAGCCGCTCGGGAAAAAATATTTTCGCCTTTGATAATAACTTTTCCGTTCGCTTTTAAAATGAGACTGCTTTTACCGCAGGCAAGGGTCAGTTGTTCAGGGGTGGCGGTGATGACGGTTTCACCATCGCGAAAAATTGATTTTACGGATTCTTCAGCGGGGTCGGAAGTCAATGCCCTTTGCACGATGTCGTTTACAACGTTACCCAGAATGCAGGTTATAACAGGCTGTGTGATATCGTTCGTGAGAAACGTAATCATGACTTCCCGGCCTTCATTCTCTGGGCCGATTAATTTTCGGATATCCAGCCCGTCCTGATACCTTGCCGGGGTTGGTGGGTAGTTTTCCCATTGCACCAGTATCGTTCCGGGTTCTTCTGAGGCGACGATCTGGGCAATCCGGTTGCCCAGTGCTTCGGGGTTGTCTGTTAGTTTAAGGGCGTTGGGATTGGCGGTATTTTCCTGATCACTCATGGCGTTAATATCCTGTTGGCGGTTTTATGGTTTTTGCTATTGTTTTCGCTGTCTGTTCAATGGCCTGCATCTGATCATCAACAAACATATGGGTTCTGATATTGAGATTAATATTAAACTGGATCGCCAGTTCATCGACGATAAAGGCTCTTATACGGTGCGGTGTGTTGTCGGCTTTCAGCGCGTCCAGTAAGACTTGCGCAGAAATCACCTGACCATAGCGATAGCGTTGCCCGGCAATAAACTGCACTTTGTGTTCGTGGTGCCATTTCTGCCACGGTTCAAACTGCTGGCAGACGCGATTAACTTTGTCGCCGGGCTCATCCCCTTCCGGGTATATGGGTTCGCCCCGCTCGTACTTTTCCCGTTCCTCGGGGTAGAGGGTATCCGGGTCGATTTCTTCGGGAACAAACACTTCTTCGAACAAATTGGCACCGGTCATCACCTGTAACGCCATGGCGGCGTTTTCGGCATAATCCGGCTGTTGAAGGTATTGAATCAGTGTCGGGATATCTTCTGGCAGACCAAGCAACCCCAGAGCAAGTAGCAGATCATTGATCTGTTCGGGTGAGCTATGTTCATTTGTCAGCAGCGGGTCATAAAAATGTTTCATGCCAACTTTGCCGTACACCGCCAATGGTAGAATCGGCCAAGCCTGTTGCTTCATGTGGGCGACGCCTTGTCGGATTATATCGTCCTGTCGGGCTTTCAGCATCGCAATACTCAGGCAGTACAACGTTGCATCACTGTGACCCTGCTCGATTAGTGCATACAGAAATTTAAAATCCTGTTTTGCCGGAGTAACCAACGGCATGGCTTTACCCAGTGCGATTAAACTGGCCTGAATGGCGGATTCATACTCCGCCGGGTTTTCGGACTGCACCATGCGTTTTAACGATTGCAGCAGCGCATCCGGATTACCCAGCCCGTGATTACCAGACAGCGTTGCGGCCATTTCCAGTGCTGCGGGCGTGACTTCGCTGAACGATTGCTCAATCAGTATGCCCCGGTCATCGCTGTTCAGCGCAAGGCTAACGGCATCGATAAAGGCATTTTTCATGGCCGGGTCGGTAAAATCAATATCATTGATTAACGGGTTGATGGCCTTCAACCCGTGGCGTTTTGCCAGTACCGTCACGGCGGTAAACAGTTCGCCGGGGTCGCCGTTGAAGGCATTTTCCCGACAGTAAATATCGACTGTCCCATCCCGGTGGATCAGTGCATCAAGGAAATGCATCAGCCGGGTTTCGTAGGATTGAAAATCTGTCCAAAGATAGTCTGGTTTTTTAAAGAAGCCGAGGCGCTGTTCATAGAGCCAGGCGCTGTCTATAAAAAACAGATCGTACATATCTTCGGAAAACAGGTTTCTGTAATCATCCATATTCATATTCATGGCAAATGCACTCTCCTTTATTTTCTGTTTCTGAGTCTGAGTCTAATGACTTGTTCAGGCTATGATCACCAATCAGCCAAACCATTTTTTGGGCTTAATAAAATCCAGATACTTGATCCCGGCCTGTTCAATGTAATCCTTAACCTTTTCATGTATCACAATTGCGCTGACACATTCGGCCATGCGGAACATGAGTAACCCCATGGCTTTTTCTTCATCGATGACGACGGAATCAAAATTGGTATCAATCATCGGGACGCCGGATGGCGCGGTGTATTTTGATTTTTGCAGATCGGCGGCGGCGACCAAACCAATGATGTTCACGGCTTTATAATTGTCGTACCGAACATTGGCAACGGGGTCGATCAATACGGTGTCGTAATAATCCATATTATCAACGCCAGCGCTTTCCATGGCCTGTATCAGATCGTCACGAAACAGCAGAATGCCCCTGTAAAACATTGGCATCATAATACCGTCGCCATCCATCACCACTTCGATCGGTGTCGGCAATGGTGTTTCAATCGTTAAGCCACGCATCCACGAGACCATTTCTTCTGTCGGTTCACTTGCGATGGCCTGTCGTTCAAATTCCATCGGGCCATAGCATTCCAGCATGTAGTACATTCGTTTTATCCTTTCTTAAAATCGGTTGGGCGACCCATTTTATCTCGGTCTTTTGATAATATCTGCTCGGCTTTTTCCTGAGCATCGGCTTTCATATTTTCGGCATACATCAGTGAAAATCGGGATGTGACTAAAGGGGACTCCCATGTCTCAGGCTTCTGAGTCAGCCTTATCCTTAGTCGTTTAGCATTATTTTTTAGTTGAGCCAGGAGTTTATAAGGCGGGTCATACTTAATCGTATTTCCATCGGCTTTATTTAAAGGACAATCCTCATCACCTTCCGGACATTTTCCGGACTCAGTGATCTCCTGCATTTTTGCTTCGATTTTGCTTAATGCCTTCCAGACCATATCTGAATAGGCTTTGTGCGAATCGTGAAATTGCCGTCCACCTTCCTGATCCATAGCGCCTTTAGCATACTCGTACTGGTCGTTGTATTCGGCCATCTTTCCTGTTCCATATTTCATTACCGGGAATCAGGTGGTGTGGTGAATAGCCATATTGGGTTACGGCTATTGGCTCCGATGGCTGATTATTTTTTTCTTTTGTCATTGACTGGATAGGCGCATCCATTTTAATAACCTTGATGCGCTCTCTTCCCATACTCCTCCCTAATGTACCGCTTTTATTTTCATGATCTGGAGGGATTTTATTTTTCCGAGAGTCCAAAGGTCTATGTTCAAATGGACACTTAAACTCCCGATCACCAAATGCTATACCTAAAGCAATATCCTCAAGTGTTTCCATTTCAGAACTCCACTTCCAATTTTTGAAGATCTCCTTGAAGGGCTTTTATATAATTGTACATAGACATTTCAACTTCTTCTTTATCCTCTTCATCATCCAACTCTGCCCACAATACATTATAAAGACGTATTTTTTCTCTCGCCTGCTTAACTAATGCATCCCGTTCAGGGCCATCTTCACCTTTTTTCAGTGATCGATAAAGATTGTCCGCCAATTCCGCCAAGCCTGTACCTTCTTCTATTTCTTCACAACGCGACAAAAAAACTTCAGTGTCCATTTCTTTCTCCTAATTAAATAACTCTTATTGAAATTGAATAATTAATACATTTTAACTACAATACCCATGGATACTTAAACACCTGACTATACTTAAATCAATATCGTCAAGTGTTTCCATTTCAGAACTCCACTTTCAATTTTGAAGATCCCCTTGCAGGGCTTCTATATAATTATACATAGACATTTTAACTTCATCCTTATCATCTTCATCATCCAGTTCTGCCCACAGAGCATTATAAAGGCGAGCTTTTTCCTGAGCCTGTTTGACAAGTTCATCTCTCTCCGGGCCTCCCGATCCATCTTCTAATGACGCATAAAGATCATCCGACAGTGAATGAAGCCCTCCTCTGATTTCTTTACAACGCGCCAAAAAACTTTCTTTTCCATCTTTTCCCCTTTTGGGTTTCAGTAAATTAAATGCCAATAAAAGTAACAATATTCATCACACGGGTGTTCAGTCATAAAAACTGAACAATAAACATAACCAAAATCAATCCGTTCATGAACAGATTATATTTTGGGTATATTCACTGGAAATTCGCCTGCACATTTGCAATCTTTTGCCAGCATATTCAGTCTCGCATTGATTTTTTCCAATGCATTCCAGACCCTATCGGAATAGGCTTTGTGAGCATCGTGAAATTGCCGTCCACCTTCCTGATCCATAGCGCCTTTGGCGTACTCGTACTGGTCGTTTTCATCGCGTGACCAGTCGGCAATATTTGAAAACTTATGGTGGCTGGGCAGATCAAGGCCATTGTATTTTGCGTTGTTAATA
>JARRJP010000170.1:0-3230 GCA_037389025.1 Reinekea sp. | reverse complement strand
GGTTAACGGACGGCAGAGCATCACAATGAATGGCCATGTTGCCTATGAGATAGGCAACGGGAGCAACGGGAATGCGCCAGAGAGCATCGAAGCACTGGCAGCGATTGAACTACCGGCGATTCCTGAGCTGGCGCTGGATGCGTACAAAGCCAATAAAACCCTGTGGCTGGAACTGGAACTGCGCAATGAAGATGAGCGACCCATCCGGAATACGGCCTGCGTGATTACCGACCCGGACGGCGTCGAGTACCCGTGCCGAACGGATGAAGACGGCGTTGCCCGGATTGAAGGGATCAGTCATCTGTCCGGGTATAGGGTCACGTTCCCGGCAGTGCCAACGCCTTCGCGGATATCGGTGGGGCAGTCGACAAGTGCGCCGAACGCCAAAATTATTAATCTGGTTCTAAAACAATCCGATGGTCAGCCGCTTGCCAAGACACGAACCGTACTGACCATTGATGAACAATCACAAGAACGGTTCACCGATGCCAATGGCCGGATCAGGCAGGTTGTGTCAGGCACAGAGGCCAATGAAGGTCGTTTGGATATTTATCTCGACACAAGCAGCGACACACCCACGCAATCCATGCGGGTGCAGCTCAGCTCGCTGGAAAACATCGCATCCATCAAAGGCGTCCAGACCCGATGTAATCACCTTGGGTACGATTGCGGTACTATTGACGGTGATCTTGGTGAAAAAACACAGAGGGCCATACAAGCCTTCCAGAGCGCGCACAATTTACCGGCAAGCGGCCAGCCCGATGAAGCCACCTTAAATAAATTGACGCAACTCCACGGAGGTTGACAGCATGACAGAGATTAAAACCACCCCGGCAGAACTGGAAAAAGGCATCAACGTTAAGGCGGGTGAGCGAACGAAAATAATCGTCAACGCCCGAGAACTTTGCATTGTGGTTGGGGCTGAAAATTATAACAACAGCTATGGGCTGAAAATGATGTTTTTGGCGCCAGCGGTGCGCGACCTTTTAGCGGCTAAGGATCAGTACGATTGTTATCGGCTGATCTATTTTGCCGATGGTTACAATGCGGCTGAAATAACACAGGTGATTGCCAGCCTGCACGATATGGACGTGACTCTGGTCGCGGTGAACAGCGTTGATGAGCTGCTGAAAGAACTGAACCTGAAAACACCAGTGTGTAAAATACAACGATTGAATATTTATGCTCATGGTGTCCCGTTAGCCATCCGTTTTAACTACCACGGCAGCACGGATGAGGCATGCAGCTTTAACATTAAGCATGTGTCGAAAATTGAAAAGACAATATTCAGTGCTGATGCGAGTATCTGGTCTTATGCGTGCCGGACGGGGAATGCTGTACCGGACGATTTTGTAGGTGATGCGTTTCAGCGTATCGTACATTTTGAAGGCGACTTTGAGTACGATGATAATTTTCAGTCTGATGAAGATGCCAAACCAGAAGAAAGCCTGGCACAAGTCTTGGCCAATCATACTGGGATTGCAGTTCATGCATGGTTAACAAAAACACTATATGAGCGTATCTGGAATGATCAGGGCGATCAGTCATATAGAAATCATTTTCTTGATATACCGCATGCAGGTGTTGAAGGTGGGTGGAAACGAGAACTTAAAGATCTGATTCCATTCTCCAAAGAGGAAGATAAAGACGACCTTGTGCTTTGGAATAAGCTGGGTGCCAAAAGAGGGGTTGTTGGCGGGAGTATTCCGAAAGGATTATCCAATACACCTCAGAGATTTATAAAACTGTAACGTGATTTCAAGGAATCGTTGATGAGCATACTAAATAAAGCTCTCGCTATATCGGGCTCCAGCGCGTGGATGGCGGGGTATTTTATCCATGTCGTCCCTGAATATTCCATACCGAGTAATTTTTACGATGCATTCGGCTGGAAAGGCTTTCTGATCTATACGAGTCCGATGGTTTTAATATTCATTATGGCTGAGGTTAAAGCGATAAAATCTGCTTTGGTGTTTTCTATACTGCTCCTTTCAGCAACTGTTTTTCTATATTTATTCATGATGTTCATAATTCTTGAAGAAACAAAATCGGGTACTAACTGGATTGAAAGGATCATGGATCATCATTACGATGAGCCTGGCTGGATATACTTATTATCCGGTAGCGCGTTAATCACAGCAGCCTTAATACGAAAATCAGATTATTATAAACAAAGCGCGAAGGATAGGCGTGACTGGTAATCGTAGTCCCTGCGTCTATAGCGAACAAGTCAGTAGCTTTGATATGAAATTTAAAACATATATCTATGGACTCTTAGCGTTATTACTTTGGGTAATGGGCTATTTTCTTGTCATTGAGGTTTCATACTCTGGCGCTTACAGTCTATATTCAAAATTTGGTTGGATAGGTTTTGCCTTTTATCTGACACCTCAGGTTCTCGTTATTGTTCTTAACGCTTTGAATGTAGTAAGGACAGTTTTTACGCTGTCTATCCTCATATTGATATTTACCGGTCTTTTCTTTGCGCTTCTGTTCAGTTATGAAAGTAAGACGGGAGGATATATTTTATTTCAAAATATTCTTAGCTTGCCACATGAGCCTGCACTGCTTTTTTCTCTTTTGGGGAGTTTCTTAATGCTAAGGTATGCAAAGCCTGTTAATTCAATTGATTTTAAAATGTGAATGAACCCAGCCTGATAATGAAAATGATCGTAATAACATGTATTTCCTTATGGTTTTCAGAGTGTTTTCTGACGGTACTAATCTGGCTGCCAGGATATTTTTTAATTTATGAAAAAAACTATACTGGATTGTACAGTCTTTATTCTCTGTTTGGCTGGCGTGGCTTGCCTTATTACCTGCTTCCACCAGTATGGATATCCTTAACTCTGGTATTTCGCTTTAAAAAAACGGCATTAGCCCTTGCATCTTGGTTACCTGAACGAAGTCTCTGAACAACCTGCATGGTTCTTTATTTTGTTAAGCAGTGCGTTGATGGTTATTAGTGCTCGGCATCAGAAAGCAAAGCAATGAAAGCAGAAACATTTAAGAGCCAATTGATATATTTATTTTATAAGACACCCGAACCATGACCGACATCAAAAACGAAAAACCACTCAGAACCATCCAGCTGTATCCGGGTCAGACCACCACCGTCGTCATCGACTCTCTCGTCCGCCCCATCTACCCAGTACGCTACGCCTACGCCAACTTCTTTGGCGATGACCTGGTTGAGCCCGCCCGGCCCCCGGCCCTGCAAACCCTGCTGC
>JARRJP010000169.1:0-3270 GCA_037389025.1 Reinekea sp. | reverse complement strand
TTCGTAGGAACTTGCCTGCAAGTGACCTTTTTGGTCTTGTCACTCATAGCCGATTCCTCCTGAGCCTGTCGAAGTGAGATAGTTGTCCTTCAACTCGCTACGCTCCCTCAGGATGAACGGTTTTTAAGGAATTTAACGCATAATTTGAACACCGAAACTTGAGTTATTAAAAAGCATCTTCCTCAAGAAATTCTGAGCCTTTGCCTCTTCACCTTTAGAGTCTTTAAAGCAATCATCCTGCACATCAAATTTAAGTATACTTCCTAAATCAGTGGCGTACTCCATCGAAAAATTATCTACCCCTAAATCCTCCAATAGAGCCTTGCTCACCCACATAGTTGAACCAACACATTCAATGTATCCTTTTTTCAACTCCCATCGACCCGGATTCATTGAAATATCAATCACTTCACTTTCGAGAGGGAATGGCAAACCATTAGTTTTCTTCGACAGACTCGAATGATCACGCCCTTCAGAATCATAGTAAGCAATGTTTTCCATATTTTGCCAACGGTCATATTCACCGTCATATAATCTACCCTGGACAAAATCTGGTTCGTTTACTATTTGAGAAACCCACTGTTCCGCAAACTCTTTAGTAGTGGCTAAATTTTTTATATCTAATCTAGAAAAATCCAAATCTGCAATATATGAGAACTCAACACTACCTCCATTAAGCTCAATAAAGAATCTATCCGCCTTACTCTTAAGTAGCGTTTCAGAAACATCGGCAAAACCTAGTTCTTTACCACTGAATCCATCAATAACTTTCCTATCAATATATTGTGTTTCAACTTCTTTCGAAAGCTTATCCCATAGTTTATAAGCTTCAGGGAAAGCTTTTCCTTTAAGAACAACTTCTATTTTGACCATGAGAATTATTCACCAAACTCTTTAATGATTACAAAAATATTGCGTTGCTTACCATACTCGATTAAATGCTTCGCATCATCAAAACCACCGCTTTTTGGTCAGCTCTTCTGCTTATACCTAAGTGGTGTTGTGATTCTTAGCTATTTCAATTTCAATCTTATTCTTCAAAGAAAGTAACCATTCAATGAGACTGATATCGTTTTTCGAAGGAATGAAATAACAGCCATAGTTCTGATATAGATCCCACTCCAATAAAATACCTTTATCGGCCAGAAAGATCAGCTCATCTAAATCTTTTACAACCAGTTGCCTATCTTTAAGATCACCACAGGAACAGTAATCTTCAACTGCTTCATCATAAGAATGGTATTCTGATTTCCAGTCTTGATGAAAATAAGATGAAAAAAATTTCTTAAGTCTGCTTGACGAATAAGTCATAGTTCAGGAAACCCTGTTTGAATTCTATACCCATTAGGCATAGTCGCATCTTTCACAATAACAACGGTCACTCTTGAGGTTGTCAAAAAATCACCATCCTGAGTTAACACTTTTCCTGTTACTTTAGAAACAGGAACTCTTTCAAACACAATTCGCTTTTCAGTAGAATTTAAAAAGATGTCTATATCTGAGCTTTTTGTTTTCAATACTTCACTAATAGATCGCTCTGCACTTGTTAATGAATCGAAAGTTGATGCTGCTGGTATGCCTTCAGTTTTAATTCTATTTTCCAAATATTCTCTACTTTGACCCACATGCTTATCTAGTAAATGTCCTCCTGCAACTTCATGCACATCTAAACCACCTCCAGGGATTAAACTTGAACCTACGCTCTCCCCAGGCTGATTTAAAGCCCCAAAATCCCCTTCAGCCTCAAACGATCCATTATCCCCTAATCCATTCCCTTTTAACTTACCACTCCCCGATGCATCCGCCACATCATCCACAACCTGAGAGGCATCCTCAACCGCATCGACCAGCTTTTCTGTTGCCCCCGCTGCGCCGGGAATATCCACCACCTTCGCCGCATCTACGGCATCATCAACCGCACCGGCCACCTTTTTTGCCACACCCGCTGCGCCGGGAATGCTCAACGCTGACAGATTTTCCGTCGCGATATCGCCTTCCGCTCTCCCAAGTGCCTCTGAGTCTCCCGACAGATACGCTTCTTCTCGATCCACCAAGGTCTGGTGTTGATCATCCGCCATTTGGTTCAAGCCATTGACAATATTTTCTGCACTGGCGTTGGAGACGGTGTCTATCACCGCTTTTCCGGTCTCTATCGGGGAGGTGACAGCATCTACCGTGGCGCTGACGCCCTCTTTTACGTTACCAAATATTTGGCGGATTTCTGCCAGACGTCTATCCACTTCTTGTTTGTCTCGAAGCGAAGTAAACGCACGTGCTACATAAATTTCACAACGACCATCACCTTCACAGTCGATGAGCGCTTGATTGTATTGTCGCCGTTGTTCGGGGGTCAAATAGCTATCACCTTTGCTGTTATCAAGCCCCTGATATTCAGTGGTATTGTCGATGACCGTCTGGCTGTCATTGCCAACATGGTTGTTGGTATCGGCCATGCCGTCGTCATAGCCACTGATGTCCAGCGCCTGATCGGTGTAGCTGGTCAGGTTGTCACCATAGTGGTCGGCGTAGGCTTCGCCGTTGTCGATGTCGATGTCGTCCTGATTATCCAGTGCGTGAGAAAGCTCATGCCCGGCGGCAGTCATCAGTTCGTCAGTACCATCAATGTAGGCGTCATTGAGGTAGGCATCACCAGTTTCTTTTGAATAAAAACCTTCGTGGATGGAATTCTCATCCACAATGATCTTGTTGTCGTAACCATCCACCTCATAGCCAAGTTTCACCATCACCGCCTGCGTCACCCCATTCAGCATCGTTTCTTTCTGCTCAGGCGTGAGGTCAGGGTTTTGCAGGGCGGCGGCTAGCGCTGGGTCTTGAGCGATGGCTTCTTTGACGGCGTCGTAGCTGTCGCTTTGCTTGCTCAGTTCGCTGAAGAAGTCCAGGCCGTTTTGTTCATCGCTGCGGATAATCTGGCCGATGCTGTCGGTAATCATTTCTGATTTCATCAGGTCTTCGGCGATCTGGTCGCGGCCCTGCTCTGTCACCAGCCGTGTATCAATCGTGGCATTAATATCCCCCTGCTGCCGCTCGGCGCTGTACAGGTCGAGGTTGGTGTTGTCGATCTCTCGGTTCAGGCGAGTCAGGTCGCTGTCATCTTCGGTGCTGATATTGCCCTGGCCGAGGGTGGCGAGCGTTTTGCCTTCGTCGTAATGGCTGCTGTTGCTGTAGTTCACGCTGCTGGTGCCGACGTTGCCGTTGCCGCTGATGCTGGTGTTGACGCCGCCGTTGATCTGTTTGTCATAGCTGCTGTTA
>JARRJP010000168.1:0-6930 GCA_037389025.1 Reinekea sp. | reverse complement strand
TTTCAATGAACCTATGGGTGCACCTGCAATTTTTGAAAAACAAATAGAAATCAAGCTCTTACACCCTGCATCCACTTTGGAGTCACGGATTCAGGTAAAACTGTTAAATAAATCATGGAATCCACGACATTGCTTGATATTAAAAAAGCCTTCCCTGCATTGAGAGAGTCCCTCGAGTCCTATTCGATTATCAGTGATGAGACATGGAACGATTTAAAGGAAATATCTACATTTCGGTCACTGTCAAAGCACTCCTGTCTCTATAGGGCTGGTGAAGCCCCTAATTCTTTTGCCTATGTTTATCAGGGGCTGATTCGATGCTTCGTAAGCGACGAAAAGGGTAATGAGTACAATAAAAACTTTTTCGGTGAAGGGATGTTTCCGGGGGCAATGACGGCACTGTTAACCTCTACCGTATCGACCCTGACTTTTGAGGCAGTAGAAGATGCTCTCATTATTGAAATTGATTTTTCGGCCTATAGAAAGTTAATGATTGCAAAGGATGACCTGAAGCTATTTCAAATCTATTATCTTGAAAAAAATTGGCTGCTGGCGAAGGACGCTCGTGAAATCGAAATTGTGCAGGATGATGCTACTACGCGGTATCTGCATTTTATCGAACAATATCCCAACCTTGTAGAGCGCTTGCCCCAGTACCATATTGCCTCACACCTCGGTATTACGCCTACGCAATTAAGCCGTATTCGAAAAAAACTGTAGGTTATCAACCTATGTAAATGCCCTTATAGGTCTATCTCCGTATTCTTCTCCCATTCGTTGGTCATAGCAGTCATTGTGTTTGAGGCGTGGCTTCTGTCCAATCACTTAAAAAATCGGGAGAGGTTAGATGAATATATTAGATGCACTAGATTGGCGTTATGCAGTAAAGAAATTCTCAGATGAGAAAATCTCTGCAGCAGAATTGAAACAGCTACTCAATGCCACGCGCCTGAGCGCATCGTCCTATGGGCTGCAGCCCTATAGTATTATTGTGGTGGAGTCTGAGTCGATTCGAGAGCAGTTACTGCCATTTTCTTACGGACAGGACAAAATTGCTCAAAGCTCACATTTGATAGTGTTTGCCGCTCAGACTCAGATAGGTGACGCTACAGTAGACCGCCACATCGATAAATGTGTAGAAATTCCAAAGAAGCCGTTGAGTGAACTCGCCAATTTTTCGAATCATCCTGAATCCGTGACTCCAGAGTGGATGCAGGGTGTAAGAGAATTGCAGGTGCACCCATAGGTTCACCCCAATTTTTGGGAAGCAAAGAGGAATCAATGGCTTGCGCACTGCGCCGCTATGGAGTCACGGATTCAGGATCATATTAAGTCTGCATTGGCAGTCAAAATGCCTGAACAACGACAAGAATGGGCACATCAACAAGCGTATATAGCTCTTGGTAATCTGTTAACCTGTGTCGCCTTGATGAAAATTGATAGCTGCCCTATGACTGGCATTGATGCTGCCGGATACGATGCCGTGTTGGGGTTGAGCGAAAAAGGTTTAACTACCTCGGTGATATGCCCGATCGGCCGCCGTCATCATGAGGATATTCATGGACGCAGCCCTAAAGTGCGATTTGATTATGATGAAATAGTGCTGGAGATTTAAGATGAGCTATCTATCTTTACTTGCATTAGTAGCGGGCGCTGCCATCGCGGTTCAAGCCACCATGAATGCACAGTTGGGTGTATTGCTCAAAAGCTCCATGCTGGGCACTAGTATCGCGTTTTTATTCAGTTGCTTGTTTACTGTGTTCGCGATAATGCTATCGACAAGGCAGTATCCACAAATGAGCGATATTAAATCCGTACCTTTATATTTGTGGTTTTCTGGTGGGGCCTTAAGCGCCTTTGGTGTTGGTTTATTTTATTATCTGATTCCTAAAATGGGCGTAGGCTCAATGATGTCGTATGCTCTTTCGGGCCAAATTCTGATTGCCGTTGTTGCCAGCCATTTTGGCTGGTTTAACCTCCCGGTAAAATCGATTGATGTCAGTAAAGTATTTGGCGCTATTTCTCTCCTAATCGGAGTGTTATTACTTAACTGGGAGCCTGGTAATGCACATTGATGAAGCCAATTTAACTAATCTGACTGGCCTGTGGAAAAAGTATGGATCACGGCCTGTTAACGAAGATACGCAGCCATTACTGCATGCCAGTAAACGCTGGCCTCATCGCTGTTGGCTGGATATGGACACCGATGGCTTGAGTCATACGATACCAAATCATGCAAGTGATATTACTTGGCTGGATAAGGTTCCCGAATCTGCAGTTATACCCGTGTGGCCAATGATTGGCACGAAGGAACATCGGGATACAACGCCACTTGAGCGGAAGCTCATCGAGCAGAAATGGAGCTGTGCTTTTGAACAGGCGGCTATGTACTTGGATCTAAAGGACGACGTATATTCATCTCCAACACGTCAAGGGTTCGAGGTGAGACTCGTGCGCACGCCTGAAGATATTAAAGCGTGGGTAGATATCGGTAGTGAAGCCTTTGCTTACAACATTGAATACTCTGTTATTGAAAATTTATATACTGACAAAGACATAAAGATATTATTAGGCTGGCAGAATGACCGGCCTGTCGCTGCTGCATTGTTGTACAAAACAGGGGATATTATCGGCATACATCAAGTCGGTGTTAAAAAAGATTTTCAGGGTCAAGGCATTGCCAAGTGCCTCATGCAATATATTACTGAGATCTGTGCTCTGTGGCAGGGCAAACATCTTGTTTTACAGGCATCTCAGTCAGGTCGGCCATTGTACGAGAGCCTAGGGTTTAGAGTGCAATTCTTCATCAAAAATTATCAGAGAATGGTACCAGAGGCTATTTAACAAGAGGCTATTTAACAAGCGGCTGCATTGGACTTCGCCGCCAATGAGCCGAACGTTCTAAGTTATCCAGACACTCACTTTAATACTGCTGCCTGTTTGTGATAAATATCACAAAACACCGTAATTTCGCGACTCAGTATCCGGATATTCGGTCTGGATACTGCGTCGCGTGACGGAATATCCGGTGAGTGAAATTGACAGGGAATGGCTGTGTGCTAAGTTTGGTGGGGGCTGAAGACAGGGTGGTATTAAATTGCTCAGGAAAAAGCGTCTTCTGGATATTTTGTCAGGCGATATAGAATAAAACTGTTACATTTAGGATTGATTTGACTGAATAGGAAACAGAACTGAAGCGATAATTTTTGATGCAGGGGGGGCCTCTTTAGTATTACCTGAATCCGTGACTCCACAGCGGCGCAGTGCGCAAGCCATTGATTCCTATTTGCTTCCCAAAAATTTTAATGAACCTATGGGTGCACCTGCAATTTTTGAAAAACAAATAGAAATCAAGCTCTTACACCCTGCATCCACTTTGGAGTCACGGATTCAGGTATTAGAGAAACTAGAGAGGCTATTATAGAAAGAGTTTTAGAATCGAAAGGCTATGACAGTGTAGAAACTATGGAATCGGCACGAGAATATGACTCTATCTATTTTCAGGAAAATACAATTGTTGATTGGCACGATGAACGAAAGTGGCTAAAAAGCAGATGCGGTAAGATGGTTGAGCACCTACCATTTGACTCAACACTAGAAAAATTGGGGTGAACCTATGGGTGCACCTGCAATTTTTGAAAAACAAATAGAAATCAAGCTCTTACACCCTGCATCCACTGAAGGAGTCACGGATTCAGGCTTATACTTAGGTCGCGTTGATACTCTCCGTGTCAAATTACAGTTTGCTGAAAAGAAAGGAAAAGACAACATTGTGAAATTCCCAATAGACTGGGAAGAATATCCGTATGGAGGATCGTTGTATGAGAACATGTTCGTATTCACTGAAGCTGGAACCGATACAAGAGGTTTATACCTACAAGATCGAGTCCGTCCGGAAGCAATTGCTGAACAGCATCGCTTTTATTTTCGAAATCATCGCCAAGACCCCGGAAGAAATCGATACCCATTCCATCCAGTTGAAGGGAAACGTCGAAAAAAACCTCATCACAGCCTCTGGCGAAGACTCCTGCCTGCATTTTGATTTTCATTACACCGATGGGCACGACGGGTACACCGAAGCCATGTTGGCCCAACACTGGATCGAAACGGTCCTGTCGCTGTACGGTGACTTCCTGCCCGGTTATTTTCGGGATCGGGGCTATACCCTCATCACGGAAATCCCGTCATACGAAACCCAGCAAGCGGACAGACAGATGATTTTCCTGACGCAGGGCAAGCAAACAGTCGGCGTCTCCCGGGCCGATGGACCCTTGTCCGAACGTTTATCGACCCACCTCCCAAAACTCGGGAAGGCACTGGCTAAAAAAATCGAAAAAACAGTCCGGGAGAATGAGTGCGGCTGCTGCCTGTGCAAAAAACTGAAAACCAACAGGGTGAATTTCGTCGAGGATTACCAGAGTTCATTTGAGGTGGATGCGCAGCCGTACCCCTATTGTGAGTCCCTGACTAAGGCTTTGGAATCTCCTTTAGAAGTCAGAACCCTAACCCTTACCAACCAGTTTTTAGACGCCATACCGGAGGAGATCGGGAGGTTCACCAATCTTCACAAACTGGGTCTCATCAACAACCAGATCCAGACCTTGCCGGAGTCATTGAACCGGCTTAGCGATCTGACCGACCTGGATTTGCAACACAACCATTTGACCGCTCTATCTCCGGCTTTGTCGAATTTGAAATCCCTGCAATGTCTGCATGTCGGCCATAATCCGATCGAAGCCATACCAGAGGGGCTGGCTTTGCCGAATGTGGTAACCTTGTCCCTGCGGGAAACAGATCTTAAAAAACTCCCTGCAAGTTTCCGGGACTGGAAGGAACTGTGGAACCTTGATCTCACCAATACCCGGCTCCAGAGTCTGCCTCCGGAAATCGTAGAATTGCCGAAGCTCCGGAAACTGAAGGTCAGCCATGTCCAGAACGCCGACGGGAGCCTCGAACAGATTGCTTTTGACCAGCTTGGCGATTTGACCGAATTGAGCCTGAATGAGTGCAATCTCAAGTCATTCCCGGCGAGTATTTTGCACTGCGCAAAACTGGAATATCTCAACCTTTCGGACAACGACATCGGAAGCCTGCCGCAAGACATCGGCAACTTGAAAAACCTGAGTCGGCTGTATCTGAACAATTGTGGCCTCACCTACCTGCCGGCTTCCATCGGCCAGCTGATTGAGCTGACCATGCTTTCCCTCAATGGCAATGACTTTGAATCCCTGCCGGTGGAATTGTGCGAACTTCCCAATCTGAAATACTTGTATGTGTCACACCAGACCTTCCGGTTCCTTCAAGGAATGACTGTGCCTAAGAGCCTGAAGGTAGTCCTCAACAGCTGAACCGGGTTCGGGGCTTTGACAGCTGCGGCGCAGTGGGACAGATCCAGCGAAAAACGGTTTTTGTTATCAGCAAACGCCATCGGGAGGCCTGCTCCCATCTTTTATACAGTTCCAAAGAGATTAAAATCTTTGTTCGTGGCACACACTACTCTGACCCCATCGATTCCTGGATACTGCGTCGCGTGACGGAATATCCGGTGGGTGAAATTGACAGGGAATGGCTGTGTGCTAAGTTTGATGGGGTCTGAGGAGACTGGGGGGGTATTAAATTGCTCAGGAAAAAGCGTCTTCTGGATATTTTGTCAGATGATATAGAAAAAACTGTTAAGCCTAGAAGGATGCATTAAGATGGAACTACAAATTAACCTTTACGTAAGGCATGAAGATCGGGAGATGAACAAGTTTCTGTTTGACTTCTTCTCGGCGACAAATTGTAACTCCAAATATTTCATTAGCAGCATTAAAGATCGTAATGCGTATTTATCGAATAAGTGCAAATGTCTAAACAATGCATTGGGGAAAGAACTATTTGATGATTTCAGTAGTTTACTTAAGCGAAGCTACTTTGCAGATAGCTTGGAGTTTGAGGCTAGTTCAGAAATTTCTGGTTTCACAGTTATGCACTCTATTTATGGTTCTAATGGTGGTGATTTTGTAGTAAGTATTATTGAGTTTTTGAATAAACTTTTGCCTGGCGTTCAAGCTCAGGCATGGGGTTGCGGAGATGATGATCCTTGGGAATTCTGGGTGAAACTTGAGACAAACCGTGAAGTTTCTTGTAGAGAAAATACACCTGGACCTGGTGTTCAAGAGATCTATGACTGGTGGCATGAAACTATGCCAGATTCAATTAATGAAGGCCTGATGGGTGATTCTGAGCATGTCGAAGAAATCGATTTCGATGAGCAGTACGTAGTCTTCACAGGTAAAATGGAAGACGGCACGAGAGAAGAGATGGAAGAGCTTGCTGAGGATCTTGGAGCAGTAGTCCAAAAAAGCATTAATGGAAAAACCACATTACTAGTAATCGGGGATAGGCCCGGACAATCAAAATTACGTAAAGCAGAAAAGCTAGGTGTAAAAACTATCACTGAAGAGCAATTTTATACCCTGATAGAATAAGTACCTGAAGTAGCGGATCGCTTCCTGCTTCACGACATACCAGCTTTCTTCCGCCAGTTTCTGCAACAGCGTGTCGTAGGGTCGTGGCATGCCGGAGGCGATGCGTTCCAGCACATAAATCGGGTCGGCATCGGTCAGTGCCATACGGCCTTTGGTGGCTTCCAGTGCCGCTTTACCGACATCCGGCGCTTCGCTGATCGATTTCATGTACGCCAGTAACTGGCTGATGGCTTGATTTACCTCATCCATATACGCCGGTTTGTCCGGCTGTTGGCTGGTCAGCCCGTTCAACCCGGAAAACTGGTTGTCAATCATCGCGGCGACCTTGTACTGCGGCATGGTCATTAACTCCGCCCGGGCGGCATCGTCGTCGGGCAGGGCAGGGAACAGCAAGGTGTTGGACGTGACGGTATTCAGCAGCCGGGTCAGTGGCTGTGCATTACCGGTCAGGGTGTCGAGC
>JARRJP010000167.1:0-6080 GCA_037389025.1 Reinekea sp. | reverse complement strand
AATCCGATTGCTGCCACTGCAAAAAAGGCAAATTGCCCGGAAAGTCTTTCCAGAAAAACGGCAGCAGCCGGCCTCTTCCAGCCGCCTGCGCCCTCTGCCCTGTTGCGATAGGCGCGCAGCGCATCACCGGCCATGCCGCCGGGCAGAATCAGGTTTAGAAAGCTGCTGACATAATATTCGCCAATTGCCGTGGGCAACGCGATATCATGCTCCAAACGTCCGGCGGTAAACCGCCAACGCCACGCGGACAGGATGACCTGCAACTGCACGGCCAGAAAGGCACCTGCCAAATGGCAGAGTGAGACATTTGCGATTGCCGCACCAACCTGTGCAGGATCAAGCGCATAAATGAGCGCGGTGAGAAGACCGACACAGACAAGGGCCGCAAGAATTGTATATTGCCGCAAAACCGGCCCTTTCAGCTTCGTGTAATACGCTTTAGATTTCGCACTTTAAGAGGTTTATTGGATGGCGATGAAGAATGCATCAGGCAAACAGGCAAAACCACCGCGTGCAAAACTGGCTCTCGCCGGATTTGTGTTTCTGGTTATAGCATTTATCGCCTTTACCTTGCCTGATCATCCCGGCGCATTCTCGACCAATGCTTTCTTCAGATTGCCGCTGGAAATTCCACTGGCCGCCTTGCTGCTGCTCCTGTTGCCGCGCCGCATTGCAACCGTTTTTGCCGCTGCTTTTGCCCTGGTCGTGTTTACCCTTATCTTCCTGAAAGGTGCTGATATTGGATTTTTTATCTGTGGTAATGACTTTGGCGTGGAAAAAAACTTTCTTGCCGAAGAATTAAACACACCGTCACCCTTTAAAATCGAGCAAGCAGCATTAGCGGTTTCGCTTAGTACAAAACGAGGCCTGGCCGTCGACGGCAATGTAAACTTTAAAATAGACCGGCTTGGTAAAGGCGATATAAAAGCCAAAGTCGATACAAAAAAGAACTTTGCCTTATCCGGCAAATTTGAATTTGATGAAAAATTATTTGGTCGGGGAACTAAAGCGCAAGTTCGTATGGCTTATGAAAATGGTGAATGGTCCGTTGGCGGCACTATCACCATTCCCAAAGGGAAAGTACCAGGTATTGAAACCGCAACCATTGAGGTTGATTACTCAGAAGAAGAGGGCTTCAAGGCAATTGGCGATGCCACGCTTAATGTCCCCGGTGTAGAAAGCGGCACGCTCTCGATCACCCAATCTAAAGAGAAAGGCTTTTCAATTGGTGGCAAATTTAAGCTGTCTGCCGATACACCCGGAATCCGTGGCGGTTCAATCGAAGCCTCTGTCACCGAAAAACCAGACGGATCCGGCTACGCCGTCTCCGCAACCGGCGAAGCCCAACCTGATATTCCCGGCGTTAACTCCAACCTCATTGTCAGCTACAACGATGGAGCCTTCACCGCCGAAATCGAAGCCGACTACTCACGCGGTATGCTTTCCGGAAAAGCCAAAGTTGGCGTCACCAACCGCAGCGTAGGCGAAGACGGCCAGCTTTCCGAAACGGCAGAAGAGGGCAACCCACTGATTGTTTACGGCGGCGGCCAGTTAAAACTGCAACTGGCGCCATGGCTGCAAGGCACCGCTGGCGTTAAGTTTTCACCTGCTGGCGAGTTGACCGTCGTTGGGGAAATCGGTCTGCCCGATGAGCTGGAAATTTTCCGCCGTTACAAGTTTAACAAAGACATCTTCACCATATCGGTTAATGCACCGATCTTCCCCGGTATTGTCGCTGAAATTGGCGGTGGCTTAAGCGCCCAGGCCGGCATTGGGCCTGGTGTTATCGACCAGTTGAAACTGGGCGTGACTTACAACCCAGATCATGAGGAAAACACCCAAATCACGGGCGATGCACACCTGAATATTCCGGCCGATGCTGGCTTACGCCTTTTTGTTCGGGCCGGTATCGGCTTGGGTATTACCGGTGCCAGTGCCACTGGTGGTCTGGAAATCGGCGGTACCCTTGGTATAACGGGCGCGGCTGAAGCCGGTGTTCATATCGAATGGTCACCATCGAATGGGCTTGCCATTGATGCCAATGTCGGCATTCATGCCCAGCCCAGCTTTACCTTTGATATTGGCGGTTATGTCAATGTCGAAGCGCTTTGGTACACCGTTTACAGCGAACGCTGGAAATTTGCCTCTTATACCTTCGGTTCAGACTATCGCTTCGGTATCAGCCTGCCGATCCATTATCGCGAAGGCGAACCCTTTGATATTTCACTGGACGATGTCGAATTCGAAGTACCGGACATCAATACCAACCAATTATTACGCGGACTGATTGACAGGATAAGCTAATGACTACAGTAATCGAACAGATCAAAACCGGCGTTGAAGCCCACCTTAACGGCAATCTAAAAGCAGCGGAATCCGCCTACCGCACAGCCATCTCACTCGATGAACAGAACGCCACCGCCTACAACAACCTTGGCTTTGTCTGTGCACAATTAAAGCGCTGGGGCGAAGCCTTTGAGTGCCTGAATACCGCCCTGCAACTGAAACCCGACTATTCCATGGCACACACCAACCTCGGCCAGGTGCTGTTAAATATGGGCCAGGAACAGAGCGGCCTTGAGCATCTGGAAACAGCCGTGCAGTGCGATGCGAACAACGCCCAAGCCTGGGAAAATCTCGGCCAGATCAAGCTGCGCACTGGCGATCCCGCCCGCGCCGAATACTGCTGGTGGCGCGCCAGCCGCCAGCCAACAGGCATTACAAGAAGCACTGCAACACGATGTACGCAACTACCGCGCGTTAAAACATTTAAGCCTGGTGGCGATTGCCAGCGGCAAAACAGTTCAGGCAGAAACATTACTGCAAACACTAGCGGGTTATTACCCGAACGATATTGAAACCCAGGTCGATCTTGGTGTGGTTGAACTGTCGTTGCATAAGGTTGAGCAAGCGAAAGATCGTTTTGAAAACGTGTTAACGCAGAAAGCGAATTGCAGCAAAGCCGGGTACTACCTTGCGGTGGCTTATCAGCAGATGGGTGAGGATGATAAAGCAGGTGAAGTGCTTAAGGGATTGGCGGATATTGTCACAGGGGGTGATCGGTATTATCGGAAGATTCAGGAGTTGGCGGGGTTGATGGGGGAGCATCACTGAAGGAAGTTGGCTGGGAATCTCTATGCATTCTTCCTTAATCCACTTTGGCGTCACGGATTCAGGTATATATTTACAGATTGCGGTATGCATATTAACCGTAGCCATCAAATGATACTGATTGTGTGTGATGAATATCGAAAATTATCGTGATTTCGCGACTCAGTATCTGGATATTCGCCGGATATTCGGTCTGGAGACGCAGTATCCGGGAAAATAGGCTGAAAATCTGATACTTGTCTGGTTGGTTAAGTATCATAAATATTCTGTAACGCTATGAATTTAGCGGACTGTAGGCGACCGCTTTTTCTGGATGCGGTGTCGTGTGACGGAATATCCGGTGGGTGAAATTGACAGGGAATGGCTGTGTGCTACGTTTGATGGGGGCTGAGGATTAAATTGCTCAGGAAAAAGCGTCTTCTGGATATTTTGTCGGGTGATGTTGAATAAAAACTGTTAGTGCGACAAGCGAAGCTTGTAGCACCTTGCAGGGTGAAAGCCCCTGTCGGGAAAGAGTTAGCCACTCACCCGTATCGAGTCTTGCGCGTTGTGCGGAGCTTTGCTCCGAAAATAGCGAATCTCAGCTGACGAGGCTTATAACGCCGTCGAAGTCCAAGCAAAGTAACCGTCAAAGGCAAGGTTGTGGCGAGCTGGCGGAGTTCTCAAACCGTGGCATGTATGCAGAGGTGTTGCAGGAACTTGTGAGGCCCAAGAGAGCTCCCGATGGAGTGGGTAGGGTTGTTTAGTAAAAAGCGAGGCGAGCGAAGGCATCTTGGGAGTCGGACCAACTCATAGTAGTCTGAGAGCGGGAAAGCCGTTTACATGGCAAAGGGGTTGGCGGTTATATTTGATTCGTAGTGGACACATACACCGGACAAAGTAGGGCTGGATTCTGTATGACAACTAAAGTGCGAGGCTTAGATTCAGTTAGGGTTGAACTTAGACTATTTAATCATTGGGTGAAATGGCAAAGATGATTAATTTTGACGGGTTCGTGCAAGCTCTTAGCTGCGCGGTAAATAATATAACTGAGGAGCCGGATGCGGTAATTCTGCACGTCCGGATCTGAGTGGGGGCGCCCCGGTAACGGGGGTGTTCTGCCACGACGAGCTCTCATGAGGAAGTGTCGAACATCTGATAGATAAGGATATATATGATAAATAGAAAAAAATACAACTTCGTAGAGATTGAAGATAAAGAGGAAAGAGAAAAGCTTATCGAAGCTACAAAGTTAGTCTTTATCGCAGTAACCGATACTGAGAACGAAGCATTCTTTGAAGAATTTAAGCCTCTTCCAAAAAGAAAGGCTTATATCGAGATATTTTCTGGTAAGTTGAAATACTATATTGGTCGATTTGGGGCATATCAAGCGGGTTACATTAGATGTTCTATGGGTACGATTGAGGCAGACTCTGCTGGCTATGTGACTGAGAAGATTATTGAATTGTTTAATCCAAAATTTCTTGTAATGCCAGGAATAGCATTCGGAATTAACGAGAAAAAGCAGAAGATCGGTGATGTTCTGGTTTCTGAGAAAATTTCCCCTTACGACCCGGAAAGAATTGGAGAAGATGACTCGATTATAAGGAGTGATCCATTTCGCGCTGGAACTACTTTGAAAAGTAGATTTAAGAATGTAATGGATTGGAATCATCATCTAGGAAAAGGAAAGTATTCTGATATCCATTTCGGAAATTTACTATCAGGGAACAAGTTGGTTGATAATCTTGAATACAGAAAGTTCTTGGCTAAAAAATTTGAAAAGCCAATTGGTGGAGAGATGGAAGGAATTGGATTGTCTGTTAAATGTTCAGAGAATGGCGTTGAATTTATTGTAGTTAAAGGAATATGCGACTGGGCTGACGGAAAAAAACACAAGGAATGGCAGCCTAAAGCTGCAAAAGCAGCAGTATCATTGTGTAGCCATATATTTAATAAAAGGACAGCCTTTGAAGGCTATGGGCTAAATAAACTCACAAAAGATGAAATAGAAGAACAAATTCAGCTAGACGAAGTTAATGGAGAGAGAGGGAGTCCGCTTTGGACGCTGAATTGCTTGCGTTCAGACGTGTTAAGTAAACTATTAAAGGATTTAGAAAAATTTGAAAAATATGGATTTAATGAAACATGCTGTCAGGCAGTTAAATCAGACCTTCAATCTTTAAAAGAAAGCTCTAACAAGTTAGATGCAGATACATTTAGTGGGAAAAGTCTTTATGACGAACTTACGAGGTTTTATGCAACTTATTCCGAATGGAATGATATCTCTGGACCTGATGTTTACGCGATTTCTGCCAGAAAGAAAAAGATTGAAAAACTAAAATCTATTAGAGAGAAGATATCGGAAAGGATTAGAAGTAATGGGTTTCCCTTAACAAGAAACCTAGATGCGAATCTGGCTGGAGATATGATACAGGCTCAGATTGAGTTAACTGATAAATTTCCAGATGTTTTTTCGAATACACTTGAAGCACTTTCGAGATACCAGAGAAAAATCTCTAGCAAACGCGTCAATTAGGACGCTCGCAAGCTCACGCCCATTATGCGGGCGTTAAATTCTAAAGAGGGATCGAGTGAATATCTATTTTTCAGATTATTTCGGGGTGAGTAAAGAAGAGCTTGATGCTTATGGTGCATTCAATGTATCGCTCATTAATAACCTCCCAGTCTTTATCGATCCATTTCTGTTATTTGGAAGTGAGAGGGATAAAGGTTACTCAGACACCCACTTTAAAAAGAAAGTTAAAAATTTCCCTAAGCCCGTATGTTTGTAGCGCTCGCTATTTTGGAATTTCAAATTCTTGCCTGATTTTTCGATCAAAAATCTAAAAATACCGAATTCCAGGCAAGTAGAGCCCTTCAATCCAGTTGAATTAAATCGCTTTATAGTAAAAGGATGGTTAAGTCAGGCAGAAATTCATCGAAGGCCGTCGCTTATACTCAAATTGGGCGCAGGCATGTTTAACGGA
>JARRJP010000166.1:0-3446 GCA_037389025.1 Reinekea sp. | reverse complement strand
TGCTCACGGTTTGAATCATGGAAAACATCTCAAATATCTGCATGTTCTTGGGAAAGGTTGCATTGCTGTATAAGAGGATTTCATCGGATTGCAGCACAACCCGGTCTTGTTGCGGTGTCACTTAGTTGTTCTCCTTATCGTCTGGTCCGGTGTGTTGGAAAATAGACCCTGCCCCTGAATTCCTTCTGGAGACGACCATCCATATATGCCTGCTCTGCGTAAAAAACAGCCAGTTTAGTCGAACCATAAATATTTCCACTATTGAAATTGATGGGTTAAAGTTCACCGCAAATTTTGGGGGCTGGCAATATGGCAACGGCGTTAACAATGAACGAAAAGCCGACACCATTCCCGTTAACAGGCGTTAACAGCTTTGCTGTAGCCCTTTACTGATAAGGGCTTTAAGAATATTGGTTGTTGCTAATTTAGAGCACTTAAAAACAGGGTTAACAAGATGAAAAATGGATATTTGAGCATTTTTTTGGGCTTTTTATTGCTAATGCAACATAGCTTTGCTGATGAAACACCCCCCAAAATAGGCGTTATGCTTGGTGGCAGTGAGTTCGAATCCGGTGATCTAAGCTCGGCAGAAAAGCTATGTATCATTGAAGCTCTAAAGGATCGTGCGAGAGTCGATATACAGATCTACGCCAATCACAGGAGGAAAATAGAGTCCGCTGAAGCGGCTCAACAGATGATCAAAGACAAGGTGGATTTGGCGTTATTACCGCTGATCTCGGATGAGGCGATTGCTGCGGCTGACGTATTAAGGCAGGCCGGTATTCCCTACCTGACCAGTGCCACCAGTGATACGGTTATCCGTTCCGCTAATGAAGGGCTTTCTACTTTTCCGCAAAACAGTATGCAGGCGGAAGCCCTGGCCCAGTATTATGTTGACCACTATGCAGACCTGCATCGCCCAATCGCGGTTATTACTGACCTCAGCAGCGCCTATTCTCAACAACTCTCTGCTCAATTTCTGGCGCAATTGCGGATATTGAATAAGCCGATTGAGGTGACAGAATACAATATTGTCGGGGACAGCCTGTTCCAACTGCCTGACCTTTCCGGGTACGTCGTATTTGCCGCCTTGTTTAACCCCAAAATTGCATTGCTTTATCATGAACTGCGAAAGCAGGGCGACATCACCATTCTTGGGCCGGATTCCATTGGTGTACGTACCGAGTTCCTGCAAATTATCGGCACAGAAACACCCAGCAATAATACCGATATTGTGTTCCTGAAAAACTGGGATGGCGTAATTAAAGGCGCGCGCAGTAAAGACTTCTGGTCGGTTTTCTATCAAGCCTGCAATCGTCAGAAGGAACCAACCTTTGTGAATGCTTATGTTTATGATATGGCGGCACTCGCGCTTGAATGGGTAATATCAGGTGCTGAGGAGCCTCCATTAACCAAGATACGGAATAGCCAGCAAGCGTCTGTCATCAGTGGTGAACCACTGCTGTTCTCCGAGCAAGGCTATCGGCAGAAAGAGTATTTCTTCTATCAATATACTGGGGGTAAGGATGCAAAACTACTACAGTAAATCGATACTATTTGTAGTGGGCCTCTTAGTTCTGGCAAGCCTTTTTACCTTTATAACAGTACCGATATTTCAGTCCAATATACCTAGAGCGGGTGTATTTTTAAGGGATATGTCGTCATCTTATACGTTTAAAGATGATGTCTACCAATTAAATGTGTCTGCACTTCAGGATCGTTTTGAAAACTGGGTGAACCACTTGTACGAGCAAACTGATCAACCGACTTGCTTATCTGCAAACTTCACAAATTTCCAGGAATCGAATGGAGTAAATCTGACTGAATGCTCGACGGGAGTGAAGTTGTCTGACCTGGCGAATAAGCCTAGCGACACAGGAACGGTAAGCGTAAAAATGGGCGAGAAGCAGATTGGAGAAATTGAGTGGTTTACTCAATCCACAACGGATTACTTCTTACTTTCATCCATATTTGCCGCTTACCTTGTTGCTTTCATAATACTATCGTCATGGTACTGGTGGCTGTTTGGCACATCAAAAGATAGAACGCAGCCAAATGACCCTAATAACATTGCCGAATTACGCCGCTCGCTTTATCGCGTGATGAAAAGTAACCGCCGTACCATGGCGTTGCATGATAACTGGGTCTACGGCACACGCGAACACCCCTACGTTGAATTTGTTAATCTGGATGGATCAAAGCTGAAAATACGCGCATCATTATTGGATATTGAAATAATTTTTTCAGGTACGCGCTATATTAATCGCAGCACCGTTTTTAACGCATCAGTCGGTGTACATTCAATTGATGGTAATAAAGTCACTTTAAATCTGAAAAGCAGCAGCGTCAGTTTTGATATTGACTCGCAGTTTCTGGAAAATGCAAAAAATGCATAAGAATTCTATTAACTTGTGCCAGTAGCGGTATTGGTCGCGCAATTTCCGCCAAAACAGAAACGCTTCAGTGGGTATTAGCCAGCCGATCTGACCCTACGCATGCTCATCTGGACTTTAATAACCCTTCAACCTTTCATGCAGTGGCTGAACAGGCCGGGCAACTGGATGGCATCGTGATGATTCCACCACGGGTCGCCCCATTAGAAGAACTGTTTCCAGAAGCGGAACAATGGCAGCATTATTTTTCAAGTGCTTTTATTCAACCGATGGCATTTCTGAAAACAGTGCTGGAGGCGCAGGTGTTTCCAAAGCCATTTAAGATTGTAATGCTTAGCGGGTTGAGTTCTGTGTCTGTGCTACCGCAGTATGGCGCGACCAATGCGATGCGTCTTGCCTGGTTGGGGCAAAGCAAATGCATGGCAGTGACACTGGCTGAGCAAGGCGTTCGCGTTAATACCGTGTCGCCCGGTGCGGTATTGACGGACTCGTATAAGCAAAAACTGCATAAACGGGCTAGCACCCGCGAGATCAGCTTTGAGCAACAACTTGCTATTGAAACCGAGAATATTCCGACTGGCCGCTACAGCACACCGGAGGATGTTGCGCAGGCTGTTGTTGCGCTGCTTGGGCCGTTGTCTGACCAGATCACCGGGCAGAATTTTGTTATGGATGGTGGTTTTTTTCGGGGTTATTGAAATCGATGGGTCAGAGTCGTTTGATTCTATTTTTGACCCTTACTAATCGGAATCGTAGAAATCAAAGAGAGTAGGCCAAAGGAATCTCACCCTTAGCCTCTCGCAGAACCGTACATGATACTCTCGCATCATACGGCTCCCATTATCCTGCCGTATTTTTAAACGACTTTGCCTTACTCATCGGCTCCTCCCTGTGATCAGGTTGATCCATAAGATCGGCTGGATAATGCCACCCCTTCGCTTCAGTATCATTACAATACCTTCTTCACTACTACGAATGGCTCCGCCCCTGTGCGTTGCATCGGTATTCTTCCTCATGAGGGCTGCTCACTTGTTATTTCCCTTGGCATCAACG
>JARRJP010000165.1:0-4700 GCA_037389025.1 Reinekea sp. | reverse complement strand
GTTGGTAACGCGAGAGTTGGGGCCGCCGGAGAGCGCAGAAGACCCGTTAATGAAAGGGGATGATGTGGCGATGTTGGAGAGTTTGTTGTGGCATTTGGGGTTGAGTCCACAAAATCATGGTGCGCCTAATGATGCTGGAGTGCGGCCGCCAAACTCTGGGTCAGAAGGGGCGCGTATCCATTCCGCCCGTAGTAGTGGTGGTAATATCAATACCCTGACTTGCGACGGTCATCCGACCAAAGCAAGTCGAGACATTTTCTATACGGGGTATGTCGATTGTCCAGCCAGTCGTGTTTCTATGGAGTTAATGGTTAGGCGGTTCCAGGCTCGCAATAATTCTGTTGTCGATCGGGGCACTCCAGGATTTGTTAGCCGCCGACTGATCCGAGACCAGAGTGGTCGTACCGGTGAAGAAACCTTGGCCTGGTTAAATCGGGATTGGACAAATTATACGAGCGTGTTTCCAGAATTCGGGGGTAATCAGCATATTTTGCCGAGTGAAGAAGAGGACCAGGCCAATTTTAGCCAATGGGCGCATGATGCACTAGATATCTGGGATGAAGGATTGGCTGGGCATCTGGATATAGTGCCAGCAAATATCTATACCGAAGCAGAACATAATGCCATTTTGCAGATTGCAGGGATTAATGCACCAACAGAAGCGCAAAACAGGGAATCCCTGCTGGCCCACTGGATAGAAGAAGAAGCGAAAGCGCACTGGGGGAAACTTGCCACGGGTTATCAACCAACAGCCTATCGGATGTTTGAAGGCGGCGCGGATGAGCATGCAAGTTTGAGTTTCAGTCAGCTTCTTTATGGTATGCGCTATAGTCAATGGCCTTGTGCAGCGCATTATGAAGCTGGGTTGAACTTGTATCATCCCGCAGATCAAATGAAGACTTTTATTATTCACACGGCCAGCACCGGGGTTGATCCCGCGATTGATGCAGACACGGGCATAGATCCACAATCCTGTCCAGGTGGCTTTTATGTTGCTTTGAACATTGACAACAGTATTTACCGTCAAACATTCAATATGGACAATGCTAATTTATACGCAATAGCAGGCGCAAATGTCGATGATTTAGTCGGTTACCGGCATGGTGCTGGAGTGATCACAAGAGTTGTGGAAAATGCAGATGCAGAGCATGAAGTGACTGAGGAAGACGATTATGAGATGTTAACCAAGGCTATTATGATTTATAACGGTTTAAGGGGCATTTTGGATGACCATAGTTATGCAAAGTTATTGAAGTACATGGGTTATGATCCTTTCAGTAAAGAGAATACAGCTGAAATCTGTCATACCTGTAAATATGTGATCCGTATTAAGCAGTCGTTCATGCCGGGGCATTTAAGAACGTATATATGGGAAGGAGGAACAGTTCCGTTACAAATACCAGATCCTGATTATCGAGGAGAGGGTGAAGCACCGATGATTAATAATCAGGATCCGAATGCCGGGCAGGAATGGTGCTTTGCGTATGGTGAGGAGGAGTGGTTGAATCCTGGTAACAATCCATTAACAGGCACAATTTTAGACTTTAATGGTTATAGAGACTTAGCAATTGCGGACACTGATAGGAGAGTTGATTGTGAGTAGGTGGCTAATGTTATTGTGTACTTTGTTAACTTATCAGAATTCATATGGCTTTGAATTGCATGATGGTATTTCACGTCTGTCTCCTGAGTTTGGCGATGAATATTCTATAAAGCTAATGAGAGCTGGCGCAGTGGGCATGGATGCATATCTCTTGGATTATTTGAATACCAATGAAACAGTTGTATTGATTGACAATAAACTATATCGGTTTGATAAAGCTTTGAATGTAATTGGCAACTGGCCCCTAACCCGTTGGGCAAAGAAGCTACATTCCTCGCTATATGGCCATCAATACGGAAATATTGGTTTATACGAAGAAAGTGATTTGCCTAAGCTGAGAATAGGCGCTGGCCCCAGTTGCTACGGCAATACACCATTACGCTATGGCGATATTGAAGGGGATGGTAATAATGAGCTGGTTCTTTGGCTAAATGGTGATTTTGTTATTTTTTCTCCTCAATATGAACGAACGGTTTTTGAGGCAAATCTTAAGTTTCATGATTACTTAAGTGACTCTGAAATGGATGACCCTCAATATACTGCCGAAGGTCTACCTCAAAATATTTCGCTTCTGGCTACCTTGAATTATTACGTTGAATGGATTCCCGGTGCAAGGGTTTATGCGAAAATATTTGCAGGCGATTTTGACCAAGATCAGAATCCCGATATATTGATTTGGCAAAAAGAATTTGAGTCTAACCTGAATACCAATTCACAAAAGGGCTTTCATCTTTATGGTCAGAAATGGGTGCATTATGAGCGAGATTTAGAGGCGCAAGCTAAGAGCGAATCGGGTGTGACCGGTGAATATCTGCCCCAGGAAACCCCTGAGGACGATATCAAAACCTGGCTGTTAGAGAATGACCTGACCTGGAGAAAAGGTTATCCCTCCTTGTCGGAATGCGCAGGAGAGGAAGGTAAGCTGATCCCGGAAATGCATGACCCTTTGTTGAATGATCCTGATGTGCTTCAGTAGTTTTTATTTGGCGCTCATTAAATATCAAGCTCACTTTGGTGGGCTTTTTTATTCTTGAAGTCACTGTGTATCAACATACTGTCTATCGAATGTATGAAAGTGGCGATGAAGAAGGCAGTTCCGGATTTAATCATATTGTCTGGAAACGTTTGTATGGAGATGAAGAGACCTGTGACTCGATTCGAGGGTATTTACTGAATGCGGATAATGAACCAGGCGATACCGAAAACATTAATGTTTATATGCCTAAAAACAGTATTCTTGCGTTTGGTGTGGCCACAGCAGACAGGGACTGTCAATTTTCTAATGGGTTGTTCAGGGCATATTCAGCGGAACAGACGTATCAAACCAATATTCCAGAGGCTGATCGACCGGTGTCCTATTGTTATAAATCTATACCAACTGAGTTGGATGCAAGCTGTACAGCGGCAGGCAATTTAATTGAGTATACGGATACACAGGACACCGGTATGAACTTACCGGTCAAAGCAATGATGGCTTATAACCGGGGAACTAGAGGATTGGATACTTCACACTATTTTTCGAATATGGTGTTGAAAAGCAGGCCGAATTTAAATGGCACCAGGTTCGATTATGCTATGCGGATAAAGCAGCACACACAGGAAGATGATTTGGATGGCTATTTGCCTTATGTAACGTATGTATGGCCGGGAACGGATGCAAACAATGATGGAGAGCCGGATTGGTGCTTTGCGTATGGTGAGGAGTCGTGGTGATCCATTGGCTACCCCGCCTGTATCCCCTGCCCCTGGTAGTCAAATAAACTGCGTTTCTGGAGCTTCATTAAATGAATAAATTAGCTATATCTATTCTTTGTTCTTTGCCAATATTTTCGTTTTCTGATTTTAAGAATCTACAGGGCCAAACAATTACAGATGAAAATGAGAGCAAGCTTTATTATTCCTCGATTCCTTATGCCGTTGCTCGCCAAGGACAACGAGAAGTGGATTCGAATTCTCTGGTCGTAGGCTTCTCGGAGGTTACAGACAGAGTTTTTTCTATATCTACTGGTATGCAACTGGTAAGCACGAAAAAAGAAGGCAGGGATGTCATAGGTAACTGGCCCCTAACCCCTTGGGATCAATACCTCACCTTCCAAGAAGAACAGAATCGCTTTAGTGATAATGCATTGAATGATGTCCCTTATGCCATGAACCTACAACACCCTATAGGTTGCTTAGAATCAACGCCACTACGTTATGGCGATTTGGAAAATGATGGCAAAAACGAACTGGTGTTACATCTGGGTGATGACCTCGTCATTTTTTCTCCCTATTACCAACGCACGGTTTTTGCTGTTAACTTGAATTTAGCGGATTGGCTGAATACAGAAGGTACTGAATTCTTATACACTGACGAGTTTGGAAATATAAGCAAACCGGAGACGGAGCCTCAATACGCTTCAGGAATTGCTAATACTATCTATACCCTTGTGGAGAATATTCCTAGCTATCGTGGTTATGCCAAGCTGTATGAAGGAGATTTCGATAAGAATGGTGCAGCAGATATCATTGTTTGGCAGAAAATTTATGAGTCGAAGTTAGAAAATGATAGTGAACGCGGCTTTACTTTGTTGAGAAATCATTTTGTTCACTATGAACGTGATCTTAAAGCTCAAGCTGAAAGTGATGCGGGTGTGACCGGTGAATACTTACCTCAGGAAACCACGGAAGTCGATATTAAATCCTGGTTGTCAGAAAATAATCTGACTTGGAGTAAAGGTTATCCTTCTGTATCTGAATGTACAGGTGAAGAAGGTAAGTTGATCCCTGAAATGCACGATCCGTTGTTGAATGATCCGGAAGTGCTTCAATAGTTTTTGGTTTGGTGCTTGTTAACGATCAAGCTCACTTCGGTGAGCTTTTTTATATTTCTCATTGTTGTCCCGTCCAGAAGTATCCCATCCAAAAGTCCAAAACACTTCTGGCGGTGACAGAAATAAGCAAAACTCAAAGCTGACTGCCTGACATTCAATCAACGCGCTCTGAAAATTAAAGAATATCAGCCCAATTTCATCAGCGACGATCGGTATATTGCTTGTTATTTGATCAATGTCCTGGCTTGGGCTGTGCTAATCTCTGGGCCATCAACCGCGTCACC
>JARRJP010000164.1:0-4327 GCA_037389025.1 Reinekea sp. | reverse complement strand
AAAGGTCACTTGCAGGCAAGTTCCTACGAAAATCGAGTTGCGGGCTTCCTTCAACTAGAAAAATCGTACAAAAACGAACTCCGAAACTTGAGTTATATAGACCCTGATGTTGAGCAAGAGATTGATCTATACGATCTCTATTTCGAAGAATGCGGCCTATTAGAAACATTCCTTGATATTCAAAAACAATATGAAGATGGAAAGCTGTGAAGGAATTAAGGCTGTTTGGGCTTTATTGTGAAGGGAACCCCGACTTTATCGTGCATTCGCGATTCAATGACATCGTTTTCCCTGAAAGCGATATAGTTATATCAACATGCCAGAACTATTTATGCATAACCGGTATAGATATTGAGCCTCGAATACGAGATGGCGCTTATCTGGCTGATCAATTCGAAATGGCCTTACCCTATCTAAAATGGTTTTTGGCCGTCAAAGCCAGATTTGCTTTAAGTCCAGACCAAGGTGGTTATCCTCCGGGTGAAATGTCAGATATTATTCAGTTAGATGCCGAATATGGCAAATGCCTCTGGCAGTGTCGGGTTTGAACTTGGGCCGAACAAATTTGATACCCATGTGACCGGCAAGGCCAGCGCTGCTGTCGATCTGGTGAAATGCGAGGCCAAGATCGATGCCTATGCGCCGTCCAAGACCGGACTGGCATTGCGAGTACCGCCGATTCCTGCGGAATATCAAGAAAACCCAACGTTGAAACTGTCAGACCATTTTGATTTTGACAGCTCTTTTGTGAAACCCGGTCAGCTCCTGAGGTTGCGCAGACTCGAACGGCTGCTGAATGAAAACCCAAAATACAAAGTCCAGATTGTGGGCCATACCGACCAGATTGGCACTGACAGTTACAATATGTCGCTCAGTGAACGTCGGGCGCGGGCCGTTTATGCCTATATCCAGAATCAGGCTGATTTTTGGGAGGAACTCTATTCCAGACTCGAACCTGCGCAATGGGGGGTGCCGGTTTTAAAAACCATTGTTGCTGAGTTATTGAAAAACCGCAAAGGCCGTATGAACAATGAACAGCGCCAAGTATATGAGCAGGTGAAGCCGAAATTATCTGAGCGTATGACCGCAGAAGTGCATGGTCATTCCTTCAAAAAAGCACTGGACCTGTATTGCGAACTCTATTTTTATACGGGCCGTTTTAACACCATCGAACATGGTCGTGAACTACGTCTGCAACTGTTTGCCGATTACATGCAACTGGAAGGCGATATCTTTGTTACCCGTGGCCGTTTCCATCCGCAAAAGCTGGTGTTTTTTGGTGAACAGACACCAAAAGAAAATACCAACCATCGCAGTGCCCGCAACCGACGGGTTGAGTTCTGGCTGTATGAAGTCTGTGACAGCGAAGAGGACTGGGCCAACTTCGGTCATTGCCGCATTCACTTGACCGGCGACGCCAGTGGTTGGGCCGGTGCCAGTGCCAGCGTAGCGATTGATCTGGATGCCAAAGTCGATGCCAGCCAACTGAAATTGCGTGGCATTCCCCGAACAGAACAGGCAAAGGAACACAAAGTTACCCCGCTGACCATCACCCCCACGGACAACCCATCGGAGACCGAAAGCACTGATAAATACAAACTGGCCGAAGGAAGAAATAACTGGGGTGTTACTAGAGAGCAGAGCACAGCAACCAGTAGCAGTTCTGGTCGTGAGCTGACCTCTTCAGATGGGGTCAATAGCTTTCAAAACGTTAAGGAAACATCGCAGACAAAAGCGCACAGCCAAAGTGACAGCCTGTATTGGGACAGTGAAAACAATGCCTTAACACGACAGCGTAAACAGGAAGTACGAAGTTCAAAAGATATTAACTGGTATGCGAACAACCAGAAAAAATTGAATGGCATGATTCCGGAAAGTGTTGCCAATGCCGGTGCTGAAGGCCGCCTCAGCGCATTTGCCGGAGCCAAAGCCGAAGCCAACGGATCCATTGCCTTTGAATGGAAAAGCAGTGAAGCCAGTGACAATGGCAAACCCGCAATTGATGCCAAAGGCAATGCGATCAAGGACGACAATGGTGAACCGGTCATTAACGACGGCTTCCTTGAACTGGCAAAAGCAGGCGGAGGCGCAGAAGGTTGGGCGGGTGCCGGATTTGACGCTGATTTTGCCATCCGCTTATCCGGTGAAAAACTGCTGGTGCGAACCAAGCTTGCTGGCGCTGTTGGTTTGGGTGCTGGCATTGCGGTGGATATGCAGGTAATGCCGACGAATATCTACAGTATGTTGATGTTTATATATGAGCAACTGCGTAAGGCTGACTATTCGTTTTTGGAATATATCAGTCAGGAAGCGTGGGAATGGATTCAGTATGGTTTTACCAAGTATCTTCAGTATGGGATTGATGGTGCTCGATATGCTATTGAGGCGGGACTGGAAGCGGGGGAGATGTTGGTTGGGCAGGCTATTGAGATTGGCGACGCTATTGGTGTGAAGATTGATGAAAATATTGCTGCGATTCAAGAATGGTGGACTAATTACAACCCCGTTATTGACGACATTGAACAAATTGCCAAAAACATTATCAGAAATCCTCATGGTCTTCGTTTTGCACCACCCGATGTGAAAGCGCGATTATTGACGGATTTAATTGAAGCATATAAAGAATATAAAAAGCAGGGTTGGTTTGATCGGCTTCGAACTGGTGTTGATGAAAATATTGAAGATGCTATTTTATGTATCTTTCAGTGGGTTCAGAGCAAGAGGGAATTTGAGAAAGTTATGCAGAGAGTTGGATTAGATGCTCCTGTACGGCCTGATCCAAATGATGAAAAATATAATCCGAGAAAAGTGTTTTCTCCTGTACTATATCAACAGGCATTGAATCGTTTTGATATTGAGAAGAGGGCTAATGCCGAAAAACAAAGGGCTGTAATAGTTGATATTCTAGATTGGTCACAAGATTCCATGTACAGGATATGGCTTAATAGGTATTTGCCAGAAAATACTCCAGCGTCAAGAACTGTTGAGCCAAACCATTATTTGAATGAATACTGTGAAAACTTATAGGTCGAAGGCGCTCAATTGAGCGCCTTTGTTGTATTAATTACGCATCGTAAACCAACTAGGCCGAAGCTGTAAAAATCTGTTGCTTCATAAAAGCGATTAAAAACATTTCGTTGATCACCTAAGGAATTATCTAAAAACTGATTGCCACCACGGTGCACCTTAGCGAAGGCCTTGCGATTATGAAAAACAGATACTTCTACTGTTGGTTCATCGTTAACCGGATTGTCCACCGGAGATCGTTGATAGTAATCAGGGTCATACCAATCCAAAACCCATTCGCTTAGATTTCCGGCCATAAAATACAAGCCTAGATCATTCATGCTGTGGCTCAGCGCATAGACTTCGGTAGTTTCCTTACTTGTCCTATTAGTATCGCCGTCAATTCCTCCCCACTTGGTGGGATACATCAACCATTTTCCCCGTTCACGTGCTGCGTATTCCCACTGAGCTTCTGTTGGCAGAGTAACTGGCAATCCGCTATGTTGACCAAGCCATTCACAATAGGCTTTGGCTTCATTCCAGTCTGCTGCAGCGGGTTTATCCGGCGCTCTACAGCAATCGTGAAGTCCTTTTCCATAACCTTTATACCACCCACCAATACTTCCAAAGCGAATTTCCCGCCCAGTTGCCTTTTTCCAAGCATCAAATTCAGCGTAAGTTGTTTCATATTTACTGAGATAATAGGTGTCGAGTCTAACTTTATGCTCGTAAAAAGCTGAACTCTCTATGCTTGCCTGCCCTCTGTGACCATCAACTGGTTTCCAGCCTTCCCAGTCACCACCCAGTCGTTCAGGATTAACCCCCATAATAAACTCACCACCTTCGATGCGAACCATGTTGCCAATGGCTTTATTTACCAGTTCATCAATTTCAGCTTCCGTTGGTGGTGGTGCATCAAGGATATCGTGCACTGCGTTAATCATTGCAATCTCGCGTTCATCGCCATCAGCGTCTTTAATTGCCCGTTCCCTTTCCGTTAATTCTTTTGCCTGACAAGCGGTCAAAAAAACCGTACAGGCGAGCAAAGCGCAATATTGTGCATTCAAAGTCATTGGAGCAGACCATTAATCAAGTATTTAATGGGAGGTAGTGTATCAAAAGAAAATTGCAATGTGATTAAGAATAAGATGACTTAATTGAGGCCTATAAAAGATATAAAGAAAGAATATGAAAATTCGCAGCAAGGCGCTTCAGCGGAATCTAATAACTCAAGTTTCGGAGTTCGTTTTTGTACGATTTTTCTAGTTGAAGGAAGCCCGCAACTCGATTTTCGTAGGAACTTGCCTGCAAGTGACCTTTT
>JARRJP010000163.1:0-4163 GCA_037389025.1 Reinekea sp. | reverse complement strand
CATCGCCGATGGTAGTGTGGGGTCTCCCCATGTGAGAGTAGGTCATTGTCAGGCGCCTAACACGCCCCGTTGGAGTGATCCGGCGGGGCTTTTTTTGTGGAAAATCTAATTTTTATTTTTTTCGAAGTCAAATGGGGCTGAATCTGGTTTTAATTACCCCTAAAATCAAGTATTCGATCCTGCGCGATAGGGTTCCTCCTCTGAAAAAGCTATTCTCACTAATTGACTGCTTGTCAAATAACGATTTTGTGTCTGGCGAAGTTTTGTCGCATCAGTTTTCTGTATCACGCACAACAATATCAACGTGGATTGCTGAACTGGAGTCATATGGCCTAACTGTGCATCGCGTAAAAGGTAAGGGGTATAGGCTTATTGATCGCCTTCAATTGCTCGATAAGGCCGTAATTCATAAAGGGTTGTCAGCCGAGTTGCTAGACTCCATTTCTGTTATTGATATCGCAGCAGAATCCGCTTCAACTAACCAGACAGCTATGAAAGCAAATTACTTCGATGAAAAGTGGAAGTTATTTGCCAGTGAATATCAGCATACGGGTCGGGGTCGACGGGGACGGCAGTGGGTCAGCCCTATTGGAACAAATTTACTCTTCTCATTAGCACGAAAGGCAGTGTGGCCTCCTAATGTTTTGTATGGGGCCTCTATTCTAACTGGAATTGCTGTTGCAGAAGCCTTACAGAAGTACATACATGTTCCGGCTAAAATTAAATGGCCTAATGATATCTATCTAGAGGACGCGAAAGCCGCGGGTATTCTTTGTGAGATGCAGGGTAGTCCAACGGATGAGGCGCTACTTGTTGTTGGTGTAGGCATAAACGTTTTTTCTAGTCCCGTACTGAATGAGAAGGCGACAACTAATCTCGGAAGGTATTCTTTGGGCAAACTTGATCGAAACTTTCTGTTGATTGACTTGGTGGCTAGTATTATCAACTCTATTATGCAAGCTGTAGGTAACTCTGCTAACTGCTATTCAAAGTGGGTCGACTATGACTATTTATATATGAAGTCTGTTGAAATTCATCAGGGACAAGCGATTACATCGGGAATAGCAAACGGTATTGATGATCGTGGTCAACTCAAACTGGTTTTATTCTCTGGTGAAGAGCAAGTATTCAATGGCGGTGAAGTATCGGTACGATGGTAGGTGATTTGTTATTTCTTGATTTAGGCAACTCTCGACTTAAATACTATTGGCGTGGAGAATTCGGTATATTGGAGTCTCTACCGGAATTAAAGGCATTTATCAAAAGTTACCAACCGGGCAATGTTGTGTATTCTAGCGTCTCAAGCCTTGAGGCGGATCTTGTTAGTTTATTGATGCACTTTCAAATTTCTTATTTTAAGGCAGAAGTTAAAAATGGGTTTTTCGGATTAAATCTAGCCTACAGTGATATTTCAAAGCTAGGAGTTGATAGATGGTTGGCCATGTTGGCTGTCGTGGTTGATTATCAACCACAGCCTGTAACGGTGGTAAACGCTGGTACAGCCCTAACGATTGATTGTATTGATCAAGACAAAGTTCACCTGGGAGGCTCTATTTCTCCCGGCTATATGCTATCAGCAAAAGCTCTTCATAATAATACTGCCCAATTACCCGATATAAGTCACGAACCGTCGGGTGGCTTGGGAACTGACACGACAAGTTGTATGAATTACGGTATTGTCCAGAGCATGGTTTCTTTAGTTGAAGCAACGGCAGCTAATTTTAATCCGAATGGTATAATTGTAATTGGTGGTGGTGATGCTGAGTTTTTGGCATCGCAGATGAGATATGACGTTATTGTTATACCGGAACTGGTTTTGAGAGGCCTTAAAGTTTTTTATCAGCAATCTGTTAAGCGTGGAGTGGAGTAATGAAGTGGATTTTATTGGCGCTTCTTGTTGTCAATCTGGGTTTTGGCGGATATCAGTATTGGCTCTCAATGCAACCTGTGAATGACCAAAGTTCGGCAAGTACAGCTTCCTTTAACAATTTACAGCCGTCCACTAGTCAATTAAACCATTTGGAACGGGTGAATGCTAGAACGCCGCCTGTGCAGCAGGTTGATAACCGTTGCATACGGATAGATGGACTGAATCCTGGTGACGGTTTGGAAGTGGTTGAATCTCGTCTGAAGGCGCTCGAAGCCTCAGTTGATCGGCAACAGCGAGACGTTATCCTGCGCCAGGATTTCCAGGTTATCGCTGGCCCCTACGCTAGTGCGGATCTGGCAAAAAATGATGTTCAAGTATTTGCCAAGAAAGGTATCGAAAGCTATGTGATTGGTTCTGGCAGTTATACAAACTCTCTTTCGTTGGGTGTATTTACCAGTAACGCAAATGCGTCACGTAAAGTGAAAGAAGCTAAGAGGCAGGGTATCGATGCTAGAATAGTAGTGAAAGACCACAATGGCACGGCAACATCTCTGGTGATTGGTTCAGACTCTGCATCGCTTATTAATGATGAAACGCTTTCCTCTGTCCTATCTTCATTTAAAAATTCCCGTTTTTCTCGCTATCGTTGCAATTAGGGTTGCATTTCTTTTTTTATCACCCTAATATGCGCGCCTCCTCGCAGTGCGAGGGAGGCTACAAGAGTTTGATTGTGAGCTAAGTGTTTGTTCTAGCTGAAAAAAATCAAATTCTTGGTTGACACAAAGTTAGCCTTAGGGCAAACTTTGCGCCCGTTCGGAGGGGTTCCCGAGTGGCCAAAGGGAGCAGACTGTAAATCTGCCGCGTAAGCTTCGATGGTTCGAATCCGTCCCCCTCCACCACTCTTCTCATAGAGTGCTGCGGGTATAGTTCAATGGTAGAACCTCAGCCTTCCAAGCTGATGATGCGGGTTCGATTCCCGCTACCCGCTCCATGTTTCTTGCTCGCGTAGCTCAGTGGTAGAGCACTCCATTGGTAATGGAGAGGTCACGAGTTCAAGTCTCGTCGTGAGCACCATTTGGTTGAATTTTTTAAAGGCAGACACTAAAGTGGCTGCCTTTTTACTATGTCCAGATAATCATCCTTATGAAGGCGGTTTAGAAATGGCAAAGGCTACATTTGAGCGAACTAAGCCCCACGTAAACGTGGGCACAATCGGTCACGTTGACCATGGTAAAACAACTCTGACCGCGGCATTGACCCGTGTCTGTGCAGAAGTATGGGGCGGTAACGCCGTTGCCTTCGACGGTATCGATAACGCACCAGAAGAGCGTGAGCGTGGTATCACCATCGCGACTTCTCACGTTGAATATGACTCTCCAAGTCGCCACTACGCGCACGTTGACTGCCCTGGACACGCCGACTATGTGAAAAACATGATCACCGGTGCGGCGCAGATGGACGGCGCAATCCTGGTTTGTTCTGCTGCGGACGGCCCGATGCCACAAACTCGTGAGCACATCCTGCTGTCTCGTCAGGTCGGTGTACCCTACATCGTGGTATTCCTGAACAAAGCGGACATGGTTGACGACGAAGAGTTGCTGGAACTGGTTGAGATGGAAGTGCGTGATCTGCTGTCTCAATACGAATTCCCTGGCGACGACACGCCAATCATCGTGGGTTCAGCGCTGATGGCACTGGAAGGCAAAGACGATAACGAAATGGGTTCCACAGCGGTTAAGAAGCTGGTTGAAACTCTGGACGAGTACATTCCTGAGCCAGAGCGTGCGATTGATCAGCCATTCCTGCTGGTGTTGAAATGTTCCGTAAGCTGCTGGACGAAGGTCGTGCAGGCGAGAACATTGGTGCGTTGCTGCGTGGTACCAAGCGTGACGAAGTTGAGCGTGGTCAGGTACTGGCGAAGCCAGGTACAATTACTCCGCACACTCGCTTTGAAGCAGAAGTGTACGTACTGTCCAAAGACGAAGGTGGCCGTCACACGCCATTCTTCAAAGGTTACCGTCCACAGTTCTACTTCCGTACCACAGACGTAACGGGTGCTTGTGAACTGCCAGAAGGTGTTGAAATGGTCATGCCAGGAGACAACATCAAGATGGACGTTACGCTGATTGCGCCGATCGCGATGGACGAAGGTCTGCGTTTTGCGATTCGTGAAGGTGGCCGTACAGTAGGTGCGGGCGTTGTAGCGAAGATCATCGAGTAAGGTGATTTGCCTGCGTAAGTGAGCCATGAAATGGTTACAGGAGAAAGGTCGCTTCGGCGGCCTTTTTTTATG
>JARRJP010000162.1:0-9998 GCA_037389025.1 Reinekea sp. | reverse complement strand
TACACCCTGCATCCACTTTGGAGTCACGGATTCAGGATATTATCTTTCTCGCCCGAAACCAATTCAATATCAGCGGCTTATGCTGCTTCAATGTCTTTGATGCCTCTATTATGTTTGATCAGTTAGGTGTCTCAAAATTTGATTGCTGGCTGAATCGAGGGTAAAGGCACCCACAATTAACTCTGAAGAGCCAAAGGTTTAAAAGTACTGAAGAATTTTGTGTGGCGTCATCAAATTAATGCTGTAACCATCGAGCAGCCAGTTGATCTGCTGTCCGGTTAGTAAAACCACCTCATCGCTTTGCCCTGGCCAACAGAATTTTCTTCGGCCAAATTTTTGCAATAGAGCACAAAGCCGTTGCGTTCCCAGAACAGGCATTTGATTTTATTGCGCTGACGATTGGTGAAGGCATAGAGACCGCCATCAAATGGATTATGCCCCAGCCCTTGCTCAACTAAAGCGGCCAAACCGCGAAAGCTTTTGCGAAAATCGACAGGGTCGCGATAGAGATAAATGTGTGGTCGGTGAATGGAGGGTCGGAAATCAGGATTCATGAGAGTTGCGCCACTAATCGACAAGCCAGAGTCAGACCGGGTTCTTTGAGCCCGGATTTTTACTTTCCCAACGATATGTCGCCGATAAAAAAATGAAAAGCAGTTTAGAAAAGTGTCTGGTTGGGCGTGACCAGTACATTAATGACTGGCTTCCCCCTTTATGTCTTCCCGAGAATCACGAATTCAGGTTCAATTTGCAAAAAATGTTTGGGCGAAACTGTCTAATCAGCTTCAGTTTTTAGTGCGAATACTCTCTTGCGCAAGCTCACTCATATAACTGTCAAGAAATTCCTCGGCTACCACTTCCGCGTTTTCTACTTGTGAATCGGCTGCCTGATTACCCAGTTTCACTTTTGAGAGTCCTAGTTCTCTCTTCAGGTTTTCCTCGTGTTCCGCTGCATCTTTTATAGCGTCTTGTGCTATCTGGTTGCCCAGTGATCTTCCTCTCTTACGTAATTCAATCTTGCCATCTACGTAATCTTTTTCAATCCACGGTTCAGACAGTGTATTGTTAGGCTGGGAGACCGTTTCGCGATCTTGTTGTGCAAACAGTTCAACCAATGTTGGATTCACTGGACGTGCAGACTGGTTGTCTAAGTCTCGTGGTTGTTGGCGATTGGCTTGTTTCAACAATTCACCCAGTGTTGGAGTCGCTGGACGTGAAGACTGCTTGTCTAAGTCTCGTGGTTGTTGGAAGAAATTGTCTTGTTTAAGCAATTCACCCAATGTTGGATTCGATGGACGTGAAGACTGCTTGTCTAAGTCTCGTGGTTGTTGGAGATTGTCATGTTTAAACAATTCAGCCAGTGTTGAATTCGATGGACGTGAAAACTGGTTATCTAAGTCTGGTGGTTGTTGGAGATCGCCTTGTTTATACAATTCAACCAGTCTACGCGAAAGCGTTGGTGTGTCGACCCCTGATTCTCCTTTAATTGCGGCCAATTTATACTCACCCTCAGTCAGTTTTGGGTGAGTGCATAGGAATACTCTTTCGAGAACCGGGGACAACTTCAAACGCGGCGCGCGCCGGGCCTTGTTGTTGTATTTGTCGATTCGAAGTACATTTTAATTTACTCAGCGCATTACGGACTGTATCCCCCATACCGGACACGGACTTCCCAACTACGTGACTTAATGTTTTTAAGGAAGGCAGTTTGATCGATACTGAAACACAACGAACAGACGAATTCGGAACGGCTTGTGCCGAGTGTGCCTCCTGACCGCTAATATGCAGGTTCGTCACAATACCTTGCAACGCCGCCACCTGGGCTCTGGAATGGGAACGACTCAGCCGGGATGAGTCAGACGATTGGGCTTGCGTATTCCGAGAAGCAATCTCTTGAATCTGTTGCTGTTGGATAATTTTCATTTTTATTCACCTGATCACTACTTAGGAAAGCTTTATGCTATTGAAAATTCGCGATGGACCCTATCAATCTGTAATGCTGAGACATCTTCAATGTCACCCGATTGTCGATATGTGGTGATCTGTCTTTTTATGTCCGACGCATTATCTAGAAACGATTCAAGCAACTCGTTCAGTTCTGGAATCATGGCGGCATGCAGTTTATGCGCACTTCGGAATATCAGCTGCCGGTTATCAATGTCCAGCCCAATAGCAGCGGTTTGCATATTAGCCAAAGCGTAGGAGTTCAGACACAGACAAAAAGCCAGTAAGTCACCATCCAATTCCAGGTTCAGTGTGTAAAGTGTTGAAACAAAATACAGCGTAGATTGATCCCTTGGCAGTATCACTGCACAGTGACGATCCTCCCCTAATGACACAATACAACTACCCTCATTATCCAATACCGCTCCTGAAACGGCTTCTATGCCTGACATTTCAAGCCAAACGGTGACTTGTTCGTATGCTTCTAAATAGGTCATAACTTCACTCCTAGATCTTGAACCTCACTTGGCTGCTACTTGAGTAGCTGGAGCTAACATTTAGTTTCATTTTGAGATTTAGATGTTCGATTTTCACCTAAGAAAATAAGGGAATTACCCGACACTTGCCCTCAACAAAATAACCAAGCCTACCCAAACAGAGATAGAAAACGCTGATTTTTTGTCATTCTTTTCCCCTACCGAACAAGTCACCAATTACTGGTTATAAATCCAGAAAAAGGTCATTTTTTAACCACTTTATCGACAAAAAACAGTCAAAAAACCATTATTGACAGTTATTGTGTCACTTAGTGCACAAATGGAATTTCGTCACAAATCATTTTGACAACAACAAATATACTTTGCTCATCTTTTGAACAGATACAGGAAATGAGCCATGAAACTTTCTCACATTATTGCTGCAATCACCCTATCTTCTGCTTTGATGGGTTGCCAATTCGAAATAGCCATGCTGGATGATGGTAGTATTGTAGTGACCGATAATACTGATACAGACGCTACTGATGACGGAGCTACCGATGACGGAGCTACCGATGACGGTGCCTCTACAACTCAAGAGGTTACTCTGTACTGGTCCGCACCAATGACACGAATAAATGGTCAGGCGCTTGAGCAGGGTGAAATCGGTGGTTATGAAGTTCGTTACAAAAAAACAGCAGATACTCAGTACACCACGGTGATGATTAATGACAACGCTGTTGAACAATACGTTATCGATGAGCTGGAAAATGCCGATAGTTACAGCTTTGAAGTGGCGGCGTTCGATACAGATGGTGTCTACAGCCAGTTTATTACAGCAAACTGATCTGATATTCCTGCTCAGGGAAAATCCCCATCACAATCACAGCGTCTTCGGGCGCTTTTTTTGTTTTCTATCTGAATCCGTGACTCCTTCAGTGGATGCAGGGTGTAAGAGCTTGATTTCTATTTGTTTTTCAAAAGTTGCAGGTACACATAGGTTCACTGAAATTTTTGGGAAGCAAAGAGGAATCAATGGCTTGCGCACTGCGCCGCTATGGAGTCACGGATTCAGGTAATAACCAGTGAATTACATACCATGGTAGATACTCCACAACTAGCCAAAGGAACCAGAATCATCAGTGATTCAGCCTACATGGATCAATTCCTGACCGAAGTGCCCACTGGCGAAAAGTGAGTATAGCCGTTCCCTTCTCCTTTTGAGCGCACTATTAACCCGGCAGTCAAATATCTTCCTTCTATCTTGACTGAAAGTACTAAGTTAGGCGGCCATCCACATGCGCATGTCAGGCCTTGAACTGGGAAACATAATCTCTCAGACTGGTGGCCAGATTTTCCACATTCTGGCCCGCTCCCGAAGATCTCTCGGCTGCTTCGGCAGATGTACTGGCCAACTCACTGACGGCCACAATACTGGAAGAAATATCCTCTGATACGGCCAACTGTTCTGTCGCAGCAGCAGCTATCTGATCGGTCATCTCTGAGACACTGTGCAGATACCGGGTAATTTCTTCCAGAGACTCACCCATACTGCTGGCATCACTGACATTGTCCTTCGCCTGATTTACACTGTTCTTGATTGAAGAAACCGCATCTCCCACGCCATTGTGAAGCTGCTCAATCATGGAACGGATCTCTTCTGTAGAATCATGAGTACGTTTTGCCAGAGTCCGGACCTCGTCCGCCACGACAGCGAAACCCCGCCCCTGCTCTCCAGCTCTGGCGGCTTCAATAGCAGCATTCAACGCCAGAAGGTTGGTTTGTTCAGCAATATCACTGATCACCTTAAGAACAAACCCAATGGCATCACTGTCTGTAGCCACTTTGCTCAGAACCTGTTCCATATTCTCAATATTACTGGCCAGTGTATTAATTTTATCAATACTCCGGCTGACCATAAGACTGCCTTGATGCCCCGCCTGATAGGCCTGAGTCGTGGCTTCTGATGCCTGTTCGGCATTTTTGGTCACATCGTGAGCTGTCGCTGTCAACTCTGTGGCCGCAGCAGCCACCTGTTGACTTTGCCCTTGTTGCTGGTGGGTGGTTTCCAATACATGGTGGGTTACCTCCCCCATAGTGGAAGATGCCGATTTGAGCTGCTCACTGGCTTCACTCAGATGCTGAATTGTGTGCTGGAATTTATCCAGCAGTCCATTAATTGCTCCGGCACTCGTGGCAATTTCATCTTTACCATAAACCGGAACTCTTTCAGTCAGGTCTGAGGTTTCATTGATCCGTGTCAGTGTTCTGGTAAAGGCAATAATGGGTGTCGTCAGTGATCTTGCAACCTGCCATCCAATCAAAACTGCAATGGCCACCGCAATCAGCACACTGACAATAGCCGTCTCCCAGATCTGAGTTCTCAGGAGGACAGAAGGCAAGAACGCCTCATCCTCGTCTATTTCACTCATGATGACCCAATTCAGGCCAGGAATGGAAAGTGGGCTGTAGGCGGACAGTACCCATATGTCGCGATAATCAGGGAATCGATCAAAGCCACTTTTACCCGCAATCGCCGCTTGCGTACCCTGGGTCTTGACGGGTTGCAGTCCGATATTCGTATTCTTGGCCTTGATTGACTTCAGCACAGCACCCGACATATCCGGTAAAGAAGCGAGTAATTCAAAGTACCCCTCTTTATCTTCAATCAGGAAGCGGCTCGTGCTCCGCATTTTGAAATCAGGACCGACCAGATAAGTTTCACCTGAGTCGCCAAGTCCTTTTTTTTCCGTTATCGAATATCGGAGAAGCAATAAACGCGGCAGGATCTTCATATGAAGGAAAGTACGGCTCAAAATCCGTCAGCGCCACCGTTTCGCTGAGCCCCTGATTGGCCATCTGGAATACTTTGGCAATGCCACTGTTGGCATAGGGACCATTTTTCAACGACGTTGAATAGTCCAGCTCTTTGAACACCGAATAAACAATATCTCCACTTTCGATATCAACCAGGAAGATATCGTAATACCCAAACTTCACCAGGAAATCGCGGATATGTGGGTGGAACTTACGATGTAACTGGGAATACTCGCTATTATCACCGGGAGCTTCCAGGAGGTCTTTACTGCCCAAAGGATTAGGGTTGGCCTGGATAAACTGATATTGCAACGCGATAGAATCATCATCCAGTTGATCAAGCAACCGATTGGTATCAACTGATTCGCCACTGTTTCGATTTCCGTATTCCTGAAGAAAATCTCCCGTGTAATATTGCCTGAGCTGCTGTCGCATGGCATCTATGGACGGAAGTCCCTGGGTAGACTTGTAGGCTGTAAACGCATTCTTGAACTGAGACATGGCATCAATGATCATTCGATCATTGGACAGAGTCAGAATCTGCTTACGAACAGTGTCAAAATAACTTTCGATTTGCTGCTGCTTGATGTCACGGATGGACATCAGTTGATCCCTGGCCTGCTGCTCAATTGTCTGTCGACCACTTTGGTAAGACTCGTAACCCAGCGTCGCACTTACCATAACAACCGGCACAATCGCCAGGGTAATACATACAAGAATCAATTTGTTCTTGAGCGTCATCGTGGCTCCCCTTAAGAAACATACCACCACTCCTGAGGTGAACAAACGAATCGACTCCTTTCGATCATCCCCTAAACGGCATATCAAACCCAGCTGAACGTATCGCACATATACTGCAATCCCGTAGATGTGCAATGCAGCCTCGTCAATAAATAGAAGACTACTTCGCCCCTCTTAAAAAGGTTAGAAGCCGAATAACCAAAAAACAAGCAACTTCCTTTGGAAGGGATAACGTAGACAAGACATCTCAACCGCATTTTTCAGTGTCTGTCCAGAAAGGTTTAACCCATTGAATTTAAATAGGAATTAAACCAACAACAATATTCCTTTCCTGCCTGTCTGACCTGCTCTTGAAAGGGCTGCCTCCTACCACTAGCCCTGTTCAATCGACAAATGCTTCAGGTAACCTGATAACGCCCTGGTTTATGATTCAAGGCTATCACCATGTTCATAACAATCGCGGCGAGTATTGAGTACAGTAGAATCGGCACCGAAACCAGAAAATAACCCACCACAACAATGCTGACATCAACTGCCATCTGAAACCGGCCAGCGCTGATATTCAGACGATCCTGCAGATATTTGGACAATACTCCCAAGCCACCGAGGCTGGAAACATGACGAAACAAAATCAGCACGCCAATACCCAGCAACGCGCCCCCCAAAAAGGCGGCAAATATCGGATTGAGCGACTCCAGCCGAATAACGTCAGGCAAATGATCAGAGAGGACAGACACAAGGGCGACCGAGATAAAAGTATTGAAGGTAAAGCGCTTGCCCATACGAACCCAGGCAAAGTAATAAAAAGGCAGATTAATCACAAAAAATATCTGTCCAAAGGAAAATGGGACGATATGGCTGAGAATCAGCGCAATGCCGGCCGTCCCTCCGGTCAGGAAACCGCCGTATTTGAGCAGATAAATGCCTAGCGCAAAAACTAATGAGGCACTCATCAGGGCAAACAGATCTTCAAGGATGGAATGGTGCTGTTTTGACTGCAAGACGCATCTCCGTTAGGGGGCTGAACAACATGCGCCATGCTACAAATTCCACGAGATATATGTCTAAGCCGATCATCCTAATAGTGTGACGACATAAACCGGCAAAATGTCATCATTTCTTTACATGCACTCTTACAAGCCTTGAAATCAGACAGCAACGCTGTCCGGATCACCTGGCAACCAACGCAAACACGGCCAATGCGCTGATACAGTCAGCATCGAATAACGGCTGATTAATGCGCCAAGCATCAGCGGAATCGTCACTGCAGAACCGTGCCTGCATGATATGGAGTCACGGATTCAGGCTTAATAGACCTGACGTTGCAGATTTCCGGTAAATGAAATCTCAACCATCAGGCAGGTCCAGTTTTTTGTGGTTCGTCATTCCGGCATGAAACCGATAAAACCTTACTCACCCCGCCGGAGTCTGGCGTTGAGTATAGGCACTAAAATCCGGAGCATCGGGTTGATAGGTCCCCTCCATTAACAACGGCGAGTGAATCATAAAATCTGCACTGGCCTTATTACAGGCAACTGGAATGTTGTATAGCGCAGCAATGCGCAGCAGGTCGCCACCAAGAGGACCACTCAGCAAGCGGGTAACAGGACGATTCAAGGCGTCTTGAATCAAGCGACCCGTCGTCCCGGTGGCATATATTCCGACCTGTTCCAGAATCGCCGCTTTGTCCTGTGCCCAGGCAACCAATTCTTTCTTTTTATTGTCGTGCGCAACCAGCGCAATATTCTTTTGTTTCATGGACGTTCAACCTGTTGTGATCGCATAAAGAATGATATTACAGCCTTGAAAATCATCATCACTTCAAGGTCCGCATTACCAGTTTAATTGCCAGCACCAGCGGATGATTGCGTTCTGGCAAACAGTTGGCCAACAAGCCATGCCAGCAGACAACCCAGTATTACGCCAGTGCCATTGGCAAGCACGTCGTACCAGCTTAACACTCGATACGTCGTCATGCCCTGCAGAAACTCTATTAATACCCCCCAACAAAACACAATCATTGCCATCAAAAGCCATTTGCGAAAACCAGAGATGCCACACAACGTGAGCATTGAATAGGCAATCAGGTGATTGACTTTATCGTTAGGAGAAAACTCGGGATGATCAATCGGGGCCAGCGACAGCGCCATCACCACAAGCATCAGTACCACAAACAGTACCTGGAAGGTTTTTGACCAGTTCAAAAAAGATCTCCGGTAAAATATATCAGCCGATATTATGCATGGAAACCGGATTCAGACGAATCCTGGATTTAAACCTCGACGATCAGTAGTACCTGAATCCGCGACTCCATAGCGGCGCAGTGCGCAAGTCACGGATTCAGGTTATAGTCAATAACAGCATAAACGGATCAAGGCAGGCGCGAATGTTCAAACCCATCAATACAGTTCAACCGCTCAGCAAGTCCGACTATAAAGACCAATCCGATGAACTGCGGCTCACCTTATTGACACAGCAGGTTGCCCTGAGCAAAGAGAAGAAGCCGGTTATTCTGGTGCTGGCCGGAGATGACCGCTCCGGCCGCCACGAAACCATCAACACATTGATGGGCTGGCTGGACCCACGCTTTATTCGTGTGAACGCCTACGGCCCTTACGTCAGCCCGGATGAAACCAAACCCTTTTTCTGGCGCTTCTGGCAAGATCTGCCCGGCGCCGGGCGCATTGGTATCTATCTGCGCGAATGGACCAGCACGTCTATTGTGCAATACCTTAACGGCGAAATCAGTGAAGACAACTTAACCAAACGAACCGAACATATCCGCCAGTTCGAAAAAACACTCTGCGATGATGGAGCCCTGATTATTAAAATCTGGCTGCATCTATCCAAAGAAAGCCATCAGCAACGCCTTTTGGATGCGCGCAATACCGCTTTTTTTGATCCCAAAGACGAGCTGGCGTTGCAAAATTATGAACAGGCACTGACGGTTATCGACTCGGTACTGGAGGCCACCAACTCACCAAGCAGTTCCTGGCATATTATTCAGGCCGACGACCCGGCGCAACGGGATATTGTGGCTGGCAAAGCCATTGCCCGTCAGATAGAGCACTGGCTTGACAGCCAGGCCCCAACCACTGCGACAACGCCGCCACCCTCACTGAATGATTACAATATTCTTGATGCAATCGATCTGAGCAAAAGCATCGATAAAAAAATATACAAAGACCACCTCGCCGAGTTACAAGAGCAACTGCGGGGCTTAATGAAACAGGTCTACAAAAAAGGGCTTTCCATTATCTGCGTTTTCGAAGGCACCGATGCCGCCGGTAAAGGCGGCGCCATTCGCAGACTCGTTGCCACCCTGGACGCAGGCCAGTACCGCATTATTCCAGTCGCCAAACCAAATGATGAAGAGTACGCGCATCATTATCTATGGCGTTTCTGGCGCAATATTCCAGATAACGGCATGATGACTATTTTTGACCGAAGCTGGTATGGCCGGGTATTGGTTGAACGCGTCGAAGAGTTTGCCCGCGATGATGAATGGCAACGCGCCTACGCAGAAATAAACGATTTTGAAAAACAACTGGCCGATCACGGTGTACTGATTAAAAAATTCTGGCTGCACATCGACCAGGACGAACAGCTCAAACGCTTTAAAGCACGCGAACAGACACCACATAAAATGCACAAGATTACCGATGAAGACTATCGCAACCGAAAAAAATGGCCTCAGTATCATCAAGCGATTCACGACATGGTGACCCAGACGGATACCGACCATGCGCGCTGGACATTAATCAGCGCGCAGGATAAAAAATATGCGCGAACTGCCGTACTGCAATCACTGATTGATTTGCTGGAAGCCAATATTACCGATTGATATCTCGTGTAGAACCAAAGCCTGTTATGCCATAACAGGCTTTTAACCTGAATCCGTGATTCCAAAGTGGATGCAGAGTGTAAGAGCTTGATTTCTATTTGCTTTTCAAAAATTGCAGGTGCACCCATAGGTTCATTGAAATTTTTGGGAAGCAAAGAGGAATCAATGGCTTGCGC
>JARRJP010000161.1:0-7111 GCA_037389025.1 Reinekea sp. | reverse complement strand
GCGAGTGTAAAGGCGATATGAATCGGGTCATGGCGGCGATAGATGAAAAAATTGCGGCATTTTTTGTGCAGAGTTTGCAGTTGGATACGTTTACGTTGGCGATGGAGTCCACAGGGTGAAATGAACTCCGAAACTTGAGTATTAACTGTCTCCATTTTTGTGTCTTTATTGCTTTCCGTCCAATTATTGGTAGAAGAAAACTCCTCCGATAAGTCCTCTAAAAGATCATTAAAATTGTTAACTCCTAGTGACGTTGTAGAATAGCCCATTTGTTTCAAAGCTTCGGTTAGGATGGCCTTATTATTTAACCTACAACCTGCACCAATAGCTGGCGTGTCTCCATCAACATAAACTTCATTTAATACTCCTTAATTTAAAAAATTCACCTTAGCTATTTAACCAGAACCTGCATATTTTTGATCCCAACTGGTACGTATTGACCTCTTCATCCAACACTGTCTTGACTTCGCGAATCTCAATTATGTATCTGCCTATCGCAAAGTCTCCAGTGACATTCATTAAAGAAAGGAAATCTTGATCGACAGAGATATACTTGTTGCCACTTTTTGCAAACATATCTACTCCGGTATAACTCATCTTTTCTTTATCTAGTACTATATAATAATTTTTATATCCATATTGTTTGGCCTTTCCAACTTTTTCTTTCACACTATACTGCTGCCAGTTATGCCTTTGGTCGCTTCTCATGTCTGAGCGATCACCCGCATCTATGGGAATACATCGGTAATTCGGCATTGACATTTGGATAATCCGCTCCTTATTTCCATCGTTATTTATATCCCAATAAGCTTCAGCTAATTTTCGGTAACCAGCATCGTACTCCTTTTTTCGCTCTGGCCATTTTTCAACCCAATCATTCAATGTCGGATTCATTTGCTCGTATAAGGTTTTATCCGTAGTCTTCAACTCATCTTCTTTTAAAGGTATAAACTGAACAGGTTGAATTGCGGAGCCTTCTAAGTCAGGTAACTCGCAGGCTTTTAACTCATGCAATGGAGTTCGGTTTAAAGCCACTAAATACTCTTCACAGATGGGTTCATGGCTATAAATTCCGAGTGTAAAATTAGCTTTTTCCGGAAGTGTGCCACCCAATGCACGTAGCCGCCCCTGATACACTTCGATCAGGCATCGTATACTGTCACACTGGCTGCGAACAGTTTCTTCCCATTCGCATGGCTGCACGATGCAAAGAAAAATAATAATGTACTGAGTATTAGCTTATTGGTTTGCATATTTTCCTCATAAATATAGCCTGCTGCTCAGGAGTGATCTGAGACAACCCTATTTCTTGAAAATAGTCGTTCATGGTTTGAATGTCGTGCGCTAGCAAGTCAAAGCCATAGCCAATCGGAATAAATATTGCCTCACCTGGATGTAATGCATAGTTATCCGAATATTTATTCGCGCACATTATTAGTTTTCTGCATTGGCCTTTGACCATCAAAACTCGTCAAATATGGGCGTATCGCTGTTTTGTTTTGATTGAATATGATGGCGTTATAGTGCAGCCAAGGCTCATCCACGTTCCATAGTTCTAAAAATCGTTCATAACTTTGCGTCGTTACTGCACCATTCGTCGAGTCGTTTAAGTACACTTCGCGTTTGGTATTATCGTAACCTATCGCAATTCGATAATGTCCATTCGAACCAACCTCACCCCAATACTGATGAACAATAACGGGAACGCCGCTAGCAATGTACCTTTTGAGTGTTTCAAATCGGTTATCAGCTTCCATCTGCGCAAGGTGAGCATCCGCTGGAATTTTTCTTAGTTTTGAGTTCTCAACCGTCGCAAAGCGTTTTAAAAATTCCCGCATATTAATCGTTCCTGTACCGGGATAAAGACGCCAGTCGATGGGGGCCGTTTGTGAAATTCCTGATCGCTTAACACGCCCACTATCTGAAAATTGGCGTAGCAGGTTGTAGGCGATATCATATTGATCGTAGTCATCGACACCCCAATAGCGAAATAGCATTTCAATAGTGGCAGGGCCACAGAGATTCTTGCCCTGTTTGACCAAAGGAACATCGAGCTTGACCGATTCTGGAATAGATGGTGTTGACGAAACTTTGTGAACATTCGCCGTTTCTACGGGTTGTTTGTCCGAGTAATGGACTCGCCCGGCATCGTCTTTCCACTGATAAATTTCCGAATGCGAATATGCGGAAAATAAACAAACAGCAGTTGCGAATAGAAGCTGAACAAACGGGCTTCTCAGTTTCATATCGCCACTCCTTCACGCCGCGTTCGTGCGGGTTGGGTGGCGCCAATATCGTTGGATGTAGTCACCTCTCGTAAAGCTCGTATCATTGAGCCGACACCCTACCCCAATAGCAGGGACGCCATTATCTAGATATATTTCATCCGCGTAATCTTCAAAAGCAGCTATATCAGTATAAAGACTCATTTCTATGCCTTTTATATGCTTCAGTTTTAATAATTCAACCAGAATTTGCATTTGGCCGAAGTAGTTTTATATTCATTGAGCTTCATGTCTAAGGTCGAGCGTATTCCGTAAATAAATACTCGTTCACGCAAATCAGTCTTCTTTAAATGAAGTATACCCATTACATCACGTTGATAGAGCGAGAATATTTTCCCTTCGTAAGAAATTAGATTATTAGCATGAATTCGATTTAAGGTGTCTCCAGAAATAACTTTATAGGCATGAAAATACCCAACCCTTTCTACCTCACTCATCTTTTCAGACATGGAAAGCTGTTGCCAAGCCTTCTTATCTTCCTCTGAAGCCATAAAGTTTAAGCTACATGATTGACCTGGCTCTGCTAAATCAATAATCCGATCCTTATTGCCATCGCCATCCAGATCCCACCAGGTTTCGCCTAAGTACCGATACCCCATCGCATATTCTTTTTTCCGTTGAGGCCATTGCTGTTCCCAATCATCATGAGGGCCTCCACCACTGTGCTCATATACAAGCCTATCGGTTGCCTTAAGTACATCACCAGCTAACGGTTTAAATTTTATACTTTGAATCGGAGAACCTGTTAAATCTGGTATCGCGCACGGTTTTAATTCGTTCAAAGGTGTTCTATTAAGAACTTCAAGGTAGGCTTCACAAATAGGTCGATGAGAGTAGTAACTCAAGCTGAAAGTTACTTTCTCCGGGGGTGTTCCACCCAATGCACGTAGCCGTTCCTGATATACCTCGACCAGGCAACGTTCATTATCACACCGACTGCGAACAGTTTCTTCCCATTCGCCTTGATCCTTCTTGAGTTTATTTTAGGCAGAAAACTCCCATATTGCTTGTACTTTGGAACATCGCTCCCACTGATCTTGTTCAAAGTCATAGCCCCCGTTGTCATCTGCATGGCTGCACGATGTAAAGAAAAATAATAATGTACTGAGTATTAGCTTATTGGTTTGCATATTTTCTTCATAAATATTGACGTAATGTTCGACTATAAAGATGTCCGGATTACAGATCAGTTAACCAATATAACTCGAACGTTTACCCCCTAACGCTCCCTCAAAGACTCCTGCTTATGCCGCAACAACGGCGCCAGGAAAAACTCAATAATTCTGCGCTCTCCGGTCTGTACTTCTGCAGTTACTGCCATACCCGGCTGCAACTTCACCTCTTTACCTTCCACCCACAGGGTGTTCCTCGCCATACGCAGTTGCATGCGATAAATAAGGCCGCGTTTTTCGTCGACGGTGGCGTCGTCGGACACCGTAGTTATTTCGGCCTCAATCACACCGTATTTGGTGAAGGGGAAAGTATGTATTTTGATTTCGGCTGGCATACCTTCATGCACAAAACCGATGTCTTTGTTTTCGAGGAAGACTTCCACCTCCAGTTGTTCTTCATCCGGCACCACCAGCATCAGTTGTTGCGCTTCGGTGACGACACCGCCCACAGTATTTACCGCAAGCTCCTGCACTCGGCCGGCAACGGGGGCGTAGAGCACTTGTTTGGCATTAAGGTCGCTGGCCTTGGTAAATTCTTCCTCCAGCGCGGCGATTTGTCGTTGCAGCTCGGTGATTTCGGTGAGCAGGGTGCCGCTGGATTGGGCTTTGTGTAGATTGATCTGTTCGTGCACTTCGGCTTCAGCCGCTTGTAATTGTTTTAGGCGTTGACGCTCAGCGGCTAAGTCTTGAGTTTGTTGGATACGCTCTTGCTCGACGGTCAAGTATTCATTTTCGGACACGAAATCATTTTCATGCAAATTATAGAGTGTCGTCGCACGCTTTTCTGCAATGGGTAGGGTTTGCTCCAGTTTAATGATTACTTCTTTAGTAGCAGATTGTTCCGCCTGCGTTTTTACCAAATTGCTTTGCAAAGCTTTTAGTTGCGACTGGTATTGCAACCATTGCTGGCGCAACATGTTTTTGTACAAGGCAGCATCAAGCGCAAGGGTGTCGGCCGGCACTTCGAGCAAATAAGAATCAATGTAAGACGCGGTAATCTGTGGATTGGGTTTTTCCAACAGGCTCAGTACACCTTTACTTACCGCCAAACGCAGCTTGGCACTACGAAGTTCCGATTCCAGACGTTTTTTATCGGCCTGCGTCAAAGTGGTATCGAGTTCGATCAAAGGTTGGCCTTGCTTAACGTATTCACCCTCACTCACCAACAGGGCTTTCACCACGCCTTTTTCCAGCGGTTGCACTTGTTTAACGCGAGAGCTGGGAATGATCTTGCCTTCGGCGGAGGAAACAATGTTCACATGCCCCAGCAGCGCCCAAAGAATGGAGATCACTACCAACACCAATAAGCCCCTAGCCAACCAACGCGCCAACGGGTTGGGTGGCGATTCCTGAATTTCCAGTGCGGCGGGCAAAAAGGCGGCCAGCTCTCTTGTTTGGTCGGTATCACCGAGCTTATCTCGGTTTTGCCAGGCATCCTTTAATACGGCGATGGCGCTCATTCATCATCCTCCCGATTATCAGAATGCCTGGTCTGTCCTTTTTCAGAAGGAGCACGCTCCACTCGAAAAGAAGATCGCTCAGGATGTGAACTGACAAAACGCGACACAGGTTGCACGGCGAGTTCTGCTTCAACCGCTTTCAAATGCGGTTGGTGATTCTGGTAGCTGTGAAGCTTGGCGTAATAGCCATTTTGGCTTAGTAGCTGATCATGATCGCCTTGCTCAACAATGCGCCCTTTATCCATAACGATAATGCGATTACAGGCATGAACTGTACTCAGTCGGTGGGCGATAATAAACACGGTACGACCTTGGCAGATACGCGCCATATTATCCTGAATCAGGCGTTCGGATTCGTAGTCGAGCGCACTGGTGGCCTCGTCGAAGATCAGGATACTCGGATTATTAATGAGCGCCCTGGCTATAGCCAAACGCTGGCGCTGACCACCGGAGAGGTTACTGCCCTGCTCACCCACCATGGTGTCGTAGCCTTCCGGTAGCTCCACAATGAATTCGTGTGCACCAGCCATTTTCGCAACGGCAATCACTCGTTCCATAGGAATGGAAGGATCGACTAATGCGATGTTTTCACGAATGCTACGGTTGAATAGGAAGTTTTCTTGCAACACCACGCCAATCTGGCGACGCAGCCAGGCGGTATCGATCATAGCCAGATCAACACCATCCACTAGCACACGGCCCGCTTCGGGCACGTAAAGGCGCTGGATGAGTTTGGTGATAGTACTTTTACCGGAACCGGAGCGACCAACGATGCCAATCACCTCACCTGGTTTCACCTGCATATCAATCTCGTGCAAGATCAAAGGTCCGTCGACGCGATAGCGGAATTTCACATGGTCAAGAGTCACCGCACCTTGTAATGAGGGCAGCCGCGAGCGATTCGGATTAAAACCTGGCTCTCGCGGCGTATTGAGAATATCGCCCAAACGAGCAATGGAAATACCCGCCTGCTGAAACTCCTGCCATAACTGTACTAGCTTGAGCACCGGCCCGCTAACGCGACTAGCTAGCATATTGAACGCAATCAGTTGACCTACGGTAATCTGGCCATCGATGACTAAATGCGCTCCCCACCAGATAATCCCCAAAGTCATAAGCTTACTGATCAAGCTTGAGACTTGGTTGGCGACATTACCAAGATTCTGACTGCGAAAAGAGGCATGCACATAACTGGAAAGATGATCCTCTAGCTTGCGCCGCATCTGCGGTTCCACCGCCATCGACTTAACCGTGCCGATGCCGGTGATGGATTCGGTGAGAAAAGCGGTGTTAGCAGCACTGTGTTTGAACTTATCATTCAAACGATGACGCAAAATCGGGGTAATGAACATGGAGAGAATGATATAAGCGGGCACTGTCGCTAGGACTATCCAGGTGAGCGTCGGACTGTAGTACCACATCAGTGTCAGGGAAACGAACACAAAAAATAGATCTATCACCAAGGTCAGCGCAGTACCGGTGATGAAGTTGCGAATGCTGTCCAGCTCACGCACCCGCGCAACATTTTGCCCTACCTGCCTAGATTCAAAATAGGCCAAAGGCAACGCCAGCAAATGATTGAACAGGCGCGAGCCCAGTTCCACATCCACCCGGTTGGTAGTATGGCTGAACAGGTAATTGCGGAAACCACCGAGAAACGCCTCGAACACCACAATCACAAAAAAGCCTATAGCTAAAACGTCCAGCGTGGAGAACCCCCGATGCACCAGCACCTTGTCCATCACCACCTGGAAAAACAGCGGCGTAACCAATGCGAATAGCTGAAGAAAAAATGAGGCAATCAGCACCTCGCTGAATATTTTTCGATATTTGACCAACGAGGGAATAAACCAAGAGATATCGAATTTTTGCTGGAGGCTTTCGCCCAACCCTTGTCTACGGGTGACAAGAATCAGTTCACCGGACCATAGTGCGTCGAACTCTTCTTGCGAAACGGAACGAGGGGCCGCATCACGCAGATCGTGAATCAGGTATGTACGTGTCGTCGATGCACCGCTGGTATCCGTACTTTCTCCAAGTCGAGCAAGAATAAAGTACGATCCATCCCGCGCTTTGGCAATTGCGGGCAGTATGTCACCTGAATCCGTGACTCCATAGCGGCGCAGTACGCAAGCCATTGATTCCTCTTTGCTTCCCAAAAATTTCAATGAACCTATGGGTGCACCTGCAATTT
>JARRJP010000160.1:0-5180 GCA_037389025.1 Reinekea sp. | reverse complement strand
GTTTTCGGCGTTGATTAGCAGAATGGCTTCCGGGTAGGCATCGGAGTGCATGGAGGCTGGAAAGGTTTTGGGTTTGCGTTGATTCATTGAGGTTTTCCTCTGTAGATAAGGTCTTTAAGCCTCCATCCGGTGGTTATCGGATGGAGGCAGGCCGAGCGGGTAACCACAACCGCCTACAGAGACGCGGCCCACCCGAAGGCGGCCCGCCGCGACCTGCCATAAAAAGCAGGCGTGCCAAAGCACAGGCATAAAAAAAGACGCGAGGCTGCGTCTGATCTTATGCCTCTCTGTAGCTGCGGGGTGGTTATCCCGACACCGGATTTTGCCAGTGCAGTAACAGTGTAGGGCGCGCTTTTAACCGAAGTCAATTGGCTTTGGTTGTCGTCGGTCAGAAATTCTGAAGCTGAGCTGTGATCAAAAAGACACTGACTCTATTTGCACTGAACGATACACCTAAGCGCATCCGGCCAATAACAATAACCTGAATCCGTGACTCCAAAGTGGATGCAGGGGGTAAGAGCTAATTGCAGGTGCACCCATAGGTTCACCCCAATTTTTGGGAAGCAAAGAGGAATCAATGGCTTGCGCACTGCGCCGCTATGGAGTCACGGATTCAGGATTTACATTGAAAACTGAGGTTTAGGCTTATGCTAAGGTTGTCATTGAGGTTCTGTGTCATCAGGGCCGAAGTGCAGGCAGCTTAGAAATCAACCGATAGGGCGGGTTCCCTGAGTAGAGATAATCTGCAAAGCAGGCAGCTTAGAAAGTGGAGGCAGGAATAATGAAATTTGCCGTCGTACTGCATACCGATGACGGAGAGCATTACGGTGTCACCGTCCCCGATCTTCCGGGTTGTTTTTCCGCTGGCGATAGCATGGAAGAAGCCTTGGATATGGCTGTAGAAGCTATTGATGGTCACCTTGAATTGCTATTTGAAGAAAATGGCAGCATTCCCGAAAGGCGACCTATAAAAGAGCATCAGCAAAACCCTGACTTTGACGCTGGTGTTTGGGCGCTGGTGGATGTTGATGTCACTTCCTATCTGGGAAAAAGTGAACGCTTTAATATCACCATGCCTCATTTACTGGTTAAACGTATTGATGAGTACGTTGCGACACACAAGGACGCTGGAAGTCGTTCAGGCTTTTTGCAAAAGGCTGCTGCAAAAGAATTGGGGCTGAGCTAACAGGCGTTATTTTTCGTTTAGAACTTGGGTTGGTGGTAGATCGCCACCGGCCCAGAGATTTGTAATGCCCTTCTGGCTTCTCGGCCTATAGGCTTATTATCAATACCTGAATCCGTGACAAAATTGCAGGTGCACCCATAGGTTCATTGAAATTTTTGGGAAGCAAAGAGGAATCAATGGCTTGCGCACTGCGCCGCTATGGAGTCACGGATTCAGGCAATAGATAAACAGCGCCTGCTCCCTTCATTCCTTCCCGGCTCATGTTTTATCCGAATCCTAAAACAACCCAATCATAGAATGATTGTCTTTTTGATGATTGTGTGAGATATTTCAGGGCCGGATACATTTCAAAACAAAAAACAATATCCGTGCCGAAATGTGTTCAAGCTCAGCTAATTAAAGATGTTGCAGTGCGCTATGCGGGAGACCAGCGTCGCGCAAATCAGAGGGAAGCCTATGAACCTCCTATCCAGTAAATGGATACCCGCCATCCGCCAGGATGGCACAACCGAACCCATCGCCCCGTGGCAAATCACCGAAACCGATAACCCCGTTATTGAACTCGATGCCGCCAGAGCCGATTTTCAAGGCGGGCTCTATCAGTTTCTGATCGGGTTACTGCAAACCGCCTGCATGCCAGAGGATATCGATGAGTGGTCCGATTGGTATGAACAACCCCCCAGCCCCGACGAACTGAACGTCAATGACCGTGAAGGCTCTCTGGCTGGATTGTTTGAGTTTGTTTCCAACCAATAACCGAGGTCGGCATCATGGACTATCTATTGTTTCGGCTCTATGGCCCGTTTGCCAGTTGGGGGGATATTGCCGTTGGTGAATCGCGTCATACGCTGGCAGCACCTGCCAAGTCGGCGGTCATGGGGCTGGTGGCTGCCGCGCTGGGTGTACCGCGCGAGCAGGAAGCCGTTCATCAGAATCTGAATCGCGGTTACGCAATGGCCAGCGCCGTATATTCCCCCGGTGAATGGCTGCGCGATTACCATACCGTGCAGGCACCGGACAGTGTCGGCAAGTTTGAGTACCGCACTCGCCGCGATGAAATCGTGGCCGGTGCCGACCGGTTAGGCACTGTGCTTTCCTCGCGTGACTATCTGATCGATACGCTGGCTTGCGTGGCATTAAAAGCGCATGACACCGCCCCCTATTCACTAGAGCAGATTCAAAGCGCGCTGCTCGAACCGGTATTTACGCCTTACCTGGGCCGTAAAGCCTGCCCACTGGCTGCGCCGATGGACCCGCAACAGATCAGCGCAACCAGCTTTCAACAGGCATTTGCCGAATATAAGCCGCGTGGAGAAGTGCCACTTCCTGACCAGAAACCCAAAACAGTGACGTTTTACTGGGAAGGCGAAATCAGTGACTTTGACGACCCAGTTCAACTGGATACCCCACAACTGATGACACTGATCCAGCACGATCAGCTCCGTTCACGCAAGCGTTGGCAGTTCAGCCCCCGCTCGCTTCACAGATACCGTAAAGCGGTTGAGGAGGCCTGATGTACCTGTCACGAATTCAGCTTAAACCCGACATCATCCACAACTCTCAGCTTGGCCGCCTGATGCAGAGCAGCCCCTACCATACCCACCAACTGCTGTGGGACCTGTTCGATCATGACCAGCGCGACTTTCTGTTCCGCGAAGAGCTAGCCAAAGAACAGCTTGCCGAGGATGCCGGTATTCGCGGTGCGCCCATCTACTACATGCTGTCAGCACAACCGCCCAAGGCGGATGCCGCCCTGTTTGAAGTGCAGAGCAAAGCCTATCAACCGAGTTTCCACAGCGGGCAACGGCTGGCTTTCCGGCTGCGCGCCAATGCCACAGTCACGCGTGATAAAAAGCGCCATAACCTGGTGCTGGATGCCGAACTGGCACTGTGCCATCAACTGTTGGATGCCTTGCATATCGAAAAACCGACCGGCAAAAAACGAAACCTGTATCAGCGCCTTGAACAGGCCAGAAAGTCTGGCAGACAGGGTGATATTGAGGACTGGCTGTACAGTTACCTGGCCGACACCCGCTATGCGGGCAAAACACTGCAAGGCCATAACATCCACCAGATGATGGACTTACCTATCCAACACGCAGTAACCCAGCGGTTGATTGACTGGATGACTCAGAACCACACCCGTAAAGGTATTTTCAGCCTGTGCCAGTACCAACTGGAAAATGAACAGACGGATGAAGTGCGCAGCGAACCGTTTTTTCAATGGGGCCACTACAGCGAACAAGCCTTACCGGAAAAAGGCCCCACGGCACGGCTTTACTCGGTTGATATGTCCGGCGAACTGATCGTTCACGAGCCTGAGCGTTTCGGGAAAATGATCATCGACGGTATCGGCCCAGGCAAAGCGTTTGGCTGCGGATTGATGATGATGAAACCTGTAAACAGCTATTAAAGCAAACAGACCTTAATGGATCGCCGGGATAAAACCCGGCTGGATTGGTTCTTTTGAAAGTGACCGAAAAAGTTGGTGGTGATTTTTCGGCTTGGAATCAATGGGTTATATTTAGAGTATTCCTCGCGTCAGCGGGGCTGAACCCGTAAACTCTTCAGACAGTCTATCACTCTCTGGGTATTCCCCGCGTCAGCGGGGCTGAACCGAGGCGACACCCGGCCTGCATTCCCAAGGGCGTAGGCTTAACAATACAGAGATAAAATCAGACGTTCCGGTAAATTTCCCCTGCTTAGAATCAGTTACCGCACTCATACGCAGTGAGCCGGTTTTTCTACTTTACTGATCATTGGAATCTGAGGAGATTAGCAATGGTCCAGCAATTATTTGGTTCTGCCAATTCGCCGCTTGTCTGTAATCGGCAGCAGAGCAAGCGATTATCGGACAGTCTCCGGGTGGGATTATTAGCCTGCACGTTTGCTCTCAGTGCCTGTAATTTCAATATGGACGTGACAAATGATGGGCCATTAGCAACAGGTAACAATACCTCCCGGGTATGGCAACCCAAACCGGGAACCACCTGGATGTGGCAGTTGGATAACTATGACGCTATAAACCTGAATCTGGATGTCACGGTTTATGACATCGACCTGTTTGAAGGCAGCGAGGGTGGCACCAACAGCCTGATTCACCAACTGAAGAACCAAGGCAAAAGGGTGATTTGCTACTTTAGCGCCGGAACCCGGGAAGATTGGCGCCCAGACGCCGATCAGTTCACCCCAGGCTCGGTGATTGCAGACGGCAGTATGAACGACTGGCCCGGCGAGACATGGTTAAACATCGGCAATTCATCGGCTCTTGAACAAACCATCAAACCCATCATGGAAGCTCGCCTCGACCTAGCCAAAGACTCCGGTTGCGATGCTGTAGAACCGGACAATGTAGATGGTTACGCGAACCAGGACGAAACCCACGGCGCGATCAGCGCTGCCAACCAGCTTGCCTATAACCAATGGTTGGCTGCCGCCGCGCACTCCCGAGGCCTTAGCATCGGCCTGAAAAACGATGTAGATCAATTAGCGGAGCTGACATCGCACTTTGATTTCGCCATTAACGAACAATGCTACGCCTGGGGAAATGAATGCGTCGCCTACGAAGATACTTTCCTCAGTGTGGATAAAGCCGTATTTAATCAGGAATATTATGAACAGGGCGAAGAAGGCATCATCACCAAAGCTCAGTTCCTTGGTAATGCCTGCTCCTATTTCGTCAGCGTTAACATCTCCGCACTATGGCGCGAAGGTTTCGAATTGAATGGTGGCTCCAGCCTATCCTGCTCGGACGCAGTCGCTGTTGACTGATCGCGAGAATCGCCGATAGTGAGAATGTTAAGGTGGCACTGCACCTGCCACTGTGGCGAACTGAAACCACTGCTTTCGTGCGGGTCAACGATTGGAATCAAAGGGGTCAGGAATCAAAGGGGTCAGGAATCAAAGGGGTCAGAGCAATTGATTTTTAACCCTTATTAGTCTGCCTTTTCCGGGTCTATCATCGATAAAGGAGATATCATGGCCCGTAGACCCA
>JARRJP010000159.1:0-5181 GCA_037389025.1 Reinekea sp. | reverse complement strand
AAAAATTGCAGGTGCAGCCATAGGTTCACCCCAATTTTTGGGAAGCAAAGAGGAATCAATGGCTTGCGCACTGCGCCGCTATGGAGTCACGGATTCAGGACAGAGACACTTTCCCACTTGATACCCAGGAAAGTGCAGATACCAACATCGGACAATGCGACATCGAACAATACGATCCCAGAGTATTGACAATACCATTGAAGCCACCTCCCGGTGCTGATAAAGTGCGTGGCCCTATGATCAAATGCCCCCCCAACTTGCAAAAGCATTTGCTATCAAGGCAAATAGTTTGTGACTGTAAACCGGCTGGCTTTCGTTTCTGATAAGCGAGCAAACTTAGAACAGCATTGAATTTCAGTGATTTATCCCCCCATAAAAAATAGTTCCTAGGCGTCACTAATAAGGCGCTTAACGGCCTATTAGATCAATCACTTCAACATAATAGGTATTTTATTTACTCCTTTTAATATTTTCGCTATTCTTTAAATGTCACAATATCTAATAAAGAACAACCTAATGTAAAAAAGGTAACCACCTTTCACTTTAACTCGGAGATACTTATGTCCGATACACTGTTAGAACTGTCTCGACTGCAGTTTGCTCTAACTGCAATGTATCACTTCATTTTTGTTCCGCTGACCTTGGGTATGACCTTTATGCTGGCGATTATGGAATCGCTGTATGTCATGACCCAGAAGCAGGTATACAAAGATATGACCAAATTTTGGGGTAAGCTGTTTGGTATCAACTTCGCACTGGGCGTTGCGACCGGCATTACCATGGAATTTCAGTTTGGTATGAACTGGTCTTATTACTCCCATTACGTGGGTGATATTTTCGGGGCGCCATTGGCTATTGAAGGCCTGATGGCATTTTTTCTTGAATCAACCATGATCGGTCTGTTCTTCTTCGGCTGGGATCGACTGTCCAAAGTGAAACACCTGGCTGTCACCTGGCTGGTGGCTCTGGGTTCGAATCTGTCGGCATTGTGGATTCTTATCGCAAATGGCTGGATGCAGCATCCGGTAGGATCAGCCATGAATACTCAGACCATGCGCATGGAAATGCAAAGCTTTGCAGAGGTTATTTTCAATCCGGTCGCACAGGTGAAGTTCGTACATACGGTGTCCGCCGGTTATGTGACTGCCGCGGTCTTTGTGCTGGCTATTTCGTCCTGGTATCTGCTGAGACGCCGTCATGTCGCCTTTGCCCGCCGGTCATTTGCCATTGCGGCCAGCTTTGGTCTGGCCTCAGCACTGTCGGTGATCGTTCTCGGTGATGAAAGCGGCTATGAGTTAGGTGATGTTCAGAAAGTGAAGCTGGCGGCCATTGAATCCGAATGGGAAACTCATCCGGCCCCTACATCCTTCACTCTGGTCGGACTGCCCAATCAGGAAAAAGAAGAAACCGACTATGCGATTAAGATTCCGTGGGTTATGGGGTTAATCGCCACCCGTTCGCTGGATGAGCAGGTCATGGGCCTGAAAGATCTGAAAGCCTTGCATCGCGAACGTATTCTGTCCGGCCTGGAAGCCTATAAGTTACTGGATACCGTGCGTAGCGGCCAAGCCACGCCACAGCAGCAGAGTCTGTTTGATGAGCATAAGGACGATCTCGGTTATGCCATGCTGCTACAACCCTTTACCAATGATATGAACCAACCTGGCGATGATGCCATTGAACGTGCTGTTGATTACAGTATTCCACCGGTCGCACCGTTGTTCTGGGCATTCCGTATTATGGTTGGCTCCGGCTTCTTTATGCTGGCGGTGTTTGCTACGGCCTTTGTATTCAGCACGCGTCATCGTATCACCAAGCCACGCTGGTTCCTGAAGATTGCGTTGTACACCCTGCCATTCCCATGGATTGCCTCGGAAGCAGGCTGGTTTGTTGCCGAATACGGTCGCCAACCTTGGGCCATTGCCGAAATTCTGCCGGTACATACGGCGGTATCCAACCTCAGTATCACAGATATTGCGATTTCATTATCGGCAGTGACGCTGTTCTACACCGTGATGTTTATTATCGGCATGTATCTAATGGTGCGCTTCTCGCGCAAGGGTCCTTATAACGAGACCGATCAAGATACCGCCAATGTCACCCTGAAGGAGGCACACTAATGTTGGATTACGAAACGCTCCGAGTTATCTGGTGGGTACTGGTGGGTATCCTGCTGATCGGCTTCTCCATTACCGATGGCTTCGACCTCGGTGTCGGCGCTCTGCTGACCCTGGCAGGAAAAACCGACAATGACCGCCGTATTATGATCAATACCATTGGACCACATTGGGACGGCAACCAGGTCTGGTTTATTACCGCAGGCGGTGCCATCTTTGCCGCGTTCCCGGTGATCTATGCAACCGCCTTTTCCGGCTTTTATCTGGCCCTGGGTCTTACCTTAGTGGCACTGTGGATGCGCCCTATCGGTTTCGACTACCGCAGCAAGCTGACGAATCCCACATGGCGCAAAGCCTGGGATTGGGCATTGTTTGCCGGAGGTATCGTTCCGTCCCTGATTTTTGGCGTGGCGTTTGGCAATCTGCTGCTTGGTGTACCCTTTGAATTTGACTCAATGTTGAAAGCAACCTATACCGGCAGCTTCTTCGCCTTGCTGAATCCTTTTGCAGTGTTGGCAGGGTTGGTCAGTGTAGCGATGCTATTGCTGCACGGTTCGGTATGGCTGCAACTGAAAACCGATGGTGTTGTCCGTGCTCGGGCAACCGGTCTGTCGCTGGCACTCGGTATGATTACCGCAACGCTGTTTATACTTGCGGGTCTCTGGGTTACTTTCGGCATTGATGGCTATCAGATCACGTCACTGGTCAATGGTTCGGCACCTTCTGATCCGACGCTGAAGACAGTCGCAACCGAAACCGGTGCCTGGATAAATAACTACCGACAATGGCCATTATTTACACTGGCGCCACTGATTGGCATCACAGCGCCGATTCTGACAGCGATACTCAGCTTACGTGGTCGCTCAGGTTGGGCCTTTGTAACCTCGTCACTCACGCTGGCGGGTATTATTACAACGGCGGGCTTGTCAATGTTCCCATTTATGATGCCAAGTTCATCCAATCCGAGTATGTCACTGACCTTGTGGGATGCCTCCAGCAGTCACCTCACACTCAATGTCATGTTTTATGTGGCATTAATATTCGTACCAATCGTGTTGGGTTATACCGCCTGGAGCTTCTGGGTAATGCGCGGTCGTGTTCTGGAACAGGACGTCGTATCCGGCCAGAGCCATACTATTTATTGAGGGGTTAATGTGAGACGTGAAAACTCAGGTATTACCTGAACATATAACGTTTCACGCCCACCAACTAACGAGGAACAAAAAATGTGGTATTTCACTTGGATTCTCGGTGTATTACTGGCCTGCAGTTTCGGCATTATCAATGCAATGTGGCTGGAAATGACCGAAAACCTGGATCGGGCTGCAGACGAGGACATCTGATTGACCGAAAACCGCAGCAGTGCGCTGGATGCTCTATCCGGCATTGAAGCAGGTATCAAGGCCTCTCGTTGGGGCCTTGTTTTTGCCCAACTCAGTATCAATGCTACGCTGTGGTCGATTTATTATTTTTTATGCCACTGGCTTGGCGAAACATTACAGTTTCAGCAGGCGGTGGTATTTCCGATATGGCCGATCAGTCTGCTGACGGCCGTTATTTTTGCCTTATCCGTTGCTGCAACCGGCTTGCGTCGACGCGCTGGTAACAATATTCAACGAGCCTTTTATCAACGATTCTTTGCGGAGCTGGATCAAAAGCGCTGGGCATTGATTCGCAGCAAGCCCATCACCGCCTGGCAAGATGTCAGTTTCCGCCACTTACCTGCATTGGAAAGTTATCTGCTGGACTATTTGCCACAACGCAGCCTGATTATGTTTGTACCATTGCTGGTACTGATGATTGTATTTCCGATCAGTTGGCTGGCTGGGCTGATTCTGTTTATCATATCACGGCATTGAATCGGTTAGGGTTGTTTTTCTCTGACCGGATCAAAGGTGCCAGCACCGTGCGCATTCTCAACCAGCAAGCCGCTCAGTTGGCTGCTTTTGAGCGCGCCAGTGATGAACATAATAATCGTCTGGCTGAAGTTATCCGACTTGCCTTCTTAAACACCTCTGTCCTGGATTTTTTTGCCACAGTCTCAATGGCGCTGGTCGCCGTTTTTATCGGCTTTAATCTGCTTGGCGAAGTGCCCTTTGGTTTTTACGGTAGCCCAGCCACATTGCAAAGTGGATTATTTATTCTGCTGTTGTCACCAGCATTTTTTGCTGAACTGAAAAAACTCGGCAAACTTTATCACGTCAAATCCGAAGCAACCGCAAGTGCTGACTTATGGCAACACACATTACAGTGGCAGCAGGACAATAACCGTTCTGCAAACATCGATCAGCCATTTCATTCACTCAACCTTTCAGATACAACAGTGCTGGGGCTCGATGGGCATGCCCTGCTCAGTATTGGTTTCTGTTCGTTAACAAAAACAGACCGAGTCTGGTTACAGGGCATTTCCGGCAGCGGAAAATCTGTTGTACTGGATCAATTTTTTGTGACGGCACATTGCGGGAAAACCTGGGTCTTAATCAGTTCGATGACAAAAGTCTGATCAGCGCCATCGAAACCGTCGGCATGAGTGACTGGTTTTATGCAACAAGCCAAGGGCTGGATACTCAACTGAATGAACACACACCACTATCTGGTGGCCAAAAACAAAAACTCGCACTGGCGCGACTGAAACTGTTTGATAAACCTCTTGTACTGCTTGATGAACCACTGGCACACCTGTCCATCGCCGAACAAAACGAGCTGCTACCCGTCTTGCTACGGTTAACCCAAGAGCGCTGTTCAGTCTGGGTCAGCCATATTGCGCTGCCGGAGCAACAGTTCAACAAACGGTGGGTTCTTCAGCAGCAGGTGTTGACCGAGGAGACTGAATGAAACAGTTCAGCGCAACACTTCTGGCAATAGTTCATCTGCTGAGTGCATTAATGTTACTGGGCTTGTCCGCCTGGTTTATTGCAGCTTGCGCTATTTCTGGCCATGCCGGAGTTCTGGCCGGATTCAACTATGTTATTCCAGCCACCCTTATTCGCTTTCTTGCCGTCATTCGCCTTGCCAGCGGTTATTTCGAAAAATATTTCGGGCACCTGGCATTGTTGCAGCAACT
>JARRJP010000158.1:0-4197 GCA_037389025.1 Reinekea sp. | reverse complement strand
TGGCGAAAACTGCCTCGGCCTATCAGGTTGTACCATTGCGCCCTGGTTACTGCCCGCCCCCTAGAATTTTCGATTTAAGGAAAAAACAATGAGCACACCCTTAAAAATTCGCCAGCAGATTATCAACCGCTTACTGGCCCTGTATTCCCTGTATCCCAAAGTCACCTCGGAAGAGCAGGTACTGCTGGCACAGGAAATCGCCGCTCTGGAAAATGCCCTGGCGGCATTGGACCGTAATCTGGCAAAAGTGTCTTACGGTATGACCAGCAAGCCCGGCACTGGTTCAGTGGCACGCAGCAGTGGTGAAACACAGGCAATAAAGGACGCCAGGCAAAACCGGCAACGCCTGAAACGAAGCGAAATTGCGCAGTTACTCAGCCAGACGGGGATCGAAGAATTCAGAACTGCAACCTACGAATGGGTCGATGAGTGGCAAAAAACAATGGCCATGCTGCAAGACTTCAGCGCCGGTAATAGGGGAGCCTTGCTTCGCCTTGGTATACATAATCCATTCGGGATAAGAGATCAGGTCAAGGAGGTGATTCTGGGTTATCAACGCTATGGTTATGAATCGCTGCGTGAGTTTGTTGATAAGCAGAATGAGATTGCGGCGGCCTATACTGACCAGGGTGTTCTGGACGGCCTGATTACGCCACTGCCGCTGTACCAGAATCAAAAAGCCGTGGAGGCCTGGGTGCAGATTGAACAGAGTGCCCAGGAGTTCAGCGATAGCCCACCCAACCTGGTGATACGTTTTCACCCTGATGGCACCAACAGATCACAGCAGGATTTTATTGCCTCGGGTTTTGCTCAAAAGGCTGCGCTCAGGCTATGGCGACAGATCTGTCGACTGGCGAAATACGAGGATATGCGCAACCAACTGCAAGCCACCTCAAACCTGTTTTCCTTCAATGGCGAACAAAACCCGTTACTGCCTGGACGCCATATGCCAGACAGCGAAGGCTGCACCAACCTGTTAATCGAAACCCCCGCCAGCGCCATTCCCCGCTTTGTCGATGAAAACGGCGATGCCTATGCCAATACTCAGGTGCTGTGCTGGCGCTATCGTAAAGGTGACAGCAGTAAACTCAGCCCACTGCTGCTGGATCAGATCAGCCAAAACCTGACCAGCATTGGACTGCTGTTTACCGACAGCGATGGTCGGCCCACCATGGTCAAACCCGACTTTCTGTTAAAGCCCGAGCACCGGCTGGAATTACAGGTGCGGCCCATTGGCAACGAACAGGCGGCCGCCGGAAGCAACCCGCAGGCCGACCCGCAAACCGCTGATGTCCTGTTACTGGAAACCAGTACCGGTGATAAACCAGAGGGGTTTATCAGCAATGACCCTCTGCTGGCAAACTGGTTCAGCTATGGTCTGCCGGAGCATCAGGCCAATATTAATAACGCCATTGGGCTGGTCGGCGACAAACAGGTGCTACAGGTGACAGACCTGGAGTCCCAGCGCAAATTGGAAAATCTGGGCATCGATAAAAATAAGGAAGGCACGCTATCGGAAGTCCTCAGTGCCACCAGCCTGACCGGCCTCTATGCACTGACCGAAGGCTATGAGTATGGCTTTATGGTGTTACCGCTGGGGCATGGCAGCCTTGCTATCAAGGATATTGTCAGCCTGCCTGAACGCCAATGGGAGGGCGCGCCGGTCGCCATTCGCCAAAGTCTCTCCGCCGGTGAACAGGAGGTGACGCTGCCGCGCACCATTCGCCAGTTCAACCACGAATGTTTTCAGGTACGTAACGGCCTGTACAACAGCCATATCGCCATGATGGAAGCCAACAGCTACAAACACAGCGATATTATCCGGCTGGAAAAACTGAAAACCTGGGTGGATTACAATGTGGACTTCCCCGCCAAAGGTAAAAGCAAGCTTAGGCCCAAAGCCTGGGCAACACTGAAAACGGCGCTATCGGATATGCAGGAAGGTATCCGCCGAACTCAGTTTCGCCGTCTACCGATGCTTAGCCTGAATGACCCGGATGATGCGGCCAAATATCATATATACAAAAAACAGCTAACAACGGCTGAAGCCTTTGTACGTTACGAAGCCTGGGTAAAAAAAGGCATGGCACTGCTCGACAACGAACCGATAATGCAGCGTATCGGGCTTTGGAGTAAGGCGCAGGAGGATATGAGCAAGCAAACGTTACAAAGCTCCGGCCAGCAATGGCTATCCCAAGCAAACATTGTAACGGGATCAAGTGATGATCAGACAAATCCGTCGTTCTTACCTTTATCTTGGCAACCACCATCAACCCAGCTTCCCGATATGGAATCCCCTTACACGCCACTGGTTTACGATGGCGTGCTCGGTGTCATCAGTTTGCTGTCTCAGTCGCATATGGATGAAGAGTTGTATGGCCGGTTGCTATTGCCCGCCATTCATAGTTGGATCAGTTCACCTGAAGTATCTGATTTGGCACATGAGCTAGACAGAGCATTGGCAGATGCACAATCAGGCTTCGCATCAAAAGCGCTAAAATTAGACCAAAAACAAATCCAAAACGAGCTGAAAGAAAACCAGTCACCACTGGAATATCTGCTCGGCGGTAAAGGCGCGGATGCCGCCAAAATGGCCTTTGGTGTTGCCAAAGGCACTTTTATTCGCGGCCCGGGGGCACCGGCCTTACTCGAAGGTATACTGGAGCTGGCGAGTATGTTGCTGCCGACGGTGTACAACAATCATCCTAAGGTGCAGATGAATATTATGCTGCGCATACAGGTCTTGCAGATTATGTCGATCAGCCGTATGCATCTGACTGTTAACCGGAAGCAATTAACGGTACTGGTTTCCTTAACCCTGCGCCCAAAAAAATGGTTAAAGCTGGGGCGGTTGCTGAACCCGCAAGCGCTGGCCCGGCGGGTATACCCGGAAAGCACCTGGGGAGCAGGCCATGTCCAGGGCCGTATTGAAAGCGCGATAAAAACCGTGCTGTTTTTTACTCATAAATGCCAGCAACTGTCGCGCTTTATGGACAGTATGGATGAGGAAAAGTGGCAGAACCCAAGTGAGTCGGACTTTCGCAACGCCGCCTACCAATACCTTGTGAGCGCTCAAAGCGCTCTGGATGAAACCTCGACTCTGCTGGCAACACCAGGCATGGTGCGGTTTCTTAACCAGATCGGGGCGCTTAACAAATTAAAAGGCGGCCATCTGGAACGGGTTGTGGTCAAGTTGTTTACCGCTGAGCTTGATGATATGGCGCAGCGTGGTGCGACCATGGTCTTTGGTTCAGACAAGGGTACCAAGCTGGCCAAATGGCTGATCAAAACGAAATCCGGTAATGCGGCGGTATTTCGGGTCATGGGCACCTGGGCGGACCGGATAAGCTTTGCGGCCTCAGCAGTGGCGTGCGTTGCCAGTACGGTGGACGCGGTGCATTACCTTTCCAATCGACGGGAATACCAGATGATGCGCTCAACTATTGAGGCTATCGGCTATGGTATGGTCGCCGCTGGTGCCATTATTAACAGCATGGGGGCATTGATTACTGTTAATGCTATTCCGGGGGTTGGCCAGGTGCTGTTTGTCGCTGGCACCATCATCCTCGTTGGTATGATAGTGTGGGATTATTACTGGGAGCATTGGGGCCGGGCACACTTTTACAGCGATACCTTTGTGATCTTTGACGACCAGTGGACCGGCCTGGCCGATGCCGGCTACTTTAATGAATACACCAGTCGCGAATACGGTGCCAATGAACTCACCATAGAAGCCTATCGCACCATTAACGATACGTCCCAGAGTACGATAGTGGATGTTATTGATATTCTTTCCTATGGCATCAAACTTTATGCCACGGTGCAAACCAATAATGCCATTCATACCCATAATGCTTTGTCCAGCCTGTTTCACGGTAAACAGCTTGCTGAGAAAAAGATAGACCCCTACCCTGCGGATGTTGAGTGGAAGAACTTCAACTGGCTGGTTGTTGCCAGGTTACTGGAAAGGCATGACTTTCTGACTCAAAGCGATGGCAATCTTGTCAAGGAGGATGCCTGTAAGGTTATTGACCTGGATAACGAAACAGACCGGAACTTTGGCCGCGCGCTTAAGGCGGGCAGTGATGACGCGAAAGAAACCGCCAAGGAAAATCTGTACGATCTGATATACAGTCTGTATCAGGTTCGCCAGCAATACAGGGAGGCTGGCGGCGATGCACCGGCGGATGTAACGCT
>JARRJP010000157.1:0-5532 GCA_037389025.1 Reinekea sp. | reverse complement strand
CGGCATACTGGTAACACCTTCCAGCAATCTGTATATGAATTCGGTTGTGGATTACCGGATTCTGCTGGCTTTTATTACCAGGTACATGGTGAATGGTCTTGAAAGCGTCATGAAAAAAGACTGGAAAGGCCGTCAGGGGTTTTATCTGTATGAAGAGAAAAAACCGGATGATTTTGAAGCGCAGTTAGATGCCGTGGTAAAATATCTGAAAGACAATAAGATCAATGAACAGGCTGAAGCGATACTGCGGGAACGGGGCCACTTACAGACGAATGAAGCGCCGACAGGACTGTGATGGAGCCGAACAAGGCGAGCCATTTGAACTCCCGTTATGTTCAGAGTTAATTCGCATGATTGCCGATGAAGGCACCTATACAGGTGCTCAGGACACATATCTGGAAATCGTGAACGACTGAGAAAATATAAACAGTGGGAGTTATTAACTGCTCTCATATACTTCACAATATTTGGGTGGGAAATTCATGTCTGCCCAAATATGCAAGTCAATAAGTCTCTTATAAAAAGTTTTATGGCTAAAAAGAAACGAAATTTTGAATTCATTAAATATCGTATAATGTGCATCCTTGTTAACTTTGTGGGTAGTGTTTTTTTGGTGTGGCATCTTATACTTTTTGGACGAGTCGAAATACACCTCAGCACCAGAACCCTAAAACTCTGATTTGGCACGATACAACACCGGCTGATAGTTTTATCGATGTTTATTTAAGTATGTTTTTTGGTTTTTTTGCCTTTTGCTTCATATGCGGTACTGCCATATTCACATTATCAACATCCGCAAGTAAAGAATCCTATGTGCAACAAAAATTAAAACGAAACAATAAAGCTCTGTGAATAACTTATCTTACTGACGCAATGACCAGACGTTATTCTGTATCCGCAGGCGGCAACTACTTCCACATCTTCCGCTACAAACACGTCATCGAACCAAATCGTAGGGGTCAGAAATCGTAGTAATCGTAGGGGTCAGAGCCATTGATTTTTAATCGTAGGGGTCAGAGCCATTGATTTTTAACTTTTAACCTTTGCCATAAATTAATAATCGTAGGGGTCAGAGCCATTGATTTTTAACTTTTAACCTTTGCCATAAATTAAAGCCCTGATCTTCGAACCGGGGCTTTTCTTTTAGCCGCCACCATCGGACAACCAACCCCCACTAACGTGGTAAAAGAGCGGAGCGATACCATAAAATTTATGGAGCGTAACTGGTTCCACTGCACCAATTTGTTAGATTCTACTTTTCATTAGCAACAACTGCATGCTCAATTGCAGGTGCACCCATAGGTTCACCCCAATTTTTGGGAAGCAAAGAGGAATCAATGGCTTGCGCACTGCGCCGCTATGAAGTCACGGATTCAGGATATTGTAAAGATCCAATCCAACCTGATGCATTTCATCTATCCCCATAGATTTATCCGGGACAAGTACTGTTTGATTTATCAAAATAGAATCAGGCTTATTCCACACTAACCAAAATCCTAACAGCCGCTTGTTACGTGTTTTTAGCATTTTGCACCAAATTCTGTTTAAGCTGCTCGACCGCTAATGCAGGTCTTGCACGATGTATTATTGCATGGCAATTGGCACACACAGGGATTAAATCTTTTATTGGGTCCAGCACGTATTCGTTGCTAATTTCAGCCAGCGGAACGATATGGTGGACATGGATATAGTTTTTACCGCTAGAACCATATACTTTTTCGAAGTCGAAATCACAAACTGAGCATTTGCATCCAAAATGTGAAATGCATTTCGCTTTAGCGTATGCAATCTTCTCATAGGTGTTCACTGATACCGTTTTTGACGCGCCTTCAATAAAGCTTTCAGGAGTATCAATTTCCTCTGCTATTTGAAAGCCCAATTCAACATCCGATGCATACCACCTATTACTACCTTCGGCGCGCTCTAGTATTTTTTTGGTTAGCTCTGGAACAAAATCTTCAATTTTTGAAGGGCCATTACCGTTTTCATCTTTGTTGGCATCAGAATGAATGATTGGAAAGGTTTTCAACTCATACCCTTCCTCTTCAATAAGTCGAATATGTTCCCTTGATTGTTCGTATGCAGGCCGCTTATGACCATTGTGACCTTTGTCTTTGTATTTCCAGGTGTCACTCAAAATGAGTGAAGTACCACCATCAGTACTCGTGTCCCAAGCCCCAAAAATTATTACTTTCTCGGATTCGTTGATGAAAGACCAACTCCAAATCCAATTTCTACAGGTGGCTCCCTGTGACTCTATAAATTTCTTTCTATTCATGACTCAGCACCCCCGACAGACACGTAACAGTTTTCTACATCACCTGACAAAATATCCAGAAGACGCTTTTCCCTAAGCAATTTAATACCACCCAGTCTCCCCAGACCCAATAAAACTTAGCACACAGCCAACCCCTGTCAATTTCACTCACCGGATATCCATCACACGAGCAGTATCCAGACAAAGTGGTCGCCTACAGGCCGCTAAATTCATAGCGTTACAGAACATTCATGATACTTAACCAACCAGACAAGTATCAGGTTTTCAGCCTATTTCGCCGGATACTACGTCGCGTGACCGAATATCCGGCGAATATCTGGATACTAAGTCGCGAACTCACGATTATTTATGACATTCTTCACAAACAATCAGTATCATTTTATGGATACGGTTAATGCATACAGCAATCTGCAAATAAATTCTTACATGGACGCGTAAAATACAAACAACCGATACCCGGAAAACGGTTACCCCCAAGCCCCCTCGTTTCTTTGATCAACTCAAACTATTCATTCGCCACAAAGGCCTTTCCTATTCAACCGAAAGAAATCTATTGCACGTGGGTTCGATGATTCATCCGCTTCAGTGGATACCAATCAATCAATGGCAAAAATTAATATGCGCTGGTTGAGCCATTTCTCAGCCATCGGCAAACGAACGCTACTGCTCTGTTAACACACAGCGTACAGCTCTGAATGTTTTGGTGTTTTGGCTTCGTGAGTATTTTAATTTGGATGACCTGAACTACCCATCCAGTTGACCGGCTTACCCAAGTTTGGAATGTCTTTTCATCAGGAACGGTATTAATACCTGCATCCACTGAAGGAGTCACGGATTCAGGCAATAGTTATTACAAGGCTCAAGAGCATCAGACAAAATGTGATGTTTAATATTTCGCAAAGGCCCTCCCTATTTACCCGCCCTATCCTCCGTAGTAGCATCACCCCATGAAGAAATCACTAGACCACCTCCCAGAAACCAAGCAACAAGACATCCAAACCATCGCCAAGCTATTACGCGATGTTCTGGATGCCTTCCAGCAAGGTAAAACCGGCAGCCGGTTAAATTACCGGATTCTGAAAATTATTCTCTTTGGCAGCCATGCCAAGGGTTCGTGGGTGAATGATCCGGCCAATGGTTATGTCAGTGATTACGATATTCTGGTGATCGTAAATCAACCAGCGGCTGTCGAGGAGTATGAAGTCTGGCAGACGGCGGAGGACAAAATAAATCGGCAAGTGTCTGCGCCATTGGGATTGATTGTTCATACGTTGAATGAGGTAAACACGGCTTTGCAGGAAGGCCATTACTTCTTCAAGGATATTCGTGAACAGGGAATTGAATTGTATTCCTTTGATGGTCGCCAGTTGCCCGCTGCTGGAGATTTAACCACAGAAGAGCAGTTGGAAGTTGCCAGTAAACATTTTTCTCACTGGTTTAAAAGTGCATCCGACTTTTTTATCACCTTTGAGTTTGATAGGAACAGAGGACGCATCAATAAATCTGCATTTGAACTGCACCAGGCGACTGAACGATTTCTCTCCTGTGTTCTTCTGGTCTGCACTAATTACCTGCCCAAAACCCACAACCTGGAACATTTGCGTTCATTATGTGCACAGCAGGACGCCCGCTTTGCTGATCTATTTCCTACCGATAACAAATTCAACCGTCGCAGCTTTCAACGTCTGAAACGCGCCTATGTCGATGCGCGCTATTCAGAACATTATGATATTACTGCTGACGAGCTTTCCTGGTTGGCGGATGAGGTCACAAAACTGCAAGCCCTTACTGAAGCGGTATGCCAGGCTAAAATCAACTCATTCTCTTAAGAAGCTATCCGCAACTAATAGGACAAGCACTCAAGAACACCATCCAAAAGTGCCTACCCCAGTTAACTCTACTCCGTTAAAGACTCCTCTCGCTCCAGCGGTGGAGTCCTTATTCAGATCAGCGACTGACCCAGCTGATATCGTAATATGGAGGTCCGTCTTCGGCGGTCAGTCCCCGTGCAGACGCGCTAAGATGAACAAAGTCGCCTTTAACACTCAGCGCGTCGCAGCCCATCTCCCAGTTACCCAGCCAGATGCCGGTGGCCACGGCTGCGTAATAACGGGACGCGGTGGCGGCGTAGAAATCAAAGCGGAGGCCTCCGTCGGTCTGTTTCCCGACAGCCCGTGTGGTTTGGCCGTTATAAGAGGACGGAGACCACTGACAGCATTCAAAGTTACGGCCAAAGCCAAGCCACGGTTCACGCTCGGTTGGCAACGGATGCTGGAAGGTTTCGTCGGAAAAAAACAATTCGGTCAATGGTAAACGGTGATGCATCTGGGCATTAAACAGGCGGATAAACATTGGCGTGTACCAGCTTCTATAGCCAATAGCGCACAGACAGATAATCGCATCCTGCTGTTCATCGAAGCGGTCCCCCAGATGCGCTTTGACACTGCGGTGATCAGCCCCGGGGCCAATCCAACAGGTCCCTAAACCCAAGCGGGTGGCATCAATAACGACCTTTTGTAATGTACGGCCGATATCCAGAATGGCGGTGCGGTCATATTCTGCTGGTGCAATGGCCACCAGAAAATGCCGACCGTTCACCACTGGCCAGACTGTAATTGGTGCATCGACCCACTCCAGGCGGATAGGAGCCGACCCCAGCCTGGGTTCGTTCAAATGCGTGTTGATCGAATCCTGCAGGGCTTGAGCATGTTCTGGAATTAGAGCGCGGGTCTGGTAGGAACGACAGGATGAGCGACTACGCATCAGGGTAAACACATCGGCCTGTGTCTGCGCTTTGGGGATCGGTTCAGGAAAGCGGATCCGGAAACGACAGGTAACGATGTCAAACAGGACCAGGGCAGTTAGTGCCAATGGCAACCATAACAGCAGCGAAGCCAGTGTATGTAAGCCAACCAGATACACAAGCCCGACCAGCAGAAAAAGGCCGAGTGTAATGGGCGCGGGCATCAGGTATTGCAGCCAGCCGGTAAACTGTAATTTCATTTTGGTGGCAATCACATGGATAAACAAGCGACGTAACCAGCCAGGATGCACCTTATCAACAATGGCTCGCTCGTTTGCACCCAGACTGGCATAAATAGCGTCTGCGGAATTTGATGTCGTTGAAGAGGTCATTGTTCACCTTTGTTTTGTGTAGATATGATTTAATTATGACCGACTTGACCCTTATTGCAAGTAATTGCTTGCATAAGATACAATACTATCGCCAACTTAGGAGTCTCCGTGCCAAAAAA
>JARRJP010000156.1:0-5142 GCA_037389025.1 Reinekea sp. | reverse complement strand
AAATTGGGGTGAACCTATGGGTGCACCTGCAATTTTTGAAAAACAAATAGAAATCAAGCTCTTACACCCTGCATCCACTTTGGAGTCACGGATTCAGGCCAAAACTATCGTTTGGTCAGCCAAACGACTAGTATGCATGCAAATTGTGAGCTAATAATCGGACCCCTCATGACCGAACCCTACACCAACAACCCACTTCACGGCCTTAAGCTGGAAATCTTACTAACCGAGCTAGTTGATCACTACGGCTGGGAAATCCTCGCAGCAGCGCTCAACTTCAACTGTTTCAAGCTGAACCCATCCATAAAAGGCAGCCTGAAATTTCTGCGCAAAACAGAGTGGGCCAGGCACAAACTGGAATCCTTTTATCTGTACCGCTTCAAGAATCTGCCCAGACCCGATGAAAAGCAATTCGCCCTGCCCCCGCGTGACCGGATAATTCCGGATAATCAACAGCCCAGAGCCCCCGCAGTACTGACGCTGGAAAGCCTGGCCAAAGCACGGGAACGCAAAGAACAGGCGGCACAAAAGTCCGGTGGCCGGCATCCCGGTGGCCGGCATCCCGGTGGCCAACAGCCCGGTGGCCGGCAGCCCGGTAGCCAGAAGCCCAACCACACTAATCCACGATCTCAGGAGCCGCGTTCACCCCGCTCCCCAGAGCGAACCAAGAGCCAACAGCACCAGCCGTCCAGAGGTTCAGGCAGTTCGGCCGATAACCGCAAAAAACCAACAGATGACACGTTCGATCCATGGAGCGAGGCGAAAAAACGGCTCGCCGATAAAAATAATTCAGAGTAAAACCCAACCTAACTCTGCATGGCATCGTTTTATTTACGGTTGATCACAGTGCCAAAAACCGGGCCAGCGCTATCATGCGCTGGATTTCAATGAACCTATGGGTGCACCTGCAATTTTTGAAAAGCAAATAGAAATCAAGCTCTTACCCCCTGCATCCACTTTGAAGTCACGGATTCAGGTCAGCTTAAACACAGAGTAAAACCCAGCCAACAAGCACTGGGTATTGTCATTTCTGGTAATGCAAACTCCGAAACGTGAGGCAGTAAAAAAACTGCGGACTCAGCAACGGCGCTAACGCAAGCCCGGCCCGGAGTCGATCACTATTTCCTCAAGCTCTACATTCAGAGCAGGCGACACAGGTGCTTCCCGCATTAGTGGTTGTAATGGCCAGACGGGGTTGCCGGGCCGGTCAATCACAATCTCTTCCAATGCCACCCCCTGAGTTTCCACCGGATCCGGGCTGACCTTACGTGCCGCTGGACGGGGGGGATCCGGTTGCTCAACGACGATCTCTTCCAGCTCTGCCGGTGCCGGTGTCTCGCTGTGTTCATTCCACTTATTCTGCAAAAAGCCCAGCGCTTGTCCGAGCACATTACCCGCAGCACCGCCGACTGCGCCGGGAATGGTCAGGTTTGCGGCTGTCATCGCCGCCGTTCCGGCCCAGTACCCTTTTGCACCCATATCCAGAAAATGAATACCCTTGTTGACGCTGAGATAAAGCGTCATGGTCAGGTTTAAACCAACCAGATCTTTCAATGTTTTCACCGCATCCTGCAAATCAACATTCGGATTACTCATTTGCTTCCACATTTCAGAAATAATGAGTGCGCCATCAACCACATAATCCACAATGCCAATCGGGTCGGGATACATTAAGCCAATGGTTGCGGCGGCAATCACGGCGGTCATTGCGGTCAGCCCCATTTTGGGATAAAAATCAGCATTAATCATGTTGGTTGCATTGGCAGCTACAGATGCCGACTCGCCCAGTGCGCCTTCAATATCCTTGTTCAGTTTGTCCATCTCACTCAGCAGATGGGACATCTGCGAGTTGAGTGTATCGCTGAGGTTTTTACCACCCCCACCGGTGAAGTTTTCTTTGAGGCTGCTCAGTGTTTCCTTTTCCTGTTTGAGCGTATCAACGAATGCCCGCAGTTCAGCCTTGGCACTATCATTAACGGTGAATTCATGATTCCCGGTGGCAAACAGCATGTCCGATACTTTATCGGCGATCTCCTTGGTTTTATCCATATTGAATTGAGCGAAGGTTGCGATGCCCGACACCGCCGCCACTCCAAGATTAAAACCCATGTTGTGAGAAAGGAATTGTGCCGGTTTCACAAAGGTGGGAATCGTATAGATAGCACTGATCACCGTATTCACAAACAGGCGGTTGTTAAAGTGATTTGAAAAAACCTGTTTGCCTGAAGTATCGTTATTCACCAGCCCCAGTAGCAACATGCCATTTTTTATAAAATGCGGAATCAGAGTCGATGAATATTGTTTTTCACCGGCATACAACGGTATTGCCAACGGCAGTGGATACGCCAACAGCGTACCGGCAGCGCGCAACAAGCGCTCTTTCACGGACACACCGTCTTTCAGCGCTTTCAGGTCCTGGCTAATGCTGTCGCACAGCGCCATGTAACGTTTTTTCATTTTGGGTGGGAAGTCAGCTCTGTCCAGAATGTCGCCCAAGTCCTTGTTGTGTTCATGCCATTGCTCAATTGTCGCACCCAGATCCTGCCGTATGATCTGCTTGAATTCTTTATCGTCCTCTGGTGAAAGGGCCGTATATATATCGGTTTTACTGGCGATCTGTTTAAACTTACTGCCAGTGGCAGCGCTGAGTTTCCGGTCAGCCAATACCGAAACACCCGCATCCAGATCGGAGAACGCTTCACGAACCTGCGGATCGGCGCTGTGTTTCGCCAATTCCTGTAACGATTCTGACGCCTTAGCCGCAATAACCGACAATTCTTCACCTGTGGCCTCACGGATTATGGCTCTGTCATCTGGGTGTGTATCCAGATGTTCTTTAAGCGCCTCAATATTTGTCAGCGCCTGTTTGATAAAATCCGTAAACTCAGGTGATATTGCCGAAGCATTCACATCCTGTCTTGCGGTTTCAGAATTCATCGATTCACCAATCGCATGCAGTGAAGGCACAACAGACGCACCGGGAACACTTATCTGCTCAATTGCATGACGACCGAGATGTACGCCCAATTCACGCAATAATTGGTTCAACTCAAATAACTGCTCACCGCGTTGGTTTGTCTGCCCGTTTTTCAATTCCGCCTGGCAGTGTCGCAGTAACTCTCTCAGCAGCGTTTTATTTTCTGACAGTAGCAGTGTCTTGGCATTTGATGACTGCGACGCCGCAACAATTATCATCTGATCAGCAGACTCAATCAGGCCTGCTAACGGAGCCCCTTCACTGGATAAGTCCGCTAGCATGTTATTAAAGCCATTGAACAGGAAATCATCCGACCCAAAATCAAATGATTTCATCTGCGGCGGAAACAACTGACCACTTCGCAGCCATTGACCGGCGGATATCCGATGACTGTTATCCGGCAACGGCTCAGGCTGGGTTTTAACATCGACACGCCTAAGTTCTTCATCAAAATGAATAGCGTTAGATGAATTCTTTATGTGCATTTAAGGAACACCTACAGGTTGAAAGGGAGAAACACCCCATTAGGTACTATTTAACCTTGTTTGAGTTCCTTTTAAATTGGACCTGAACCCGTAACGCCATAGCGGCGCAGTGCGCAAGCCATATTCCGTTGACGGTCGCCACTGCGAAGCCGACGACAATACCGATGGATAACCACGGATCATCGCTATTCCTCACCCCGATAGCCGTTTGACGAATACCACTTTTAGAGCCACGCTAATAAAAATACGGAAAGGGAACTGGTTTTATGTGGAGAGAGGAGTATGGAACCATTTCAATGGGGTAAACATTTTATTACAGGGTTATCGGAGATCGATAACCAACACCATCACCTTGTCGATACCCTGAATCAATTCAGCAACCTCCTGGCGGAAAACGATGTGCAGATGCAGGACGTGGAAAAGTTATTTGGTGAACTGACCGATTATGCGGCCTACCACTTTCAGGAAGAGGAGAAGCTGATGAAGGCCGTGAAAGTGGATAAACGACATCTGACCAGACATGTTAATGTGCACACCAGTTTTCTGGAAGATGTCACCGCCCTCTATTCCGGTATTTCTCAGGAGACCCTTGATCGGGCAGATACACTGCTACTATTCCTTATCCACTGGCTTGCCTACCACATTCTCGGTCAGGATCAGCATATGGGAAGACAGATTAATGCCATACAAGCCGGTATGGATCCACATGAAGCATATGAGAAACTTGAACAAGAGGTAGATAGCGCAACAGCGCCACTGAGCGCCGCGCTGAATGGCCTGTTTGAAGTGGTCTCGGTACGAAACAGAGAATTAAAACACCTGAATGAATCGCTCGAAGAGAAGGTGGCAGAACGAACCAGAGAGTTATCGGAAGCCAACCAGCAACTTAAAACACTGTCGCTGACCGATGTGCTGACCGGGCTACCCAATCGTCGACACGCCATGCAACGACTCTCCAACCTTTGGCACGAGGCGGTGCAGAACGACGCCCCTCTGACCTGCATGATGATCGATGCGGATCACTTTAAAGAGGTCAATGACACTTATGGCCATGATGCCGGAGATGAAGTACTCATCGCACTGGCTAAGGCACTTCTGCACGCCATGCGAAACGATGATGTCGTATGCCGACTTGGTGGTGATGAGTTTCTTGTTATCTGTCCGGATACAGACATAGAGGGTGGATTGCATGTCGCGGAGTTGACCCGCAAAACCGTATCGGAACTTCGGGTACCGACTGGTGGCGAACCCTGGCACGGCAGCATCAGTATCGGTGTTGCAGCCCGGTTGCGCGATATGAGCAACTTCGAAGAGTTGATCAAGCTGGCAGACAAGGGGGTCTATGCTGCCAAAGAAAGCGGAAAGAACTGCGTAAAAACAGCGAGGAGGCTGTTCGAGAATAGCGTTTGAAAACGAGATGCAGTTTTAGGCGAATAACAAGCCTCCTTATACTACCCGCCAGTCGAATTAATCGGAATAAAAGCATTATTTGGATATTCTTAAACATCGCCGTATTTTGGGTCGGCGACCTTGTGCCTTGTTATCGGACAGCTTCCTAGCCGTAAATTTGGCACTGCACCTGCCCGAATGAAAAGTCTCCTTTTAGTATGCGTGCACTGACACGACGTCAGTGGCGAGTGTCACATGGATGTGCTTGAACGTCATACTAAAAGGAGACTT
>JARRJP010000155.1:0-6073 GCA_037389025.1 Reinekea sp. | reverse complement strand
AAATTTCAATGAACCTATGGGTGCACCTACAATTTTTGAAAAACAAATAGAAATCAAGCTCTTACACCCTGCATCCACTCTGGAGTCACGGATTCAGGTAACCAAAAGCCTTCGGCGCTCTATTTACTCGAATCGGCGCTCTTTACTCGAATTATGCAAAATTCATAGAATCAAAACGCTGTATTTGGCCGCTCATAGACTCTTTATACTGTAAACTAATCATTAAGGTGAGCTTACGATCAGGAAGCATACCGATTAAAACAATGATCACCGCAGGCAAAAAATTGAGGGCAATATGAATAAAAATCTGGAAATTATCCGCAAAACCTATGAGAGCACCCCGGAAGAAAACAGGCGCAATCTGTTTGCAACATTGGCTAAAAACTTTGAGTGGATAGAAACAGCCGGGTTTCCTTATGCCGGAACCTATCTCAATACCGAGACACTGATAGAAAGGGTATTCAAACGCCTCGCCACAGAATGGGACAATTTTCATCCGGTTGTTCATGAATATATTGCAGACGGAAATCACGTTGCGGCTTTTGGTACTTATTCAGGCATATTCAAGGCCACCGGAAAAGCTATGACGGCGTCATTCGTACATCATTACGAACTACAAAATCAGAAGATTATTCGTATGACTCAGTATGTGGATTCGTATGTTGTTCGCCAGGCGATGGTTTAACTCAGATCCGTTAACACTGCTTTCATCGAACCTGCTTAGTTGTAGCCAAAGTACAGACGAAAGTATTGATTGATAGCGATATTTTATCCCAACGGGCAATACTATTGTAAGGCCAGCAAACAATTTCGGAATATGGATGGTGGTCTGATCTTAAACACAGTCAGCATTTTGCTTGAGATTGGAGCAGCGCTTACACAAACGTCGTGAAAGCGCGTTAAAAAATATTTCCTCCCTGCAAAATAAAACCCCTAATCTGAACGAAGCAATCCATAAACAGCATGATTTACGATTCGGTCATCAATCGCCTCTGCATTAGTAATGATACCCTCCAACCTCATCCCCAAGCGCTCCGCTACAGCACGACTCGACAGGTTTTCTTCTGCTGCAGACAACTGAACTTTTTCCAGTTGCAGCTCATTAAAGGCAATATCAATCAGCTTGCGACAAACTCGGGTCATAATCCCTCGGCCCTGATAATCTGATGCCAACCAATAACCTATCTCGGCTCGTTTCAAAGGTGATTCAATCGTATTAAAACCCGCCGCACCAACCAACACACCTCGGTATTCAATGCAACCAGGCAAAGCCTTGCCTTCTGCATACAGCTTCAGTGCTAAGACTGCGAATTCAGCATAGTCAGACGGCTGTTTTGAGTATTTCGGCCAACCCAGCCATTGGGAAAGATAGTCGCGATCCTTATTAATCAGAAAAAACATGCGCTGAGCATTTTTTTTCCTTACCGCGCCATATAAAAGACTCAGCTTTTTAAAACCTGAACCCGTGACTTCATAACGGCGCAGTGTGCAAGCCATTGATTCCTCTTTGCCTCCCAAAAATCAGGGGGAACCTATGGATCCTGCAATTTTTGAAAAACAAATAGAAATCAAGCTCTTACACCCTGCATCCACTGAAGAGTCACGGATTCAGGATTAAATAACATAATATGATCCAGATCGAGCCGAATGCCAATTAACTGCCCAATGGAATGATTATGATGGCTGGAGGCAATACACATCAGCGACCGACCATTGCTGAGTTGAACCTGATATTGAAAGTAGGTTCCCTTGAACTGCTTACCCACAATCATGCCTTGATAGTTACTGTCATCGTTATGCAGAACATCATCGGGACGCAATAACACATCGACTTGTGTATCTGTTGCATAGTCCGTCGGTTCAGGCAGGTCCAACACACCGAGATCAGTATTGATCTGGTTTGAGTTCAATACCGTTGCCGGAAGGAAATAACCCTGGCCGATAAAATCAGCGACAAAGCGTGTCGCTGGCTGATGATAAATCACATAGGGCGAATCACTCTGTTCAATCACCCCCTGATTCATCACGGCAACCTTGTCTGCCAGGGCAAAGGCCTCCATCTGATCGTGAGTGACCACCAGTGCCGTAATCTGTTCTTTGACCAGAATAGCGCGAATATCTGGAACCAGAGTTTCCTTCAAGGTGGCGTCCAATCCGGAAAAGGGTTCATCCATCAACAGAGTTTTTGGCTTTGGTGCCAGCGCCCGAGCCAAGGCAATACGTTGCTGCTGTCCACCGGAAAGAGAATTGGGGTAGCGCTCCTCAATACCCGGCAGGCCGACCAAATCCAGCAGATAGGACACACGCTCACGTTTTGCCTCGCGACTATGTTTTTTCAGTCCAAAGGCTATATTCTGAGACACCGTCAAATGCGGAAACAAAGCGATGTCCTGAAAAACCATACCGATATGGCGATCTTCAGTGACAACATTGGTGCGCCCATCCGTCAACACCCGATCACCCAGTTTAATCTCACCGCGAGCAGCTAACTCCAGCCCGGCAATTGCACGCAGCAGAGTTGATTTACCACATCCGCTGGGGCCAAGAAGACAGCCTATCTGAGCGTGATCAATCGTCAGCGAAACAGAATGCACCACCGGCTGCGAACCATAGCGAACTTCCAGATCCCGAACCTGAAGTGAATTGCCCTTGGACGGTGTCAGACTCATAACTTAACTCTTGGTAATCGAACGATTTAACAGAAATACCGGGATTAACCCAACCAGAACAATCATCAGTGCGGCCGGCGCAGCATCCATCAGCCGCTCATCAGAAGCGAGCTCATAAGCCCGCACCGCCAGAGTGTTGAAATTAAAGGGTCGTAAAATCAATGTGGCCGGCAACTCTTTCAAGACATCGACAAAAACAATCAGAAAAGCAGTCAACACCGTGCTGCGCAATAGCGGTAAATGGATTTCTCGCAATATCTGAACCGGTCGTCGCCCCAATAGACGGGCCGAGTAATCCACACTGGGTTTTATGGCACTCAAGCCACTTTGTACTGCACCAAGAGAGACAGCAAGGAAACGCACGGTGTAGGCAAAAACCAGCGCCACCAAGGTGCCGGAAAACAACAGACCAAACTGAATATTGAAAGTGGATTCAAAAACCGGCACCAGATGATGATCCAGCCAGGCAAAGCCGATAACAACACCAATCGCAATAATAGTACCAGGTAAGGCATAACCCAGTGAGGCCGTCTGGACGCTGAAACGCAACAACCTGCCCTTGCCCTGCCGTATCGCATACGCCATAACCAGGGCCAGCAGAACAGCAACAAAAGCGGCCAGTGCGGCCAGCATTAAGGAGTGACCAGCAATATGAAAAAAATCCGCCGAGTGCCATTCATTACTGCTCAGAGACCAATACAACAACACGCCTGCTGGCAACAGAAAACCAAACAATACCGGTAGCAGGCAACACAGCACTGACACTGCGGCAAGCGGTAATGACAAGCGGGCACGATAATCCGACGACGCCTGTTCAGAGGAGGAAAAATAACCCACTCGTCGGCGAGAATATTTCTCCAACGCAATCAGCAAAAAAACAAAACCCAATAACATGGCCGCCAACTGTGACGCTGCGGCTACATCACCAAAGCCGTAGAAGGTCCGAAAAATGCCCGTGGTAAAAGTGGAAATGCCGTAAAACTGTACCGTACCGTAATCGGCCAGTGTTTCCATCAATGCCAGCGATAATCCGGCGACAATGGCTGGTCGGCTCATCGGCAGAATCACCGTAAAAAATGCATTCAGTGGCGTGCGTCCCAAGGAACGGCTGACATCCATCAGCGATGTTGATTGGGATAAAAACGCCGCCCGCGTCATCAGATAGACATAAGGATAAAGCACCAGCGATAGCACAACGATGGCACCGCCCAGAGAATGAATCTCTGGAAACCAGTATTGTCCGTAACGCAGCCCGGAGACATTACGAATCCAGGTTTGTACAGGACCGGCAAAATCCAGCAAACCGGAATAGGAATAAGCGATTATATAACCAGGCATCGCCATCGGCAGCAGCAGTAACAGACTCAGCACGCGACGAAACGGAAATTCACATCGACTGGTCAACCAGGCTGTCGACACGCCCAATAACAGAACACCAATAGCAACGCCCAACATCAATAGCAACGAATCGCGCACATAATCAATCAGCACGGTATGCCAAAGATGCAGCCAGACATCTGCGGCATTGGTAAAGCCATAACTGGCGATGATCAACACCGGTGCAGATAAAGCAAGGGCCGACAGTATCGCCAGCCAACCCAGATAATTTCTTCGTTTATTGCGTTGCAATGTTGATATCGCCATAACCAGAAAAACACCCCGCAGGGTGAAAACCTATCGCCAACCAGCGCGATCCATCAGTTCTACCGCAGCCCGGTTATTAATGCCGAGAATCGTTAGATTCAACGTATCTGCCTTGAAGTCCCCCCAACTCTGCAACGTTTGCGATGGACTGACCGAGGCAACCACAGGATATTCGTTATTGACTTCTGAGTACCAGGTCTGCGCTTCATCAGTCAGCATAAATTCAATCAGTTTAACGGCATCACCAATATTTTTTGAAGAGGCCGTTAAGCCAACGCCGCTGACATTGACATGAGTACCCCGATCATCCTGATTCGGCCAAAAGATGGCCAGACGACTGGCCGCCTTACGATCAGATGCTTGATCAGAATTTACCAGACGGCCGAAATAATAGGTGTTGGCAATGGCAATATCACAGACACCCGCTGCTGCGGCTTTCAACTGATCGGTATCCCCACCCGATGGCGGTTTGGCAAAATTAGCCACGAACCCTTTAACAAACTGTTCGGTTTGCTCAACGCCATCCACTTCAATCATCGAAGCAATCAACGATTGGTTATAGATATTACTGGAGGAACGAACGCAGATGCGGCCAGCAAATTTTTCATCAGCCAAGGCTTCGTAGGTTGACAGCTCGGCAGGGTCAACCTGCCCTTTCACGTAAAAAACAGGTCGCGCACGCTGAGTCAGACCCACCCAGTACCCATCGGCATCACGCAGATGCTCCGGTACCCGTTCACGCACATAAAGGCTATTGAACGACTGCAGCACATCGCCCTCTTTGGCACGGTGCAGACGTCCGGCATCTGCGGTAATCAGAAGGTCAGCCGGTGACTTCAGACCTTCGGTTTTCAGCCGGGTTATCAGTGCATCGTCAGCACCAGTCACCAGATTCACCTTTATACCGGTTTCTTCGCTAAACCGATCCAGAATCGGCTTGATCAACGCTTCTTTACGGGAGGAATAAATATTGACGTCTGCCAGCGCCAATGAAGAGCCCAGAACGCCTACCAAAGCCGCTACGATTAACCTTTTCTTCATTTTAACAACCCTATAAATCAACAGCCTGGAATAGTATCGATATTGATTCTTTAATGCAAATAATTCTCAATTGCAATTAAAAGGAGATTGCGCGACGGTAAACTGCAGAGTTGTAAGAGTGCGGGGGTGGATGCAGGGTGTAAGAGCTTGATTTCTATTTGTTTTTCAAAAATTGCAGGTGCACCCATAGGTTCATTGAAATTTTTGGGAAGCAAAGAGGAATCAGTGGCTTGCGCACTGCGCCGCTATGGAGTCACGGATTCAGGTACTAGTAAGTATCGCTTTATGATAACCATTAACGCCCACAACACGCCTGCCATCACAGACTCCCCTGCCGCCCACTTCGCTGAACTTTCCAACCTGGCAAACAAATTTTCACCTGAGAGTTGAAAGTGCTCCCCGAAATTGTTACTTTGCAATAATTCGTAAGGGAATGTCGATTTATGTAATTTTCAGGAAGAGTTTCCGGGCGGTACAGCCGTTTAATCGTATTACGTTCCCTTGATTTCTCACTCTCATAAAGGGAACCCGATGCACAAACTCCTTTCCATGCTGTTGTTATCTTTAACAGCGCTTTCGGCTCAGGCCAGCATTTCATTTAATCCCAGCGATCCGGGGGTTTCCCGGATAGACTCCGCGTATCTGGTAAGGCGCAATAATGTGTCTTTCTTCGTGGATCGTCATGGCGATCCATATAACATTTCGAACGGCACAAAAAT
>JARRJP010000154.1:0-5855 GCA_037389025.1 Reinekea sp. | reverse complement strand
AAACAACCAAAGGAGGGGGGATATTATCGTATTTATACTGAAAAACCGCACTTTAGTGAAACGTATCGCTAGAAGCATCTATGATCAAAATAGGCTAAGCTTTTATGTACTTGGCGATAACCCTGAAGCAAGTAGAGATAGCCGGAATTTTGGTAACATTAAGCAATCTCAAATTCTAGGAGAAGCAAAAATACTACTGTTTTCAGTCGATGCTTCTCTAAACCTTAACCGGCAAAGAGTCATTCAGCCACTAAATAGATAAAGCGTATCATAGAGGAGTTCATTCCTCATCCCAGAGGTCTTTCTTTTCAATTTTTCCAGCTTTTACATCAGCCCATATTTGTTCAAACTCAGGTAAGAAATCTCGATCATCAAATAGTTTTCTAAACTTTCTAACCATCCTGCTCCGGCTAGTATCTCCCTCTCTTTCTACATCAAAATAATAGATAGCATACAAATATTGTTCATAATATTCTTTAAGTTCTTTTAACTCGCTTCGCTGTTCTTCTATGATATCTTCTCGCCTTATTGAGTGATACCAATAGTCGAGATATTCATCATACTGAGACAATACATCGTCATTTGCAGGGTACAATTTATCTGCCCTTAAAAACCAGGCTGCCCACATTAAAGGGCTATAAATTAGATCAAACTTATTAATAGACCATGATGAACTTTGTTGCTCGGGAATTTTCGGATAGTTTATATCACCTAGCAAAACATCAAACAGAAGCTCATTCTCACCGGTAATCATACGTTTACGTACACTGTCACTATAAGATGAATCGCCTCCTTCTTCAAAACAATTACTTGAAAGCAGTATTCCAGAATTAATAAATGCTTCTATACAGGGGCCTACGTCCTGTTCCGTAATCAATGGTGAATGAACATACTGATCGCGTAGCTGCTGTAGCAATAATTCATCTCTGGATGGATGAAACCAGATAAAACACAATAAATCCAAGTGTCCGTTTCTGAATTTGACATTGCGCAACTCCTCGAAATCCGGCATAACGCCTTTTAAATAGTAGCGTTTAATAATATCCAGTGCCCATTTTGACTTACCCAGATCATAGGCAAGAGGATATTCTAAAGCAGTCCATTTTCTATGACGTTCTGTCATCCAGTCTTTGTCCTTTATCTTCCAGTAACTGGTATCAATATTCGGAAAACTATAATCGGCCATGGTATTAACTTATCATTTTTTATTACCATAAATAGAAAAGCCAACATATCGCTAGCTTTTCTATTCACAACAAAATCAACGCTCCCAAGGGTTTTCAACTTCTACTTTACCCGCTTTAACATCTACCCACATCTGTTCAAATTCAGGAATAAATTCGCGCTCATCCAGAACTTTACGGAACTTGGTCACAATACGACTACGACAGGTATCACCTTCTTTCTCGACATCAAAATTATGCAACCGATAAAGTGCCTTATAATAAACCCTTTTTCCCCAGTCCAAGTCGCCTTTTTTACATCGCGCCCTTTAGTTAGCGATATATACCAATATTCAATATATTTATCTGACTGGTAGAGACTGTCTTCATTAATATAGTTCAGTCGTTTATTGCATAATAACTTTCCGATCGTTATAAGGCCATCAAACGACCCGCGAAACTTATTAAACGTCCACGTCCCTCCTTGTTCAGGAAGATTGGCAATTGTTAAATCACCAATCAGAATATCAAACAAGAACTCGTTTTCGCCGGTGTACATACGCCAACCAGATGTATCTGCTTTACCTGTTTTATATTCAGCGCTCGCTGTTAATGTTCCTTCACTAATAATCCCACCAATGCCATACCAGATATCCTCCATTTTCAGTAATGGTGAATGCACGTACTGATCTCGCAATGCGCGTAGTAAATCAACGTCTCGTGAAGGGTGACACCAAATAAAGCACAGTAGATCCAGGTGTCGTTCATCGCTTTGATAGTCCTTTAACTTTTCAAAATCGGGCAATATGCCCTTTAGATAGTACCGTTTAATGATATTTAATGCCTTTTTTGGTTTAAGCCTTCCTCTGGCAATACGCTCTTCAATCTCATCCCAGCTCTGTTGGCGCGCCGCCATCCAGGCTTTGTCTTTTATCTTCCAGTAACTGGTATCGATATTCGGAAAACTATAGTCGGTCATGGTATTAACTTATCAATTTTCTTAGCGATTTCAATCAGGTCTTCAATCTCAAGTTGGCTGGCCTTAGCTACCAAAATCTCTTCAAAGTAGCTTCGGGTATTGCGCGACTCGATATTACCTGCGTTTAACTTACATTTGGTTTTTATGACCATCGTATCACCAGAGAGGTTATCTTTATAGAGTTGTGCCTTTGTTGATAATTTCGGCACTTTGCAGAACTCAGTTCGTGCGGTTCTAATATCCGCCGCATCCGGCTCTTTGGAGCTGTTTTTTGATTTAAATTCCTGGAAATACCACTGGTACTTGACATTGGTTGTTGCTGTCTGATAGACATCAATATTTAAAATCTCATTTTTATTGTCTTTATTAATAAAATCCTCGTTTAGCCGCATATCATGGAAAAACTGGCGGTAATAGGCTCGGCTTCCTTCTTCATCTTCCATAGAAAAAACACCTGTGGCGGATTGAGAATTCTTCTTACCTTCCAGCTTCTGTAAAAACCAGCTTTTCTTGAATGGCCCGGCCAGGGATTTGGTTTCTACCCAGATTTCTTTTCCTTCTGTATTTTCCAGCACAATATCGATGCGTCTTTTATAAGGTTTTCCTTGACGCTCACCATTTACAATGAGAAAAGCCGGCCGAAGCGCTTCAATATCTTTAATTTTATAACCTGCCTCCCCGATATCAAGCTGGTAATAGGCCATTTGAGTCAGTTGGAACATGGCACCATGCTTAACCCAAGCACGGTGCGAGAAGACATCCGCCGTTAAGTTAATCCATTTATCGGCGCTGATATTCAGGTGGCCACTGGCTTGCTCTTCAGCCAAATAAGTCATGGACGCCAAAACCACCCAACGGTTTACACGCCAGTTTTTACTGTCTTTAACAAACATTTCCAGTTTATCAAAGCCTCTTTGGCCTAACCTCACAAATGCTTTCATGGCACCGTCACTCTTTAATAATTTAGACCACGCCTTTGGGTTATTTCCCGCTTGAATAGCCTTAAAAAATGTTCGCAGTGTACCGGTGAACTGCTCTGGTCCTTCAGCTTTCAATTTTCTCGCAATTGGTTTCAGTATTTGAATGATATCTCTTGCGTATTCTTGGCGCGGTGACGCATAAGCGATCTCAATAACACCACCGAAAGGATTTAGTTGCAGCTGATTGGATTGAGAGTCTAATGGCACCAATGCCGCTAGGTCATCCAAACCTCCATCCAGACCAATAAACGTGGCAAAGTATTCCACCCAAACCCACAAATCATCTTCGCTTTGAATGGCATTCATCATAAATTCAAAGATTTCGGGTTCCTGATAAAACTCATAAAGCATCAGGACAAACGGCAACAGATTGGTGATTTTTTCGGTCTTGCCACTAAGCCCAGCTTTCACCGCTGTACCGACTACGCCCGCAAAATGTCTGGAAGCTGGGAAACGCTTCATTGATTTAACGACAGGTTTCAGGCCACTCAATAAAGGTTTTAATGGTTTAGCAATCGGGATTACTGTTGCGGCACCTAATGAAGCAAAAGCTAAAGTAACAGGGTCAAAATTCTCCCAGTCCTTATCCATGAGGTACACCAACTGTTGACCGATAGAAATAAAGTCCTCATAGGGAATAACAAAGCTGATGGCTGATTTGGCTTTTTCCCAGACGCTATCCCAGCTCCATGCCTGTGCGGTATCTATCCAACCATCAAACGGATTATCCATAGCCTGTAAAGCAACCGGAGATTCAGGAGAAATGGTATTCAAATACTGCATGGCAACCGATCGATAGCCTAGTTTGGAAAGCAACGACACGTAATTTCTTTCGCCACTGCCTGTAATTACGGCTACACGTATCGATTCAAGCAGGCTATCCGGTAACAGATCGCCAAGGTGGCCCAGGCTTTGTACCGTAACAGTATGACTACCTGTGGTTAATGGTTTGGTGGTCGTGTTGTCAGCAAAACTGATCAACATCGCGCTAGACCAGTCATACAGGCGGAAGCCTCGCATAACAGCGTCCAGCTCGCCAAAAGTAATATCAGTTACAGAGGTGTAGTCCAACTCACCCGCAACAGGTCGGGAATACAGCTGACTATCGACATAAAGTTCCAATTGGCCATTGGACATTCGCGTCGCTACACGATGCCATTTGCCAGTAGCTGTTACATCAGACTGAACAGAATAACTGCCTTGATCCGTTCGCACGCCAAAGACAAACCGACCGTTTTTGAATTGCAATGTTTGTGTGATTTGACCATGATTCAGAATCATACCATCACCTAGGGGTTTAACATCCAACCGCATGCCAATGTTATCCGGCAAGTTGAATATTGAATTGCCTGTAATGGTAATTTTACTGGTAGAATTTAAAGCGGCACTTCGCCCCGCCCCTAGGGGATGATCCTGAACAATAGCAACATTCTCTACCACTCCATTATTTAACTGATGTGCATCAAGGAAATAATTTTGACCGGAAAGACTAGTGAGATTATTCATTGACAAGGCTACTAGTGGCTCCAAATTCGGATCAGCCATATCACCAATAGTCAATGTAGTTGGCGAGTCAACCGTGACACCCAGCTCACCAGAAGTTTCATACCCTATGGTGCTTTCTATGCCGTAGTGATCGTAAGTTATCACTCCAGCATCGATCTCATCAGCAACTAACATAGCATCCAGTGCATTAATGCTGTCACCTGCAGTCGATACCGAATAGGACAACTCTGCGGAGGCAACGTAACCAACCTGAGCAAACCATTTATCTTCGATATCATTTAGGCCTGCCGTAAATGATACTCTCGCAGTGCCAGTGCTATCGGTTTCAACATCTGGAGTTTTAAATAGCCCTTTACTAGCCACAAAGCTAACCGGTACACCTTCAACAGGTGAACCATCTCTTTTAGTGACGGTTGCTGTAACGCTGACCGTCTGCTGCTTTGACAGTGTCGTGTTGCTGGCAGACATTGTTACCGACAAGTCTTCTACAGTCAGTGGGACACTTTTACTGGCTTTGCCAGAATTCACAACAAGATCTGTAGAAGCAACTGCATATTCACCACCGGTTAGCAGTATGGACGCCTCGCCATTGGTAGTAGAAAGATCTTGCTGACGTACAATGAGGCTATCGGAAAAAGAAAAGTCTACTTCGGTTCCGTCTTCAACAAGATTATTGAATTGATCAAAAACTTTGACAATTACCTGAACATCCCCCTGCCCTAAAGCAATAGCATTGCCAATTCTAGTGAATTCAATATGGTGGGGGGCACCAGCCAGTACTTCGACCTTCTTCCAAACAACAGGAGCCGTAGAGGAATCATTAATCACCTCCAACTGAACCTGTGCTGTACTGCCTTTGGTTGTATTCATGATTAACGTCGAGTCAAACATGCCTGTGTCGCCACTGTCCTGAATAGGATTGCTAAACGAGCCAGAGCCATCAGCCCACCAATGAACCCTAAATGGTTTCTTTCTCTTTGTATCACGATAAGCGTAGCCAAGCATTGTGGCTTTTAGATCTACAACCGGATTATCCGCGTTAACATAATACACATTATCGGTTTGTAGGTCGTAGCCTATTTCCGCTGACTCTATATATAGATACTCAAATGCATATTCCCAAACAATATTCCCTGCATCCTCATTCGAATAAAGCCTCATGGTCAGGTAATCATCTGGACTCAGGGACGCTAAATGATCGAAGTTCGTGAACTGAATAGTGTTGTT
>JARRJP010000153.1:0-6297 GCA_037389025.1 Reinekea sp. | reverse complement strand
CAGGCGTATTTGCTTGAAAAACAGCGCCGCATTAGCGAAGACCAATCGATGGATGATTTGACGAAGCCGAGTGCTTTGTATGATTGGTATTACCGGCCGGATTATCAGTTTTCGGTTTATGATTTAGATATCAGTGAGGTCGATTCCTACTATTCTGATATTGACGGGAATATCGAAAAGTTTAATGTTCTTGAGCAAGATGATTCTGTTATAGGTCTATCCACAGGTAAAGTTGACCTGGCCGGTTTCTTGTCTGTATTGAATCAGCCAACTTTGGAATTATTCGATAACGAAAAAATACTGACTGCTGCTTTAGGCGAGCAAGAAATACAGCTTTCTATTTCGGAAAACCAAGCGCTATCTTTTCTGAATGTCGAAAACGTAAACTTGGCTGATGGATCAGACTATCTGACTGCCAGAATATATCTCAATGGTGACTCTGAAAACCTACTTTGGCAGTTTGCTTTTGCTGGACTATGGTTGTCTCCATCAATAGATGTCACTGCCGGGATTGACGAAAATATACTGACGGTTTCAGCGGATGAAATTTCTGAATCCCCTGTGTTGCTTCGCGCATTTATTGATGGCGTTCAGCAAAAAGACACTGTCCCTGAGCGGCTTAGCTGGGGGCTGGATGGCGTAGGATCATTATCTCCAGTCATATCTGAAGAAGTGGCATCCGGTTTTAGTACCGAATTGAAACTCTCTACACTCGCAGGAGAGAAAGCGATTGCTTATGCTTATTTTCAGGATCCAGCAAAACGATACTCAACTCCTGTATTTGAAACTGTGGCGGGAGAGCCTGCTGTAATAAAATCATATACAACAGGTAAAACGGCCGTTGGGCGGATTGGTGGGATTCAACTTGATTTGGAGGTGAAAGATAAGTTTGGTAACCCTGTTGCTGACGGTCATAAAGTTGATGTCTCAGCAGAGGGGCTAATAATTAAAAATGACAAAACCACCGAGAATGGACAGGTTACAGTAGAGCTGATTGGATCATACGTGCCTGGAGATGTTGAAGTATTAATTCGCTCCGGGAATGCAGAAGCGCGTACTAATGTGCATGTTCACGATGTGACTTTTAACTTTCCAAACCTGGAAACGGTTGCAACCGACGAAAATAGAGTAATAACCATTGAAGCTAAAAGTACGTATGGTCAATTGACCGGCGAGGTTGTTGATATAGCCGTACATAGAGGCAGGTTAGGGAAGTACCAATACCAGATAGATCAATATAATCAAATTAAGGTTCCTTACTTTAGTGGACTTTACCCTGGTATGGCTCAGTTAAGCGCTCGACTCCAGAATTCGATTGCGATCAATGCAAAAGAGTTTTTTGTGATTGAAACGGGTGATTATCTTGAGAGCTATGAATTAGTCAGCGATGCATCCGGAGTGCTGAATCTTGGCGATGGAGTTTCCTTGGCTTATGACCCTTCGACAAATCTGGTTGTGCACGGCGAAGAAGGTGAAGTCGTGACTGCGAGTATGGGGAGTATATTTGCACCACCACTCTATGCTCTGCAGGACTTCTCAACTGATGCAATTCGGCCTTCTTTCTCTGATGAGGATCATGCCATATACTTCGATGTATCATCTGGTGTCGATGCGGCAGGCTATAAAGTGAACACTGTCACGGATTTCACAAGTGATCAGTTTTCAACAGCAATGCAATTCCAGGCAGGCAGTCATCTTGAAGTTCCAGAGCACCACGCTGTTAATTCACTTATAGATGCAGGATTGAATTTCTCTTTCAAAATGTCGGATGTGGCTCGATCCGGTAATATTCGACTTATCAATTGGGATAATTATGGGCTAGAACTGTGGCTGAACGCTGACGATACTTTCAGTCTTAGAGCCACGACCTCTTCCGGTTTGGTTGAAATCCAGAGTGATCCAGTTAAGGAACTGGATAAATGGACGAATATTGCAATTCACAAGAAAGGAATAGAGCTCTTTTTAGGTATTAATGAGTCCGTACAGAAGGAATATCTTGTAACAGAGTTGTCTGCTCTTGATAAAGAGGATTATAGCCTATCCATTGAGGCTCAGGGTATTTCGGGGGAATACTACATTGGTAATTTAAGGGTTTATGACTGGTATGGAGAAAAAACGGCGGGCTTTGATGATGGTTCTTTCTCCACTGAAGCAACTGTGGAGGCTGATGGTTTAGCCCGAATAAAATTGACAGCAAGTCCATCTACCTTGGCTTACACACGAGTTTATTCTGAAGATAATACTGCTTTTTTTGCATCTATAAAAAATTCTTTTATGCCGGATGCTTATGCTGCAACTTCAGCGCAATACCAATTGTGTATGGCATCCTTTACTCCAGTTAATCCTGATGCTGAAGACGCTAACATTCAGCAGGCGGAACGATTTATGGACATGATGCTTGAATGCTTTGTGAAACCCAGGGTTGAGGAAGTCCGCATTGAATATCAAACGTCCAAGGGGTTTTTCCGAAAGTCTGCTGCTGTGGTCAAGCTGGGAGTATATGAAGGCACTTACCGTATGCTCCAGCGCCAAAAGAACAAGGCAGTTATCGCGTTAAATTGTATGGATGCGATTTTTACCGGCGATAATTCAAGTGCAGTGGGTGTTACATGTGATTTTATTACCAGCATGTTAGCGATTGGTGACATGCGAGATATCCTCTTTCAGTCTTGGCATTATTGGTTTGGAGATCGTTCTAAGTACGATCCTTTGGCTGCGACACTTGCAGAAGTGGGCCTATTAGCCGATATTTCGATGGCTTCTGGGGCTCCGGGTGTAACTGCAAATGCGCTTGCTGCAACGGGTAAGATTGTTAATAAATTCTTAAAAAGAATAGGCCCCAAAGGCGTAGCTGCGGGCAGAGTAACTGGGGACGCTATTGGTGGAATAATAAAAGATGGGTCTTTGAGCAGGGAAGAAAAACTTAAAAAATTGCAAAAATTTGTCCCATTATTTTCAATAGGTACATCATTAACTCTTGTATATCAGGATAATCCTAAGGTATTTAAGTTTTTTGTAGCTGCGCTATTCTCACCAGATAGCCTGAGTAATATGATTGCATGGTTTGAGCGATACTTTGCGAAGCTAAGTGATGAGTTGTCATTATCTCAAAACCGGCTCTTTGAACTGTTCTTGGAAGATGTTTATGCTGCTGGTTTGTCAGGAAAAGCCAAAGGAACTTTTGTTAAGCAGCTTTCGGAATTGGTTGACAAGATTGATGAGGTTGCTGATGGTTTACCAGTGGAAGCTTATGCCGTTAAGTTTAACGAAGCACTAGATGTCTTCTTAAGACATGTCGATACAGATGACTTCAAAAAGGTCTACAAAAAGTTAAATTCAAGCAGTGACTATGATATGACGGCCATTACAGCCTTTATAAAAGTACATCAAATTGGTGGAAAAAACTCTGTCACACGCTTGGCTGAATTGGGCGGATGGACGATCGGCCTTCCTTCCTTTGATTCCTTGAAATTGCTGGAAAGTATTGCGGATCTTGATGTGGCCGCTATGCAGCGAATAACAAATGGTGTAGAAGAGGTTGCCAACGCCACCAGTGGTTTACGGCAGATAACCAATCAAGTGAACCACCCTTGGTTTGGAACCAGTAAGGGGGCAGTCGCTCATTTGTTGGTGATTGCTGAGGTAGCAAAACGAGAAGGTTATAAGGTAAAAGGAATTGAAGTCAGCCAGAAAAGCATTACGCTGGAAAGTGGAACAGTCTTGCCAGGATTGAGAGTTGATCTACAAGTTGAAGTGAATGGTAAAGTTCTTGATGTTGAAATTAAGAACTACTCAGCTGCAAATCTGAAAGGCAATATTCGGAAACTATTGTCCGATAAAGCTCCAGTGACGCAAGCGGATATTGATAGTGATGTTGTTGCTGGTCAGTTGATGAATCAGTTGGTGCGTTATGAAAAGAATGGTTTTGAAGGTAGGCGGCTTTGGTTGACGCCAGATTGTATCAAAGGCTTTGATAAATTAACCCCCGAAGAAAAGCTGGTTAAGATTGCAGAAAAACGGCAAGAGATTGCAGATACTATCATGACTTATTTTAAAGATAATGAGAAAGAAATAGCGAATAGATATTTTGAATTGGCGGATTTGGAAGATGTTGAACAGTTAATAAAATGGGAGGATGTATTAGATGGTCTTGAGGATAGCTTAAGCGGCAATGGAGCTTTTATAGATATTGTGACTTTTGAGAAATTGTTATGAAAATAAATCTAGTGGTTGATTCACCTAGTCTCGTTAACGCGGAAAATAAGAGTGTGTTTCAGTGTTCTCAGGGATTTTTACTGACAATAAATCATGAAGTATTTGATTATACATACCCGACTAGCAAAAAGAAAAAATTATACAACTATAAAAATCGGATAATTTACTTTGAGCCGGATGCCCATAAATGCATCAGGATGAGTGATTTTGAAGGTAAAGAAGTTATTGATTGGATTACGAAGGAAAAGCTTTTTTTTCTATGATTTTAGAAAAAAGGAGTGCTGCTATTTTGATGCTGTATTTTCTGAATTGATTTGGAAGAAAAGTATCCAATATGATGGTGATTATAAGCCGTTAACTCAGAGGGCTTTTAATGTTGCTGAGTTTGGTGATTTAATCTTTCTTCCTATATACACTGGGAATGAAGAGTGTAAGTCGTTTATATCGCTCATAAATAGTAAGGATGGAAGCGAATGCGATAGGATAGGTTGCGATGAGATTATATACGCAGTTCGATCATGCAGTAATGGGCTTTTAGTTCTAACAGAAAATAAACTGATCAAATATCCTTTTTCAGATGAAGGAATAGTTGATAAACCGGAAGTATTGTTTGTCGCAGAAAATCCGGTTATGCAACGTGGTAGGGTTGATCCATATCGAAATTTCTTTTATTCATCTGAGGATATTGTCATTGCTTGCCTTCCGATATATCAATGCATACTTGTGATATCAAATAAAGGAGGCAGAATTATCAACTCGATGAAAAGCCCCGAAGGCTGGTTTCCTAGATCTATATCCAAGGATAAGTCGGAAATATATCAAGGAGTTATTATTAATATGGCACGCATTGGTGGCCCTCAGTTCCATCGATATGGTGTCGTAAAATCTACAATAGAAGATCTCAAAACGAAGCAAACCTTCGATGTTGAACCAGAACCAACCTTTGAGGCCGAGCTGGATGGCGGTGGTAATGGTGACTCCTCGTCTTTAAAAATTTCACTTTCAGTAAAAACATTTGATAACGCAATACGCTTCGGAGAAATGAAATCACAGGATTTAGCTTATGAATACGGCCATGTTGTGCCTTACCGTACTGAAGCAAACCCAGGGTTTAATGGTGAAGTTCATATGGTCATTCGATCTTCTACGGAGGTTGGGGAACGGTTACAACCTTATCTGGAAATTATGGAAAAGCGCTTTGCTCGCTGGGCTGAATATGAAGGTGTTCGCTCAGGGGATGGATCTCAAAAGCTATGCAGTTTGAGAGTGACTTTCGAGGCAGATGCATAATCTTTAGTCCCGAAAAGCGCTGTATGGGTGTTTTATAATTTCCATTTAACCAGGCCGATGACATCGGCCTCATTCACCCAGCCGAACATTCGGCTATCAAACGAAAGGGCAGCATTATCGCCTGTAAAAAACAACTCAGTATTGCTGTTATTTTTTCTGACCGAACTAACACGTTTGATCACTATTTTTGGAAACTGGGTTGGTTTTGCTACAACAACGTCACCTGACATAAATGCTATATTTGATTTAAGGCTTACATAAACGATTTCGCCATTTGCATAGTCAGGTAACATAGAATCCCCATTGATCCTATACAGGTTGCCACCAATAAAAAGAGGTCTAAAGAATAATAACCCTATCCAAAAGGCTAGCCACAATAATAGATTCAATAGTCGGCTGATCAGCATAGAGATGCTTTTCTGCCTCTTGGTATTAGTTGAAAGGCAAAGGATTGTGACTGAAAGATATAGAACGGAAATTAGATAGATACTTACTTTATAGTCGAAATAACTAAACCAATGATTGCTGAAGAATGCCAGGATAAACGAAGCAGGAATTAATAGGCGATATATGACATTAGCGCTGACCTGTCCTGGGAATAAAAGGTTTAAGGTGGTTGTTATCAATCGATATGCCATTTTTGGGTAAGGCCTGAATTATAGGTGTGATTATAATGTATCAGTTATTTGCTTCGCACCAGCAAATCAGTTTCACCGTGATGATGACCAAGCTTGCAGAGCTAGCGCGTCAGTATGAGCCAGAGCAAAGGGAAGCCACACAATGAAGTACTTC
>JARRJP010000152.1:0-8813 GCA_037389025.1 Reinekea sp. | reverse complement strand
TTGGCAAACCAGTGATTTATCGATCGCCAGAGGGAAAAGATTTGAGTCACCTATATCGGGCGTCTGACCGCATAGACTCATTAGCCACAAAAAAGCGTTGTCCGGCTTCCCGAACAGCGTTTTTCATGCCTGGATCCGTGACTCCAGAGTGGATTCAGGTCAAGGTTAGATCAGTCTTCTTTAACCTGCTCTTCGATCTTTTCCAGCTTTTTGTGGCGAACATCTTTGCCTTTCACCAGATAGATCACTGATTCTGCGATATTGCGGGCATGATCACCAATGCGCTCCAATGACCGAAGTGCCCACATCACGTTCAGGGCGCGGGAGATGGTGCGCGGGTCTTCCATCATTTTGGTTACCAGCGTCCGAATGGCGGTGCCATACTCCAGATCGACGGCTTGGTCATCATGCATCACGACCAGCGCGGTTTCCGCATCCAGACGAGCGAAGGCGTCCAGAGAGGATTGCACCATCTGGCGAACTTTCTGGGCAATGTGGCGTAATTCGACGAAGCCTTGCGGGCCGGAGCCTTCGTCAGCCAGTTCAATGGCCTGTTTGGCAATCTTGGTGGCTTCATCACCCATCCGCTCCAGCTCATTAACCGTTTTGGTTACCGAAATAATGAAGCGAAGGTCAGATGCGGCCGGGTTTCGCTTGGCGAGAATCTGAGTGGTTTCGGCATCAATTTTCAGTTCCATCTTGTTGACACTCTTGTCAGTCTTGATGGCCCGCATTGCCATATCGGAGTCGACTTCCATCAGCGATTGGATGGCCGTTTCAATCTGTTCTTCCACCATGCCACCCATTTCCATCAGGTGTTTACGGGCCGTTTCCAGTTCGGCATTGAACTGAGCAGAGGTATGTTTATCGAAGGTCATTTTGTCCATTATAAATCCCCTTAACCAAATCGGCCGGTAATGTAGTCTTCTGTCAGCTTGTGTTCTGGTGCCGTAAAAATCTGGTCGGTAGAACCTACTTCAATCAAACGACCCAGATGGAAATAAGCGGTACGATGCGACACACGGGCCGCCTGTTGCATGCTGTGCGTAACAATAGCAATGGTGTAGTTTTCTGACAGCTCGGCAATCAATTCTTCAATACGCGCGGTAGCAATCGGGTCCAGTGCTGAGCATGGTTCATCCATCAAAATCACTTCTGGAGAAACCGCGATGGTTCGGGCAATACACAGACGCTGTTGCTGGCCACCGGATAAACCGGTTGCTGGCTGATCCAGCCGATCTTTCACTTCATCCCAGATACTGGCTTTGCGCAATGCTGTTTCGACTATTTCATCCAGCTCGGCACGGCGTGTAACCAGGCCATGGATTCGAGGGCCGTAAGCTACATTGTCATAGATCGATTTTGGAAATGGGTTTGGTTTCTGAAATACCATGCCGACGCGGGCACGCAAACTGACCACGTCCATTTCGCGGTCATAAATATTCTCGCCATCAAGCAGGATATTGCCACTGACACGGCAAATATCGATGGTGTCGTTCATACGGTTCAAGGTACGCAAGAAAGTGGACTTGCCGCAGCCTGACGGGCCGATCATGGCGAGCACTTCATTTTTTCCAATGTCCAGATTAACACCAAAAATAGCCTGTTTGTCGCCATAGAAGACATCCACACTGCGGGTAGACATCCGACCTTCTGCATCCAACATTGGTTTACCTACAGTGCTGGTCCAACCAGCAAATACGCTTTCCATTGAGTCGTTTGCTAATGCTGTCACTTTATTTACCTCTTAACTTGGCTGGTAGTTTGGCTGGAAATTACCAGCGTCGTTCAAATTTTTTGCGCAGAAAAACGGCCACCAGATTCATCATGGCCAGGAAGCCTAATAACACCATGATGGCTCCGGATGTTTTAGCGACAAAGGCACGTTCTGGTAAATCGGACCAGAGGAAAATTTGCACCGGCAACACTGTGGATGGATCCAAAGGTGAGGTCGGCACATCTGCAATAAATGCTACCATACCAATCATCAATAGAGGGGCGGTTTCACCCAGTGCCTGGGCCATACCGATAATGGTGCCAGTTAACATGCCAGGCATAGCAAGCGGCAAAACATGGTGCATAACCATCTGCACCTTTGAGGCGCCAAGGCCGAGCGCAGCTTCGCGTATACTCGGAGGTACGGCTTTAATCGCTGAGCGTGAAGAAATAATAATGGTTGGTAATGTCATCAAAGTCAGCACTAAACCACCTACAACCGGAGCCGAACGTGGCAGATGAAACAGATTAATGAATACCGCCAATCCCAAAAGGCCAAATACAATTGAAGGTACGGCGGCAAGGTTATTGATGTTGACTTCGATGATTTCGGTCAGTCGATTTTTAGGTGCAAATTCCTCAAGGTAAATGGCCGCTGCAACACCAATGGGAAAGGAAAGAATCAGGGTAACCAACAGGGTATAGAACGATCCGATAATAGCCCCACGAATACCGGCCTGCTCTGGTTCGCGTGAATCTCCCTGAGTAAAAAAGTTAGTGTTGAACGTTCGCTTTAATTCGCCAGTATTGATTAAATTCTCAACCATACTCAACTGCAGGTCACTTAGACGTCGCTCGTCTTCGGGTACGCTGGAGTCAATATGGCCTTTCATGAGCGCATCGATTTCATCATCCGCCATCAGCCAGATGTCTTCGGTTTTACCCAGCAAAGATGGATTGGCCTCTAACCGATCCTTCAAATCATATTCGGCAACACTGGAAACGAGCGAGTAAAGCTGACGGCGATTGGAGCGTCCGCTGACATCCGGGAAACGCGCTTTCAGGGAGTTTTTTACCAGTGCGCCCCAGTTGGCAAACGCCAGTTGGGATTCGTCATTCAGATCATCAATACCCAGGGCGTCCAGGTCGTAGGTTACTGTCAGGCGAATTTCAGCCGCATAAAAGGTCGACCATCCTCCACTGATGATGCTGCTTAATAACATCACTAAAAAGGAAAGCCCGATAACAATTGAAATAATGCCATAAGCCTGGAACCGCTTTTCCTTTGCATAACGTGAGCGCAACTTCGCTTGCATACGATCATTTTTTACCAGCGCCAATCGTTCGATGGCATTCAGATTCTGATCAGTCATATTGTTCACGGAACCTCTTAACAACAGCCAGTGCAATAATATTTAGCAGTAACGTGGTGAAGAACAGCATTAAACCAAGGGCAAATGCGGCGAGTGTTTTCGGGCTGTCAAACTCCTGGTCACCAACCAGAAGTGTTGCAACCTGAACGGTAACAGTTGTTACAGCTTCGAGAGGGTTAGCGGTCAGGTTTGCTGCCAGGCCGGCGGCCATCACCACGATCATGGTTTCGCCAATGGCACGGGATGCCGCCAACAGGACACCAGCCACTATTCCGGGTAATGCCGCAGGGAAAACGACCTGTTTAATTGTCTCGCTTTTCGTTGCACCCAAACCATAAGAGCCATCACGCAAGGAATTTGGCACCGCGTTGATAACATCATCAGAAAAACTTTTAGCTCAGGTGCCATAACCAGCGCGGCAAAAAATCCATAAACAACCGTTGGAATGCCAGCTAAAACTTCGAGCAAGGGCTTAACAATGTTACGCAAGGTGGTGTTTGCATATTCAACCAGGTAAACCGCTGTCATCAGACCAATCGGAACAGATATAAACAAGGCAATTCCGGCAATCATCAATGTACCGGTAAATAGCGGAATGGCACCAAAAGCGCCTGAGGATCCAACAACAACATCGTTTATAGCTATTTGAGGGCTCCACTTAGTGCCAAAAACAAACTCGGTAATCGGAATGGCGTGAAAAAAACGAATAGACTCGAACAAAACGGAAAAAACGATGCCTACGGTAGTTAATATCGCGATGAGTGAACTGGCCATCAGCAGCCCTTTCACAACAACTTCGAATTGGTTACGGGCCCTCTGCGCAGGCTTGATCATTACCCACCCTGCGACACCGGCTAAGAGCGATAGTACTATGACCAGGAGGGTTTTAAGCATCGTGCTACGCGTTTCAAGCGAGGTCAGCTGCTTGGCTGCCTGGAATAAGGCTGGGTCAGACGGCTGATCGATAATTCCATCACGCAGATTATAAATCTCCGACCACATGAGATTGACTTTAGAGGTGTCCAACTGGTGAAAATGATCTGGTAACGAGCTGAAAACAACACCTTGAATTACCGGGTTCTCAGCCGCAACCCAGATGAAAAGTATCAGAGCGGCTGGAATTCCAGCCCATACTGCCGTCATCAGCCCATAATAGTTTGGCAATGAGTGAAGATGTTTTATTAAAAAACAGGGACGATGACGCCATACTGACTCCTCTAAATAATAACCTGAATCCGTGACTCCATAGCGGCGCAGTGCGCAAGCCATTGATTCCTCTTTGCTTCCCCAAAATTTCAATGAACCTATGGGGTCATCTGCAATTTTTGAAAAACAAATAAAAATCAAGCACTTACACTCTGCATCCACTCTGGAGTCACGGATTCAGGAATAAGTTAACCTCGTGCTGATATAGAACATCCCGAACTATCTCAACCTTGCTTTGACAAACAAAATCAAAGCAATACAACATTGTGAATCCGGTGATCCAGATTATCCTGCTTTTTACCGGGCAACATATGCTCGCTCAAACGTTACTCAACGTCGTGATGCATCCTTAACTCACGATCAGCCCGGATAGGTACTTCCCGGGCAACAAAACCGCGCTGAAACACGGTTTTCTGAAACTAAAAAAGAGCCAGATCAGAAAATCTGGCTCCTTGATTTACAGCATTTATCTAGTTTACATTTTCAACACTGTCTGAGCATTCACTGACTTGCGCATTGCGTTCAGCTCTGACTCACCTAATGGAATCAAGCCTTTTTCTGCCAGATATCCATCTTCACCTTGAGCAGCATCGCTCAAGAATGTGTTTACATAATCCATGATTCCTGGAATAACACCAATGTGTTGCTTCTTGATAAAGAAGTGCAGCGGACGGGAAACAGGATATGATCCATCAGAGATTGAATCAAAGCTGATATCGACACCTTCAAATGCAGCACCTTGCAGCTTATCACTGTTCTGATCCAGATAAGAATAACCAAAGATACCGAATGAGGTCGGCTCTTTAACAAGTTTCTGCACGATCAGGTTATCGTTCTCACCAGCCTCAACGAAGGCACCATCTTCACGCATAGTGGTACAGACTTCAGCGAACTTACTCTTGTCTGACTTTTTCAATGCTTTGATCCAGCCGAACTTGGAGCAGCCTTTTTCCATAACCAGCTCACCAAAGGCTGCACGAGTACCAGAGGTCGGCGGTGGGCCTAATACGCGGATTTTCTCTGCTGGCAGCTTGCTGTTGACGTCTTTCCAAGTCTGGTATGGATTATCAATCAGCTCACCATCTTTTTCACCTGGAACTTTAGCTGCCAGAGCTAAAAACAGATCTTTTTGCGAGACATCGAACTTAGGTCCGCGCTTGCTGTTGGCAAGAGCAATGCCGTCATAACCCACTTTCACTTCGATGATTTCGATGCCTTTTTTGGCACAGGCATTATATTGAGACTTTTTAATATAAGATGAAGAGTTTGTAATATCAGGGGTATTCTCACCGATACCATCACAGAACAGCTTTAGACCGCCGCCCGAACCAGTTGATTCGATCGTTGGGGTTGGATTTCCAGAAGCACGACCAAAGCGTTCTGCCACAACAGTCGCGAATGGATATACCGTTGAAGAACCAACGATGCTAATTTGGTCACGCGCTTGTGCAGGAACAGCTGCCATCACAGCAGAGGTTGCCAACAACGCAGCAAACACAGTCTTTTTCACAGGATTTCCTCCAATTTTCAGGTCTGAACCTTGTTAACTCGCTCGGCATCTTAGACTGGTAATGTGACAATGATATGAATTAGATATGACAGAAATATTTCAAACGTCATATTTATTATGTAGAGGCCTACGGCAACGCTTTACAACATCAAGTAAAATGCCGACTCTATTGAAGTCTAATGAAAGCAAGGCTGAGTTGATCACAATGAAAAAGCTTGACGAGTCCAACCCGGAACCACGCGGGGAACTTCAATTAAGAGTACTGGCAACACCAGCTGATGTTAATCCGATTGGAGACATTTCAGGGGGCTGGCTTGTCACCCAAATGGATGCCGCCGCCAGTATTGTTGCGACACGAATTGCCAAGGGGCGAACTACCACTATGGCTATTGGCGGCATGAATTTTGTCCGTCCAATTAAGGTCGGTTGCGTAGTCTGTTGCTATACCCGAGTCATTGCAATGGGACGTTCATCGCTTCGCATTATGGTTGAGGTATGGTCACGTACGCCTGAAGGTGAAGAGCGCCATAAGGTAACCGAGGCGGAGTTTGTGTATGTCGCAATCGACGAAAATCGGCGAATCCGGAAACTGAACCTTGACGATGGTTCTACCATGAAGACCTAGCAAGACCAGGTCAACGATGGTCGTTCTGGTTATAACTTGCATGTTGTAATCAAAATGACTCGTAATGGAATCGCGTCTTTTTGCAATAAGTCAGTTTTAATATAAAAACAGAACCCTATAATGCGCGCCATTATGTTCATTAAGGTGGAACTTATGCCGTTATCCAGCCCACTCTCACAGTTGTTTGGCCGATCGCCAGTCAAACCCATGCAGGAGCACATCAACAAAGCACATGCCTGTGCGGAAGTTTTGATCCCGTTCTTTAAAGTTGCAATGGATGGAGACTACAAGGCAGCAGAAGAGTTTCGCAGCGAAATTGTCAGACTTGAGACCGAAGCCGACGCCTTGAAAAAGGATATTCGTACTCATCTACCCAATAGTTTATTTATGCCGGTCCCTCGAACTGACTTGCTTGAAGTTCTGACCATGCAGGATAAAGTTGCCAATCGGGCCAAAGACATATCCGGAACCATGATGGGCCGGGAAATGATTGTTCCAAAAGAAGTCCAACCGCTCATGTTGAAATATCTTAAAGCTGCCGTAAACACTTCACAGCGAGCAAAAGATGTGCTTGCTGAACTTGATGAGTTATACGAAACAGGCTTTGGCAGTAAAGAGATTGACTATGTAAGCACGCTACTGAATAAGTTGGATGACCAAGAACACAAAACGGATGAATTTGAAATTCAGATGCGTCGCGCTATACGGGACATAGAAACTCAATATCCGCCGCTAGAGATGATGTTTATTTATCGAGTCATTGAACAGATAGGCGACCTTGCGGACATTGCTCAACGTGTTGGGTCACGTCTGCAGATCATTATTGCCCGATAGAAAAAGCCAGCTCTGAAGTAAGCTCGTCTGAGGATATATTATGTCTGTTATCAATGAATATGGGCACCTGCTCATCATCCTAACCTGTATATTTGGTTTTATTATGGCCTGGGGTGTAGGTGCTAATGATGTTGCCAATGCCATGGGAACATCTGTCGGCTCTAAAGCACTCACAGTAAAACAAGCAATTTTAATTGCTATGATCTTTGAATTTGCCGGTGCCTATCTAGCTGGTGGGGAGGTTACAGGCACAATTCGCAAAGGTATTGTTGATCCGACCGTTTTCGCCCAACACCCAGACCTACTGGTATACGGCATGATGTCAGCATTGCTAGCTGCAGGTATTTGGCTGGCAATTGCATCCTGGCGCGGCTGGCCAGTATCAACAACACACTCCATCGTTGGCGCTATTGTGGGGTTTGCTGCAGTTGGCGTTGGAGTCGATGCTGTTAAATGGGGGAAGGTTCTTTCCATAGTAATGAGCTGGGTTGTCTCGCCTATATTATCAGGCGTGTTGGCATTCTTTATCTTTCGTAGTGTTTCTCGTTTCATTCTTAATACAGAAGACCCATTTCTCAGCGCCAAGCGATATGTGCCGATCTATATGTTTCTGGTCGGGTTCATGATAGCCATGGTGACCTTACTCAAAGGTTTAAAACATATCGGCCTGTCCTTTACCTTCGCACAGGCAGCAGGCTACTCAATCGCTATCGGTTTGGTCGTACTTACTCTAGGTGCAATCGTTCTATCAAGAATTCATATCGACAGTAAAGCAGACCATAAGTTTCGTTTCGCATCGGTGGAAAAGATATTTGCAGCCTTAATGGTATTTACTGCTTGTGCCATGGCTTTTGCGCATGGCTCCAATGATGTCGCAAACGCCATTGGACCTCTTGCAGCGGTCGTCAGTACCATATCCAATCAAGGGGAAATACTGGCCAAAAGTGCATTGCCCGGATGGGTATTATTGCTGGGCGGCGGAGGGATAGTCGTGGGTCTGGCTACATTGGGTTATAAGGTGATGGGTACAATTGGAAGGAAAATTACTGAATTAACACCTAGTCGCGGTTTCGCTGCAGAACTCGCTGCCGCCACGACGGTTGTCATTGCATCTGGAACCGGCTTACCTGTGTCCACTACACACACGCTCGTAGGAGCTGTCTTAGGTGTAGGGCTTGCTAGAGGAATATCTGCACTCAACTTACGAGTTATTGGTAGCATTGTATCGAGCTGGCTGGTGACATTACCGGCAGGGGCAATACTGTCAATTATCTTCTTTTTCCTATTCCGCACCATCTTTTCATAATCAAGGCTGCGGTTGAATATTCATTCAGCCGCAATCTCTGAAGATTTAGAAACCCATTCTTCTCTCCCCTTCCATAACCGGCTTTCGGCACAACTACCCGTGCGTTGAAAACTGCTTATTGTTCAAAACAAACTCAGATAAACAGGTCGCAGTAGGAATGCCGATCACTCGGCACCCCCTGCACAGATCCCAGCGTGCGGAATTACCGCACTGGGCTCCTACTTCGAGTATCTGGCGCAAAAC
>JARRJP010000151.1:0-4610 GCA_037389025.1 Reinekea sp. | reverse complement strand
ATTACCACTCGAATGGAGGTTACTCCGGCGGGGGACACCATCCTCACTGCCCTAATGCAGGTTACTCTGGTGGGGGGCACGACCCTTACCACTCGAATGCTGGCTATTATGGTGGGGGGCACGATCCTTACCACTCGAATGGTGGCTATTCTGGTGGGGGGCACGATCCTTACCACTCGAATGCTGGCTATTCTGGTGGGGGGCACGACCCTTACCACTCGAATGGTGGCTATTCTGGTGGGGGGCACGATCCTTACCACTCGAATGGTGGCTATTCTGGTGGCGGGCATGACCCTTACCACTCGAATGGTGGCTATTCTGGTGGGGGGTACGATCCTTACCTCTCGAATGGAGGCTATTCTGGCGGGGAACACCATCCTTACCACTCGAATGGAGGTTACTCTGGCGGGGGACACCATCCTTACTTCTCATCAAATGAAGTCAGAAATTCTTTCCACTCGGCAGGGTCGAGTCGTGCGGAAGAAGGAAACAAAGCAAAAATTATCAACTCTATCAATAACCTAGACATCGTAGGTGTAATAGATAGTGTAAAAGAAGAGCTCAAAAACATATTACCCGGCGATTTTAATACACCTAAGGTTACTTTATCTGACACAGAAGGTGTGGGTCGTTCGTGGGCAGCAGTCTATCGTCCCAGTGAGGATAGCATTATATTCGATGTAAATAAGTTTAAAAATTATCCTCTCAGTTTTACTGACAAAAAGAGATCAATGACCATTACTTTAAGCCATGAACTCACCCACGCTTGGCAAAATAAATATGCACCGGATGCTCCATCGGAAGACAAAGAGGGACATGCAACCTGGAGTGAGAATAAATTCGCCGAAAGAATGGGAATGGAATTTCATCAACTCAACAATATATCAAAAAAGGCGCTGGAAATGATAAGCCCGCCAGAGCAGAAACATTTATATATAACAATGGCTGATTACTACCGTAGAGTCGAGGCTTCTGGTGGTTCTAATGCTCCGAATGAACTCATCATCCGAAAAAGCAAAGAGCATGCCTCACCATGTCAGGCAGATTCAAGTCCTGACCATTCACCGGCCAGAGAAGACCATTCACCGATCAGAGACGATCTTTCATTTGAAAATCTCTCACTTAAAGAGCTCTCACTTGAAGAGCTCCCATATGAAGATCTCTCACATCACCGACATACCAGTAAAAAGTGGTACAAAAAGTTAACTAAGGCTCTGAAACTAAAATAAACATCAATCCGCTGAAACAGAAGCCGGGTAACAAAGTTCATCTGACGATCGGTCAACAGCATTGTCGGATGAACATAAGACATTATTCAGACAGGAGACATTATTCAGACAGGCACTTCTACGACATGATACCTGTCTAGCAACATTTTAGGACAGGCACGCTAAGAGTTGACTCACTCATCGAAAATTAGTTGAATCAAGAGTGTTCATATAGGTCTGAAAATTCGCAATCAAAGCATCTTATCCCTAATCCAAAATAATCACTTACCCGATAAAAGAAAAAAGCGCCCGGGCTTCGGGCGCAACATTCTGCCCTTAACCGGATTTTGAATACCAAGTCAGGGTAACAAAGGCATCGTTATAGTCATTGTCTGAACCATCTTCACCAGCAAACAGATAGGTTTTGGTTATAACTTGAGTGCCTGCATTGATGACGGCTTCATCCACTTTAACGGTATGATCAGAAGACATTACTACTACATAGTTGTATATCTCGCTGTTACTGCCACTAACAAAAAAAGACCCTGAGCTGGTGTTACTCAAATCTCTGGACTTTACTGCAGTATCAACAATCGTATCATTGGTCGGGTCCAAGACCTTAAGACTCTGTGCACCAGCTGACTGGGATACGATAGACCAGCTCACAACAACGCCACCAGGGATTTCAATTGTATAGCCTTCTTGTCCTGAAAATTCAGACATGGGTTCGCTCCTTTAAATCTCTTAAGAAGTAATTTAGATATCACCTGAATCTGTGATTTCATAACGGCGCAGTGCGCAAGCCATTGATTCCTCTTTGCTTCCAAAAAATTTCAATGAAACTATGGGTTCGTATACCTGAATTTTTTTAAAAACAAATAGAAATTAAACTCTTACACCCGGCATACACTGAAGAAGTCACAGGTTCAGGTATCAGTAATGCGGTTATTAGCAACCGCACAATCAGATTAGCAACCTTCTAAAAACGAAACCTTTGTTTGATGCAGATAATTCTTTGTTTGCGTCATATTATGTTTTATTCGGGTGATTGAATTTTTAGCTTTCTGGGCGCTTTTTCGAAGGGCGCGAGGAGAAACGCCAAATCGTTTTCTAAAGCTGGTAGAGAAATGGTTAGAATCCGAATAACCGACAACTTCCCCAATACGACAGATGGGCCTGTCAGTTTCGACCACTAGCGCTTTTGCCTTTTGCAGACGCTGCTCACGCAACCAGGCGAATGGGCTTAGGTCAAAAGCTTTATGGAACTCCTGAGTCAAGGTATTTCGATTGGTTCCTACGCTTCGAGCCAGTTCCGAGAGAGACGGCGTCTGCGCCAGATCATATGACAACCTCTCACAGGAGAGCATAACACGACGACTGACTTGATAATCAAATGGCAGTTGCTTGCGTGGCGCTTCGCAACGCTCTGCTAGCATATTTTCTTCAATTTGCAAGTACACTGGTTCATGACTCTGCAACAAAGCCATCAACAAGGAGTCAATTTTTTGAACCGCACAATCACAGTCAGAATCCGAAATAAACTCTGCAGCGGCAGTGATAGGTGAAAACTCGGATATTTCAGATGCTCGATGTGTGATTTGACTCCTGGATTTGGAATGGCCTTCCGCATTGCATTCAGAGGAACTTTTATTTATTGCCTTTTTGCAGTTTATCAATAAAAAAGTTAACTGATCAGTATATGCCCCAGCAACAAAATCCAACATATCAGTAGCATTATCCTCTAAAAAAATAGCAAAAACTCTGTTCTCTCCAGGATAAATATCTGCAGTAAAATTCCTGCGAACTTCATTAATATTGGTATAAAAATTTATTGGAGATTGTTTACTATTGAGTAAATATTTCAGGAATTGAACATTTTCACTGTGCTCCGGTAAAAATATTTTCTCCAACCCTACTTCCTCCAACCTGGATCTCAGGTAAGTAGAAATCGTGTATTCTCGCTCCATTTATTTGCCCTCAGATTTTTTATTCTCAACCAAAAAGATGTACAGATAGTCAATATCTACGTTAAAGCACATTGCATTGAATAGATACTTCGCCAACTGAGAGGAACATCATCATGCGACTGGTTATTTTTCTGTTCTGAGCATCCGGCTATTATTTGTCTGAAACAGAATTTAAACCCCCTCTACGCGATTCTCCCAAGCTATACAGGCATCGACTCAACAACGTTAAGCAATAGCCTTAATTTAAAAACACCGTTAACAGTAGCATTAATTTAGAAAGTTGCAGATTTACGGCATGCGGGAAGAGTTCGGACAAACACTCTAAGAGTTGACTCACTCATCAAAAACTGGCTGGATATACAGTATTAATATCAATCAGGGATCCGACTCATGCCCAAGCCAGGGAGCGAGCAGGTCTCATTAGACGCAACACCTTATTATCACCGTGTTTCCCGCTGTGTCCGGCGGGCCTTTCTCACCGGAAAGGATCACGAAACGTAAGCGTCCATTCCACCACACAGTTGAGAGGTTTATAAATCACTGATCACTTTGGATTGTCAGTACTTTTCTAGAGTGCCTGTCTGAGTTGTATGTGGTTTTTACGAATAATACTTATGCCGTAACTTTTAACCGGCGGGTCATCTTAATATAGGTTTTATTTAGGACACTACATTAGCTATTTCAAAAGTTTGCCTGGATTTGGGACTCATCAGCAGCATTTCATTCATCCACAAAAAATACATCTAAAAATAATGGGAACTTCAAAGAGCTATCTCATCACTCAGGTAAAGTCTGGATGGCGTTTAACAGTATTTCCTTCATAGGTATATTGTTATAAGAATTCCTTCCCGGACATAACCACTGCCAATCAAAGTTTTTGAGAGATTGCCTATGAAGCGTGAGAACCAAGCCAGAATTAGTCAGCTCCAATTCTACTGACTAAATTTCTAGCGCAATTCTTTAGCCTTTCAACCCACAAAAATTAATAAGCAATAACAGATGTTGGTATAAATTCAATACTTAGCCACGTTTCCTCTATCGACCAAACCAAGCACACTGTGGGCATTAAAAATATAGCATTAATCCCTAAAATAATTGATTTGACTGAAAAAAATAACTATTCATCCATTGTCTCACAATCATTTTCAATCAGGGAACTTGGTTATTTACGATGAGGAAGCATTTTAGATATAGATAGAGAAGTACAACATGCTTAACAATTTATTAAATATCTTCAATGATCACCCATATTCATCAAATGCCTATTATCAACAGGATGATCATCAGCCATCGGGTAGTTATCATAACACACCGGATGCATCATCAGGCCACTATGATTACCACTCGAATGGAGGTTACTCCGGCGGGGGACACCATCCTCACTGCCCTAATGCAGGTTACTCTGGTGGGGGGCACGACCCTTACCACTCGAATG
>JARRJP010000150.1:0-15267 GCA_037389025.1 Reinekea sp. | reverse complement strand
ATGGTTTTCGGACATTCAGGTGCCATGAAATCGCGCTATACCATGCACTGGGGCGATTACCTGTACCGGAAACCGCCCACAGATTTTACTGACGAGGCTATTTAAAAAGGGCCAGAGCGTGCAGCAACGACTTGTACGTATGCTAATTGAAGCAACCGCAGTTAATCCTGAATCGTCTACAGGAGAAGATATAGTTAATTCTTGGCTTCGCGAAGCTTGGGGAGTTTTAGTCTCTTCAACAAACAAGCTATTAACAGCAGATTCAGAAACTAGCCAGTACAGTTTGAGTCTTAGCAATATTGGCTTTTCGTTATTGACTTCAGGTTACGTTTGCCCGATCACCAATAAAATAATTAATCGAACCTTTAAGGGGCTAACTCCTTATCTGCCCAGGAAAATAGCAAAAGTAAACTTGCAATGTAAGAAGGTAGAATTGCCGGATGTTTGGAACCTAAAATCGGAAGGTGAAGATCCACTTACCGCAATTGAGACTAAAAGAAAGCTAACTTCCGAAAATCATGTTGTTCAAGAGCTACGTGAAAGAAACTTGTGGACAGATATAAATGACAGGGCAATCGAAGGTGGTTTCTATTACACAACTGCTGAGCACTCTGCTCAGCAGGGATCTGACAAACTTCAAGGCTATGAAAAACAATTTAAACTCGGTCGAATGAATGTATTAAATTGTTCTACCACAATGGAAATGGGTGTTGATATTGGTGGTATATCTGCAGTTGTTATGAACAACGTTCCGCCCCATCCTGCAAACTTCCTTCAGCGTGCAGGTCGAGCAGGTCGTTCTAAAGAAGCTCGAGCCCTGAGTTACACGATTTGTAAATCAAACCCTCATGATTTGGGTGTATTTAATGAGCCAACTTGGCCTTTTGTAACGAGAATTCCAGCACCTCATGTTGAGTTCAGTTCCGCGAGGCTCGTTCAGAGGCACGTTAATTCATACCTACTTGGGGCATTTCTTACAACGCAAGTTGGAGAAACAAAGAGTGATCGGACAAATCTTCAACTCATTTGGTTTTTCTTACCTGAGGGTGGTCGCGATTCTTTCGCTAATGAATTTAAGAATTGGATTCAGCTTTTGCCAACGAAGTATCAAAGTGGAATTAAGGCAATTATTTCGGGCACTGCGTTGAATAGTGCATCTGTAAATTCATTGATCAAATCAGCTACGCACAAGCTTGAGGAGATTCAAAGTAGATGGATTAACGAGTACGAGTACATTGACGCGCAACTAAGTACTGCTGAGAAGGAGTCTCCCTATGCCTTTAAGCTGGAAAGTGAAAAGAATCGTCTATGCAGTGAATATCTACTTAGAGACCTCGCAACTCGAGGGTTTTTACCTGGATATGGTTTTCCAACAGATGTTGTAAGCTTGGATATAGAAAACTTAATTGATTACAAAAGGCGAAAAGAGAAAGAGAAGGAATCCAGTACTCGCGAAGATAATATCTCTCGAAATAGAGGTATGCCTTCACGAAACTTAGCAATGGCAATACGAGAGTATGCGCCTGGGAATGAAGTTGCGCTCGATGGTCGAGTTCATAGGGTCGCTGGTATTTCACTAAATTCAATCGTAAGTGGCGCCAAAGATTCTCAGAAGTTTGATCTAGCCTGGCGTTGTCCTCACTGTGGTCAGACTGGTTATGAGGAGAATGCGGCCAATAAGAATCAAGCTGATCTGTTCTGTACAAATGAGGAATGCGGTAAAAGAATTCCACCGAGTATACCTTCATCAACTGGGGATATTGTTTGTCAGAAACGCGTACTGCAACCTTCAGGGTTCGCAGTCGATTTTTATGAAGAACCTACCAATAATTTTTTGAATCAGACATTTGTGCCAGTCCAGCCTGCCTGGGTTAGCGCAAGCACAACTCCTATGGCACTGCCTTACCGTGGCATGGGTATGATGAATGCAGACCCTAACGGTTCAGTTTTTTACCATAGTTCCGGGCATAACGGTAATGGTTATGCTATTTGCTTGGCTTGTGGCAAAGCTGAGTCAATGACTCCAATAAATGAATTTCCAATGGCACTCAGTCCTAGTGGTGTTCACAAACCACCAAGGCCCACTAAGTTTGATAAAGGTGAGGACAATAAAGTCCTAAACTGCTCAGGAAACGCAAAAATAATGCCTGGGATTCATTTGGGTGCGCACACTACAACAGATGTATTTGAAGTTGCTCTAATAAACCCTTCAACAGGCGAACATATTCCTGACGATGAACCAGGAAGGGTTATCGCGACCACCCTTGTTGTTGCTTTGAGAGCAGCATTAACAAAACAGCTTGGCATATCAAAAAACGAGGTTAATTATAGTGTTCGGCCTGCCATCGTTGAGGGAAGTAAGGATGTCTTGGTGCTTCAGCTCTTTGATGCTGTTAGTGGTGGAGCTGGCTTTGCAACTTCGGCACCTTCACATGTTGAAGCAGTGTTAAAGAATATGGTTGATGAACTTAGTTGTTCTAGTGGTTGTAAGGACGCTTGTTCTAAGTGCTTATTGGAAGTAGATAGTAGACATGACGTCGATAAGCTCGATCGACATGCAGCTCTAGATTGGTTGGGCCGTGACTTCGCGCAATTGATTAGGTTGGACGAGAATCTTGTAGGTCTTGTTAGTGGTGCGGAATACTGTTCTCGTCCGCTTCGTGCTCAATTGACTGAATGGTTAAATCAAGGGGTTTCTCAAATTAAGTTTGTCATTTCTGAGGATATTGAATCTTGGGATTTATCGCTTTCGGTTATGAAACCCTGGCTCTTTAGCTTCTTAGAGCGAGACATAGGGATTGAATTCTTTTTACCTAAAACAGATTTCAGTGATGAGGTGAAAGAATACTTGAATCGATTAGAGCGAATCGGAGTAAAACATTCACAGGGCCAGTATAACGGCTATGCAGTATTCCAAGCGAAAACAAAAGCTGGTTGGAAAACAGCCGCTGTACAGCTAGATGATTGTCGAGTTTTAGGCCAAAACTGGTTAGAAACTAGTGAGCCTGTCGTTGTATCACATAGTGAAGATGAAATAGTAGGTAAACCTATCTCTTTCGAGCCAGTTGTCGCTTTGGAAAAAAACGTTAAGTTGGCACCACATCGAGAACTTAATGGTAAATTGACTGGTTTTGGTTCGCGATTGGTCAAGGAATTATGTCAACATTCTTCTGCTCTTAAAGCATTGCTTGAAACGCAAGCTGTTAGGGACATTTCTTATTCAGATCGATACCTTAAGAGCCCTGAAGTCGTTTTGATGCTCGCAGAGTTCTTAGGTGAATTGGTAAGTAGCCCAGAAACTAAGATCAGCGTATCTACGCACTATGTAGATAAAGAAACTAAGTGGTCTCCATCACAACTCCGCAATAATTGGCGGTGGGAGCAGGACTTTGAGCAAGTTGCTCAACTATGGATTCAATTAGTATCGAAAGGGCAAGTAGATTTTAACCTTCACTATAATCCTCATGAGCTACCTCATTTTCGAGTCATGAACATCGAATTTGAATCCGGTGAAAAAGCTGAAATAACTTTTGATCAGGGCTTTGGTCATTGGTCTATCGATGGTCGTTTCGGTTTTAATCACTCTATTGAGGAGCAGGTCAAGGAGTTAGCTCGGATCAGGGATGGTTTAAAAGTTTATACGAATTCCGATCATTGGGACTATATTGACTAGTGTAAAATTCTGAATTTTTTCTCGGTCGGCGTTGCGGTACTAAATGCAGTAGTTGGTTACCTTTGCCCGTACTCACTAAAGAGCAGTAACCAACAGGAGAAAAATAATGGGTAAATCAAGTTCAGGTGGTAGCGGTGGCAAAGGATCGGGTGGTCGTGGCCCTTCCACACATCCAGCTCCAGGCGGTGATTGGCCAAGCACCACAGGCAATCCATCCGTTGGTGGTCGTGGAAACGCCAAGTAGTAACTGCCTTTTTGTTATAGGAGATACTGGTCTAGTCGGCCAGTATCCTCTTTGATGAGCTTGGGACTGAACTAGAAATCTAACCTACAAGTGAGAATGCTTGTTGAATGGCATCTTTCAATTTGAACTTTGGAAGATCTGTCATTTCCTTCAGATCTCGATAGGCTTGCTTTCTGGAAACGAGGCTCCCGTTTTGTCGGTTCGCAATGAGGTACGTGAGCGTTGCGTTTTTAGCCCGTAAAATCGGTGATGCAAGCTAGGTTGTGTGATAAATAGGCAATTGGTCAGTCATTAAATAGACAAATAGACGCTGGTAAAGCCAGCATTTAGCCGACATAATAACCGACAAATGGACGAGACAGAAACCTATGTCATCATTGTTGCCCCGCCAAATACAACCCAAATTACAGGAGTCATTGGCTGATACGCCCGTCGTGTGCGTGTTAGGCCCGCGCCAAGTGGGTAAATCGACACTGTGTCAGCAAGTAGCGCCCAAGCGGCACTACCTGACCTTTGACGATCACGCCATTCTCAATGCCGCCCAGCAAGACCCAACCGGTTTTATTCAAAGCTTGCCCGAGCAAGTCACGCTGGATGAAATACAAAGAGCACCAGAGCTGATTTTAGCGATCAAAGCCGAAGTAGACCGAAACCGCAAACCTGGTCGGTTCTTACTGACCGGCTCCGCCAACTTACTGCTACTGCCAAAGGTGAAAGAATCGCTCGCAGGTCGAGTTGAAATCTTGCACTTGCACCCTTTGACCGAGCTGGAAAAAGATCAAAGCAACCCCGCTTTTTTAGAAGCGCTGTTCAACGGCAAACTCAAACCCAGCATTAGCCAAACCCAGCAGGAACTTCCCGGTATTGCCGAGCGAGTGTGCCAGGGCGGCTACCCAGAACCCTTAACGCGTTCGGCCAATCGTGCGCGGCAATGGTACCGCCAATACCTGCAAACCATCATTCAAAACGATGTCAAAGACATTGCCAATATTCGTGACGAAGACGAACTGCTGCGCTTGGCCGAATTGCTGGCCCTACGTACAGGTAACTTACTGAACATCAGCAGCATCGCAACCGACCTTAAAATGCGTCGCGAAACAGCCGAAAAGTACATCAGTATTCTGGAGCACTTGTTTTTAGCTTATCGGTTACCGGCTTGGCACAACAATCAATCCAAGCGGCTGGTAAAAGCGCCCAAACTGCATCTGGTAGATAGCGGCTTAGCGGCCTTTATGAATAACCTGAAACCGAGTGAATGGCACAGCTTTTCTACCGACTTTGGGCCGGTACTCGAAAGCTTTGTCATTCAGCAAATTCGTACCCAAGCCGAATGGCTAGAAGAGCTTGTCCGGCTCAGCCATTACCGCGATAAAGACCAAGTTGAAGTCGACCTGATTATTGAACATGGCCGCGATGTCTACGGCATCGAAGTGAAAAAGGCCGCCAGCATTCAACCCAAAGATGGCGAAGGTTTAAAACGCCTGTCCGCCCAGGCGGGTAAAAACTTCAAAGGCGGTGTGTTGTTGTATTGCGGCAATAACGCCTTACCCCTTAAAACCGAACACTGCATCGCAGTCCCAATGAGCTGGCTGTGGCAAAACGACTTTCTTAAGAGATAGCACCATGAACCTAAGCAGCACCATAAAAAGCATTCAAGACATCATGTGAAAAGACGATGGTGTCGATGTAATTGATGCGTCCGACCAGTGGCGAGAGGCTGATGGCGTAGTCTTCCAGTCCTTCGTCAGGGTGCGGGTAGGCCAGGCGGTCATCGGTGTTAGCCAGTTACCATAGCCCAGTCGCCATAGCCCGCGCCAACCTAATTGACTTTGCGATAGTCCTTGCCATCGCGGCAGAAGAATTGAATCCCGGCATCGGAATGGAGTGCTTTGGCCTGCTCGGCATTGAGCCCTGACCAATCGGAAATACGACCGCTGACCTGGTTTTTAATGCTGCTGTGTAGAGTGTTAATTTTGTCTTTGCTGGCGTGAAAGCGTGGGGTGGGGGAGGGCTGGATAGGCGAATCACGCTCGGCTTCCAGTTGATTTCTGAAGTAACGCGTCGACGGGTCATTGTCACTCATTAGTGCTTCCTTTATGATTCATTTTGATCAAGATGGAATTGAAAACGAAGTACGGTGCTTCAGTAAAAAGGTTTGCTCGATCTGTGTTTGAAAATGTAGGAGGCATCACGGATAAGGGGGAGGGTGTTGTACAGGCCTTAAAGCTGGAAATGTCGCTAACGATCTTGTGTCAGCAAGCTTTCCATGCTCGGTTTTTGTCCATTGCCTGTGCAATCACTTGGTCCGCACGCTCTTTCGCGAATGCTTATATAGCGCAATTCTTAACCGAGTTTATCGCAGACATAAAAAAACCCGGACAAGTCCGGGCTTTCGGGTATTCGGTTCAAGCTTACTTCTTGATTGAACGACCGCCAAAACGAGTGTTGAATTTGTCGATTCGACCACCGGCATCAACCATTTTCTGCTTACCAGTGTAGAATGGGTGACAGGCAGAACATACGTCAAGGTGCATAGTACCTGAACGAGTTGAGCGGGTTTTTACAACGTTGCCACAAGAGCAGGTTGCAGTCAGTTCATCATAGTTTGGATGGATATCAGTTTGCATATTAAGCCTCACTGTGCGCCGCTACCTGATCTCATGCCAGGCACCGCGCTTTGACGGAACATTCACTTTGAAGGCAGAATAGTGCTTTTTCCGCCCCCAAAAATAGGGAGGCGAATAATACCAGAGTCCAACCAATTGACAAGCCTGATACCCGCTGATCTCTACTATATACAGGTTGCCGTGCCCGGCCCCTTTCAAAGTGCGCTGACCTATTGCCACGACAGACCTGTTTCGCCCGGCATTCGGGTCAAGGTGCCGCTAGGCTCACGCAAGGTTGTCGGTATTGTCACCGGCCATTCGGAGCAGGCCAATGTTGAGCCCGGCAAACTCAAGCCAATTGAAACGGTTTTGGACAGTCGACCTCTATTACCAGAAGATATCCTGCAACTGTCGACCTGGATGAGCCGCTATTATCTGCACGAATTCAGCAGTGCATTTATGCTGGCTTTGCCAGCCGCACTACGCAAGGAACAACCAGCCGAACTGCCAGCAACCGAAATGGTGACACTGACTGTTGCCGGAGAAGCCATCAGTCACGATCAGTTACAACGCGCCCATAAGCAACAAGCGTTACTGATACAACTACAGACACAATCGCCCTGTCCACTCAGCGGCTTGAAAGAAAAAGGGCACAGCCGTGCAACGATACAGGCGTTGGAAAAAAAGGTCTGCTCAGCCTGACACTGGTCTCCAATAAGGAACCCGTCTTACCGAGCGGAAAAAAGCTCGAACAGGCACTTGAGCTGAACCTGGAACAACAGGCTGCGCTTGAGCAGGTCAGTCGAGAGGGCTTCCATCCTTTTCTGCTTGAAGGAATTACCGGCAGCGGCAAAACCGAAGTGTATTTACAGGCCATTGAGCACTGCCTTAAACGAGGTAAACGTGCTTTGGTATTGGTGCCTGAAATTGGTCTGACGCCACAAACAGTCAGCCGTTTCCAGCGCCGCTTTGCTGACACTATCGTCGTGCTGCATTCGGATCTAAGTGATAAACAACGCACTGAAGCCTGGCTCACGGCAACTCTGGGTCAGGCGGCAATAGTGATTGGCACTCGCTCTGCGATCCTGACACCACTGGACAATCTGGGGCTGATCGTTATTGATGAAGAACACGACATTTCTTTCAAACAGCAAGATACCTTGCGCTACCAGGCTCGGGATGTCGCCCTCAAGCGCGCCCAAAATCTACAGATCCCGATAATTCTCGGTTCGGCAACACCGTCACTGGAAACATTGAACAATGCCATTTCCGGCCGTTTCGGCCATCTGTTGCTGACATCAAGGGCGCAGGGGCAGTCATTGCCCAATATCGAATGCATCGATATGCGCAAACAGACTCAGCAACACGGTCTGTCCGAACGATTGCTGCACCGGACTCGGGAACACCTACAGAACGGCAATCAGGTTTTACTGTTTTTAAACCGGCGCGGTTATGCCCCCTCCTGGTTCTGCCAAAGTTGCGGCTGGATTGCTGACTGCGTCTTCTGCGACGCGCACCTGACCTACCACCGCAGCCAAAACGCCAACATCTGCCATCACTGCGGACATCGCGAAGCGGTTAAACACCAGTGTCCTAACTGCCACAGTCAGACACTGACAGCCATGGGTTCAGGAACCGAACGTGCTGAAGAATCCCGAACAGGATGGTGCGGCGATTATTGTCGGCACCCAGATGCTTGCCAAGGGCCATCACTTTGACCGCGTCACTCTGGTCGGCATTATCGATATTGATGCCGGTTTATTCAGCGCCGACCTGCGCGCCAAAGAACGCATGGGCCAGCAACTGATTCAGGTGTCCGGCCGTTCCGGCCGCGGTAAGCGTAAAGGTGAAGTGCTGATTCAGACACACTACCCAGACAACCCGCTGTTCCAGCCGCTGCTGAATCACGATTACCGAGCGTTCGCCAACCAAATGCTGTCAGAGCGGCGTAAAACCGGCCTGCCCCCTTTCGGTTTTGTCGCCGTTATCCGTTGTGACAGTGCCTTTGCTGATCGCGCGGAAAAGCAGCTTCAGGTTATGGCGCAATATCTGGTCAACACCCAAAAGGTTCGAGTGCTGGGGCCGATTCCGGCGTTACTGTCACGCCGGGCAGGCAAGCATCGCTATATGATGATTGTCCAGGCGGCGAAACGCAGCCAACTGCATGAAGCTCTGATACCGCTGCATCAGCATTATCCTCGGCAGGCGAATCAGGTTAGCTGGCATATAGATATTGATCCGGCGGATCTGGCTTGAATAATCCCTGAATCCGTGACTCCATAGTGGATTCAGGATTATGGCCTCGGGTGAAATTTCCGGGCGAGCTGATTTATCCGTAAATAATGCGGGTGCCCCCAAAATATGGATAATACCGGTTTCCAATAAATCCATACCTGAATCCGTGACTCCTTCAGTGGATGCAGGGTGTAAGAGCCTGATTTCTATTTGTTTTTCAAAAATTGCCGGTGCACCCATAGGTTCACCCCAATTTTTGGGAAGCAAAGAGGAATCAATGGCTTGCGCACAGCGCCGCGATGGAGTCACGGATTCAGGTCCATAGTCAACTATTCCTCTCTGGAGATTCTCAATCAATGAAGCAGCAGATTGCACAATTGCTCGAAGCCGCCGCCGCCCAACTGAAAACCGAAGGTTTCATTCCCGAAGAACAGGCCATTCGCGTCATGGTCGATAACACACGGGACAAGGCACATGGCGATCTGGCAAGTAACCTGGCGATGACCCTGGCAAAAGCATGTCAGAGCAATCCGCGTGCAGTGGCTGAAAAAATCATTGCAGCGATTCCGGAAAACAAAGTAATCGACAAGGTCGAAATTGCCGGTCCCGGTTTTATCAATGTTTATCTGGCGGGTGAATCCAGCGCGGAAATCGTCGCGGACATTCTCGCTCAAGGCACCACCTTTGGTCATAACAGGTCTGGTCAGGGCAAGAAGGTGCAGGTTGAGTTCGTCTCGGCCAACCCAACCGGGCCACTGCACGTCGGCCATGGCCGTAATGCTGCTCTGGGCGATTCACTGTGCCGTCTAATGGAAGCCAACGGCTGGCAGACAAGCCGTGAATTCTATTACAACGATGCCGGTGCGCAGATCAACAACCTGACTTTGTCCGTGCAGGCTCGTGCCAAAGGTCTGACCCCGGAAGATTCAAGCTGGCCTGCCGACGGTTATCACGGCGAATATATTTTCGATGTCGCCCAAGCGTATCTCGCCGGTGACACCATCATTGCCGATGACCAGAACGTGACCGGCGCCAAAGATCCAGAGAATCTGGACGCCATTCGCCAGTTCGCAGTCGCCTATCTGCGCCGTGAACAGGATCTCGACCTGAAAGCATTTGAGGTACAATTCGATGTCTATTTTCTCGAATCATCACTCTATAGCGACGGTTTGGTCGATAAAACCGTCAAGCAACTGGTCGACAACAACTACACCTATGAACAAGACGGCGCTATGTGGCTAAAAACCACTGAGTTCGGTGACGACAAAGACCGCGTCATGCGCAAAAAAGACGGCGGCTACACCTATTTCCTACCAGATGTGGCTTATCACAAAAATAAATTCGAGCGAGGTTTTGATCGGGTAATTAATGTTCAGGGAGCGGACCATCACTCCACGGTGACACGCGTCAGAGCCGGTTTGCAGGCACTGAAAGAGAACATTCCCGAGGGCTTTCCGGATTATGCGCTGTACCAGATGATTCGCGTGATGCGCGATGGTGCGGAAGTCAAAATATCCAAACGCGCCGGTAATTACCTGACCTTGCGCGACCTGATCGATCAAGCCGGTTGTGATGCCACGCGATATTTCCTGGTCTCGCGTCGTGCTGATGCTCAGATTGTTTTCGACATCAATCTGGCCACCTCAAAAAGCAATGAAAACCCGGTGTACTACATTCAATATGCTCATGCCCGTGTATTCGGTATGTTGAGCAGACTGGAAGAACAGAAGCTAAGCTTCAGTGCAGAGGCTGGCCTTGAAGCACTCAGCGCACTGGATCTTGATGCCGAGCGTGAACTGATGACTCAATTGCGCCGTTACCCGGAAGTTATCGCCGCTGCCGGGCAAAGTCTGGAACCAGCGAATATTGCGACCTATCTTAAAGAGCTGGCCGGTTTGTTCCACAGCTATTACAACAGCAACAAAATGCTGGTAGAAGAAGACAATATCCGTAACGCACGCCTAGTGTTGTCCAAAGCAGTGGCGCAAGTGATTGCCAACGGGCTCGGCCTGTTAGGCGTTTCAGCACCTGAAAAAATGTAACCGAACGGGAAACGTTCATGGCTAAAGATTACGCACACAAACCGAAACAACCGGAGCGCAGCCGCATCCCACAATGGGTATGGCTGTTTACCAGTGTTGTTGCCGTCTGTTTCGTTGGCTTTCTGTTTTATCTGAGCCATGTATCCGACAAACAAGATAAGCCACAACCGACACCACAGCCGAGCAGTTCGGATCATGAAACGCTGGAAGACCTGAAGACAAAAGCCGAAGCGGCGAAAAAAGCGTTTGAGTTCTATGAGTTGCTGGAGAACGATGAAGTGTCAGTGGATCTGCCCGGTGACAATCCTTCAACGTCAAAAACACAGACCCAGCAGCAGAGCGCGAGCGCAACAAAACAACCGCCACCGAAGGCAAAAAGCTGGATAATTCAGGTCGCCTCGTTTACCAATGTTGCCGATGCTGACAAGGTCCGGGCTCAGTTAATTCTGAATGGTTTACCCAACACGGAAATCAGCTCAGTAAATGTTGCAGGAAAAGGCACTTATCACCGGGTAATGGTTGGTCCCTTTGATCACCGGCCTGAGCTGAATAAAGCACAGGACATTCTTGCGGAGTTGCGCTATCAGCCATTGGTTAAGGCGCAGTAAGGGTTAGTCTGGAAAATTCACCAAAGTGCTCGAAAATCTGCTGTAACCCCTGAATCCGTGACTCCTTCAGTGGATGCAGGGTGTAAGAGCTTGATTTCTATTTGTTTTTCAAAAATTGCAGGTGCACCCATAGGTTCACCCCAATTTTGGGCAAGCAAAGAGGAATCAATGGCTTGCGCACTGCGCTGCTATGGAGTCACGGATTCAGGTGTATATCAGCCTCATCACTCAGTTACCTGAGTTTTTCATATCAGGTTTTACAGCCGACAATCAGCAATACTTCGCAAGACTGTCCTGTAAATCCTCATATTTGAACTCAAACCCAGCACCGAGCAACTGGCTTGGTGCAACTCGCTGGCTGTCGAGCAACAGTTCACCAGAGCCCAATGTCATGGCCTTCAGAACAAAACCAGGCATAGCGGGTAATCGTATTTTTTTGTTCAGCACTTTTGCCAACGCCTCGGTAAACTCCCGATTGGTGACTGGGTTTGGTGAACAGATATTAAAAGCGCCGGTCAGTTGCGGATGCTTAACCAGGAAATCAATTGCCTGTAACACGTCATCCAGATCAATCCACGGCCAATACTGTTCGCCACTTCCGATGATATTCAACAAACCAAACCGGGCAGCGGTCTTCATGGATTTCAATGCAGCACCGTCACCCAGCACGATTCCGGTTCGAATCAGACATACCCGTGTGCCCTGCTGCTCAGCCTGAAGAGCCTCATGTTCCCACTGCTTGCATACTTGCGCACTGAAAGTCAGCGCATTGTCGTCCTGCTCGGTAATCCAATGATGATTGCGGTTACCATAGTAACCAACAGCAGAACCGCTAATCAGAACACCAAAGGGCTTCTTCAGGCGCCTGTTCAACCGACACAGCGATTTGGTTGTCTCTATACGGGAACTGACAATGGTGCGTTTGACAGAGGGAAACCAAGGGCGCTGAAATAGCGAATAACCCGCCAGATTTACCGCAACATCAAACGACTCCTGTTCATTGATTGATGACAGAGAAGAAACATAGTTAACACCGGGTTTATCAGAAAGAGACTGCCGACTGAGAATGGTTATTTGATGCCCACTGTTCAACCATTTCGCCGTCAGCGCCGAACCAATGAAGCCTGTTCCGCCTGTCATCAAAATGTTCATACATGCCTCTGTCTTAGGAAGGAACTTTCAAGCATAGCAAAGCTATTCGTGGGTTTCAGGCTCCAAACAGTTGGTTAATCTGCTTTTGACCTGAATCCACTCTGAAATCACGGATTCAGGTTAATTTCAGTACTTGGCTAGTTATCATACGACCCGAGTCTTTTGAGATTTTTTCAATGCAGTAATTCCCCAATATAAAAGAGTTAATGCGATCGCTACAATAGAAACAAAACCCATTAAAATATCTTCTCCAAAATACGTTACTGATCCGTGACTCCATAGCGGCGCAGTGCGCAAGCCATTGATTCCTCTTTGCTTCCCAAAAATTGGGGTGGACCTATGGGTGCACCTGCAATTTTTGAAAAATAAATAGGGATCAAGCTCTTATACCCTGCATCCACTATGGAGTCACGGGTTCAGGTTTATGCCAACAGCAGTCATAATTCAATATTTATTTCACCAGTATCTTTCAAGGAATATGAAGTATGCAAATAAAGTTATTACTTCGGGCATTAAAAGAAACCATTTACTCATGCCCTGGCTATATTATTGCAATGGCAGCCATTCTGATATTAATTGGAACGATGCCAGCGTTAAATATATACTTTACAAGTCAATTCATCTCTTTATTTGATAATCAAACGCCTTCTGCCTCTCCAAAGATATTATTAATACTCTGGGGATTGAGTATGTTAATTCCTAATCTTTTAACTCCTCTTGTGGAATACATTCAAGCGAATATTAATCAACTATTAACAGGAAAAATTACTTTTCGTTTAATGGAGAAAAGCTCTTCATTTAAATCATTAGAGACTTACGATATTGGAGAAGTTCAAAATACAATAGAAGTCCTTTCATCAGAATCACAACATAGACCAACGAATTTCGCAGTAAATATTGTCATGGTTTCCAGAGAAATAATCGCCATAATCTCGATATCTTATATGCTATATTCTGCTTTGTGGTGGGCACCGATTTTACTACTAGTATCTGCGATACCTTTAGCAATTATAAATTTCAAGGTAACTGAATACAGTTGGCAAGCTCTAATGGATGTAGGACAACACTCCCGGATGTTGAGATACCTGTCTAACTTGACATTCCATCGAGAGGCACAAAAAGAAGTTCACCTTTTCAAAGCTTTTGACTTAATCAGCTCAAAATACACATCATCTTTTAATGTCATACATGAAAAGTTAAAATCTTCTCAAAAGAAGATATTAGCTTACCCAATTCCATTTCAATTGATTTCAGTTTTAGGTACCGGCTCATTATTATACATTTTATATCTACATAGTTCCTCGTCTTCTCTCACCACTGCTTCCGTAGTGATAATTTTTCAGTCAATTTTACTTTTAAACGGTCGGTTGGAAACACTAATCATCCATTCTTCTCTTTTAATCGAAATTATGGACTATTTTAAAAAGTATTTTTCTTTTATTGATTTTAAGGAGGCAATGCAGGATGGGGAGATAGACATCTCAAAGATAGAGACCATCGAGTTCAAAAATGTTATTTTTATGAACAGAAATAAAAACTATTAAGTAATTGATAACATTACCTTTCTTGCCAGAAACGAGGAAACACTTGCAATAGTTGGTCAAAACGGGGCAGGAAAATCAACACTAATCCATTTGATATGCAGGTTTTGGGATGTTTCTGAAGGTCAAATATTGATAAACGGATATAATATAAAGACCTATAAAGTAGACTCGCTACGCGCTTGCATCGGGGCTGTTTTTCAGGATTATTTTCAGTTCCAATTCACAGTCAAAGAAAATGTTACGCTAGGCTCCCCTGTTAAAGATGCAAACATGGCTTTAGAAAGAGCTGGATTTCCAAAGCAAATAGATGCAGATAAACCCTTAAGCAAGAGTTTCGGAGGTTTGGAGCTTTCAGGCGGGCAGTGGCAAAAGCTTAGTATTGCCCGAGGACTTGCAGCGGAAGGAAGTTTATTGGTTTTAGATGAGCCAACATCTGCCATTGACCCTAAGGCAGAGGCGGAGCTTTATGATTCATTTAGCGCTTTAGCAAAGAATAAGCTGTGTTTCATGGTTACTCACAGACTGGGTTCTGTGAAACATGCCGATCGAGTCTTGGTTCTGAATGCAGGTCAATTAGTTCAAAACGATCATCCCGAAATACTTAAATGCCAACCTGGGGTTTTTTCAGAACTGTGGAAAGCCCAATCTGATATGTATCAATAGCGCCGTGAGATAACGCAATCGATATATTGAAGCAGTAAATGCAAAGTAATCTGTAAATCGCTGCTTCAATTTTTAAAATCTTGAAAATATTCGCCGAAAGGATGGACTTGGCACAGTCTCAGAATGGACATTATGTGTCGTGGACTTCTGGAGGTGCTTTCTTAATACAGGTTTTATTCAGGATACGGAACTAGTACCGTTTCTCAAATACCTGAATCCATGACTTCATAGCGGCGCAGTGAGCAAGCCATGGATTCCTCTTTGCTTCCCAAAAATTGGGGGGAACCTACGGGTGCACCTGCAATTTTTGAAAAACAAATAGAAATCAAGCTCTCACACCCTACATCCACTCTGAAGTCACGGATTAGGGCAATATCCAGTCCTACCAATATCCAGGTTACATAGTGTCTGTCCGGAAACACCTCGTTTAAATTTGGCACTGCACCAGCCCGAATGAAAAGTCTCCTTTTAGTATGCGTGCACTGACACGACGTCAGTGG
>JARRJP010000149.1:0-6717 GCA_037389025.1 Reinekea sp. | reverse complement strand
GTAATGCTATGAATTTAGCGGCCTGTAGGCGACCACTTTTTCTGGATACTGCGTCGCGTGACGGAATATCCGGTGAGTGAAATTGACAGGGAATGGCTGCGTGCTAAGTTTGATGGGTACTGAGGAGGACTGGGTGGTATTAAATTGCTCAGGGAAAAGCGTCTTCTGGATATTGTGTCAGGTGACGTAGAATACACTGTTATGGCTAAGGATACTTGGAGTTATGAATAATTTCTTATACAAGTATAAAGGTCTTGATAAACATGCCTTAGAAGTTCTAATTAACAGAGAGCTATACTTTCCAACTACGAATCAATTCAATGATCCTTTTGATGGTCAGTTACTCCCAAGCGACTTTATTATTGAACTAAATGAATTAGGATATGCTGGGCATGAAGAAGAAATATCTCGTCATGATGATTTTATAAAAAATAGAATAAATGAATATGGTGTACTGAGTCTTAGCCGAGTTTGGGATGACATCTTAATGTGGTCTCATTACGCAAATGCACATAAAGGTATTTGCTTTGGGTTTAAAAATGACCTGCTGCGCTATTTTGACAACTATTATTGTCCAATAGAACATAAAACGGTGTGTTACTCGAAAGACCATCCATTTAAAGAAATCCACAGTGATTTGGTTTTGCAAAAGAGATTTAATTCGAATGATGGGTTTTTAAACTTATGTGAAATGTCATCTGCGCTTGAAGATGCTGCATTTACAGTAAAACATTCAAGTTGGAGTTATGAAAAAGAAGAACGAATCATTTCACATTGTATAGGTCCACATTCATTTCAACCAAAGGCCCTTGACCATATCGTGTTAGGTATGAATATTTCTAGACATGATGAAGCTACTATAAAGTCATTCTTAAATATTCCGACCTGGGATCATGTGCGTATTTTTAGAGCTACCCGAGGTCGTGCTGCATTAAGCATTGATGTCAATGAAGAAAATGTTCAGCCATAACAATACGCTTCACCCGATTCGTCGTTACGAATAAACCATGGGACCTTCATGAAATCTAAACTAGTTGAATTTAGCCAGTATTTAGCTCATGAGATTGAAGATGATGAAAAGGGCTTCGAGTATGTTAGTAACATTCTCCCTAACATCGGGCTCATAGTAATGTTTTTCAATACACTAGAAAGTGATTTGGACTCGATACTCTGTGAAAACTTTACAGACCGTACCGATTCCCCAGGTTTAATAGTCCTGAATAAACTTAATTATTCATCTAAAGTCGATTTATTGAAGCGGTTTTGCGACGACTTGCAAATTAGCATAGGAAAATCTCTAAACGGATACGATCAAATCATCACTAACTTGAATGAGTGTGGTCGACTTAGAAATTTAGTTGTACATGCTAATTGGGATAGCACTGATGAGAAGGGTTACACCTTCACAAAGATAAAGCTATCCAAGCAAGGAATGAAACAGGAATATATTCAATTTACTGAGGATTCAATGAATAAGATAATTGATCTTATAATTGAAACTCGAACTGCCCTATATGAATTTTGGGAGCACAGAAATGATGTTTTATACCGCCGAGTCTAACCTCGTAACAAGTGTGGGATTGGGACTCATGCCTCGCCCCAGCCACAAACGTTAGAGTAAAATTATGAATCCAGAAGAAATCAATTCATTAGGCCTAGTCCTAAACATTTTGGGCGTGGTGCTTTTGTTCTTTTTTGGCTTCCCTCAGCCTTCACATGACGAGGGTGTTTCTTTAGGTCTATCAGGCAATACTACGTTTACAGATGGAAGCTCAGTAGCAAGCATTAAAGCAGCAGCAAAACGGCGAAAGTGTTTCTATAAGTTTTTTTCTTATTTTGCGCTGGTGCTGCTATTCACGGGTTTTGTACTGCAATTGTGGGCCACCTGGGCGTAAACTCTAACAAGGCCCAGCAACTCCAGGCCCTAAACAACCCCTTCGCGCTGCTACGGGCGGGCCTTCGACTCGCTACCGCTCGCGGTTGTGGGCAACATTATGCCTGAAAACCAATGAAGAAGAAGTATCGAATCGAACTAGACGGAAAGCCAATCGGATATACATTTTTTGAATCCGCTGATGCTCCTATGGGAGTTGTGATTGGCAAAGTACTTTTCGAAGAAGTTGAGTCCCCCTATGCTTTGTTCAAAGAATACTGTACTGCAAACGAAGTTGAACTCAATGAAGATGATCCTGAATTAGAAGCCATCTTCACACAGTCAATTGATGGATTGCGTGTATTTAGAGACGATAGGCTTGAGATTAAAGGGGTAGGAGCAACCATTTCGGGGTTTAAGGATGAGGGATACGAAATAGATGTCTTTGGAATCCCATACCCATTTTATGGAGAAGAGTTCAAGCATCACCGAGAAGCCTATGAAGACCAGTTCAAATAGGCATAACAATGCAAATCCAGCTGACGCGCCAAAGGCGCGCGCGGCTGATTTATGACGTTATGCACTTCGGATTTGAATCCGCGAAGGTAATTTAATGGCGAAAAACAATATTATAATTATTGGTCTCGATATTCCCAGCAAGGCCTTTGTGGCTAATGAATAACTTGAATTGATCAAAGAAACGGGGGACTTGGGGTTAATTGTTTTCCGGGTGTCGATTGTTTGCATTTTACAGGTCCTTGTAAGAATTCACTTACGAAATACTGCATGTATAGACAGCACCCATAAAATAATACTGATTGTTCGTGATGAATATCACAAATCATCGTACTTTTGCGACCCAGTATCCTGATATTCGCCGGATATTCGGTCTGGCGACGCAGTATCCGGCAAAATAGGCTGAAAACCTGATACTTGTCTGGTTGGTTAAGTATCATGAATATTCTGTAATGCTATGAATATAGCGGCCTGTAGGCGACCACTTTTTCTGGATACTGCGTCGCGTGACGGAATATCCGGTGGGTGAAATTGACAGGAAATGGCGCTGTGCTAAGTTTGATGGGGTTGAGGAGACTGGGTGGTATTAAATTACTCAGGGAAAAGCGTCTTCTGGATATTTTGTCAGGTGACGTAGAACACACTATTCTGTATCAACCGTGCAAATTAATGGAGTTAATTGAAAGTGATTTACCCTGAGCCTCTTAAAAAAGGCAGCAGAATTGCAATTACGGCCTTTTCATCAGGTATTGAAGAGCGGCACGAACAACGGTTTGACGAAATTCATAGGACGTTAACCGAAAGGGGCTATGAGGTTGTTATTGGAGATTGCCTGAAAGGAAATCACAAACATGTAAGCGCATCAAAAGAAAAGCGCGCAAAAGAACTCATGGACTTCTTATCAGACGATAGCATCGATGCTATTGCTCCGCCTTGGGGTGGAGAATTGGCTATCGAGGTTATTCCCCTATTAGATTTTAAGAAAATTGAAAACTCAAAGCCAAAATGGATATTTGGATTCTCAGACGTTAGTACAATTACTTCGGTTATCAGTTCAAAAGTAGGTTGGATTACAGTGCATTCTTCAAATTTGATGGACGTAATAGATACGAATACTGATCCGTTAGTGGCTAATACCCTTAGTTATCTTGAGCAGGAGGTTGGTAGTACATTAGCTCAAAAGGCATCAGAAAAACATACTCGTATCTGGCCAAAAATAGAAATTGATCCCCTGTCTTTTGTTGTAGGTGACAAACCAACTGAATGGAAGTGGCTTAGTAAACCAAATGGGGTGGAAGTTATACGAGGTCGTTTGATTGGGGGGTGTTGGGATACTCTAATTCATCTGTTTGAAACTCCATTCCTAAATCTGTCTGACTTCAAGTCTAATTTCCAGGAAGACGGTGTTGTGTTATATCTTGAAAATGTTGAGATGAGCCCATGTGACCTCGTAAGAGCGATACACAGCATGGAATTCAAAGGCGTATTCAAAGTAATTGATGGGCTAGTATTAGGTCGAAATTTTGCTATTGACCCCGACGAAGCATCCAACCTAACCTATTTAGAAGTGCTCAAAGAGCATTTGAGTAACAAAAATATCCCCATTATTTATGATGTCGATATCGGTCACGTACCCCCAAACTTAACACTTTTGAACGGCAGTTTAGCCGAATTTTCTATTGAGGATGGACAGGGTAAAATTACTCAATGGCTAAAATGAGCCCTTTAAAACAGAACAAGACGTTGCATTTGGCTAAGACAAGCTTAGCAAATGAACATAGGCGTTATGCATAGACATTGCGCTGAATCAAGGTTGAAGGGATACGAACAGAAATACCTTAAAGAAGATTACGATTGAGAATGTTAAAGGCATTTCAAATCGAAATTTTGAATTAGATATATTGGCTAATAGACCTAGTTTGTTGGTTGCTCCAAATGGGTTTGGTAAAAGCTCTTTTGCGACAGCATTTAAAAGCTTACAGACTAACAAATTGTCGGTTCATGAAGATCACCATCACAGGAGTGACTCAGATCTAGTGGCAAAGCTGACAATTGAATATGAAAATTCAGAAAATGCCTCCTTTCCGGACAGGCACTATCTAGTGTCTGTCCGGAAACAGACGTCAGTGGCGAGTGTCACATGGATGTGCTTGAACGTCATACTAAAAGGAGACTTTTCATTTGGGCGAAACCGAAGCCTCCTTTCTGGACAGGCACTGTCTAACACTAGCAATAACTGAGTTTCACATTATATCTGACCCTGATGCTGAAGGTTTTTATATACAGAAAGGGGCAGTTAAAGTTGGGGAGGTATATAGTGAACCCCAGAAAAGAATGTTACCTAAATTAAAATATTCGGTGGCGGTGTCCACCTAATCGGATAACCGGGGGTATCTAACCCCCAGTCCCCACAACACCCTGCACCGAAACGTCGGGCCGGCGACTCCGCACAGGGCGTTTCACTAAGAGTGGTGAAGCTTAATCCATCCATCGCGCAGCGATACTAATCCGGCTTTCTTTAACCTGAATCCGTGACTCCATAGCGGCGCAGTGCGCAAGCCATTGATTCCTATTTGCTTCCCAAAAACTGGGGTGAACCTATGGCTGCACCTGCAATTTTTGAAAAACAAATAGAAATCAAGCTCTTACACTCTGCATCCACTGAAGGAGTCACGGATTCAGGCTATGCTTAAACACTTTGGATTCCAGCCGATGAGGGTGCGTAAGTCAATCGTCATCGTAGACTGGTATTATGAGAGAGCCAGTGCTTTACACGGCAATGATATTATTGAAGAGCCGGATGCGGTAATTCCGCACGTCCGGATCTGTGTGGGGGCGTCTCAGTAATGGGGCGTTCTACCACGACTGCGCCACAAGTACTCATTTAAACTACGGAGAAAAAATGTCTAGAAAATACACTTTTTTTGTTCACATGAACGCCACAAAAGAATGGTTGAAGTTGAGTAGAGAGGAACGGGCCAGATATTTTGATGAGATTCAAACAGGAATATTCTCCAAGTATCCAAGCGTCTCAATTCGATTGTATGATATCGAGTCTTTCAGTATGAAGTGTAGCGACATCGCAGTCTATGAAACTGAAAATATTCAAGATTACTACTTTTTAGTTGATGCGTTGCGTGATAGTAAAATCTATACGGTGCCTTATTTTGAGATTGTTGATATTTTCCCGGGAATTGAAGAGGGATTTGCAGAGTACGAATCGAGTATTGAGAGTAGCGCATAACAAGCCAATTAACTATGCGCCTTCAGCGCCGGACGCTCGTACCTCGCGCCGGTTATTGAAGCGTTAACCGGGAAGAAACCCATGAATCAGAATCTTGCAGATGAACTGGTCTCGATGATGACAGAAGACCAGCTATTATTGCAGCAACTTTTCGATTCCGGAGAGCTGCCATCGGAGTCTTATCATCCCCGGATGAAAGCTCTGCATGAGCAGAATTCATCTCGCCTGAAGGAGATTATTGGTGCATACGGTTGGCCTGGCGTTTCGTTAGTTGGGACAGAGGGCGCCAAAGCTGCATGGCTGGTCGTTCAGCATTCTGTTTCAGATCCCGAGTTCATGGGAGAGTGTGTCTCCCTACTGGAAGGTGCCGTTGCAAGAGAGGATGTAGCGGGCTGGCAGTTGGCATTCCTTCAGGATCGGGTGCGTACTCTATCTGGCAAGCCTCAATACTACGGCACTCAGTTTGATGTTGATGAAAACGGTTGGCCAACACCGTTTCCTATTGAGGATTCTGCTACGGTTAATGAACGCCGCGCGCGTCTTGGGCTGAACTCTATCGAGGAGCGCCAGGAACAAATGACTGAACAGGAGCGGAAGCGTCGTGCCAATATCGAACAAACCAGTTAATCAGGTAACCGGGGGTATCTAACCCCCAGTCCCCACAACACCCTGCACCGAAACGTCGGACCGGCGACTCCGCACAGGGCGTTTCACTAAGAGTGGTGAAGCTTATAATCCATCCATCGCGCAGCGATACTAATCCGGCTTTTTTTAACCTGAATCCGTGACTGCTCAAGCGTCCCGCATGCGAGGCACCAGCATCAAGATATTGCCCTGTGGGTTCTCATTTGTGGGGTTCACAGAACGTCATCCTGTCACGTGAACGCTATACACCTCGGCCTGGATATTGATCAGCATACGGGCCATAGTAGTGCTGGAAATCCGCCCCGAAGGCCTCATTGTTATAAGAAGGTATGGGAGGTTCCGCTGACTCCGAAGGTATTCCCCAGGTTCCCGGCATGGCCTGACCGGTCATCTGCCAAACCGAGGCCCACATCGCTTCCGTCTGCATAGGGTCGACCAT
>JARRJP010000148.1:0-9678 GCA_037389025.1 Reinekea sp. | reverse complement strand
TTCCCAAAAATTTCAATGAACCTATGGGTGCACCTGCAATTTTTGAAAAACAAATAGAAATCAAGCTCTTACACCCTGCATCCACTTTGAAGTCACGGAGTCAGGTCAAACATTAGATCTCATATATCGTCACTGAGCTAACTCACGCTGGCATAAGTAACCGGCTCGGCTTTAAGTGCATGGACCAGCCGTTTTACAATTAACCTGGCTTCTGCAGCTTCGATATCCTGAGGTATTTTTTGACCCGTGGTGACGTACCAAAGTGTCCAGTGGTGCCTCAGTACCGGCTCAAGCACACTGCCAAAGCTGGAGGCCTCATCCACTTTAGATAAAATGGTGCCGGAAAATTGGGTCTGCTTCATCGGGTTCACAAATTGATTAATGGCACCACCATGCATATTTGCCGGTATGACCAATAAGGTGCGAATACGGTTAGCTAGCTCAGTTTTCCGCATGATCCGATCCCATAACGCCATTGCCTCGGAACTGCCGCAGGTATCAATCAAAATTAGTTTTTTGTCAGACAGTTTTGCCAATACGTCGCGTAGCTGATCCGTTTCTTTCATGGGTACATAGCTGATGCATAGGATATCGGTGACTGACTTCAGCATTTCCTGACCACCAACCTTGAACCAATCCAGAGAAATAATCGCAACGGCATCCTGACCAAAATCCCGGACTCCATGCGCCGCCAGCTTGGCAATAGTAGTTGACTTGCCAGCACCGGTTGGCCCTGTCAATGCGAATATACCGCCGGTTGACAGCGGCTGGTACAACGGCACCGACAACGATGTGACCAGACGCATCATGATGCGGCGCCAATTAATATCCAGTGAGTCGTCACGATCAAACTCCTGCATTAAACGACGTACAGAAGAATGGCCAAAACCAAGGGCCTGCAGCCGAGCCTCTAGACGTTCGTACTGAGGGGTAATGTCTGTGCTAACGGATTCTCTGAGCTGATCAGTCTGTTCTTTGAGCAGATTTTTCAGACCGTCAATTTCCCGTCGAAGCATTTGCAAGGTGTCTGAATCCATCGATTTTTCATCATCAGCAACGGGCTCGGGTTGGTGACGTCTAACAGTCGCTTTAACCGGAGCAGGCTTGGAAGAAGCCGACTCAGGCGAGTGAACTTCTGGCGTTACAGCCTCAAAAGCCTGTTTGTTTTTATCTGCCATGACATTAAACAGTTCCGTCATCATCGCCTTATTCATAGACGCCGAGGCTGCAACCGGATTGGCTTTGATAATGTCAGACTCAGGCGCAGCCGCCGGATTCATAGTCTGGTAGCGCTCATATTCCTGTTCATCGACTCCGGCAACAATTTCCAACCCATCTGCCAGCCGTCTGTTCGACAGAATCACCGCCTCTGGCCCCAGCATTTCACTGATCTGTTTAAGACCGGTCTGCATGTTGGCTACGGTAAAACGCTTGATTTTCATCGGTTTGTCCTCAATTTAAGCACCGCCTACGGAAGCCACTATGGTGATGTGCTTGTTGTCTGGAATTTCCTGAAAACTCAACACCTTAAGGTTTGGCACGCCGTGGCGAACAAATCGGGCCAGCAACATTCTAAGTGGTGCAGCAACCAGTAAGATGGCTGGCTTACCTTCACTATCCAGCTTTTGTACCATCTCACCGAGCGATTGCTGTAGTTTTTCGGCCATTCCAGGTTCCAGTGCAATACTGTCAAGATTGCCGTCAGCACTGGCCTGCTGGACAGTCTTATGCAACAACTGTTCCAATGCGCGATCCAATGTCACGACCGGAATTTCTTTAGCATTGCCGATGATGCTCTGAATAATCAAACGAGACAGCCCCATACGGGCAGCATTAGTAAGAACACCAATATCCTGGGTCTTCGGGTGCTGGTTAGTAATGGATTCAGCAATGCTGCGCATATCGCGGATTGGCACTTCTTCCACCAGTAGATTCTGCAGAACTTTAAGTAATTGACTCAGGCTCAGCGTATTTGGCACAAGCTCTTCAGCCAGTTTGGGCGAGTGCTTGGCCAGCAGGTCGAGCATCTGTTGAACTTCTTCATGACCCAGCAATTCATGAGCATGCCTGGCTAAAATATGATTGACATGAGTCGCCACGACAGTGCTCGCATCAACGACGGTGTAACCCAGTGTCTGTGCTTTGTCTTTATCGCTGACAATAATCCAGATAGCTTCAAGTCCAAAAGCAGGGTCCACCGTTTTGACACCTTCCAGAGGGCCAAAAACCTGGCCGGGATTAATGGCCATCTCTCGGTCAGGATAGACTTCACCTTCTGCAATGGACACACCCATCAAGGTTAATTGATAGGCGTTAGGCATGAGATCTAGGTTATCCCGTATGTGGATTGACGGTACAAGAAAACCCTGCTCCTGAGACAATTTTTTGCGTACACCTTTAATGCGCCCCAGCAGTTGCCCCCCCTGGGAACGATCCACCATTGGGATAAGCCGGTATCCAACCTCCAGCCCGATTACATCAACCGGTTGTACATCATCCCAACTCAGTTCTTTGGCTTCCGGTGCGCTTTCAACCACCGGTGGAGGTCCATTGAGGGACTGCTTGGCGGCAGCGGTAGCAGGTTTGCCAGCAACGGCTGTCGATTTCATCGGTAAGAAGGACTCTCCAGCCTGGCGTTTTTCTCGTGTCAGAATCCATAACGCGCCGAAAGCACTGATTAACGCTAACCCCAGAAATACCAGATGCGGCATTCCCGGTAGAATTCCCATGACAAAGAGAATAAAAGAGGTAATACCGAGTGATTTGGGAGTGGCAAACATCTGATCAATAATCTGATCACCCATCTCTTCGCTACTGCTGTTGCGAGTTACCATAATCGCAGCGGCGACGGAGAGCAGCAATGACGGAATCTGCGCCACCAGTCCATCACCAATTGTCAGTAATGCATATTTCTGCACCGCATCGTTGAACTCAAGGTTATGCTGCATAACACCAATGATCAGACCGCCAACGATATTGATCAGCAAAATCAAAATACCAGCAACCGCATCACCGCGAACAAACTTTGACGCTCCATCCATGGAACCGTAAAAATCGGCTTCCTGAGCAATTTCAGCACGGCGGGTTTTGGCCGTTTCAGCATCTATCAAGCCTGCATTAAGGTCGGCATCAATAGCCATCTGCTTGCCAGGCATGGCATCCAGTGTAAAACGTGCGCTGACTTCAGAAACCCGTCCCGCACCCTTGGTAACAACAACAAAATTGATAATCATCAGGATGGCGAAAACAACCAGACCGACAGCATAGTTACCACCGATCAGAACCTCACCAAACGCTTCAATCACCTTACCGGCTGCATCGCCACCTTCATGCCCATACATTAAAACCACACGGGTTGAAGCAACATTCAGCGATAGCCGCATCAGAGTTGCCACCAGCAGGATGCTTGGAAATACGGCGAATTCAAGTGGTCGCAACACATAGATAGTGACTAACAATACGACAATGGAGAGCGCGATGTTGAAGGTGAAGAAACTGTCCAGAATAAAAGGGGGCACTGGCAGAGTCATTAAACCCAGCAGCATTAACAGCATGATCGGCACACCAATAAGCCGCTGCCCGGCTACGCGTGCGCCCTGCCCTGTGTTGCGCAGCACGGCTTTACCGTCGATGTTGCGTATTTGATTGGGTGCGTTACGCACTGAATCCAGAAATGCCATTCGTCAATTCTCAGTCAAATCAGAATCGTTATGATGACTATCGCAAGGAATGGGCCAAGCGGGGAAGAGAGCGGTTTATTAGCATTTGAATAGGGAAGGATAGGGGCTGAATCTATGAGTGCACCTGCATTTTTTGAAACCTGAATCCGTGAGTTCAGAGTGGATGCAGGGTGTAAGAGCTTGATTTCTATTTGTTTTTCAAAAATTGCAGGTGCACCCGTAGGTTCACCCCAATTTTTGGGAAGCAAAGGGGAATCAATGGCTTGCGCACTGCGCCGCTATGGAGTCACGGATTCAGGTTAAATAAAACCTGTATTAAGAAAGCCCCTCCAGATGTTCACCGCGAGGCGCAGCTCGAAGGCAATGGCCCCTCCCTTGTCAAGAGCTGGAACGAAGCGGTGGACTTCTGGAGGACTTCGCGAAGAGTGGGCCACCGTTTTTGCGAATAATACCTATGCCGCAACTTTAAACCGACGGGCTATCTCAATATGCGTTTTATTTGAGACACTACACTAGGAGGCTGTCTGAGAATGGCGTTTGAAAACGAGATGCAGTTTTAGGCGAATCGAAAGTTTCTTTATACTATCCGCCAGTCGAATCAATCGAAATAAAAGCATTATGTAGATATTCTTTAACATCGCCGTATTTTGCGGTCGGCGACCTTGTGCCTTGTTCTCGGACAGCCACCTAGTGTAGTGTCTTGAACCTGAATCCGTGACTCCATAGCGGCGCAGTGCATCCACTCTGGAGTCACGGATTCAGGTAGCTAGCAAAGACAACGAATTCGCAAAAACATAGATATAAAGTATCCTAAAAACTCAGCAACGAGGGTAATTTGTGTGAATCCTAGAGAACTGCAATTGGAATCTCAGGCTCGACAACAGTCTGAGAAAGACAATCAGCGCAAATCACAATTGGATACAGTCAATACTCAACAGGCAGAATTCGCTGAAATCATTAAGCAGTTACAGACTGAAATTAAATTATTGCAAGCGAGACAGATTCAAACCGCCAAAACAGGTAAACTGACACAACAACAGTTGGAAAAGACAAAAAACGCATTGGTAAAAAACGATCAGGAGCTGGCTTCGGCTAAAAAAGAACTGCAATATTCCAAAGCAATCATCGAAAAACAGCAAAGAGCACTAATTGATACAAGACAAACGGCTGACCAACTCAGTCCGAGTGCAACCAAAATACTGGAGCTACTTAGCCAGCAATTTGCCAATAATGAAGAAGTAAGACTATTGCAATCCCAAAACTCTATAATACTGAACTTTCCGGTCAACAATCTTTTTGAATCGACAGAACCTATCCTGGCCGACAGCGCGGAACAGTGGTTAAAACCATTAGCCGAAGCAGTAAAACAGTTTTCGGATATCAATATTCAGGTGATTGGACATTCAGATGCTCGCCCCATCGTTTCAGAGCTCGCTAAGCGATATCCGACAAATTGGGAGCTAAGTACAGCAAGGGCAAGTCGAGTCGTTTCAGAACTTATCACATTAGGTGTTTCCAACTCAGTCCTTATGGCCGCCGGTAAAGCAGCAAATGAACCCATTAGAGATGAATCAGATAAAACTTCGTGGATGATTAACCGACGCATTGAAATAATTATTCAGTAGGTATATCAATAGTGATGTAGCCTTATAACGGGCTACATTTTAGGGATAAATTATTCAAAAATCGTAGGTGCACCCATAGGTCCACCCCGATTTTTGGCAAGCAAATAGGAATCAATGGCTTGCGCACTGCATCGCTAGGAATGCCACGAATTCAGGTTAAAGATATCTGGCCCAGTCAAGTCTGGGTTGACCCATATTTGAACTTCCTGTAGCGGTTGCATCAGTAGAGTTTCCCAACTGAACTCCCCGCTGGTCATCAGTTAAATGCATAAGATCCATATCCATCCCTCCCTGATTAATATACGAATCCTTCTCACCCTTGTCGTAATTTATTCCAACCATCAAATAGCCGGTAATACGAACTTTGTTGGCATCCGTTTTAAAGCTTCCGCCTACAACCACATGCCCTTTAGTTGTCCAGCCACTAGTGGATAAATTATCATTTACCATGATAGCGGAGTTGGCTAAGATTTCTGCAGGCTTTTCAGTACCTTTGGCATCAATAATAGTTTTGAATTTTTTATGACCTGCCCCATTAGAATCACATAAATTCGTTGGATAAAAATCACCACCACAAACAATTTTGGGTGTAGAAAAATATGGGGCAGCCAATCCCTTTTCTTTCTCTGTCGTTCCAGCTGCATTACCCAGAGTCATGCTACCAGTACTAAGAAAAGTGCCAACAATTGGCAATGATTTACTACCAGGTTTAATTCCGTCTATAGTCAGTGATGCATCTGCCAGCTGGTTATGTTTTGGGTCTCCACGGCCACCAAAAAAATATATTCCTGGCGGTATCGAGTCAATAGCACCAAATTTCCAATTCTTTCCATCTAAATCTGAATAACAGGCAATAGGCCAAGTACACTTAAATTGAGGTAAGGCTGAGGATGTTTCATCGTAACTATTCAGATTATAAATTCCATCTACAGATAACCCGGATGAATTATTCACATTCTGAATCTTTAGCATTGGATCGTTTGTTGTTTCATCATAATAAAAGACATAATTTGCGGAAGAGATAAGCGTGTTTACATCAAACTTTCTGACTTTCACGTTGCAAACAGGCCTGTCTGGCAAACCAGGGGATACCGGTGCTTTTGTTAAATTAGGAGTATCAGAAAATGGAATAACAACCCCGGTATTTGCTGCTGTCACCTCACCTGCCAACGTACTCGGTTTAGTGAATGTCGGTATATGATCCTTACTTGCAACAACCATATCACCGCCGCCGGTAAATTCATCAAATTTTGAGATACTCTTACCCAGCTTGACATCGGTATTAACGAGAACTTTTGTAAAAATTCCGCCAGGCTTACTGTCAAAATTGTCCGCCCAAATATAGTTAGCAGTAAAACCTCCCACACTTGTTGCGGTTAGATCATTGACTGCCTTGATGTAGTCGTATTTACCTGTACCGCCATCAATAGTGATATTTCCACCCCATACAGATAAGTTATCCGCGTTAAGGCCAGTCAAGGTTATGTCACCTGTGCTTGAATGCAGATAGGAGTCTGGATCAACACCACCGCCATTGACGGAAATATCATCGACAGCGCAACCGGAAATTTTTGATTTGCTTGCATTTGAGATGGTCAACTTGCCATCCACAGCAATATCTTTCCCGGTTGGCATATCAATATCGAACCCACCACCATTAACAACCAAGTCACCTTTAAAGACCATGGCATATTCAGGATTAGTTGGATTTGACTGAGAAGTGATTGGAATATTGTAGACAACTTCGAGAGTAGAATTATTACCGGCACTATTTCCAGTCACCTGGTAACAGTAAAGATCCTGATTCGGATTTGAACAGCCCTGAACATATGTGGCCGTTCCTATTCGCTTACTGCCATTCACGGCGGTAAACGTATAGTTAGTCAAAGTTGCATTAGCAACCGTATTACCATTAATAAATTGGCCAAGAGCCTCGACACTTGCCCAGGCATTAATTTCGGCTTGAGTCTGCCCATGCACAGCCAACTGGCTTTTCTGAGAACCCTTGATATGAGATACAACGCCAAAAGTCAAAACTGTGGCAGAAATCCCGGTAAGTTTTTTAATCTCGGTAGTCATTAACTACCTCCTCCTTCTGCCTGAACGCACAATATTATTTCAATGTTTAGTATTAGAAATTGCCTAAACAGGTATTTGACGTATATGAAGTATTGTTGGACGAAGTGTCGTCGGAAACCCTTTGAACTGACAGACGAACCGCATGCAGCCCGGTCATACCTGCGCCACTCAGACCAAAAGGAGTACATGTATTGGTCGATGACAGAGTCATGGTGACCAAACCTACATGATCAAAGATACCCTGGTTGTTATTTGGCACTGGAATCAGCGTACTTTGGCGCTGCCAGGAACCATCTGTCGGATTCAGAGAATCACCGGTCCAATACGAAAGACCACCGCTTGCAGGAGCATAAAGCCCCTCAAACTGATCGCCAGCCCCCACATCTAAACGCCATACGAGAAGCTGACCGGCTACATCACTATTAGTAACTGAAGCTATAGGAACACCCGCAGCATTAGTAAAAGTACCACCAGCAGAAGCCACTTTAGTAAACAGCATAAGATCTTGAACATATTCTGAAGGCTTACCATTGATATTGGCAACTTGCTTATAACCAGCATTTTGCAGTATACGATCTGCAGCCAACAAGCCGACCTGAATTTGACCGTCAATATAAGCACTTTGCTTTAGCTCTGCACCACTGCTACCAGCTTGCTGATACATGGCAACCATTGTCAAAACACCGATAAGTGTAATAACAAGTCCCACCAGAATTTCCAGGAGAGTGAAACCAGTATGTTTGGTAACTTGTCTAATAACCATAAGCTTCATCAATTTAGTGAATTCAGAACCATAGAACCGCCAAACAGAGCGGTACTTTCTTTATCAGCCGTAGTAATGGCCGGAACGCTAACACTAGTGACGATAGCATTTGCCTGATTCCCAAGAGGTGCGACAGAAATGTCCGTAGGCCCATTGCTACAGTTTGCTGGCAGATTAATGCCTCCGCCAATTTGAAAATTCAAATTCCCATTATTATTACAGGCACCGGTTTGAATACTGGCTCGCATTTGCCCCAAAGTGATTCCCATTACATTCATATCTCTTTGAGCTAAGGCTGAATTACCGAGAATTCTTGCAGCCCCCAAACCAATAACAGCAACAAGAAACATTGTGACCAACGCCTCTACTAGCGTTGTACCACTTTGAAGCAGCTTTTTATTAAAATGCCAGGACAAGATCTGTACCTCCCAGACTTGAGATCGATACGTTGAAACAAGTGCCATTGGCAGGCATACCAAGGTTAGTGAAATTAACCACCAACGCCGCACAGGCACTATTTGATTCAGGGCTTACATTTACGGTAGTGTCTATAGGCTTCTGCCATACCGTTGTGGTAGTGGCAGTAACCGCATCCAAGTAACTCACACTGACGATGCCACCGGCAACTGAAATTGCTGATGCTGCCTGTACGCCAGATACATTAGCCTTATTCTCCAAAGCCAAAGCGCGAGCTGTTGCATACCCTTCTGCCAGTATGTTGGCTGTATTGTCAATTCTGGAATTAGCAACCCAAGCACTGCCCAAAGGGGCTGCGGCCAACGCCAAAATCGCCACAATAGCAACAGCGATCATTAGTTCAATTAAAGAAAAACCAGAAACCGATCTTATCGTCATGATCCATACCCCCCGCACAGAGATGAATCGGTGACAGAAACTTCTCTATTAACCATACCGGTTCCAGAATCGACAGCGGTTGAAAGTGACATGGAACAACCACTAAGGTTAGTTCCGACTCTACCAGTTGCGGTAATCAGATAACTTTGATTAGTACTATCAACCGATAAAGAATATTGAAATAAATCACCTTCCGTGGGGCTCCAGATATCCCTTGTATAGGAGGTAATTGCAGCATCTGTAATATTGGGCGTAGCAGGATAGATCAACTGCCGCTGAAACATATTCTCCATAGCCAGGCTCAATGCATATATATCTCCAGCGGCTGAACTTGCTCGACTCTTAGTTACATAACGACTATATGAGGGAACAGCCACCGCTGCTAAAATTGCAATAATTGCAATTACTATCATCAACTCAAGTAAGGTAAAGCCTCTACTCTTTGTTTTGCAGTTCATATGTCCCTCATAGCTAAGACAATTGATGGTATTGATGCAAACTATAATCACATATTGAAAGCGCTTACCACAATCTATTTGTGGATTCTTTGATTATCTATCCTGGAGGAAAAAATCTGTTTGTGGATATCAATAGTGTCATCACCAGCACTAACTGATGGTGACATCATGCCATGGATAGCACCGACTTGGCTGTGCTGTCACCAGAACGAATCAAT
>JARRJP010000147.1:0-4799 GCA_037389025.1 Reinekea sp. | reverse complement strand
GATTATTTGCAATTACTGGACTGGACCGGGCGCATCCTGCGTGACGATAAACGTGGCGCAATTTGCGAAAAGGCACCTCCGATTCTAAAGCGATTAAATATTGATCCGAAAAACTGGATGTACAGCACTCAATATTTTGAGCATTCGTTTAAAGCTTTTGCTGGTACATTAGAGTCCGTCAAACATGCCTGCGCCCAATTTGAGTATAAGCGACGGCCTTCGATGAATTACTGCCTGACGTAACCATCCTTTTACTATAAAGCGATTTAATTCAACTGGATTGAAGGGCTCTGCTTGCCTGGAATTCTGAACACCCTCGTATTTTTGGCTTTTTGATCAAAAAATCAGGCAAGAATTTTAAATTCCGAAATAGCGAGCGCGACAAACATACGGGCTTAGGGGAATTTTTTAACTTTCTTTTTAAAGTGGGTGTCTGGATAACTGTTAACCAGGCGCGTTGAAATCGACAAGCCTGATGGGGGCAAGCGACTGCTTGGCATTCCAACGGTCATTGATCGAGTCATCCAGCAAGCCATTGCCCAAGTGCTCACGCCCATCTTCGATCCGCTGTTTTCTGAAAACAGTTTTGGCTTCCGGCCGGATCGGAGCGGGCAACAAGCGGTGACGCAGGTGCAGCAGATCATCAAACAGAAGCGGCGCATTGCTGTGGATGTCGATCTGTCCAAATTCTTTGATCGCGTCAATCATGACTTGCTGATGTCGTTACTGAACCGACGGGTTCAAGACAAGCGACTGAAACGACTGATCGCACGCTATCTACGAGCTGGGGTTATCGATAACCAGCTCTACCAAGAAACAAGTAAAGGTGTACCACAAGGCGGCCCATTGTCGCCCTTGCTGGCTAACATCATGCTCGACCCCTTGGACAAAGAATTAGAAAAGCGCGGTCACACGTTCGCAAGGTACGCCGATGACTTCATCATTCTGGTGAAGAGCCAGCGTGCAGGCGAACGCGTATTGCGCAGCATTACTCAGTATCTGCAACGCCGCTTAAAACTGGTGATTAATGAAAAGAAAAGTCAGGTGGTGCACAGCAATCAAAGCAAGTTCCTAGGCTTCACGTTTAAGGACGGGCAGATAAAATGGCACTCGAAGACCTTAGAAACCTTTAAGCAGAGAGTACGTAAACTGACGAGCCGAAACTGGGGCGTCAGCATGAAATACCCGCTGTTTAAAACCAGCCAATACCTGAGAGGTTGGATTAATTATTTTGGTATCGCCAACTGCTATCAATTGTGTTGCGATCTGGATCAATGGATACGACGACGCGTTCGAATGGCGTACTGGCGACAGTGGCGAAAGCCGCGAACCAAAGTGAGAAATTTGATTGCCTTAGGTGTGCCGATTAAGTCGGCGGTTGGCTGTGGAATTACCAGTAAAGGCCCATGGCGCAGTTCGAAAACACCGGGGATTAATCAGGCATTGAATGATGCTTACTTAGAGAAAGCCGGATTAGTATCACTGCGCGATGGATGGATCAAGCTTCACCACTCTTAGTGAAACGCCCTGTGCGGAGCCGCATGCAGGGTGTTGTGGGGACTGGGGGCTAGATACCCCCGGTTACCCGATTAACGTCTTCTCTTATTGGTTGGCTTTTTAGGCAATCCAAAACTTGCTTTCTTTTCTTCTGTAACAGAAATCAAATAATCTCGGTAGGCCGGATGAATTTCCCAGAGGGCGGCTTGCATTTTATTCCAATTCTTTTCGGTTACAAACTTAGGATAATCGCTGGCTAAAACATGTCTATAACCCTTCGATTGACGTGAATCTGAAACTCGCGGATATATGAAGCCTACGCTATAAAGAAATTCCCAAATTAAAAAAACACCTTGAATAGTACCTGGCTTTACCGTTTGTCCAAATAGGTTGAGTGAAAAGGAAGACGGAAGCACAAGAAGATGGTCTTTTAAAGCCTCGGCGCTTGATGTGAACGAATCCGAGTCAAATTCTATACCACCAAATGACCGCACAAGTTCGAGCATATTAGGGCATTCTTTCTCAAATTCTTGAGCTAGTAGCCTCACTCTTTGTTCAGAATAGCTAGGCATAACAGTCGCAAAGATGTCTTCATCAATTAGCTTGGGGGTAGGATGAAGAGCAGCCTTTGCAAGAGCATTGATGAGCTGGATCGCATCTCTTGGACGCTCTCGACATCTGGTTCGAATTGCATCTGCCCAGCTGGTCCTCTTTTGGCTAGTAGGCATTTTAGGTAATTTGCCTTCAAAGAATAAAGGATAGTAATTTTCTCTTCCCTCAATCCCTAGATGCTTTGCAGCTAGTTGAAGGCGCCGCTCAAATATATTTTGTATGTGATCTAAGCTCGGATTAAGGCTGTATACTAGTGTTAGAAAATGATCGGTTTGGTCTCTTTGGCCCGCTTTTTCGCTGGAAAGCGCCCTCCAAATTTCATCCCGAAGAGATACTATGCACCTGACTTGAGGTATTCTTTCAGACAACTCTCTCGTTGCGAGTAAAAAGGCCCAAATTCGATTTAGCTGGCCAGATTGATCTGGAGGAGCAACTTGGTCTGTATCATCGATAAAGATGTAGATGCTTGTCTGTGAAGACGATATGTTTTCTGAAATTGCCCTCTCTAATGAGATAGCACTTGATTTTGAAGTATTTGGCAAAACTTCAGACAAATCAGCTTGTACCCACGATTTTGCGACCTTCGGTAGTGTTCTAGCAATTCGCGAAATGAAATCAGGCTTTTGAATTCCATCAGCAATCGCACTATTCAATATTTCAGCATCTGATTCATTGACTAGCCCGCGAATGTTATTACTTAAAGCTCCGGCGATTGCTTGCAAAAGACACAAGTATGCTGTACGGGTCAACTCCCCAACTGAGGATTGAGTACTCATAGAAGAAAGATCAATATCCAACGGCTTTAGCGAAATATTGGGCACCTTCCCTTTGTCGAGAATCCTTGAGGCAAAGTCGATGATTGCGCTTTTACCTGCACCCTTTTTACCTACGAGTACACGGGGGCTTCCTGGAGGTGGTGTTATGATTTCAGCAAATTCATCAGCCCTAATGAATGCCTCGCCCAGGATTGCCTTCTCTCCTTCGGTCGTTCCAGTAGGAACAAATTTTAACAAAGCATCGAGCCTTGCTTTTATTGTCGGTTCCATTTTTTACTCCGATCTTTCTATATTGGGAGGATTCATTGTCACGCTAACGCTTCAAATCAGCCGACCGAAAAACGCGCAGCGGTTTTTGGGTCGGCTGGATTTGTTGGTTAGGCTGGTGCCCCTTAAATTTACAAGCTTAATTCGCCCACTCATCATGTTGCATGCCATCCAGGATCACTTTAAATGCAGGATCTAAATTTAGCGCCAATGCACCATTAGCGCTTTCTAGACTGGTATGCGTTTTTATCTTTTCCCAACGATCCCGCGCGGGTGGATGCGTTCGTGTACCGGAAGTGTGGTCTGAAGGGCTTACTGCTTCACATAATTCGAAAAATTTCATCACTAAGCCAGCACATAATGCAATATCACTTTGCCGAAGCCCGCCCTCGACACCCTTTTGGATTAACTGATTGATAGCATACTGGTCTGCCTCAAACTCCTGTTGCTCTGACTTGCTATACTCCTGAAGTTCAGGTAACTCTCCATCAAATGCTGTTCGTATACTGGCAGAATTCAAGTGTCCTTTAACAACATGGCCATATTCATGTAACAAAATAAAAAGCTCCATAAGCTGGCAAAATAGTATCGTTGTTTCTTCGTAATCACTAAGGCTAGGGAATTGCAATACATCCTTAAAGCGGACGATATACTTTGAATCGCCGGTCATAACATACTTGGCCAGCCCAATAAGTGCCTTCGCATAATCACCTTGCGAGGCATCCCGACAGAAGGGGGTATTACTTTGCCATGATATAAATGAAAGCGTAAACCGACAAACGTATATTAACTGTCCGATGACCCCTTGATTAAGAATTATGACCGCCCCATTACTTGGGGTTCTTATTGCGCAAGCATTTAGTTCTCTAGAAGGCAGCAGACCAACAGGTATCGAAGTTAAATACTCTCGATCATCTTCAACAACCATCAACGCCATTTGCTTTAGGGTATTAATAAATTCCCCCCTAAAGGCTTTATCTAACGAATAAGTTTCTAAAGAAATTGCCTTGAATTTCTCAATTTCATCAGGTTGATACACGCCAGCAGCGACTAGGACAGCGAATTCCTTCTCTAGATCAAAGTTCTCATTATAAGCACGAATATATTCTGATACGTATGAGTTATCTACGCTAACAGAGTAGATGTAATCAAGGTATTCATCATCAGTGAAAGGATTGCTCATTTGTCGTTGTCCACAGCCTAACAGATTATTCTACATCACCTGACAAAATATCCAGAAGATGCTTTTCCCTGAGCAATTTAATACCACCCTGTCTCCTCAGACCCCATCAAACTTAGCACACAGCCAACCCCTGTCAATTTCACTCACCGGATATTTCGTCACGACGCAGCATCCAGAAAAAGTGGTCGTCTACAGGCCGCCAAATTCATAGCGTTACAGAAAATTCATCGCTTCCTGCAACGCCTGCCCAAACTGAGCGAGCTGCACTTTAAAGGCGGTCAGCCGTTTATCAGCCGCCAGACGCTTGACTGGGTGTCTGATCAGGGGAAAACGGCTTCCGTGAACGCGAGTGATTGGCAGACCCTGCATCAGCAGGCACGGCAAATGGCGCAGGAACAGGGCTTAACTGAAACGCTGTCCATGCTGAATGAGGCGCTGGGCAATGCCTCGGAACTGCGCGAGCA
>JARRJP010000146.1:0-4813 GCA_037389025.1 Reinekea sp. | reverse complement strand
AATGTTGCTTTTCTATTAGCCTTGGCCTATTGGCAATTGAGGCGCAGTGCGGAGGTTTGGGCATCATTCACTCAGTTTCTATCGCGCGGGATAAAAAGCAGGTTAGGATTGTGTCTGGCCAACGGTTTTCGTGCTTTCAGAATGAGAATGACACGGTATTAATTTTTTATCAGCCCTGAACCACAGAGGAATCATTCATGGCACAAAACAACGCCGCATTAGTCGTTAATGATATCCATAAGCGATTTGGTGAACATGAGGTTTTAAAGGGGATTTCTTTAGCTGCAAACAAGGGTGATGTTATCTCTCTAATTGGCTCTTCTGGTTCCGGCAAGTCCACTTTTCTGCGTTGTATCAATCTGCTCGAAATTCCAACATCAGGTGATATTCAGGTTCATGGTGAAGCGATCGAGTTCAAAACTGACAAGCGCGGTGAAAGAACACCAGCTAACACCCGACAGGTAGAGCGTATTCGTTCCCGCCTTTCCATGGTTTTTCAAGGCTTTAATCTATGGTCGCACATGACTGTTCTGGAAAATATCATCGAAGCGCCTGTTCATGTTTTAGGCGTCAGTAAAGCTGAAGCCATTGAACGTGCTGAAGAGCACTTGAATCGCGTTGGTTTGTACGATCGCAAAGATTATTACCCTGCCCACATGTCTGGTGGTCAACAGCAGCGCGCTGCTATTGCGCGAGCTTTGGCAATGAACCCTGAAGTCATGTTGTTTGATGAGCCGACTTCTGCGCTCGACCCTGAACTGGTTGGCGAAGTTTTGAAAGTAATGCGGGCCTTGGCTGAAGAGGGACGCACGATGATTGTCGTTACTCATGAAATGGCCTTTGCCCGTGATGTTTCCAACCATGTCGTGTACCTTCATCAGGGGTGCATTGAAGAGCAGGGCGACCCGAAAATCGTTTTTAATAATCCGAAATCCGAGCGAATGAAGCAGTTTCTGTCACCGAAATATTAATAGGGGTGGCGTTAAGGTATGTCCGGATTTTGCTGATCGGATGTACAGAGGTATCGATGGGCAGGTAGTTATCCTTTGTTTGTTCACGGTACTGATAATAATGAGAAACCGGTGTGGCGATACCCGTAACGCACCTGACTTTTTGCAAAAAAATGGAGCCAATAAAATGAAGAAAGTACTACTTGCTGTTGCTGGAATGCTGGCATTGACTGCTACTGTCGAAGCGAAAGATTGGAGTGTGATTCGAGCTGGTGTCGATGCCCCCTATCCACCATTTGAATACAAAGCGCCGGATGGCACCATGACTGGTTTTGAAATTGAAGTGGGCAATCTGGTTTGTCAGGAAATTACTGGCAAAGACTGTGACTGGGTGATTCAAGCCTGGGACGGAATTATTCCCGGTCTGCTGGCGCGTAAATACGATATGATCTTCTCGTCCATGTCAATTAACGAAGAGCGTCAGAAACGTGTTCTTTTCTCCGAACCTTATTACAACACTCCATCGGCTTTCTTTACCGCAACAGGTTTTGATCCTGATGCTGCCAAAGGTAAAACCGTTGGTGTACAGCGCGCTACCATTCAGGACACCTACCTGACTGAGTTTTATACCAGCTCCACTATCAAGCGCTATACCACAGCCGATGACATGGTTGTCGACCTGAAAGGCGGCCGTCTTGATGCGATCTTTGTTGATGCGCCAGTCGGTATGGAAATGCTTGAAGGCACCGAATTCAAGCAGGTTGGTAATGTTATTAAAGAGCCTGTTCGCATCTTCGGTGAAGGCGTTGGTGCCGCATTCCGCAAGCGCGATAAAGAATTAGCCGATAAGGTTTCCGCTGCATTGAAAAAAATCAAAGCCAGCGGTCAATACGACGACATTATGAATCGGTATTTTGATTTTGATATTAAAATCTAATCGTTAATCGAATTAGGTCATCAACGAGGGGGCTGTTGTATGGAGCCCCCAAAGCATTCCTGATGGTCGTTTTTCTATTGCTTGTGTCTTTAGCCAATCGAAAGACGATTAAAATACAAGAGAAAATCCAATGTTCGATTTCGAAGGATATGGGCCAGGTATTTTTGCTGGTGGTATTCTGACGTTGGAGCTGGCAGTGCTCTCACTCATTCTGGCCTTTTTACTGGGGCTCATTGGTGCTTTAGCCAAGCTTTCCTCCAACTCCTTCATCAGAGGTATTGCAACCTTCTATACTACGTTGATTCGTGGAATACCTGATCTGGTCTGGATGCTACTGCTGTTTTTCGGCGGGCAGATTATCGTTAATGCCTTTTTCGATTGGCTGTATAACCTTTCCGATGGCAAGATCGATATTTTCTTTCCCTTCAACGAGTTCCTTTCCGGTGTATTGACCATTGGTTTTATTTTTGGTGCCTATATGGCGGAAACCTTTCGTGGTGCTTTTATGTCGGTTGATCATGGTCAGATCGAAGCGGGTAAAGCCTATGGCATGACCGGACTGCAGGTTTTTCGACGTATTTTGTTTCCTCAGATGATGCGCCACGCCATTCCTGGCATTGCCAATAACTGGCAGGTGTTGTTGAAATCAACTGCGCTGGTCAGCATCATCGGCCTGACAGATATGGTTCGTCTGGCAACTGAAGCCTCCAAATCAACCGGTTCACCGTTCAAATTTTTTATTCCGGTTGCTCTGGTTTATCTGGCTTTATCTGCGCTTTCCGATCAGGTCTTCAGAAAACTGACAGTGGTGTACAGCGCCGGTGTGGTCAAAGGGTAGAGACGTGTCATGTTAGAGTCATCAATCGAAATTTTTTCCAACCCGGAAACCTATGTGCTTTATTGGAGTGGTTTTGTTGTTACCGTGCAGATGGTCTTTTTGTCGTTATTGGTTGGTGGCGCGATGGCGGTGCCCCTGGCTATTATGCGTACCTCGAAAAACCGCTTTATCAACTGGCCGGTCTGGCTATTTACCTATCTGTTCCGGGGCACGCCGCTACTGATTCAACTTTATATGATCTACTATGGCGTTGCCTTGATTGAAGGTATTCAGGACACTTTCTGGTGGGTCATCTTCAAAGAAGCCTTTTATCCCTGCCTGATCGCTTTTGCATTGAACACCGCCGCCTATACCACCGAAATTTTCCGAGGCGCGATTGAAGCCACACCACGTGGTGAAATTGAAGCGGCCAAAGCCTATGGTATGAATTGGGGTAAACGAATGCGGCGCATCATTTTGCCCAGCGCTTTTCGTCGCGCGATACCGGCTTACTCCAATGAAGTGATCTTTATGCTGCACGCCAGTGCCATCGCCTCGACAGTTACCATCGCCGATGTGTTGAATGCAGGGCGACTAATCTACGCCCGTTATTACGCACCGTTTGATGGCTTTATTTTTGCCGGTCTGATTTATTTATCGGTAACCTTTGGTATTCTGGCTGTTTTTAAACAGATTGAGAAACGGATGCTGGCACACTTGCAGCCGAGGTGAGCTAAGTGAGACCAGAATCCGTGACTCCATAGCGGCGCAGTGTGCAAGCCATTGATTCCTCTTTGCTTGCCAAAATTGAGGTGAACCTATGGGTGCACCTGCAATTTTGGGGAAGCAAATAGAAACCAAGCTCTTACACTCTGCCTTCACTGAAGGAGTCACGGATTCAGGTGAGACGTTAGATGTGAGAAGTAAGAGATTGGTTTTATATTTCATATCTAACGTTTAACATATCCGCCAAAACTCAACATTAAATCGATATGACCTCATTCTTCTTCTCCCCCCACAAAGATATTATCAAACACACCCTCGCTAACGCGGATGAACCTATTGTACCAAAGCACGAGATTTTGTCTGTCGGCACAGAAGTAACCTTGCTCGACTGCGGCGTCATCAAATTCGAACCGGCAACAGCCAGCGATACGTCACTGGTAATCTCCTGTGCGGTGCACGGCAATGAAACAGCGCCAATTGAAATTGTTGCAAAGCTTATCAATGATCTGCTTGAAGAAGATGCCAAATGTTCGCAACGCGTATTGTTTATTCTGGGCAATCCGTGGGCGATGCAAGCAGGTGAACGCTTTGTTGATGTCAACATGAACCGGCTGTTTTGTGGCGATTGGCAGTATCAAAATCTGGAACTGAAGGAAGTCAAACGCGCTGCCAAACTGGAAGCCTATGTCGCTAACTTTTTTGCTGAAGAACCAGTGACAGTTAGCCAGCGCTATCACTACGATTGCCATACCGCTATTCGAGAAAGTGTGCGCGAACGCTTTGCTGTTTATCCCTTTGTGAAAGGCCGGGAATTACCACCAACTCAGCGCAGTTTCCTTGCCCGTGCCAATATCAATACGGTTCTGTTACAGCAGGAAGAAGCTAATACCTTCAGCTCGTTCACGTCCCTAAAGCAAAACGCCCAGAGCTTTACACTGGAGTTGGGCAAGGTCCACCCCTTTGGAGATAATGACCTGACACGCTTTTCGGGCATCGACAATGTATTGCGCAGCCTGATCGCCGGTGAGCCATTAACAGACGAAAAGATTGACGCTGTAGATCTGTTTTCCGTCTGTCATTCGGTCATAAAAACCGGTGAGCGTTGGACATTTTTTATCGCCGATGATGTAGCAAACTTCACCGAATACGCCCCTGGCTTTGAAGTCTGGCGTGATGGCGAGCAGAGTTATCAGGTTGGCCGCGAACCGGAATATATTGTTTTTCCAAACCCGAACGTACCAGTCGGGCAACGTGCAGGTTTGATGTTAAAGAAGCGACACTAGTGTAGTGTCTCAAACCTGAATCCGTGACTCCATAGCGGCGCAGTGCGCAAGCCATTGATTCCTCTTTGCTTCCCAAAAATTGGGGTGAACCTATGGGTGC
>JARRJP010000145.1:0-7554 GCA_037389025.1 Reinekea sp. | reverse complement strand
GGTTGTTGAAGCGGCGGTGGTCGTTGCGGCGGCGTTGCTTGAAGGGCGTCAGGTTAAGGGGCTTGGAAGCCAGGGGCAGGGTAGTACTGCGACTGATGCACAAGCCATTGATTCCTATTTGCTGCCCAAAAATCGGGGTGCACCTGCGATTTTTTGAAAAACAAATTGAAATTAAGTTCTTACACCCTGCATCCACTGAGTAAGTCACGTATTCAGGTATTCATCAACGGAGTTATTTTTTTGTGGGAGCGAAAGAAATAAGTTGTCGAACTCACTCCTAAGTGAAGTGAATTCGATCTACAGGGGTACTCAGACGTAAATCAGATCGCATCTTGAATAGCTGGCCGCTTGAGGGAATTACTCCTCCCAAGCCTCAATCGAAGACGAGCCGCTAACATCCTGACTGATCCGAGGCTGGCCACGATATTGAACCCGGGTTGAGCCACTGCTGTGTACATCAAGGCTGTCGTCAGCCCAGACGGTTATCTTTGAACTTCCAGAAAGATCTAAGTCAACCCAACGTGCCAGTAGCTTACCGGCATCCACTTTGACTGATCCTGAACCATGTACATGGAATCTGTCAGTTTGACCGCTCAGGGTCAGGTTAATACTGCCTGAGCCTCGAACTGTGAGTTCCTGAGCTTGAATCAGTAGCTCTCCATCGACGCCGCCTGATGCATTGACTGAGAGCTGATCACCATCCAGATGATCTGCATAGACGCTCATGGAGCCGCTCAGGTCGAGATGTTCCAATTCATTCAGATAGAGTGTGTATGCCGGTTTTGCCGAACGCGCCAGATGAATTCCATGTTGTGGACCGACTTTCAGGCTCTCGGAGTCGACCTCAACACTCAGTACTTCATGCACATTCTGGGCGGCTGTAATAACTAGTGAGGTCTTTCTCGACGGCACAATGGCGCGATTAATAGACTCCAGCGGATAGCTTTTTTCAATCAAAGGACCTGTGCCGCGAATTGAGCTTGGACTGACGCAAGCAGTTAACAGCAGCGCAGCAAGGATGGGGATCAAGGTGTATTTTAACTTAGCCATAGTGTTTCTCATTGTCGAATTTATTTTTTGTTGAGCTACAGTCAGCCAGAAACGTGCCAATTTTGGTGATTGAGCGAGTTTTCAGTGTCTTCAGCTCAGTCATCGACCTTTGAAATATTTTTTTGGTGGAATTGGCCATTATTAATTATTGATATGACTAAACCATGAATACATGGCGGCGCAGTGCGCAAGCCATTGATTCCTCATTTGCTTTCCAAAAATTGGGGTGAACCTATGGGTGCACCTGCAATTTTTGAACAACAAATAGAAATCAAGCTCTTATACTCTGCATCCACTTTGGAAGTCATGGGTTCAGGTTGAACTGAAGAGAAATGAGCTGACAACGGGATTTCTATTAAAGTAGGCGTTTCCGAACAGACACTAATCTGCTTGAGAAGTATGATTTCGCAACACTAATGTGCGTTTTTTGATCGGAATGATCAAATAGGCCAAGGTATAATGCGAGAATAGCTGCAATTGCGATCAACGAATGCAAGAGAAATTCTGTAACCAGTGATTCCACTGTAACGAATGAAGTGAACATAATTACTGTGCCTAGAACAGCTATAGATACAATCAGTGGGCGATGGCCTACTTGAATATCGTGCACTTTTTTACCTCGATAGGTTACTATCATATACTGACAAGCAGTTGATAACAAAATGGCAATCGTTGCTCCTACATAACCATATTGAGGGATGATAAGAACATAACAAATTGTCACTATAATTGCGGTAAGCAGATTATTGATAGTAAGTTCAATAGTTCGACCTGAATGAATAAAAGAAAAATTTCTAAAGATAATTAAAGCCTGGAATAGATTTGCAAGAACCACGTATGGAACTCCGTATGCCGCATCGTGAAATTCTGCTGAGGCTATTAATTTTATGACAGTTTCGGAAAAGCAGATTAAGCCGATCGAGGCTAAAGACATCAAGAATGTAATAAGCTTAAATGCAAAATTAAATTGAGGTACGGGGTTATCTTTTTTGATAATCTCAAAGCGTTCGGTTTGCCAGTACTGAGAAAATGGCACCCATATTAAGGCTGTGATTATCATTCCAAATCGAGAAGCCAGTTCGAATAACCCTACATCATCAAGACTGGAAAAGATGCGAATGAAGTAGCGATTTGATGACCCAATATAGAGTCCGATGATACCTGAGAGCCATAATGGCCAGCTAAAAATAAGCAATTTTTTTGCAGTTTCCAGTGAAAAAGAAAACCCTGTATTGACTAACATATAAATAAGTAAAATGCTGGCGGTGATTGCAGACGACAGAAGGCTGGAAATAGCAAGCCCAAATAGGCCCCAGTCAAGGACTACAATAGTCGTAACATTTAGTCCAAGCTGAAGGGCTAGCTTGATTATACTGAAAGTAAAAAAGATCCATGGTTCCTTAATGATTCGAATATAAATTAGGCCGTATTGCTCAATAGAATTTGTCAATATCAATATTGAAAATACCATGACATAGAGCGAGTATTCCTCAGTACCAAATACTATCTGAGATAGCGGTGTAGCACTAAGCGCCATAAGCAAGCAGGCAACTAAACTAAAGCCAGTCGTAACTGAGAGCGAGGTTGTTATGACTGAATTTTTCTGTGTGGGTTGGTCATACTTATGATAGAACTTAGGAATGGCCTGGAACATTTGTCCGCCTAACAGTAATTCAAACAGGCTGACCAAAAAGACTAATAGGCCGACAACTCCATAATCGGAAGGTGACAAATAGCTGGTATATACTGGTAGCATCACAAAGCCGACTAGCTGGCGGAAAATGTTTGCTATGGCATAGATGGCTGAATGTTTAAGCATTTGTTCTGTCTGACTCACAGTGTTTCTCTATCTGTAGGGTTTTGTAGATGCTGGAAAATTTGAATCAGCTGATTAGCTTGAGTTGCCTGCGGGTGTTGAGCTACTACGCGTTTTCGGCCAGCCTTACCCATTTGAGTCCTTAATTCATCATCGTTCAGTAGGTCGTGTAACAAATATGCGGCTTTGACAAAGTCTCCTACCGGAAAGGATCGACCGGTTTCAGGAGTAATTGCCTCATTCAGTCCAGGTAAGTCGGACACAATTAATGGTATTTCGGTGGCCGCAATTTCCAAGGATGACATCGGAAATGAATCCCAGCCTGTTGAGGCAATCATACCTAGCGAAACTCCCTTTAGCAGTTTTGGTACATCTGTACGATATCCACCAAAAGTGACATGATTTCGAACATTAGGGTCTTGTAACAGCTCATCAAAGTCTTTTTCTTGGCCAGGCTTGTTACCCAGAATCAGAAAGTGAACATCATCGTAATTCAGTTCGTTTACTAAAATATTGGCACTTTTCAGAATTATGTGAACCCCTTTGCGTGGTTCCATATGACCAGAGAAAAATACAATCTTCCTGTTGCTGGGAATATTGAATGCCTCGTACGGGTAATTCCTCATGGCAAGGTCAGGGGTATAGCGATCCGTATCAATACCTGTGTGGATAACCGAAGTCTTTTTTGCGGGAATTCCGCGTCCAAGTACTGCCATCTCCTGCATGCCTGTGGATTGGAATACATAATGGTCTGGTCCTTGCCAAGGAAACGTAGTCTCGACTTTTTTAAACAGTAATTTCAAGCCTGCATTAATTGAACTCATGGGGGCACCCCAGTATGAGACAAAGTGTTTGATACCAGCCTTACGCAAGTGTTTGTACATTGGTCGCTTTAACGGCTGATCAAACCCGAGTAAATACTTTATTTTATGTTTCTTTATATAATTTATTATGAATTCATTTTGTTCCTTTCTTTTCCAGGCAGTGTCCAACTCAATTACGTTTGTTAGGTCGTTAGGTAGTGAAGATGTCATTCCCCTTTTTATTGTTCGATAGGCATAATGAACGTTGCTCATATCAGCTGCGAAATGCTTAGCAACTTTCATGAATGTGTGTTCATGGCTGGAAGCAGCAAAGCCAGGGTTAGATTCGCAATGAAACAAGACTAAGAATCCAGGCATCATCACACTCCTCATGCTGACCGTACTTGGGCAGTTAAGTCTTCATGTTTTGCCATCAACTTGTAGGGCTTCATGCTATCAGTGGCCATCGTTTCCTGTGCTTTACGCGCTGCTGTGATAAACTCCTGTCGACGTTCTTTGGCCTCTTGTACTAAATTATCCAAGGTTTGGTCAACATCCCATACTGAAGTTACCAGGGGTTCCAAGCCGATAGCTTCAAACGAGCCAGTTAGTTTGGCTTTAGTGTATTCATCGGCATAGATCCCAACACAGGGGATACCAATCGATAGTGCAAAGATCAACTGATGATAGCGCATGGAAATTACATATTGACTGTCTGAGGTTAAGGCCTTTAGTGCAGAAGCTAAAGGGATCGGATTGACAATATGGAATTTATCCTCATCCCATATCGGGGAAATGCTGTTAGCTAACCTGATATCTCCCTCGATACCATGTGGGGCATGGTGAGGGATAAAAACAGTATTATATTGGTCTTTTGATATAACTTTGTTAATAGCGGTGGCAACGGTATTGACATCCGTATCCGTCATTTGCCCGAACTTGCGCATAGAAATACACACATGTTCTGCATTGGCGCGGCTTATTTCCAAGCTGTAGTCGGAGTGTTGTTTTTCTATAAAACAGGCATCGTCTAAAGCAAAGTGAACTTCATGTTTAATTTGGGTATGAGAGAAATTCTTGTCCCGCACGCCAATCCACTTGGCTTTACGATATGTCGTATTTACTTTTTCTCGATGTTTTTCATTAAATGGGCCAATCGTTTGACTGACAAAATAAATATCTTTGCCAAAGAGATTAGCCAGTGACAGTAATCGAAGGCGTGACTCCAAAATTTCAGGCCAGACACTGGTCATGTTTCCTCCGCCACAAACCAAAACGGTATCGCACCGTGTGACTTGGTATATGTAGCTGAGTATAGCTTTGAAGAAAGAAAGGGGTCTTTTATACAGCAGCTTATAGAATTGTTTATTTGTTGTATGGTAAAAGGCGAAAGAGCGAATGTTGTAAGTTGCTGACATGTTTTCAGGGCTGGAGCAACCTAATATAAGGTTATCTCGGCCAACCAGTTTGCTCAGACGTTGAATAGAAACTTCTGCCATCGCTTCATCACCAACATGGTAATTCGGCCCTAATCCTGTGATGTCAGCTAGCATTAAAATTCTGGGTTTCTTCACTATGGCTCCAAATTAAGAGAAGTTTAAGCAGTATGTTTGTTCGTGTTTGATTACGAGTGAAACTATGGACAGTAAGGCGCTGCTTCCTTGGTAGTTGTGGGTATCTAAAACGATTAGAATCCACATGAGTTAAGCCTGAATCCGTGACTCCATAGCGGCGCAATGCGCAAACCATTGATTCCTATTTGCTTCCCAAAAATTGGAGTGAACCTATGGGTGCACCTGCAATTGTTGAAAAACAAATAAAAATCAAGCTCTTACACTCTTCATTCACTGAATAAGTCACGGATTCAGGTATAAATCAAAGGTTTTTCGTGCACACTGTTCCGCATGTGATTATTCTCGACTTCAGGAATATTTATTAAGGCGTTTAATAAGCTACTGCCTTCTCCTGTGGTGCTGGATACTGCTCCTCAGCTCTGAGACATCAACACCATTCTGAATCACAATCACATGATTTTTCTGAAATGAAAGGCTGCACGACAATTTGTTGCGTTCCCCAAAAATATTTTCCTTTTGCCTATGTGTATGAATTATATCAGGCTGGACTTTCCTGATAATTTGCCTAGTGAGCTTTAAAATTTGTAAAAATGTGAGCTTTGTTTCTGCAAAAATGGTGACTGGAATACTGACTCTACAGCGGCGCACTGCGCCGCTGTAGAGTCAGTATTCAGGTTTTACTTAAAACTTCTTTATATCAGTTATACAGACACCCACTTTAATACTCGTCGATCAATGACTACAACAGCAATGATAATACATTGTGATTTAGGTTATCAATATGATTTTAGTATTATATAAAGTGCTGCTTAAATTTCGTGATAGGTCATTCAAAATTGCCAGTTGAAGCAGCCACTTTAATAACTATTTTCTTTTAGAAGTGCCTGTCTGAATAATGCTGGAAGATATGGTGCTTCACCCGTGATACTCAGAAAGAATAAAGGTGGAGCAGTTAATTAATTTTGAACTGATCATAAAGTTTTTTTGGCTAATTTTTAGCCAGAAAATAAGTATATATTTTAAAGCATTCATGAAAGTATTGATTAATGTATCTGTCGAAATCCATTTTTTATCATTACCAATCCAATTTTTTTCGATTTTTAATATCGATTAATATTGTGAGTAGCATGCAGTGCATACCTTGATATTCTCTGCTTTCGAAACCCACTTTAATCCTGTACTAAGCTAAGACATTTCAAAATGTATCAAACCATAATCATCATGCTCCTAATTAAAAGGATAGCGTAGCAGGGGCATGATCTCTGGAAAACACGAGTTTGAGCTGCGCGTCAATCAGTTGCCAGTCTTCGTCGGTCAGGCCGCTGCCGAGTTGTTTTTCGATGCTGGTTTTGATGTCGCTAAACGAACTGCCTGCATCGGCTAATACTATGTAGGTGTTTGGGACAATACGGCCTTGTTCGTCGGCGGGCAGGTTCAGGCTCATAAAGGCCCGTTGCAGTTCTTCGACCTGTGAGTGCTGTGTCCGTCCGGGTATTGAAACCGCAGTTGTGCAAAATATTGGGGCGGTTCGTCAATATAGACACCGGGCGTTGCGATGGGCGTTTGGTCCCAATCATCTTCCGGCAACTCGGCTTTTACTCGGCGCAATTCGATGCGAGGAGCCACCGGCTTCGGCCCACCTTGACCTTCTCGTCGCCGAATTTCAAAGACCGTTCCCGATTTAGAACAATCCTGCTTGGTCAGAAAAGAAACCTGTGGGCCGCTGTGAAGCAGGAAAAAACGCTTTCTGGATTTTTTAGGTTCAAACCTGAATCCGTGACTCCAGAGCGGCGCAGTGCGCAAGCCAGGGATTCCGATTTGCTTCCCAAAAATTGGGGTGAACCTATGGGTGCACCGGCAATTTTTGGAAAACAAATAGAAATCAAGCTCTTACACCCTGCATCCACTGAAGGAGTCACGGATTCAGGATGACATTATGACGCCTCACCCGTGGGTCTCGACCCATTCAGGCCGAACCCGTACCGTCCAGCTTGCTCGCGATGGGGCCGCAGTGGATATGTTCGGGTTACGTGTACTCCGGCATCACGCTTTTTCCTTTACGATCCGAAGTGTCGGATTTTTTCGGGTCATCCATTTGCTGAATTTTTTCCAGATAATACTGGTAAAGCGCCTGATCCCGTTGAGTGTGCAGCGTATTCAGCGTATTAAAATCCATCTCGCCGCTGTCGCTGTAGCAGTTGTCGGCCCGTTCTTCGAAATCTGCGGTAATGGCCTGAATATCATTGGGGTTGCGGTTGTTGATGTAGCAACGCATGGGTTCCCATTTTGCCAGAAACATTTGAACCGACTC
>JARRJP010000144.1:0-5886 GCA_037389025.1 Reinekea sp. | reverse complement strand
GCTGAACTATGCCAAAGCGATCTACCGCAATGGTATTGATAACGGTAACGATGCCAGCTATCGCGGCATCAACATCGAATCCGGCGCGGGCACGGTGCAGTGGGGTGATGGCACGCACGCCAATTTTTTCCTGCCTTCCGCGCCATCACCCGCTGAACCGTATCCGGAGACGGGCGCGAAGAATGCCTATATCAACTTGCGCGGCAGTAACCTGGCCTTTAACTACAACGCACCGGTCACCCTGAACATCGGTATCAGCGGTGGCGGCGGCGGTCCGCATCGCGGAGGAGAGGCTGGCTGGGGCAACGTCACCATCATGTCCACGGCAGGCAACGATGTAACTTTCGCTCAGCCGCAGAATTACAACGGCACTACCACCATCGGCGCCAACGCCATTTTGCGCATCGGCAAGGGAGAGAGCGTACCGCTGAATTACATCACCGTTAGAACAACAGGCAATACAACCTGGCAGAAGGGCACTTACAACGGTGACAGCAGTCTGTTAACGGCAGAGTCTGCAGGTGGTGCGACTACTGATGCCATCGTGAATGAGGGCACCTTGATCGTGCAAAACACGGACACCCCGATCACGCTATCCAACATCAGCGGTGCGGGCTCGTTTGTTCAGGCCGGTGCGGATACGACGACATTGATGAACAACAGCTACAGCGGCAGCACGACCGTAAATTCGGGCGCGATTGCAATCGGCGATGGCAACGCTTTTGGCAGTGGCAATGTCACCAACAACGCGGCTCTCGGTTTTGCCGCAGCTCAGTATGAAGTCGCACTGGGCGGCAATTTCCAGCAAAGCGCGACAGGCACATTGACGCTGCCTGTCAATGGCGTAAGCAAAGGCGTGGATCATGGGCACATCACCACTACAGGTACGGCAACATTGGGCGGAATACTCAATCTGAATTTCACTGGCAGCTATACACCGGGGCAGCAACTCGTACTGATTGATGCTGACGGAGGGGTGAGTGGTGAATTCAGTTCTATTGTTACCACAGGTGGGGTGTCGGTCGTTGGCGGTCAGACTGCCAGTGCGCAAGCCATTGATTCCTCTTTGCTTGCCAAAAATTGGGGTGAACCTATGGGTGCACCTGCAATTTTTGAAAAACAAATAGAAATCAAGCTCTTCCACCCTGCATCCACTCTGGAGTCACGGATTCAGGCTATACTTAATCCGTTCATCCCTCGGTTAACAACAGAATTGCCAGCGGAGTGAAAACTACTTTAGGGGGAGGAAGTGGCGGAAATAAGGGTAATACCCTGATAAATGATTACGAGTCTAGGTTCATGTTGAAGATTAAGTCGATGACTGATGGTGATAAGGCGTTCGGGGCAGAAAGAGATTATTTTCAGTTCCGCTTTCACCTTCTGCGCGTCTCGCTTTGGGTGGCGATTATCTTCAGTAGTGCGCTCGTTCTGGCGGATTGGCTTGGGCTAAATCACCAGCCTAGCGCCCACCTTACGTCCATCCAAATATTCTTTCTATCTGACGTTGCGCTGTTGACCTACCTGGGGACACGCAAGGAAAGGTTCGCCATCGTGGTGCTTGTGTTTTTTGCTGCTTGGTTCCTGGTCAACGTCTCGGCGCTATATTTTCTGACCAATAATGAATTTCGTGCGATCTGGTTCTTCATTTTGATTTTGGTTGCTTACACTATCCTTGGTTTATCTCCTGGATTGCTGGCGACGATACTCTCTTTCATCACACTCATTGTTGCGAACAAATTCCTGCTGGCGCCATTCTCTGGCAATACAATGGTTACAATGCTATTCAGTCTTTGCGCAAGTAGCGGATTCCTGTACTCCTATACACAACGCTTCGCTATCTATCGCCAGAACCTGAAAGAAGTAAACAATGAGCTACAGGATTTAGCTCGCCATGATCCACTGACAGGAACCCTTAATGCACGTGCTTTTTATGAAGAGGCTGAGCTTGTAGTCGAACTAGCATTGCGCACGAAAAAGACCTTCTCGATGTTGTTTATGGATATCGATCATTTTAAATTAATCAATGATCGCTATGGACACGAAGTCGGCGACATAGTCTTACAAGAATTTGTGGGCTGTCTTACGGCAAATAAACGAGAAACTGATCTGCTAGGGCGTATTGGCGGTGAAGAATTTTTATTGTTGCTTCCTGGAACAAAACTTGACGGCGCGAAATTGCTGGCGGAAAAGTTGCGCCAGAAGGTTGAGCAACTCATGCCGGTGATAGAAGAAACCCAGATTCCATTCACAACCAGCATCGGCATAGCAGTGAGCCGAGCCGGGCACGACACGGTTGCTTCTCTAAAACAGGAGGCCGATCAGGCAATGTATCAAGCCAAGGCGCAGGGTCGAAACTGTGTGACAACACTAATAGTCCGTAGTGATTGATTCAGGCTATTGCTGGAACCCGGCCTTCATGATGCTTGGGGGGCATATCAGAAGCACGATTATACCTATTACCTGAATCCATAGCGGCATAGTTCGTAAACCATTGAATCCTATTTGCTTCCCAAAAAATTCAATGAACCTATGGGTGCACCTGCGACTTTTGAAAAACAAATAGAATATAAAGCTGTTTATAGCACTCCATTAACGCTAAATGTATTGGCATGATACGATAACCGAAAGTTATCAAGCTGGAGAAATAATTGTGATAATGAAACAACGCCTACTTGGCAAAACCGGATTAATGGTCTCTGAAATTGGTCTTGGAGCCTGGCAGCTCGGCGGTGATTGGGGGCCGGTTACACAAGAAGAAGCCAATAGCATACTGGCAGCGGCTGATACGGCTGGCGTACGTTTTTGGGATACTGCTGATGTTTACGGTAATGGGCAGAGTGAAGATTTTATCGGACAGTATCAGGTCGCGAATCAGTCAGGGAATCGGGTGATTGTTTCTAAAGTTGGACGCAATTCGGAGCTTTATCCCGATGGTTATACTCAGGAGAAGGTTCGTGCCAGCATCGAACGTTCGCGAGATCGTCTACAGGTAGACAGTATTGATTTGATTCAGTTGCATTGCATTCCATTTGCTGAAATTCAGCGTGGTCTGATTTTTGAGTGGCTTCATAAAATGCAGCAGGATGGTTTGATCAAGCACTATGGTGCCAGTGTCGAGACTCAGGAAGAGGCCATCTACTGTATGGAAAATACTCAGGTTGCTTCATTGCAGATTATTTTGAATGTATTGCGTCAGGATATGATTAATGAAGTTTTACCAATGGCGCTGGAAAAACAGGTTGGTATTATCGTTCGTTTGGGCCTGGCCAGCGGTCTTCTTTCCGGTTCCATGCAGAAAGATCGTCAGTTTACTCAACAGGATCACCGTTCCTACAATCGTGATGGTGCCGCATTTCATGTTGGCGAAACATTCTCCGGACTGCCATTCGAACTGGGCGTGGATCTGGCCGATCAGATTAAGGCGCAATACGCAGGTGAGTTGACCTTAGCGGAGATGTCTTTGCGCTGGTTGCTTGATTTCGAAGCGGTATCCAGCATTATTACAGGAGCCAGCAAGCCTGCTCAGATTGAACGTAATGCCGCAGTCTCTGCATTACCAAAACTGCCGCAAGAACTGCATCAGCAGTTGACTGATTTTTATCAGGCTCAAGTACGGCCGCATATTCGTGGTGTGATCTGATTAGGAGGGTTCAGGTATTAGCCCTGGAAGCCATTTGATGATGAGTTGGTTGATCTCCAACTCCATTGATGTCAAGCAACGAGAGCGGTTATTAATAACTGTTGCAGGCGTTATTTCGGACATCGATGGGATTGATATTGTCAATAAATGGTTAGGGTACAATACCAACTATCGGAGACAGTTCCATCATCAGTTGCATTGTATTGGTTTTTGCCTGTTTGTCAGCGTTGTCTGCTGTTTTCTGGCCAAAGCCATTGCAGGAATTCTGCACTATGGCGTGGTTCTATCTGAATAGGCCGGTTGGTAATAACTTTCGATATATGGATAACCAGTTACTGCAATTGGAAAAGTACCCAGCCGAGCTTGACTAGTACTGCTTAGGTTGGAATAATTTGTAGGTATAAGCTGTCAATATTGTCATTATGAATATGTTGCTGAGCAAGTGACGGGTAGCAGCATGGACGGATCTATGGGGTTCTTTCAAAACTCAGGCGAACTCTCAATACAGGTCATAATTCTTTTTTTCTTTGTTGATAAACCAAGGTGATAGGCGTTCGGAGTTGCCACATAATGTCTTTATGCAGGCATGGATGAAGGCTTTTTTGTTGTAGCGCTATTGTTATGGGTTTTGGTTGCCAGGTTAATTTTTTTAAAAACATCAGGTAAATTTGGTTTGTTGGTCCAGGGCCTATTGCTAGGTTTAGCCGGTTATTTCTTTGAAGGGATGTTTGTATCGGCCGCCTATTATCCCTTTCTTTGAATAACAGTATGGAAAGTACATGAATTTATCGGATATATACTATATTTCTCCTCGCAATCTGCAAAGTTTCATGATATCTGCCAAATCATTTGCGATGAGGTATCGGTATTCTTGTGAGCCTCAACTAATGCAACAAAGTTCGTCTAGCCTAGATGAAAATTACTCTAGTTTGTGCAAAGAGAGATTTAATAGCTACCTTCAATTTGCATCTCGATATGTGCCTTTCTACCGGGATTGTTTGAAAAAATTTGGACTAAGTTGGTCTGATGTGAATATTTCAAACTACAAAGAAATATTTCCTGTAATAAATAAGGAGATGGTGAGGGATTGTGTTGGTAAATTTACTCCCGACCATAAAGCTCAAGAGCGGAATTTTTTAATTCATACAAGTGGTACTACTGGTCACCCGCTGCCCGTGCATACAAATAAATCCAGCAGAATGCTTAATTTTCAGCACTTTAATAGTTTGCTTTTATCTAACGGGGTACATCCCACAGATAGCAGCGTAACTATAGGTGGTAAACGATTGTTTTCGAGGCCAAAAAATAATTGCTACTGGCGACATGATTATTACGCAAGGAACAGGTATTTTTCTAATTATCATTTAAATGCAAAAACAGTTGATATCTATCTAAATGAATTTGAAACATATGATCCGGTATATATTGATTCCTATCCATTTCCAATTTCATATATAGCGAAATACATGAACTCTACTGGAAGGGTATATCGAGGACATAATTTAAAACTGATACTTACCTCGGCTGAAGCTTTACTATTCGAGGATCGGGTTGAGATTGAGCGAGCATTTGGATGCAGGGTTATTAATCAGTATGGAAATGTGGAAATGTCAGTTTTTGCTTATGGGTATGATGATAAACTACATTTCCCAGGATCCTATGGGCAGGTTGAGTTTGAATATTCGAAAAGTGGTGAGGCTGAAATTATCTCGTCGGGAATGGTTAATACAGGAATGGTTTTGCTGCGGTATAAAACCGGCGATACTGTGAATGAAGTTTTTAGTAACGACATATGTGGTGCAGTTGCAAGTGTGGTCAATGGTCGAAGTGAGGACTATATTGAGCTGGCTGATGGAAGAAGAATAACTCAGTTTAATCCAATTTCTGGCCTCCAGAGTGTAAGACAGGCTCAAGTGATACAAAAGAGTTTTAATCAAATAGACATTTTAGTTGATACTGAGTTAGACATAAATACGATTGCCATGATTAGAAAGGTCGTACTGCAGAAGTTGGATCCTAATATGGAAGTAAATATCGTTAAGGTTAATGACTTTATTCTTACAAAATCCGGAAAGTTTAGATTTATTAGGCGAATGTTCTGAAGTTTAGAGTGGAATTGAATTGGGAAGCACGTTGGCAGTAGAGAGCAGCCCTTTCAAGGTGATTATTTAACCGATTTCAAAAGCCTCGCCGTTGATACGTGAGGCACCTTCGATGATGATTTCTTTTTCGGGGCCGCTTTCTTT
>JARRJP010000143.1:0-4912 GCA_037389025.1 Reinekea sp. | reverse complement strand
TGGTTTTCGGACATTCAGGTGCCATGAAATCGCGCTATACCATGCACTGGGGCGATTACCTGTACCGGAAACCGCCCACAGATTTTACTGACGAGGCTTCCTAGAACTAAATCTATAGCCGAATACCTTAAATTGAACCTCTTTGTTATTTCCAAACACAAACTTATAATTTCCCGTGGCAACTTGATTTCATACTGCCTCAACGGTATTTTGTAACAATCAGATAAACGCCAATCTGTCTTTGTTTCTTCGTGGCACTGAGATTCGATAGCTGTGGCAAAGACATTGCTTCCGACAACAATAACCCTTATGTCATATTCTTTTTCTATATGGTTTTGGAAAATCATTGGGATAGCAGCGTAGTCCTTAATACTAGCTAATGCTGATTCGTCTACCTTCTGCGTTGCTGCAACTCGTGCTTTATCTCCATCGAAATTAAACCCATGCTTAACTGCTTTAGCGACTATTTTTCCTGAATTCGCTTCGTAAAATTTTTTAATACTTTCGTAGTTGGAACCTACATAAGTATCAGGAATATTAAAGCCAATCGAATTAGCGATAGTAAGCTGCTCAGGCTTATTACTGGAGAGTAAAAGTCTGCGCGGTGCATTTAGCCAAATACGATCGTCTATTGCTCGCCATATAGACTTTAATGTTTCTCCTACCTCCCGCCTCGAAAACTCCTTATCATCATCAACGATATCTAAATCAGGCATTTTCGGTTGCCGGATATAGGCTCCTGTGAAAATCCCTACCGGCAGTGATTCTTGACCTTCTTTTCTTATCACTACATGAGTCCCATTTTTCTCTATGGAAAAGCATACATCCCACGATAATAGATAATCTTCGGTATTGATTCTTAAAAAGGGAATTCCCCTCTCATGCAGTCGAACAACCAGATAATCAGTGGCAAGGTCGGTTTTATTCGATACGATCAACAGCAACTTTCTGCCTCTCTATCTGAATCATCGTCGCCTGGGGCAGAAAATGTTTTGGAGTGAGTAGTCAGGCAACCACTTAATAGTACTACCGGAATATCTTTGCCATTTACAGAGCAATAATTAATTTCTAGCTCTGTTTTATAAGAGCAGTTCATACCACCCTCTGAAAGCAAGGACACGGACCTTGATAGAAGAAAGGATGGGTTCAGAAGACTCATAAATTCATCCCTAAAGATTAGTACATAAATTCGACATCAGGGTCTGGATCATCATCACCAGGTGCCGCCTCAGTTTTCGAACCGGTAACCATTGCAGAAGACATACACACTGGCATACGTTCTCCTTTTATTGGAATAGTATTCACATCAGTCTGATCATCATAGAGCCAAGATTCATTTGCAACTACACTCACGTCATGAGCTTTTTCTAAAAGGAATGAACGGTTAATCATCGTGTATCTCCTGTGTCATTGCTGTTAACAGTTTCTTTTTACATATCGCCTATTTGATCTGAGCGTATATGTAATTTCCTAAAAATTCAGAGTAGCGCCCTAGCAAATAAGTGTCAATTTGAACACCATTAAGCATAGGCGTATGCTTGAGTCTTTACGATACTTCAGCGCCTGAAATGCAGTGAAGGAAGACATAAAAACCCAGCTCGGTGGCTGGGTTTATCTGCTAAGTAGAAAGGTTACGTACACCAGCCCTTTCAAGGTGGTATATCAGCACGTTATTGGCAATATAGGCAATTTTAGCTACATTTAAACGGAATGGTCGAAATTGCAAAAAATCACTTCGGATTTAGTGGGCACTTTTCTTAAACTCGATTAACTTTAGGGCCGTCAAAACACTGTTCTTTAAGGATTTTTCTAACTTTGGAGCTGGTTATTTTTTCACCTTAAAAGGGCTGATTACATACACCTGAACACAATTAAAGACTTCTCTCGCTCGAGCCTTTCAACACTCGATATCGATACTTAGGCACCCAAACAATGTGATACTGGCAATGCCAAAGTACATGCGTTAATTTTTCAAATCGGCTCATCGATTGATGTTGAGGGGACAACTCAATCCCTGGTTTAACATGAGCCCTCAAAACTTGGCAGGCTAAGCCTACCAATCATGACCACGCTGAAAGACGCGGGTTTTTACGCTAGACTAAAACGTTACACGTCAGCCTAAATGGTTTAGTGCTTGATCATTATGAACCTGACCCAGGATATAAAACGATGCTTTTATTTGAAACTATTGAACAGCTCAATTCGGATAAACAACTGGTCACTCAATTGCTCGACTGTATGGTAATGATGTACCAAGCTAGACGGTGGGCTTCGGCGCCTGCGGGGGCGAAGTGATGCTACCGGTTATTAAGCACAACTGGCAAATCACAGAAGCCGAAGCCCTACAGATACAATCGGATTTAGCAGCTAAAGTGGAAAAGCAAGATCGTTTCGAAGAAATCCGCTACGTCGCGGGTGTTGATGTCGCTTATTCCAAAGAAAGTGATCATCTAGTGGCCGCAGTCGTTATTCTCGATTCAAACACTTTCAATGTAATCGAGTCTATTACTGTCTCAGATCGAGAACAATTTCCCTACATCCCTGGTTTATTTTCATTCAGGGAACTACCACCATTAGTCAAAGCTTTTGAGCAACTCATCCACAAACCCAATCTCGTCGTATGTGATGGTCAAGGCTATGCACACCCTCGTCGTTTTGGTCTGGCTTGTCACTTAGGAGTAATCTTTGATGTACCTACAATTGGGTGTGGTAAAACGCGACTACTTGGTGAACACAAAGAATCCAATACAGAAAGAGGTGCCGTTGTGCCTCTGATAGACAATGATGAAGAGATTGGCAGCGTATTAAGAACACAAACCAATACCAAACCCGTCTACGTTTCGATTGGTCATCGCATTTCTTTATCAACCGCTTGTAAGTGGGTGCTCAAACTTGCACCTAAGTACCGATTACCTGAGACAACGAGACAAGCGGATCAAGCAGTCAATAAAGCGTTAAAAGCTAGGCCATGACTTCTTGACCTTTAAACTCAACGTAACAATCCTCTTTAGAAGACTTAAAACGTTTTACTTCGTCTATCCCCACGGTATCTGACCGAATAATCAATCGAGTGAGGTATTTCAGATTTTGGAATAAGCTTAAGCTTTTTTCCGTCACCGCTGCTTGTAAAATGACATATTGGGCTTGGTCAAACCCTCCACCTGAGAACATCCTAAAAGTAACTTGTCATCAATTGAATTTCCAGACAGAGAAATAAAGCTGCCGACTTTTAACTCATCAATAAACGACTGGTTGATATACAGAGGAACTTTCACCCGAGGCAAAAAATTATGGCTCTTCATGGATAAGTGTGGGTATTTCTATCCTTGAATTTACCCAATAATCAATTCAATCCACCAAATCGATCAAGCAACAATAGGTACATCTGTCGGAGTGATCGGCTAACATTAATTTCACCAAAAACAAATCCTAACCATCACCGACCCGACAGATGCAGATTAAAACTATCTTAAACAAATGCCATAAATTCCAGTCTTTTGTGTATCAAAACGTCCGTCTAGTAACGCAAACGAACGGTGTCAGTATTATTGAAGTCGAGATACTGCCTCGTAAGAACGCCAAACCTATTTGTTCCTGCTGTCAGCGGCCTGGCTCCGTCTATGATCACTTGAAGCATCGGCATTTCGACTTTATCCCAATCTGGGGCTTTGCCGTTTACTTCCTGTATCAGATGCGTCGAGTCAATTGCCGACACTGCGGTGTGAAGGTTGAGTCGGTTCCCTGGGCCAAGGGCAAACACGAACTCACGACCACCTATATGGTGTACCTGGCTCGATGGGCTGAGAAATTATCCTGGAAAGAGGTCAGCACACACTTTCAGCTCAGTTGGGAGAAGGTGTTTCATTCGGTCGAGTATGTGGTTACCTGGGGACTTAAACATCGAGATTTATCTCACATTACCGCGATCGGTGTTGATGAGATTGCACGCCGCAAAGGTCATAACTACCTGACCCTCGTTTATCAGATTGATCATGGATGCCGACGTCTGTTGTGGGTTGCTAAAGATCGAACCAGTCAGAGTCTGGAAGGCTTCTTTGATCAACTCGGGCCTGATCGTAGCCAGCAGCTACAGTTTGTCTGTTCGGATATGTGGCCTGCGTATATTCGGGTATTGAAAGCACGAGCGACAGGTGCGCTGCACATTCTGGATCGATTCCATATCATGTCGATGTTGAACAAGGCCATTGATCAGATACGAGCTGAAGAACATCGGCAATTGAGAGCAGATGGATGTGAGCCGGTATTGAAGCAAAGTCGTTGGTGTTTGCTAAAGCGTAAGGAAAACCTAACGACTCAACAAGAAGCAAAGTTATCAGACTTGCTGAAATACAATTTAAAGAGCATTCGCGCGTATTTATTGAAGGAGGACTTTGACGGTTTCTGGGCGTATGTATCACCATCTTGGGCGGGCAAATATCTGGATCGCTGGACAACGAGAGTGATGCGTTCAAAGCTTGAGCCAATGAAGAAGGTGGCAAAGACATTGAGGCATCATAAGCCGCTGATATTGAATTGGTTTCGGGCGAAAAAGATGATATCTAATGGTGTTGTCGAAGGGTTGAATAACAAAGCAAAAGTGACCGCGAGAAAGTCATATGGTTTTCGAACGTTTCGATGCCATGAAGTCGCGTTATATCATGCCCTTGGGCGACTACCTGTACCGGAAACCGCCCATAGATTTTACTGATGAGGCTAAATTTTTTCATTACATTCCTTAAACAAGTCGTTGATATATTCTTGATTTTCAAATTTACCTAAATCACCTTGCTTTAATCGCTCAACTAAAATAGCCAATCCGGATTGATACAAGGGATCATCCTTTTTTTCCTTAAGGTCAACCCAAAATAAATCCACCAGTTCGTCAAGCAAAACCGGCCCATATTGACTAATC
>JARRJP010000142.1:0-10535 GCA_037389025.1 Reinekea sp. | reverse complement strand
AATCATGATCCGATTGGGTTGATGGGTGGGCTGAATGCTTATCAGTATTGTCCGAATCCGGTGGGGTGGGTGGATCCGTTGGGGTTGAGTTGTAAGGAGGAAGACTCGACTCTCCATATGAGAGGTACTGTTGCGGGCCCTGGCGAGCGAGCATTAACTCAAGACCAATATAAATCATTAATGTCTCAGTATCGAAATCAGGGGAATAAATTACAGGCAGAACTGGACACTACGATTTCACAACAAGAGTATGTGTATCGAGCGGCCAAGTTGCGTGATATTGAAAACTATCAAGCTGCGAACTCTATTAGCGGACGAAATGGCGTTCCAACATATATGTCTACTGATTACGTGGGAACAGACCCAAGTGTACTAATGGATAAAGGGCAGATATTTACTCAATGGGGTGAACCTGAAGTTTTACTTAAGATTCCTACATCTGCACTGGATACAGCTAAAGTACCAAGACCTTTGGGGAACTCACTATCTACTGGCTGGGAGCCATTAACAGAGTTTTATCCTGCTGCGGGATCAGGAGGCATGAATCAGTTTATGGGACGAACTAATTCTTGGGATGATAGTTGGGCTATACCTCTGGAACAAAATTAAGGTAGACACTGTGGAAAATTTGCAATTACTTAAGAAAAAATCAATTCAGTTACGTTCCAATCTGATTGATGAAGGTGAATTTAAGGACTGGGTGAGTTCAGTATCAAAGGATTTATCCACTGAGGTTTCTCGCGGAGCAATGCTAAAACTTAAAAGAGGTGGTAAGTCTGAAATCTTGGAAGTTTCTACTTTGTTGTTTTCTGCCTGTGATCAATGCTTAAACTTATTTCCACAAGGTGAATTTGCTAGTCGACTAGAGCACTCCGACTGTGTGAAAAAAGTAGATGCTGCAATTAGCCAAGGGCTTCTAACTAGAGTAGATCAGCCTGATTGGTTTAAGCCTTCTACAAATCAGATTGGATCCGACGCCTATTACAGATGTACATCATGTGGTGCATTATGGAATTTAGTTGAGCCAGAACGCCAGTATCACGGTTTGTGGGAAAGGATTGCTTAAGTTGCTTCACCAGCCTTCTCAAGGTGACGAATACTTACTTGAATCGATGGGGTCAGAGTAGTTTGATTTTTAACTTTTGATTTTAGTTTTACCAAAAAGCCCTAATCCCAGGATCGGGGCTTTTCTTTAGCCGTCATCCTCAGACAACACCAACTCACGGCCCGCGTTCACATGCTTTGCAAACAAAACCGCAAAGAAATCGTAGGGGTCAGAGTCATTGATTTTTAACTTTTAACCTTTGCCATAAATTAAAGCCCTGATCTTCGAACCGGGGCTTTTCTTTTCCGCCACCATCGGACAACCAACCCCTTGCCATCATCGACCAGGCCCTTGGCATACTCGATATCGAAACCGACCACCTCGGCACCCCGAAAGCGCTGTATGACCACAAGACCGGGCGGGAAATCTGGTCCACGGAACATGAGGTGTATGGCAAAACCAAAAATAATGCCAGCCTGAAAACGCACCCGAAAACGGGGCAAGCGGTACGGGGCTTTATCAGAATCTGCATCGGTTTTATGATCCGCATGCCGGACGATACTTGAATCATGATCCGATTGGGTTGATGGGTGGGCTGAATCAGTATTGTCCGAATCCGGTGGGGTGGCTGGATCCTTTGGGGTTGGCTCCCGATGACTTAATAATTTCAGTAGGCCGTTTGTTACAGCTTGAGGCTATGCACTTCGGATTTGAATCCGCGTTCTATAGAACATGACACTGAAGCAGGTTATTACACAAGTGCTACCTGCCCTGTCCCGGAAGAGTTTTAAGAAGCTTTATAAGATTTTATTTCTTAACTAATACCTGAAACCCACCAAAAAATCATTGATGACCAGAACTCCGGGTTACCAGAGTCGTCGGAATCCGGATAACGACCGGTGCCGCATCACTATTCGATAATTTAAGTAAACTATATTGAATAGCCAAGCGAGCCATTGACTCCGGCTGTTGTGCCGCCGTGGCAATAAGTGGGGAGCCCGGTTCGTTCATCGTGTCGATAAACGCTTTAGAGCCATCGACCGACACGATTTTAATTTCAGTATTGCCCTGCAATTCAAGCGCCTTTAATACGCCCAAAGCCGAGGGGTCATTAATAGCAAATATCCCTTTGACATCTTCATACCTGGACAACAGAAAGGTAGCCGCTTCCAATCCACCTTCAAAGGTACCGCCGCTATTGTATTGATCTCCAACAAGCTCAATCTTTGGATAATTGTTTAAAACCGAACGGCACCCAGCCACCCGGTCGGCAACCGATGACACCTTAGCACCGTTAATGATCGCAACCTTACCTCGTTCATTCAGTTGATCGACAAGAGCCTGGCAAGCAATCTCCCCTGCCTGAATATTGTCAGATGTCACCGTGACATCCGCGCCATTGGCATCAATATCGACCGCTGTAACGATAATTCCATTTTTCTGCGCCAGGGCAATATCAGCAAAAATTGCGTCGCTGTTTGCCGCTGATAGCACAATGAGATCGACGTGTTCCTGTATGAATTTTTTAATCTGTCGCTGCTGACGCGCTAAATCGTAGGCGCTCGACTGTATTTCAACGATCGCCTCTCCGTTTGTCTGAATACTGGCCTCACGACTTAAGGAGTTTCCCAGCTGAGTAAAAAATGGATTTCCCAAGTCAGCCAGACTGACGCCGATCACCGCTTGCTCTGCAAGCGCAGTTGGCGATACCATCAACACCAGACTGATCGACCAGGACCAACTGAGCAGTCTTCTCAATAAATTATTCACTATTCATCAATTTCCTATAGATTCATTACACCTGAATCCGAATTTACCATAGCTGTCTGGACTACAGTCCAACCAGGCAAAGGGTTCAATGGCTATTGTGCAGAAACAGTCTTGTGTATGTCTCTGGCAAAATAGGCTTCTGTACAAAGTGATTAAACAACGCAACCCCAAAATCTGATTCAACCTGTTCTTTCGATAGACCGGACATAACAAGATAGGGAACATCGGGTGCATATTTTTTCAGATGTGTGATCACATCCAACCCATTAAATTCTCCGGCCAGGTTAACATCGGTAATCACAAGCCCGACCGTGTCATAGCCCTGACGGGCTTGATCGAAAAACAGCTCAGCACTGCACAGCACCCTGCATTTAAAGCCATTCACTTGAAACCATTCGAGCATAACCTGCGCAACATTCCGGTCATCTTCAAGGATAACGACCTCTTTTTTCCGGTCGATATCAAGCGGTTCAACTTCATGATCAGACAAATTCTGTCGACTGGGGCCGGTCAGCATCGGCCAGATCATAGTGACCGTTGTCCCTTTATTTTTAACAGAGGTTAATTTAAATTTTCCTCCACTTTGGGAGACGAATCCATAAACGGTACTTAATCCCAACCCGGACCCTTGACCTTGCGCTTTTGTGGTAAAGAATGGTTCCAGTACCTTTTCCTGCAGACTCTCAGGAATACCCAAACCGTTGTCTTTTACTGAGATCTGAACTTCGTCATCGATTATGCAGGTACTGACATCAATAACGCCCTGCCCCGGAATCGCATCCGCCGCATTTAAAACCAGATTCAACAATGCATTTTCCAGTTGAGAAGCATCAATCAACAACCGCTTACCCTGTGCCTGCAGACTAATCGTTAAGCGCACATTCAACGGTACACTGTATTGCAGAAGATCTTCCATATCTAAAATATACTGATCAACGTCCAGCTCTTTAAGCATCAGGTGTTGTTTACGGCCAAAGGCAAGCAACCGTTGAACTAACTCTTTACCGCGCTCAGAGACACCTTGTGCACGTTGTAAATATTTTAACGTCTTCTGAGTTAACGGTTCTTTATGTATTAATTGAAGATTCCCCATCAAGGCGGCAAGTAAATTATTAAAATCGTGAGCGACTCCGCCGGTTAACTGCCCTAACACTTCCATCTTCTGAGTATGCTGGAGTTTGTTTTCAGCGGCACGCTTAGCGGTAATATCGCTGTAAAGCGTAACAAAGCCACCGCTAGGCATAGGATGTGAACGAAATTCGACGATTTTTCCATTCTCAAAATGCCGCTCAAATGTCTGGGCTTTGAGGTGACGCTGATCGTTCAAGGTATTGATATCCAAAATCTGATGTTCACGGATATTTCTATGCGCCACCCGGGCCATCAACGTTTGCGCTTCCGCTAACGGCATACCGGAATACAGTTCCGATGCTTGTATATTAAAGAGCGACAGATAACGTTCATTCCAGGTAACCATACGATTATCTCTGGAAAAGACACTGAGTCCATCCTGAATGTTATTAAATACCGTTTCTAATAGATTATTCTGTTGTACCAGTTGCAGCTTGGTCTGCTCCGCACTAATGGCGTGTTCACGAAAACCGTAATAGGCCTCAACTAATGTCCCGATCTCGTCTTTTCTGGATACCGGGATGGTATCCGGTGCCGTATAGCCACTGACCAACAGTCGCATGTCGTCACTGACTGTAGCCAGGTCACTAGCCAGTTTTTGACTGTACCTTAAAAAAATAATCACGAACAACACCAGTACGATCAACACCGCGCTGATCAGAAAGAGTGTTTGATAGATGTCTTTGGTCACCTGCGCCTGTTGATGCAGTACTTCTTTCTGGATAACCGACGCCAGGTAGTTGGTCTGCTCCGTCATTTTTTCTGAATGCGCCCGTAAGCTGGCCAACAGGAAAGACTTCCGGATGGCCAGATTTTTAAGCTCAGATTCGATTTCCTTAGCCTGCTTTAAATAGTCCAGCAGCCCATTCGGCAAGTCGCCATTTTTCACCGCGTCGTCGCTGTAAGCCGGTAGTAGTCCGCTGGGATCTTTCAGACTGATATTTTCCAACAGCGAAATTAACGGCTGCCAAACCGGCATTTCCAGAACGTCAGGGGATTGATCACTGATTCTATGGGCATTAAACAATATCGTCAGGGCGTCTTCCCGGGCATAAAGTTCCCGTTGTGTGGTCGAATACAGGTCGTTCAGATTAATCTGGATGGCCTTCAGACTTTTGGTCAGAATGCTGCGGGACTCTTCGTTCTTAATATCTTGCAGAATAGTCTGTGCGAGTTCGTATTGCTGTTGAGGCCGGATCTTTTCGGTTTGCAATTGAAAAGGTCGGGCAGTATTGGCAATGTATGGTGCCAACGCCGCAATTTTGGCAACTTCTTCAGAGAGTAGAAAGACATTGCGTATATCGGGAATTTGCTGAGATTCAAATTCTTCCAACGTGGACAATGTATTGTTAAAGTTGGTCCATGTCATGAGTCCGATAAAGGCAATTAATATCGCCGCGGAAATAACCGTGAGCAGTGCTTTTTTCTGAATGGATGCTGGATTTGCCTTCATGACCGAATCACATTGCTGGCTAACCGGTAGCCAATACCTCGTTCGGTCAGGATGATTTCAGGTAGCTTGGGGTTATCTTCAATCTTGCGTCGTAATCGCAGAATAAGCACATCAATGGTTCGGTCGAATGACTCTGTTAATGTTCCGTGCGTCTTATCCAGCAATTCGTTACGCGAAAAGACCCGGTTAGGAGAACTGAGTAAAACGCTAAGCAGGCTGAACTCACCAAAAGTCAGTGCCACCTGTTGACCATCTTTGCCGGTGAGTGTTCGTAAATCTATATCCAGGCACCAGTTCTGAAAATACAGTTTCTGGGTATCCTCTTGTTTAACCGGTGAGCGCTTAAAGGTACTTCGCCGGAGTTGAGCCCGGACCCGGGCGATAAGCTCCCGGATATTAAAGGGTTTCATAATGTAATCGTCGGCGGCAACTTCCAGACCTAAAATTCGATCGGTCTCATCCCCTTTACCGGTGAGCATGATGATCGGTACTTCGGAGTGCTTTCGAATCTGTTCGGCCACGCGCAGACCATTTTCCGCCTTCAATTTCAGGTCGAGCAAAATAAGGTCTGGTGCATCAGACAACATTAACTGCAAAAGTTCGGAACCGGTATTGAGTGTAGACGTTCGATAGCCCTCATCCTCGAACGCATCAGACAGAACCTCCAATATGCTGTCCTCATCATCCACAATCGCTATGTGCATTGGCCAAACCTCTTTTTGGGCTCCAGTGAGCCATTAAAATGTTAACGAAATATTTCAGACCAGTCTTTATTTGACGGCATAATTGATCAATAAACAGTCAAACCAACCGTTCTGATGATAATTTCACCACGCTCAAAAAGCATTTAAATTGAACAAAAAACATTTAAATTGAACAAAATTCAATCCACAAACATCAACGCGCTCCAGGCCCATGGTTTTGGAGCGGTGGTATGGAGCTCAGCGGTAAGACCCGCATCCATAATCGCACGACAATCGCCTAGAACAGCTTCTTGTTACCTGAATCCGTGACTCCAGAGTGGATGCAGGATGTAAGAGCTTGATTTCTATTTGTTAAAATTGCAGGTGCACCCATAGGTTCACCCCAATTTTTGGGAAGCAAAGAGGAATCAATGGCTTGCGTACTGCGCCGCTATGGAGTCACGGATTCAGGTGTTAACCAGCGGTTAACATTTGAGATTTTCAGTTAACAAACATCTGTCATCCTTTCTCGCAATAACAAATATAAGACATTGTGAGTATCCAAATGAACTCGACTGTAGAAGTACTTCACACAAAACCAATGCTGGAAATGCGCTACGTATCCAAGACCTTCCCTGGCATCAAAGCACTGCAAGATGTAGAACTCACGGCTTTCCCTTATGAAGTGCATTCATTGATGGGTGAAAATGGCGCGGGAAAATCGACCCTGATGAAAATCCTGTCAGGAGCTTATCATGCCGACAAAGGAAGTGAGATACGCGTAACCGGACAACTTGTCGACATTTCCGATCCGCTGTCAGCCAAAAAACTCGGCATTGCGGTCATTTATCAGGAGTTGTCGCTGTCCCCCAACCTTTCAATTGCAGAAAACATCTTCCTGGGCAGTGAACTGTCCAAAGCGGGAATGGCGGATCGGCGTAAGATGGAATTTGAATGCAAAGCCACTCTGGAGCGGTTAGGCGTCAACTTCCATCCTGCTACCTTGGTTTCAGAGTTGTCGATTGCCGAACAGCAAATGATCGAAATCGCACGTGCGGTACATGCCAAAGCCAAAATTCTGGTCATGGACGAACCAACAACAGCGCTATCTAACCGGGAAACCCATCATCTCTTCTCCCTGATCCACAAGCTACGGAACGAAGGCCTGGCAATCATTTACATCTCGCATCGAATGTCTGAGATTTATGAACTGTCAGATCGCTGCTCAGTTCTACGCGATGGTCAGTACGTCGGCACGCTGGAAAAACAGGAGTTGAATTCAGAAACGCTGGTTAAAATGATGGTCGGTCGTGATATTTCCGGCTTCTATAAAAAGGATCAATCCCAGTATAAACGTGGTCAGGAAATTCTGCGGGTGGAAAACCTATCGGATGGCTATCGGGTCTCGCCCAGCTCATTCTCACTTTACCAAGGGGAAGTACTGGCCATTGCGGGTCTGGTCGGTTCTGGCCGCACCGAGTTGGCCAGACTTATCTACGGAGCAGATCATAAAACCGAAGGCCAGCTCTATTTGAATGGCCAACCGCTGCACATTAAAAATCCGAAAAATGCCATCGACCAAGGCATCGTTTACCTTACTGAAGACCGAAAAAGTCAGGGTCTGTTTCTGGATATGGACGTTTGCAACAACGTCAACCTGCTGGCGTTTTCGTCAGACTGTTCCAAGGCAAAAACCATCAACCTGAAGAAACGGGATGCTCGGGCAGACAAGGCCATTGAATCGCTCAATATTCGGGTGCCCAATTCAAAAGTAAACGTAGGTTCGTTGTCTGGTGGTAACCAGCAAAAAGTGTTGCTGTCCCGATTACTCGAAATAAAACCCAAGGTGCTCATTTTAGATGAACCAACCCGAGGCGTAGACATAGGCGCGAAGTCTGAAATTTACAAAATCATCCAAACTCTGGTTGCAGACGGTGTTGGTGTACTGGTCATCTCCAGTGAACTGCCAGAAGTCATTGGTATCGCCGATCGAGTGCTGGTGATGCACGAAGGTGCCATTGTCGGTGAGCTAAGCCAGGGCGGAGACATTCCGTTTGATCAAAACAACATTATGAAACTGGCGGCCGGTGCGTAACCGAATAATTTATCCTGAATCCGTGACTTCAGAGTGGATGCAGGGTGTAAGAGCTTGATTTCTATTTGTTTTTCAAAAATTGAAGGTGCACCCGTAGGTTCACCCCAATTTTTGGGAAACAAAGAGGAATCAATGGCTTGCGGACTGCGCCGCTATGAAGTCACGGATTCAGGTTTATTCCAATAACAAAAAAGGGGTTAACTCAAATGACAACTTCTCAATCTTTGCCGCCTCCAGGTAGAAACGGCAGCCTTTCATCGGAACCAATATCTTTGCAGAAGCTCATCAAGTCCATGGGCATGCTACCGGTTCTCATCATCCTTTGTATTGGTTTCGAATTTATGAGTGGGCGTTTTATGTCTTGGGACAACATTTCTATTGTTGCCCAGCAGGCGTCTATTAATTTGGTACTGGCCGCTGGGATGACCTTTGTTATCTTAACCGGCGGTATCGATTTATCAGTCGGTTCTATTTTGGCGGCATCGGCGATGATCGCAATCATTGTCTCCAAATTCCCACAGTTCGGACTGCTGGGCATACCCGCTGCACTGGCCGTGGGAACTGTCTTTGGTCTGATTAACGGCGGGCTTATTGCCCTATTGAGACTACCGCCCTTTATCGTAACACTCGGCGCACTGACAGCCGTTCGTGGCATTGCCCGCTTAATGGGTAATGACACCACGGTGTTTAATCCAGACTTACCCTTCGCCTTCATCGGTAACGGCTCGGTGCTCGGTATTCCCTGGCTGGTCATTATCTCGTTTATTGTGGTTTTAGCGTCCTGGTTCATTTTAAAAAGAACGGTTTTAGGCATTCATATTTATTCCGTCGGAGGCAATGAAAATGCCGCACGCTTGTCAGGTATCAAAGTAACCGGCGTACTGGTATTTGCTTACGGTGTATCTGGTTTTTTATCAGGCTTAGGTGGCGTGATGTCGGCGGCACGGCTGTACGCAGCCAACGGTACGCAATTAGGCGTGGCTTACGAATTAGATGCCATTGCCGCCGTTATCTTAGGTGGCACCAGTTTTGTGGGTGGCATTGGCACCATTTGGGGAACCATGGTCGGCGCACTGATTATTGCCGTGTTAACCAATGGATTAATCCTGACCGGGGTGCCCGATGTGTGGCAATACATCATTAAGGGGCTGATTATCATCGGCGCCGTTGCATTGGACCGTTATCGACTACAGGGCAATTCCAGAACTTAACCAACCACTGATCTCAGTGGCTATGACCATCAAAGAAGTAAAAAATAAATACAACGGAGATCACTATGAAACTAATAAAATCAATCGTAATGGCAGGTGCACTGATTGGGGGACTAGCGGCTGCAACGTCTGCTGCAGACTTGAACAAAATTGGAATTTCTCTCGGCTCCATGGGGAATCCATTCTTTGTCGCTCTGGCCAATGGCGCTAAAGCAGAAGCACAAAAGCTGAACCCTGACGTTGAGGTTTTAGCGTTAGGCTACGATTACGATCTGGGTAAACAGTTCAACCAGATTGATAACTTTATTGCGGCCGGTGTTGACATGATTCTGTTAAATCCTGGTGATCCAAACGCGATTGAACCGGCCATTAAGCGCGCCCAGAAAGCAGGTATTATCGTGGTGTCAGTCGATACAGCCGCGAAAGGGTCAGATGCAACCGTGACTACCGATAACGTCAGTGCTGGACGAGTAGCCTGCCAATACATTGTCGATAAACTGAACGGAAAAGGTAACGTGATCATTCAGAACGGTCCGCAAGTCTCTGCCGTTATTGACCGAGTCAACGGTTGCAAAGAAGTCTTTAACGATCACAAAGGTATTAAAGTCCTGTCCGATGACCAAGACGGTAAGGGTTCTCGCGATGGTGGCATGGAGGTGATGCTGGGGCATCTGACCCGCTATAAGAATATCGATGCGGTTTTTGCCATTAATGACCCACAGGCCATTGGTACCAACCTGGCGGCGCTACAACTGAAACGCAAAGATATTATTATTACCTCGGTTGATGGAGCACCGGATATTGTTGCCGCGTTAAAAGATCCGAAATCGCCAATGATACAAGCGTCTGGTTCACAGGACCCGTACCACATGGCATCTTTAGCCGTTGAAATCGGTTACGGCATCATGGAAGGTAAGCAACCTGAACAGAAGGTTGTTTTGCTGCCCTCAGCGCTCGTTGATCGTAACAATGTGGACAACTATATGGGCTGGGATGCTGTTCGTTAATATCTGATCAATCTTGGTCGCCTTTTGGCGGCCTTTTTGTGACCTGAATCCGTGACTCCAAAGTGGATGCAGGGTGTAAGAGCTTGATTTCTATTTGTTTTTCAAAAATTGCAGGTGCACCCATAGGTTCATTGAAATTT
>JARRJP010000141.1:0-5057 GCA_037389025.1 Reinekea sp. | reverse complement strand
CAGAGATAAACCAGCTTGTTCCGATGCGTTGATATACAACACTACATGATAGTGATTGGACATCACCGCATAGGCACAGACATCAATACAGAATATCTGACCTAAAGCCAGTATGCGTTGCTCGATCCAGGCTCGTCGATATTCATAGTCAATACCTGTTTGGTGATCCATCCCGGCGAGGAAAGCGCGTCGGACGCATCGGGAAACGCAGTGGTAGTATGGGGTAGCTTTTAGTGATATCTGGGCGCTCCTTGGCTTAGGTATGAGATAATCCTTGATGATGAATATATGTATATCCAACCAGTTTTGGCCGATATCGTCAACTGGTAAGGTGGCTGTCCTAAGTGGATTGGATCAAGTTACCGCGTCGTAAAAACCAATATCATCGCAGTGCTCAGCCTCATTCAGGTGGTGTGTCGTAATCAGAATACTGGTGCCCTCATCGCGCAGTTGACGAAACCACTTCCAGAACTTTAAGCGTAGTAACGGGTCGACACCGGCTGTAGGCTCATCGAGAATCAACAGATCAGGGTGGTGCACCAGAGTCGTTGCCAGCATGGCACGGCGTTTCATGCCGCCACTGAGGGTATGCAGCAGCGTATCGGCTTTTTCGGTCAGCTCTGTCATGGCCAGCAACCGCTCTTCGCGTTGCCGAAATTGCGTTGGTGCAACACTGTACAGACCTGCGTAAAAGCGCAGATTTTCCCGTACTGTCATTTGATCATAGATGGCAATCTGTTGCGGCATATAGCCAATACGAATGTTGACCACCGTACTGCCGGGTTTTTGATTGTCAAACAGACGAATCTGTCCGGAATGAACTTTCTGCAGCCCGGTCAGGCAGCGTATTAGCGTGGACTTACCTGCGCCATTTGGCCCAAGCAGGCCGAAAATCTGCCCCGCTGGGATGTTCATTGTTAAAGCATCAAGTGCGTTGTAGTTGCCAAAGCGGACAGTTACATTCTGGATATCGAGCATGGCGGTATTCCAGTATCTTGCATACATTTTAGGGTGGTGATCATATCAATACACTGTCACTGGATTTTATTGTAGAGGCTGGCTATTTTGATCTTTGGCATGGCAGTCTTTATTACTGTTTATTTCTGGGTTTTCAAGTGATGGAAAATCTGGCAGCCTCCCCAGTACCAGTCTGAGGCCGTGGCAAGGGTGTCCTTAAGAGTGGATTTTTTTAAAAGCGTTATAATGGACTGCTATTATGCAAGAGAAACTGTTTCGATTTCTTGGCTTGTTTGCAATTGCCTATCTCATTTTTCAATTCTTGTTTCCGATTTACATTATGCACGAGCAGGACAAGCAAATAGAGGCCCTGCAGCAACAATATAGTAATCCGCCAGAGCAAACGAATCTTCCTACTGTTGATGTCGAGCTGCTGTGTGATGCTGACTACCCAAAAATAAATACTCATGACGACATGGCGGCGAAATATCTTAAATGTGTCAACCCACGCCAGTTTGCTGCATTTCAGAATTATCATCGCGCAACCAGCCTGATTTTGTATGCTGACCAGCCGATATCTTTGGAGTCTTTTCCTGTCTTGCCAACAGTCAAGACTCTTGGGCTTATTGGTCCGTACTGGGCACAGGCTGAAGCGCAGATCAATAAAGCGAGATTCCCGAAACTAAGGCATGTAGGTTGTTCTAATTGCGGTTTCGACATAACGCGGTTGGCTCAGACTTTGAATTTAACTGAAGTGTCCATCGGATATGAGAAACGGTTTTCGCCAGAGCCAGACAGTCACCCTGTCTTTTATAACCTTGATAATCTCAAGGGCAGCGAAGAGCCGGTGGAGGTTGTGATCAGTCCGGGGCGATACCAACGATTCCGATGTGACCAGCTAATGGATCATGCCTCACTGCTGACCATGAAAATAAAAAGTCGAGACTTCACGATCATGAACGAAAATCAGGCAAATTATCTTTCCCGTTGTTACCCTGACTATCCGTTGGTTGAAAGCTATATGGAACAATCCAATGCTTTGCTCGCGGATGGCAAGATACCGGAAGCCGAAACGTTGGCAACAAAAGCCTATCTTGCCAATCCCAGCAACTCGAATGCACTTGCCTTGCTCTTCAAGACTGCCTCCGTGAATAACGATTATTGCGCTGTTGTTAATGTGTTTGAAGCCAAGTTACAGTCTGTTCGGTCGATCAAAGAGCAGCTTGCGCCTTATCGTACCTTTTATCTGAAAGCCTTGTCAGGTTTTTCCGGACCTGGCAGCTATAGCAAGGATGATTTAGAGCAGCGTAAAGACATGAAAATGAGAGCTTTATGTGACGATAAACTGTTTACCAAAATTCAACAGGCTGAAAGTGTTGCCGGGCAGATGGTAGGGGGGCTGGCCTATGTGAAAATATCCGGTTCCCGATCCATCGCTGCCCAAACAACCGACTTTGCCGCAAAGCGTGTATTAGCTGAAAAGTTGACAACCTTGCCGCTCTACATGGATCGAAATAATCGGATCTGGTTACCGGCAAGTCAATTACCACTCGGTGAAGTTCTGTTTGCCATTGTCGACATGAAAACACATCGATCTGTCGATAATCTTGATTTTACCGGATATTGCGGACAGTGGTCGTTAAGTTCAAAGATTGATCCAGCAGATAGCCGTTTTCGCACACCTATCACCATTGTTGGTGAGCAGGATATTAATGTCGTCGCCGTAAGTAACATTGAAAACTTGGAAAATTTTCCAAACTGTTATTTTGAGTTGAGTGAACGGCCCAGTATTGGTTTTGCGCTTAACCATAATATTCAGATCTATCGCGAGGCTATGTAATGCGTAATCAAGTTTTTATCGTCATAGTTGGAGTCTTATTGCATTTTTTATATGCTCTGCCTGCACAGGCAAAGATTTTTGATGATTGCTTTGGACAAGAGCGAAATGGAGTACTGGAGTGTGATAATATTCTTATAGAAAAGAATATGACCGTACCGATATCTGTTCGTCATCTAACGATTTCCTTGCAGTCGGGAAGTCAGATTCATGGGTCTATTCATGCCCCCCACCTAGAAAGCTTGACATTGAAAGGCAAGGGATTTTCAGAAGTCACAGACTGGCTACACCCGGAATCCCTGTCAAATTTGACATCGGTCACTTGCAAATACTGTGATAATTTTTCACTGAGTGGCTGGCATTCTTTCCACCTGAAGTCTCTGATATTTGACCACCGGGTACGTACCCGGTTTGAGCCGTATCTTTCTGGCAACATTACCTTTGGTGAGTTGAAAGAGCAGTCAGAGCTGCAGCTTGAGCTTGGTTTGAACCGACTGTCCTATATTCAGTGTCAGGAAATTGCTCAGTTTCAAGGGCACCTGATTACATTGGAAAATAAAACTCATGATCGGGTTCGAGATCTTCAACCAGTGCATTTTCCGGCGAACTGTTTGCCTTATCGCGAAGAAATTGATCAGTGGAACTCTGCTGCTGTTAAGGCGTTCAAACAGCAGGATCTTGAAACAGCGCATCAGATATTTCGTCAGTCTTTTCTTGAGTATCCTGTTTTGAGTCGCTTTGCTTATAACCTTGCCATTACGGCTGCGCATCTTGATAAGCATTGTGACGTGATTGCGGTTGCTGAAACGGTTCAGAAACTTGCCGATGTACGCTCGAAAGATATTGCGGATATTGATTATCTTGCTTATCAATCTGCTCGCGAAATGAAGGACTTACAATATGCGAAATACTGGCTCGATCTATCGCTAAAGGCGGTTAATCAGAGTGATCGAAGGCAGCAATTCTCTGCGATGGATAATTGGGTCGGCGAAGAAAACCGATCACTATGCGCTGCACAACGTCGGGAGTTTGAATACAGTCGGCAACGATTTGAACTGCTACCCATTCTTGAACTAGGGTCATTCAAGCGCCTAATTGACTACGTTGAGTTTCAGGAAGTTTCTACCATTTGGAAAAATAATGGCAGTGCTCGTCAGGCGACTATTGATCCCGTTGAGCCAGGTTTTTACGCGGTTGCTGAAGACATGTTTGATCCCATGTACAGTATTCCATTTGAGCGCAATTGCGAGTTCGGTAATCGACGCGAAGTCCAGCTATTGAATACGGATTGGTTCGACCCTTGGTCAGAAAATGAAAACTACTATTTGCATTATGCCTTTAGCGTAAGGCAGGCCTGGGCTCAGCCAATGGATATTTCGCAGTGTGCTGATCATGCAATGAATGGATCTTTCGTGAAACGTTTGGTATTGATGAAGATGATACCTCGTTACTAGCCCGAAAAATTCACCAAAGCGCTCAGAAATTTTCTCTATACACGAGAGTTATAGAATATTTCCGAGCGCTTTGGTGGAATATTCGGTCAGCGATGTACAATCGCCATCCGAGAGATATCAGTCACCAAGACGCTCATTTTCATCATTATTTATCTAAAAGCCAAGAATACAAATAAACGATCACCGTACCCTTGCACTTTATATAGATCACGTTCGCTGTTTATTTTTTTGCTCAAAAGTTATGCCATTGAGAAACTTAAATAAATCGCTATCTGTCGACAAGACAAGCGTTGTATTGTTTGCGACAATGCTCGGATAAGACTGCATTGTGCGTGTGAATTCGTACAGACTGACGGCCTCCGGACTTTGGTTGTACGCAAGCGCATAAATTTCTGCCGCTTTGGCATCTGCCTGCCCTCTAATCTCTTCCACTTGTCTATAGGCTTCTGATTGAATTTTGTTAAGTTCTCTTACTCTGTCACCTCGAATTCTCGCAGCCTCGCCATTACCTTCAGATAAATATCTCTCGGCGATTTGCCTGCGTTCGCTGATCATACGCTCGTGAATTTTTGGGCGAACGCTTTCATTGTAGTTAATGCGCTTAAACCGAATGTCAAGCAATTCAATACCAAAAACCTGCACCTTCTCTGCGGCTGCAGAATAGATTTCTTGCTCTACCCACCGGTTACTCAGACACCCACTTTAAAAAGAAGGCTCTTCAGGGGTAACTGTGGGTGATTATCCTTAGAATTCTGCTTGAACGACTAATCTACACGACCAACAACTGTAGACACATCTGTCGGTGGATC
>JARRJP010000140.1:0-8946 GCA_037389025.1 Reinekea sp. | reverse complement strand
CTTACATCTCAAGCTGCTCCGGGAACACCCGCTGCTGCGGCCCAAACGGGCACATTCACACCCTGCCAGCACTGGCGTACCAATACATCCAGGCTTTGTTTCGCTGGCTGGAGTTTCGTCTTTTTGTGGCAGCACAGGGCGGAGTGCTGTTGAAATCTACAGATGCCGCTGAGCCAACCAATGCCATTGGCTGGTTACAACGCTGGCAGCAGCAGGCGCTTATGACGAAACAGCCATTGCCTGGGTATGGGTTGATTCTTGCCGTGGTGGCGCTGTTGGGGATGGGGTCTATGGCTGGTGTGTTGAATTACACCCAGAGCCACCCGATTAATATCTGGTTTCCGTTGGCGTTGTTTGCTGTTATTCCACTGCTGACGACATTGTTTACTCTTTACTTTTCGGTGCGTCCCGCTGCTTTAATCAAAGGGCATCCGGTACTGAATCACCTGGTTCAGCAGTTTCGGCTCAGTGCTTATTTACCCTATCAGGCGTTGTTAATGCGCTGGCTGTATTGGCAAACCCAAACCCTGGCGCTGACCTTTATTGTTGCTGCGCTGGTGACGTTCTTCGCGTTGGCGTTGTTTCAGGATTATCAGTTTGGCTGGTCGTCTACGCTGATTCGCGATGATGCCACCATGCTGAACCTTGTCTCACTCATTACCTGGCCGTGGCACTGGTGGTTTGAGGTGCCGGGTACGCAGATGATCAGCCAGAGCCGGTTTAGTACCTCAGGTTTCGCGACCAGTAATGAGGTTGACGGATGGTGGCAGACGCTGGTGCTATCGATCCTGACCTATGGCCTGCTGCCGCGCCTGCTCTTGATGTGGTTGCTGCAATGGCGTTATGTCCGGGCCTTGAAACGCAGCATTATGCTATCTGGTGATGTGGAACAGTTTATGGTTGCTCAGCAGCATACTGAAAGCCGTAATGCGTTGATCGATAATATTGGTGACTTTGAGTTGGCTCATGTTCATCTTGAGCAACTAGGAATCCCCCTTATTGGCTGGCATGTCTCTACTGAGCGTTTTAATCTGATTAAAAACCTGGGCGTTGATCCGTGGCATCAGGATGAGCAATGGCTGTGTTCAGACGCGGCCCAGCAACTGAGCCGCATTGCCTTGCTGGTCAATGGTATGACCACACCAACGGCAGAACTGGCTGATGGCCTGATGCTACTGAACAAGCAGGTCACGCTGGTGTTGTGGTTTGATGGCGTCAGCGAAGCTCGGCAACAGACCCAGTGCAAATCCTGGCAGTATTTTGCCCGGCAACATCAGCTTGATTTGAGAATAGGGGAATAGATGGTAAAGCCGGTTTTTGCTGTTGTGGGTCATCCGAACAAGGGCAAGTCGAGTATCGTCTCGACCCTGACCCGGCAGGATGCCGTGCGTATTTCGGAAATTTCCGGAACCACCACAGAGGCTCAGCAGTTTAACTTGACCATTGACGGCGTCAGCCATTATTCGCTGGTCGATACACCTGGTTTTCAGCGTCCCCGCCAGGTGCTTGACTGGCTGCGCAATCACGCTCCGAACGCCTCGGAACGCCGCCAGATTGTGCAACGCTTTGTCCGCGAACAGCAGACTGAGCCGAGCAGCCGTTTTCATGATGAAACAGAACTGTTGGCGCCGATTCTGGACGGTGCGGGCATCATTTACGTGGTCGATGGTTCACTGCCGTACAGCGCTGAGTTTGAGGCGGAGATGACCATACTGCAATGGACCGGGCAACCGCGTATGGCGCTGATTAATCCGATCGGTAACGAAAGTCATATCGAGGAATGGCAAAGTGCCTTGAGCCAGTATTTCAGCGTGGTGCGGGTGTTTGATCCGATGACGGCCGATACCCGGAAACAGCTTACGATCCTGACGGCTTTTATGGAATTGCATGAACCGTGGCGTCAGCAGATTGAGCAGACCATTGAGGCGCTGCAAAGCTATTCCGCCTCGCTGGTTGAAAAAGGCGCGATGGTTGTTGTTGAGCATTTGCAAGAAATGTTCAGCCACGTCAGTGAAGTGAAGGTTCCGGCGCAGTTCGCCCAGAGCGCCTTACAGGACAAGTTGAAGTACGACTATCAACAGCAGTTGCGCATTATCGAATCAGCCATGCGCCGCCAGTTGCAGGCGCTGTTTGCCCATACTCTGATGCAGACAGAAACCCAGACGCTGACTGTCGAAGCGCCGGACCTGTTCGATCATGATCACTGGTATCTGTATGGTCTGGATCGCCAGAAGATTGTTGCCCTGGCGGCGTCAGTCGGTGCGGCGGCGGGTGCGGTGATTGATGTCGGTGTCGGTGGCTCATCATTGATGGCTGGCGCTCTGGCTGGCGGCCTGTTCTCCGGTGTTGCATCTGTGGCGGCCACCTGGAAACCGGAACGATTGAAAATTCATGGCGTACCGTTGGCGGGAAAAACTTTAACTGCTGGCCCGATTAAAGAGCTGACCTTTGCCTACGTACTGCTGGGCCGCAGTATCGATTTTCTGGTGATGATTATACAGCGTACCCATGCTGACCGCCGCATCGCGCAGATTCAAAGCCATAATATGAATGAGCGATTGCAGTCATTAAATAAGGTCGAGCAGGTTAAATTGACCGCACTACTGCAAAAAGCCCATAAGGGCTTGAGCGAAAAAGACCAACTGGCGTGGCGCGACTGGATTGTCACTCTGACAAAGAATGAGAAAGCCAATGGCTGAGACTGATCCTCTTTCCGCATGGGCAGACGGTTCTGTAAAGCAAGCGATCCAGACCCTTGTGGCGGATGTGACAGGCAATACCTCGGAATACTTTGTCGCGGTGACGAATTGTCCCGGTAACTGACCCCTGAATCCGTGACTCCAAAGCGGCACAGTGCGCAAGCCATTGATTCCTCTTTGCCTGCCAAAAATTGGGGTGAACCTATGGGTGCACCTGCAATTTTTGAAAAACAAATAGAAATCAAGCTCTCACACTCTGCATCCACGTTGGAGTCACGGATTCAGGTTTACACTTATTCTGTTTCTGTATCGAATTGGCTTCGGTTTATCGCCCCAAGCTAAGTATTTGCTACCCTTGTAAAGCTGAGTTGACAAAAAATCTCTTTTCGGGCAACTTGCGCATTTTGCAAATGAATAATTACAACCTGAATCCGTGACTCCATAGCGGCGCAGTGCGCAAGCCATTGATTCCTCTTTGCTTGCCAAAAATTGGGGTGAACCTATGGGTGTACCTGCAATTTTTGAAAAACAAATAGAAATCAAGCTCTTACACCCTGCATCCACTTTGGAGTCACGGATTCAGGTACAAGAAGACTGGAACCTGTCGGCTTTTGCTGGTTGATGTCGTGATCCTCAGTTTAGATTCAGAACACCTTTTATTCGGATAGAAACATTGATTGGGTCCCGGGTTCCAAAAACCGTGCTTGTTGGAGTGAGCAAACATGAGATTGCATATTCGCTGTGAAGAGCGGTTGGGTATCTGTGCTGAAATTCTGGATATTCTGGTAAACCACCAGATTGGCCTGCGTGGGATCGAGATTGACCCTTCCGGTCAAATTTATCTGAATTTTCCGACCGTCGAATTTGACGAATTTCAGCATCTGATGCCTGAAATACGGCTGATTCCCGGCGTTCATGATGTGTCACTGGTGCCCTACATGCCTATTGAGCGTGAACAGCAGGAAATGCAGACCCTGTTGCGCACCTTGCCGGAGCCGGTCATCTCCTTCGACTCCAAAGGCTATATTGAAGTGGCTAATGAAGCTGCGCTGGATATTTTACAACTGTCTGATGATGAAGCCCGGCACAAGCTACTGAAAAACTGGCTGCGTGGATTCAATATCAATAAATGGCTGTCCGAAGAACAGCCATCGTCAGAATCCATACATCTGCAACTGAAAAGCCAGGCGTTTCTGGCCGATGTCTACCCGGTCTATATCCAGGGGTATGATGAAATGCCCCTGTTTGCCGGTGGTGTTATTACCTTTAAATCGCCTGAGCAACTGGGAAGGCAGATGGATGCCTACCACAAGCAGACAGGCCAGTTTGAAATGATGATCGCGGAAAGCCAGGCCATGAAACGGGTGATTCGCCAAGCCAAGCGAATGTCCGGTCTGGATGCACCGTTGCTGGTGACCGGAGAGACCGGTACGGGTAAGGAACTATTGGCTAAAGCCTGTCATCAACACAGTCTGCGTAAAGACAAACCCTTCCTGATTCTGAATTGTGCAGCCATGCCGGACAATGTTGCTGAAAGCGAATTATTTGGGTATGCCGCCGGAGCCTACGGAGGTGCCACGACAGAGAAAAAAGGTATTGTGGAGCTGGCTAAGGGTGGCACTGTCTTCCTTGATGAAATTGGTGATATGTCACCTTTGCTGCAAAACAAGTTTTTGCGTTTGTTGCAAGACCGCTCCTACCGTCGTGTTGGCGATGAAAAAGAATATGTGGCGGATGTCCGCATTATCTGCTCGACGCAGAAAAATCTGCTGGAGTTATGCCACGAAGGAAAGTTCCGTGAAGATCTCTATTACCGCCTCAATGTTTTAACTTTGCATATTCCGCCATTGCGTGAGCGCCATGCCGATATTATGCCATTGACTGAACGTTTTATCGTCCGCTTTGCCGAACCGCATCGGCGCCGAATCAAAATATCCGCCGCCTGTCACAATGCCATACAGCAATATCCCTGGCCGGGTAACGTTCGACAGATGGAAAACTCACTGCTGCGTGCGGTCTCGCTGATGGAAGAAGATGTGCTGGAGCCTGAGCACCTGCAATTGCCGAGTTTTTCCAGCGGCTGGGGCTATGTTGATGAGAGTTTTGATGGCACGCTTGAGGAGGCTATGAAGCGCTTTGAAGCCGATTTATTGCGCCGTCTGTATCCGGCATATCCTTCCAGCCGTCAGTTGGGGAAAAAGCTAGGGGTATCGCATACCGCCATTGCCAATAAGCTGCGCGAGTATGGCATTGGCAAGCATTTCAATAAGAAGGTTTGTCCTCTTTGCTTCCCAAAAATTTCAATGAACCTATGGGTGCACCTGCAATTTTTGAAAAGCAAATAGAAATCAAGCTCTTACCCCCTGCATCCACTTTGCAGTCACGGATTCAGGTATCAGTCATCTCCTTTACTGATCTCGCTCATAGTGTGGATGAGGTAGTTATCAAGATTGCCTTCTGCTTTGGATACGGCTATCAACGGTGTTAACTCAAAGGCGTGAGTTTCGAAGTAATCTGTTGGGCAGCCAAGACTATATTGGATACAACCGGCAAGCCACCAGAGTTTAATTGCTCCTCTGCCACTGACACCAATAACCAAGTGATGTAAATATTTTTGGGTAGGGTAAAGCTCAAACCATTTCTTGACCAGGCCAAGTCTTCCTTCGGCAATGGAGACTTTAGCTTCATAGACAGTCTGACTCCGATACGAAAACCAACGTGCACGCACGGTACGAGGCAACGGAAGCTCACCCAAAGCCGCTAATGTTCCATCCGGCGGCTTATTGGTTGCATCTTCAGGCCCGCCCGAGAATGTCCCGCTTGGCACCGCCCAGCTATCGTTAATTATTAAGTCTTCAACCCAAATCGACCAACCATGACCACCAAATCCTCCAATTCTAAAACCATAATTATATCTTTTTTGTTCTATTGTGGATTCACCGTGACAGGGGTTAAGCAGTGGTAGCAAAATCAACAACAAAGAGATTAAGTGCTTAGGCTTTTTTTGTCCTTGGTTATATGGCAAGCAAGAGATTAATACCTGAATCCGTGACTCCATCGCGGCGCAGTGCGCAAGCCATTGATTCCTATTTGCTTCTCAAAAATTTGGAAGGGGACTGCCTGCTTTGAATAATCGTAGCTGGTTTTTCTGACTAGTGTAGTGTCTTGAACCTGAATCCGTGACTCCATAGCGGCGCAGTGAGCAAGCCATTGATTTCTATTTGTTTCCCAAAAATTGGGGTGAACCTATGGGTGCACCTGCAATTTTTGGAAAACAAACAAATAGAAATCAATGGCTTACACTCTGCAGTCGCGGATTCAGGAAATGGTCAAGTGTATTCGATGGATTTATGAAGGGTGTCACCTGAAGCCACTCTGAAATCACGGATTCAGGTCTGCTCCATCCGCCAATTCTGCTCCAGGCGAAAGCCTGCCGCCCCATTCCAATCCAATCACATTTCTTGCCGCTTTTCATCGTTGTTGCAACCCGTTCTACCTTTCTCCGCTTCCTCGTTTGCTGATAAAGCCTGACTTTCCGGCCGATATCTCGGCCTTGGCACAGCTTTCGCTACCCCTGTTGTAATAATTGAGTTCAGGAGTCCGAAATGGATCGTGCTGTGTATATTGCGATGACCGGGGCAAAAAACAATATGTTGTCTCAGACCTCGCACTCCAACAACCTGGCTAATGCCCGCACCTACGGCTTTAAAGCTGACTGGGCCCAGGCCAGGGCGATCCCAGTTTGGGGTGAGTACCAGCCGTCACGCGCGTTCTCACTGACAGAACGGCCCGCGTCGGACTTCAATGATGGTGCGCTGATCGAAACCGGTAATGAACTGGATACCGCGATTAGTGGCAACGGTTTTTTTGCTGTTGTCGATGACAACGGCCAGGAAGCCTATACCCGACGTGGTGACTTTGCCGTTACCCCGCTGGGTGAATTGATAAATGGTTCTGGTCAATCCGTGATTGGTGAAGGCGGCCCGATTGAGCTGCCTCCTTATGAGAAGGTCGAAATTGCGGGTGATGGCTCTATTTCAATTCGTCCTGTCGGTGCCGGGCCGAATGCAATGGTCGTGGTTGATGCGCTGAAAATAGTGAATCCGGATTTCCAGAATTTTGAAAAAGGAACCGATGGTTTATTCCGCCCGGTCGCTGGTAATCCGGTCCTGCTGGATGATCCGGCACTGACCGTTGTCTCCGGTTTTGTTGAAGCCAGTAATGTGAATTCTGTTGCGGAGCTGACCAATTTGTTATCACTGAATCGTCAGTATGAAACGCAAGTGAAAATGATGAAAACAGCCGACGACATTTCCAAATCGTCCGAACGTATTTTGCAACTCAGTTAAGTTGCCGGAGTCAATCATGCATAAAGCACTATGGGTAGGTAAAACCGGTCTTGAAGCACAAGACATTGCGCTGGCAACGATTTCCAATAATCTCGCCAATGCCTCATCCACCGGTTTCAAAAAAGAGCGGGCGGTATTTGAAGATCTTATTTATCAGGTTCAGCGCCAGCCTGGTGCGCAATCGTCACAGAACACTCAATTGCCATCCGGCTTGCAACTGGGTACTGGTGTTCGCACTGTGGGTACGCAAAAACAATTTACCCAGGGCGACCTGAACACAACCGAGCAACCGTTGGATATGGCCATCAATGGCCGTGGTTTTTTTCAGATTCTGATGCCGGATGGCAATATTGCCTACACCCGCGATGGCACGTTTCACCTTGATGCTGAAGGCAATATCGTGACCGCCAATGGTTACCTGCTGGAGCCGAACATTACCGTGCCGGATCAGACCACAACTGTAACCGTAGGGCGTGATGGTATCGTGACTGCGGTTTCTGCCGGTGAGACCGATCCGCAGGAAATCGGCAATATTGATTTGGTGGATTTCGTTAACCCGGCTGGTTTGCAGGCCGTTGGTAATAACCTTTATCTGGAGACGGCTGCCAGTGGTACACCGGCTGAAGGTGTTGCCAGCCTGGACGGTTTTGGTTCCATCATTCAGGGCGCGTTGGAAACCTCCAACGTGACTATTGTTGAAGAAATGGTCGATATGATCTCAACCCAGCGGGCTTATGAAATGAATTCCAAAGTGGTCAGTACCGCAGACCAGATGCTTGGTTTTATTACATCCAACCTATAGCGGGTACAGGAGGTTAGTCATGCATTTTAAAGCAATGCTGGTTCTGGTGATGATGGCGGCAATGGTCAGTGGTTGTTCGTCAGTCAAAGTCAGCTCGTTGCCCACCACGCCAAAACCTGGTGATCCGGAATATGCACCGGTGCCTTCGGATTCTCTGGTGCCGCCGCCAAATAGTGGTGGCTCCTTATTTGCTGAAGCCTATGGGATGAATCTGTATGGTGATAAAAAAGCACGTCGGGTTGGCGATATCATTACTGTTGAATTGAATGAACGAACTCAGGGCAGTAAATCATCTGCTTCTTCGACCAGTAAAACATCCGGCGCCGCGATCAGTGGGCCGAAACTGGGCATCCTGGGTGGTGGTTCAATGGATGCATTAGGAGCTTCCGTCGAAGGTGATCGAAGTTTCAGCGGCTCTGGTGGTGCTGACCAATCCAATTCATTAATCGGCAATATTACTGTTACGGTTTCTGAAGTTTTACCCAACGGCGTGCTGCGTGTGCGCGGCGAAAAATGGATTACTCTGAATACAGGGGCTGAATTTATCCGCATACAGGGAATGTTACGTCCTGATGATATAAATCTTGATAACACCGTATCTTCGCAAAAGCTGGCTGATGCCCGCATTACCTACAGTGGGGCAGGGGCGGTGGCTAATTCAAGCAAACAGGGTTGGTTATCGGCATTCTTTAATTCGCCTAAATTTCCGTTTTAAATTAGAGGTGGAATGGAACGCGTTGTAGGCACTCAAGTTTCGGAATCTTAAGCCTGAAGCCACTGAAGAAGTCACGGATTCAGGTACAAATTTCCCACAGCTCTTTTCCTTCGCTTCTCTATGGTGAAATTTCCGGGCAACATAACAAAAAACAGCGCCCGAAGGCGCTGTGACTGTGATGGAGATTTTCTCTGAGCAGGAATCTCAAATCAGTTTGCTGTAATAAACTGGCTGTAGACACCGTCTGTATCGAACGCCGCCACTTCAAAGCTGTAGCTATCAGCATTTTCCAGCTCATCGATAACGTATTGTTCAACAGAGTTGTCATTAATCATCACCGTGGTGTACTGAGTATCTGCTGTTTTTTTATAACGAACTTCA
>JARRJP010000139.1:0-5999 GCA_037389025.1 Reinekea sp. | reverse complement strand
GGATTTCCAGTGCCGGGTTCTTGGGCCGTGTACGGTGCTGGCTCTGTAGAATGGCGTTGTTGCGGGATCGTTCCAGCATTCCCAGCGAAAATAGGTCCCTTTGGGGATGCTGGCGTTTTCGTCCTGCAATTCGCTGAGGAAACTCATGCGGGCACCTGGGGCAACGGCCTCCATTGAGGGGAAACTGGTTATTTTGAATATTGGATTAGTCACAATCAAAAACCTCCGTATTGTCTAATGCTTCCGTCCATTGGCAGTGTTGTAATAACAGCAGCAGTTTTTCCTGAACATCTGGATGTTTGAAGTGTTCTTTGATCAGGCCAGTCCAACTGGCCATAGTGTGTTTCAAACGCGGCTTTCACCGGCCGATAATCGATATTGCACATTAGGCAACGGCTCATCTGGCGCTGTCGTTTACGGAGTAGCGCGTTGTAGATATCCGCCGCCAGCGAGAGGTTGAAAAAGGCTTTTTCATCGTTGTAGGCAACTTTGCCGGCTTCGTTCTCGGGGACACCGGAAAACAGCAACAGGCCTTCGTCATCAGACGTTGCACTTATCTCAGTGCCGAGCTCACCGATAAAGGTGGCTTCAACACCGGGAATGGGCTGGCCGAATTCCGATTTGGGTCTGCTGCGAATGTCTCGAGTGCCGGGCTCTTTGGTTTCAAGTTCGCTATGGTCGTTGGCCTGGCGGAGATAGTGGCTTTCTTTACCTCTGGTGGTTACATTTTTCAAGGCCAGTGCCGGAATATCGGGAATCTCATGGGGTTCGATGGAATTGAAGCTTTCCGGCTCATTTCCCGCCCCTAACTTATATTCCACATCACCATTGAAGTTCACTGCGCCGCTGCCTTTGATGGTGACCTGCACGCCCCAGACTTTGATATCGACGGAATACACCTCGGTGCATTCCGTCTCGAAAAGGCGTTTGTTAGTCAGGTCATTCTATGCAGGAGCTGGAAGATAAGCCCTATACCCATGGCAATCGCAATTGGGAAAAGGATTTTATTGCGTGCATCTGTTTCCAAGAGATCACTTTCATAAGCTTCATACAACGCCTGTTCCTCTTTATTCAGGTCTGCACCACGTTTTTTCTTTTTGTTGAGTGCTGCTAATTGGAGCTTTTGTTTGAAGCTGAGTTCTTTGATGGGTTTGAATGGTTCGCTCATGATTGTTCCTTTTGCGGGTGATTTTCCATTTGCATTATAGTTGTTTACTAATCAGTTAAAATTATTGGTTCATTTTTGATGGTAATCGTCGATAATTTTTTGGAATACGGGTAGTAGGTTATGTTCAGTAACGTCTCGATCATAAATATCCCAGGATTGAGTATTGTCCTCTGTGGCATAAGTGGTTAATGCCCTGTTTTCAATCATAAAGCACATTTCACCAAGACCATGATGAAGCCCTCGGAAAACAGATAAATCTACATTTTTGCCAAGCTGTAGAAAATCGGTAAATTGATCGTTTGGATATCCACCTTTATCAGAGGGCAGTTTGAAGCGCGCCATTACCAGCATTAGCCACTCAAGAGCTTTAATCGGAAGCTCAAACTGAGTTGATCGTATACGGCCATGAACAGGTTCTAAATCTTCATCATAGACAAAGAAGATCATATTTTTTGCACCTATTATAATTCGATTGTTTAATGGCCCCCATGTCTGGTTATATTCTGAATAAACTTTGTAGGTTGGATCTCGTTCATCATACAAACCAATTTTTTCACTCATAATTCTTTACTCTTATAAAGTTCGATGTCATTTGGTGCTTCGGTCTGGGTGACCTTAAAATCAGTATCGATCAGCTCTAAAATACTACTTTCTCTTAATTCACCGATTGTTTTAGGTGTTTTCTCCAAGAAGAAGTACTCCAATGTCCCTCCAGCCTGGCTTTCAGTATATTTATCAGATTTATTAGGCTTGATATATAATGACACGCCTTCACCACCCCATACATCATAAGCACCTAGCTGCTTTTGTACACCTAACCTAATTTTAAACAGGCGTTTTTCTTCCGCTGTTTTCAATATTCCACTATTCATAAAATCATTATACGTTTTAGAATCCCATTCTAATGCCTTCAACCCTTTTCCCCGAATCTGATTCCACCAACCATGATACTTATCATTAAATTCTTTGGTAATAATGATGTCTAGGTCCGCACTGGACCAGCTTTTAAGCGATTTCGCAAAGTTGCGCATGTTCTCAAATGTCGGTACAAATGCACTGCCATTTGTTGCTTTTTTATAAGCCTCCAAATCAATAATGGCGAGTTTATAAGGCGGATTAAAATTACTACTGCTAAAACCAATCGCTCGTCGGATAAGCTCGGCATCAGTATCACACCAATGCAGCATGTCAAAAGATGTAGACCAATGCTTCACCACTTTTGAACCGTCTGGTAATTCGATTGCCCGGCTCAAATTCTGGTTTGAAGCTGCGTATTCTGCCTCAACTAAGCGCACAGCATATTTGTTTTTGATTTCAGGAAAACTCGCGAGTTCCCTTAGCTCATCATCAAGATATTTTATCGCTTTGGCATTTGGATTGTTGAGCAATCTGTCTGCTGCGTCGATTAAAAGCTGTCGGGCTTCTTCAAAGGTTTGAGGGTCTACACGTCTGCTACGGAATTTTTTTAATACATTTTTAATCTGAATGGAGCGCTCTGTCGAATCCTGAACCTTACTCCCCGGTGCCTCCTCAACCCGCATTTCCACCTGTTTCCGAGTATCATCCACCTCAATATAAGCAGGCTCGGGCTTGGTAACCTTAATTTCGGCATTCGGATCAAGCAGATCTTCAGGAGGCATCCGGGTATTACCGGAGTTGAGGGCATCCACATCGGCCTTGCTGCCCCGAACTGCCAGATAAGTCAGAGCACCATCCAATACCGCTTTACTCAAGAGCGCGAGTGTTTTGTTCATTCGCTCCTCTGGTGAGAGGCTTCCGTCGTCATACAACGCATCAAATTGTTGGGCATAGTCCACACCCAGTACAATGCCTTGCAGACCATCATTGACCAGTTGGCCGTAGAATACCCCGCGTGCCAATGCAGCGCTTTTGGCACTGTTGCCGAGTACAACGGTGGCACCGCGTGCAAATCGGAGCCCACCAATACCAAACAGGCTGCCTACCACGCCGAACATGTCATACAAGTCTTCTTTTAAGTCTTTTACGCCTTCGTTGTGACGCACGATCATATTGGTGGCGGAGGCCACACCACCGCTGATCATCGTTGTCCAAAGAGCGACGGCGGCGACACGACTACCTGGCACAGGCGCAAAAACCAGGGCAGTTGCCAATGCCCCGAGTGAGACCATGGTTAAAAAATGCACCGACTCATCCCAGAAAGTGCCGCCATCGGTTTCAAATTCGTCTTTCAGATTGATGCCATAATTCGGGACGACAAATTCATATTGGATCAGTCCGTCCGGGTAGCGGTTATTGTTTTCAAACCAGGCATTATCCCAGGTATTGAGTACATCCTTGACGGCTTGCTCATGGGTGCGACCAAAGCCATCGTAGGTGCCGCGTAGCTGGCGGCACATCGGATTAGTCCAGTCAACCAAGCGCCAGGAGCATTCCTCGTCATCGTCGTTGCTGGTATTGACCAACCACAGCTTCAAGCGGGTGCGTTCTTGGCTTTCTTCATCGAGGTGAATAGCATCGACCGCATACCCCAGACGACCATGTACACCTTCCAGTACCAGAGTTAATCCATCCACATAGTCTTGCTGCTGTTTTACCTGTTTTTCAAACGCGTCCTTCTGCTCTGTTGAGGTCGGCGGCATGACGCTGCCAATTCCTTTCAGCAGGTCGAGTTTTTTACTGGCTAACTCCAGAGCCGTAAAGGGATCGAGTTCATTGTTGTTGTCATCCGGGTCAAATTCTACGCTCAAAATAGTGGAACAACTGTCCACTCGCTGGATGCGTTCAATGACTTCTTCACTGCCGTCTTTATGAACAATCCGCAACAACACTCGATGTTTGCCAATGTATTTCCATTTGGTTTCTTGCCACGGTTTATTTTCAGGGCCTGTGAATAATGCGCCACGTTCCGACCGGCATTCGGTGTTCTTGTCGTTAATACAGAACCAACTGTATGAGGTGCCTTCGGTGTCACCAATGGCGTCGGCATAGAAGGTCACAATAGCTTCGGGGGAAATTGCCGGAAAGTCTGGCACGGCCCGTATGCGAAATTCAGGCTTGCTCACGCGTCGTCTCCTGTCACAGTTAGATTGCTGTCAATTGATAAACCCGTTTTGTGTAATAAGTAACGCATAAGAAACTGGCTGTCCTTATCCATGGTAATGTTCAGTATGTCCTTTGACAGTTCGCGGCCAAACAGTGCCTGGTAGTGCTGATCAACAAGGCCGTGTTCTATGTCCTGTTGCAAAAACCGGGTGATAGAGGTGATATATTGATGTTTCACCCAGATATTGACGTCCACTGCCAGTGCCTTGTAACGGTAATCTTTTTCATCTTTTGGCCTTATCTTGGCGGGTGACCACGGGGCTTCAGCAAAGGTGGCAAAACCGTTATCATCGGTTGTTGCTTCCAATGTTGTACCGTCATCGAAAATTGCTTCAACAACGATATCCGGTACCGGGTTGTGCTTGGTAGACTTCACTCTCACTCGCAGCTTACGGGGCACCTGTTCATAAAGGGATTCGTTTTCGCGGATTTTTCTCTGGCGTTCGTAGTACTGGGCGACTTTTTCAGTAATCTCTGTGTTTTCCAGAGTTAAGGGTTCAATCTCAGGTATTTCTTCTGCCTCATGTACCGTGACATTTTCCGGCTCATTCCCCGCCCCCGGGTCATATTCCACTTTACCATTAAAGTTCACCGCACCACGGCCTTTGATGGTGACCTGCACGCCCCAGACTTTGATATTGCCGTCTTTGTCGATCTTAAGGCCACCTTTGCCATTGCCACCCATCAGCACCAGATCGCCTTCGCCCTTACCTTCTATGCGAATCGGGCCGCTGGCCTGCACCTGGTAGCTGCCGTCGCTGACTTTGTGGATCTGGCTGCCGTTGTCGGTGGCTTCGCGGTTTTGCTGTTTGATTTTGTTGAGGTAGGCACCGCCGTGTTTCTGGATCAGGTTTTCTTCGGCGGCCCATTGCTGCATTTGTCCGGCGGTGAATTTGATCAAGCCGAACTGAGCGGCGAGTTGGATGTAGTGGTGTTCGCCTTGGGCGTTCAGTTCCATCTTGGTTTGGCCGTCAAAGGTTTGCAGGATGACCTTGGGTAGTGCGTCATCAAAGGTTAATTCGTTTTGCCCGGGGGTGACAATGCGGCTTTGGCTGGCATTGTGATCAGTCACTGGGCCAGGCTGACGTTGTGAGGGGGCAAAGCCCATAATGCAGGGGCGGTTCGGGTCGTTATCGAGCAGGGTGATCAAGGCGGTGCTTTTATCGAGCAGCGGGAAGTGCCAGCCGGTGGGTTTGTTCTGGTTGGCGTTGGCAAAGGGCACCATGCGCGGTGTCGGCGGGCTGGCCTGGGTATGATCCAGTTGTTCGGTGTTGCGTTCGCTGAACGCAAAACGGAATTGGGAAAGTCGGGACGGTAACCGCTGGCGCGCGGAATCAAGGTGGCGTTGATTTCGTATTTCAGGCCCAGTTTGGGGTTGGCACTGTCATGTGCTGAACCTTTATGGCGACAGTGCAGCACGGTCAGGTCTTCGCTCTTGTGGTCGCTGCGCCAATACGGCGGTGGTTGCACGCTGAAACCGGCGGCCACAATCGGGTAGTTGCCTGTCAGCATCCAGCCCCGGGCAACAGCTTGGTTGTGTTGTTCGCTTTGCCGGGTGGCGAGGGTTTCACCTTCATTCGACAGCGGCAAGAAGGTTTGCCGATGAGCGATTTCCTTCGAGTTGCCGAATTTATCCGGGCGGGCGTTATGTACAAACTGCTGAGCCGGTTTGGCGATGCTGGCAAAGCCGCGCATGGGGCGTGTCTCGCCATTGAATGCGGCTTTGCGGGCTTGATCGAGTGAAATC
>JARRJP010000138.1:0-5147 GCA_037389025.1 Reinekea sp. | reverse complement strand
CTGGCGGCTTGTTCGATTGTGTCGCCCACGGTTGGCCCGGGGCCGTCTGCCGGGCGGCAATCGTCTGTATAGTTATTTTGGAAGCAGGCTTTATTATCGACATCAATGCCTTGGACAACCTGCCTAAAATCCACATCGTCCGGGTTTTCTACCAGGTCGTCGTGCAGTGTCTGGTTGCTATCCGATTACAACAGCATGACCACCTCTGTCTAATCGAGTGGCTACCACTGCAGGATTACCTCCAATGTTGCTTCGACCAAGTCATCAATGCTCACACGGTTTCTAACTCTGGCTGTACCAAGCCCCTGATTACGTAGTGATCTAAAGTGACTGTCCGACTAAGTTGTTAACTTCGATATTTAATTATGCATCCGGCTTATTCAATGAAATCACAGATGGACAACCAGTAGTTTTATCATAAGTAATATGAATCCTATAATCTGTTACATTATCCCATCGTTCAGCAGCAACACTACCATCCGTACGCTTCCTTACCCAGTCCGCTTTTCCAAAGCTAGATATAAAATCCTTACTTAGGGAATTAAAATTCAAACCTTGAGGCATTATCCCTTCAAACTGCTTGTAACCATCTTTCCCTTCTGAATAAAGAAAAACCCCACTAAAGAAAAGCTCTCCATCTGCAAGACCTGAAGATAAATTTCCTAAAAAAACAGCCTCATCGGTAAAAACCATTGAATAACCTTCATCAGGTCTTTCAATGTATGCATTATACTCACCTTCTGGAAGATCCAATTCTGTAGGCAACTCCACGCTGTTCTGACTTAAAAAATCTTTAAATTCAGGAAGCGACACCTTCTCCCCTAAATACTTACAGAGATCACTCGCATTCATAACATTACCTTAATCATCAAACTTTAAAATTTTCGATAACCAATTATCATAATCTGCATTAGTTATTTGTCGAATAGTATTTGTAGAATTTTCTAGAGTGCGCACATATTCAGGTGAAAGCTGAACAGCATTTTCTACCATTACAGATGCATCACGACTAGCAGCTCCTGCTAAATCTTGTTTATCTGCATTAATGAGTGCCGGAGTGTTTTTTCCTCCATATGTAGGACCAGCTCTATGTACAGTTGCAGGAACATTTACTGTGCTTCCACCCTCGACAATAGCTTTTCTTTCCGCAGGAGTTAGTCTGTCGCCCTTCAAGTCTTCAGCACGAGCAATTAATGCAGCTTTCGAAGGCTGGTGATCACGATGGATAGAACCATCACCTACCTGAGATTTAGCGGTTTTGTAATCAGTAACAACACCAACTTCTAAAGTATCTGAAGTTGTAGATGTTTGCCTAGTAGTACTGTCTGGAACAACCTCTTTCCCCGGCTGATTTAAAGCCTCAAACGACCCATTATCACCCTGACCATTCCCCTTTAATTTTCTTTGGGTGTCAGGGTAGCACCGTTCTGAATGGCAATTTTAAAGTGGCTGTTTGATTAGTTCGTAACTGTTACAGTTGTAACCAACCATTGGTCACCTGATTGGTGGCATTGATGGTCACGGCACCACAAGCCTGAATCTGTCCAGGGAAAAGATGGTATCGACCGTTTCCGTTACAGCAGGCACATCAAATAGATTATCGATTTAATGGGACTGTCCGACTAAGTTCCTTTTCCTTATTTCACTAAGTTGTCCCTTGAACTTCATTGACGCATCCACAGATGTGAGATTTTACCTGTTTCAAAGAACTCTTTGAATATGGTTTTAACAACTTCAATATCTGTCGTCACTGATCGCGCATCCCAATAATTACCACCTATTTCGACCATTGGAACTTTACCCAACTTCGGATATTCCTGATAAAACAAGCCACGCATACTCTCAGCCTCCCAATTTGGGTTATTTAACGAAATCACTTCATCGTTATCATTAGGTAAGTTTCGAAAAGAAGTTACGTGTATATTGCCACTTTGAGCAGATACACTTAAGGTGTCTTCGCCAAACTCTCCATCCATCAAAGTCAGAATTACACAATTATCGCTTTGGCAAGCATCGGCTATTGATTTATAGATTTGATCTAATCTTGGATCTGCAATATGCCCTTCTTTTCCCTTAACCCCATTCCAAAGTGAAAATATCATTTTTGCACCTTAACCCTTCCCATTGTTCCATCAGGCAGACGCTCCCACACCAACATCTTGCCAGTTTCTGTTTCATATACCTCAACCCTGTTCAAACCAGCTTTATCAGCCATGTTTCTAATATCAGATTTACAATTCATCAGCAGTCAATTTCTCGGTAGAGAAAGACCTCGCTAATGCTAAAACTGTAATGCTCATCGTAATAAACTATTGGTCATGTAATTTTCAAACTGCGGAGTTCCTGGCGACTTAATTTACTCTTCCGAATAGAGAGAATCTATAAATTGATTAAAATTATCAGAGACAAAGCATACAGACATTTTCCCATCAGAATCGAAATAATCATGGAACATAATCACAACTGGCGGGTCTTCTATAGCTTTATTACCACTGTAATCAAAGCAAATATAGTCCCCTCCAGCCGTCACTCCAAATACAACCAAATGCTCTCTTCCATAAATATCATGCCACTGCAAGTTAGAGATATCAGAAGTTTCTGAAATTTCTGGGCCGTAGCCTAAAAAAGTCACATCTCTACTTGTAATTCTATTTAACGACTTGTCAAAAAACTTAAAGTTACAGTCTTCAGGTTGTAAAGCGTTATGTTGAGAAATTAATGCTTTGTAGCTGACCGGAAGGACATAGCCTATTTTCTTTTCAAAATCAGCTATTAATCTCACATCAACCAGTCCTTCATCATGAAAAATATTTATAGTCTTCATATTTTATTTACCTTGTTCTAAGGCTTGCTGACCTACATGCTTTACAGAAGTATGTATTTTTTCTGGAACAAGCTGCATGCTTCCAGTATCTGCATTGTGATGCCATGTATATCCATCTATTTTCCCTTTCCCCGCCTGTATTTGTTTTAGCTGTAATGATGTAAACTGATCCCCATCAATCATTCCACTAGAGATAGCATCTCTCAAATCACGAGTAGCTTGAGGAAATTGTGATTCATATTTTTTCCCTTTATCAATATTGGTCGTAAACTTCGCATAGTCATCAAAGACAGGTAAACCCCGGTCATTAAAGGGACATTATCTGAATGGCACTTACTTAACAGCCAAACCCGCTATATCCGTGGCTTTTGAAGTATCTTCAACTATCTGGTTTGTTTTTGGTGCTGATTTATTAAATTTCTATTGAGAACTGGGCATCAAACGAGTCGCTACATATTTTAGCTTGTCCTGAAGGGCCTTACATCCGGGGCGCTTCAGTTCAAGTAAGTGCCATTCGGACATTAGCTGTTATTTCTTCGCCTGTCGATGGATCTTCATAGCTTCCTGGTATTACATACTTCCTTAGCTGGAGCAATCACCAAATATGAGCACATAAACGGATAAAAACCAGTTATAGGGCTTTCGAATGTTCGACCTGTTAGCTTGCGTCCAAAATATTGTCAAAAACCTCATCCGCATTAAAATTCCCAGTAAGATTGACTGCTAAAACAGATTCAATAAATTCAGAAGGAGGAATATAACCATGCTCTAAAATATAATGAACAACTAAAGAAGGTGCAGCAAAAAAATATCCTTTTTCCCTTCCATGAGGAATTAGTATTTCACTCATACCAAGCGGCATTTCTCCTGCACCACATTTCAAAATCACTTCAGTTTTATTGCAAAAATCGCATGATCGAATTCCACGTATTAAATTAAAGTGAGCATCAAACTTAGCATTTCCACATATGATCTGAGTAAGCTTGTCCATAAACTCCTGGGGGAATTCACCAGTCGAAAATACCTGATCTATTGAGAGCCACCCAATATTTAAAACACGGTCAATAGAATTTGACATCTTATAAGAATATAAACTGCCATCTTTAAAAAACATTTCATTAGTCCTTAAAGTAATTAACTGTACACGCTGCCCAATCTACACACCCCATATCCGATTTCAGAATTTCTTTTAAATATGCAGGCTCACTTGTCGTAATTGATTTTGAATATACATTCAGGTTGCTCGGTTTAGTCAGAATATAGTCAGGCACTTCACTACCAGGTAACCAAGTTGTCATACCCTCTATATCATCCGCAATTCGCTCAAGACCTGGGCTTTACAGTTAAGATCAAATCGCTTGGCTTAAAAAAACATGCATTCCCACGTAGGAACGAGGAAAGCAGATATCAATCAATAATCACTTTAAACTTTTCATCCAAACCCCACTCAATATCCTGAGCCACTACTTTATTCAAAAGATCAAGGATTTTGGTAAAACTATCTCCCATAGATTCCTTTGACGAAGAAGAGTTTTCCCAAATCAACGTAACTGGCCTTTCTATGTCAGTACTCAAGACATCCCAAAGTGCATCCAAGTTTTTCCCATAATGCGAGGGAAAGTCCATTGCCTCAGCTATCGTCTTGTGAAAGTCAGTTTCCGAATTAATTTCATTACCGTTAATAACAACTCTCATGCTTGATACTCCTCAATCTTTCCAACGGCCAATCATATGTACGGTTTCATAGTGATCGGTAGTCACGTACATCAGACCATCATTCGAATACAGTAGCCGTGTTCCCGGCTGCTTTGCTCTTGTCACCGTACTGTTAAGTCCAATGTCGGCCTCATACCAAACACGATCCTGAGCCGAAGGCAAAATATTCGTGGTATTTTGGAACACATCCCCACCTAATTGGCCACCCGACACGGAATTCCCAAGGGCTTTACCAGGCTTCCATCCCTGCTGTACAGCTTGAGCCTTGGTGACATAGTTGGATGGTAGCTGCCCTGTATTTCGGAGGCTTTCAACCAACGGGTTTGCTGATTCAGTTACGCTTAACAACTCTTTATGTTTTGCAAAATTGGTTGCATTGTGAGCTGGAGTTGCCGCGTTATTTTTGTCTGTAACATCAACCTTCCCCGGCTGATTTAAAGCCCCAAAATCCCCCTCAGCCTCAAACGACCCATTATCACCCTGACCATTCCCCTTTAATTTAGCATCCGCATCAGTCGCAGTACTACCCTGCCCCTGGCTTCCAAGCCCCTTAACCTGACGCCCTTCAAGCAACGCCGCCGCAACGACCACCGCCGCTTCAACAACC
>JARRJP010000137.1:0-5160 GCA_037389025.1 Reinekea sp. | reverse complement strand
CAGTCTTGCATTAGCCGAAAGTTACTTTTGTCAAGTGCGAAATATGAGTAACGGATATAAAAGCAATGAAGCAACCGGATACAATTTTTATTTGCGAAATCCATACATAATATAGTAGCCTGCCGCGCTGAAAGGAGCTTGTTCACTATCAGTCTGGAACGACGGGTGGAAAACAGAACTTATTGGCTTCTTCTGTTGTTTCTTATTGAAAGGATACCCAACGCGAATGAAAATTTCAGTTGTACCGCTTTTATCTCTGTTAATTCTCTGTTCTTCTTTTTCCCATGCTCAAAATTTTGGCTCTGCCCAGCCCTATAATGCATTGGTGTTTAATAATTTTACGGCGACGGCCTCTGATGTAGAGGGGCGACTGGCCGCCGGTGGCGATATCTCCCTGCTCTATTATGCTATCGGTCAGCAGCTTACGACTGCGCCGCCAGATCCGGTACTTATTGCAGGCGGTGACATTACCTTTCCCAATGGCTCAGTTTATAACGGCGACATTCTCGCTGCTGGCAGCATCGATGGCATTGATGCTTCGGTAGTAAACGCAATGGCAGCCGGTGCAACTGTTACCGGAAACGCTGCACTGCCGATCAATTTTGCCGAAGTGCAGAATGAACTGACACAATTATCAAGTGATCTGGCAGCGCTGCAAGCCAATACAGAAGCCGTCTATCAATGGGGTGGGCTGTATATGACCGCCAACTGCGACGCCAATAGCCAAGTCTTCCAGCTTGATGGTGAGCAGGTATTGTCAGCCAATAGCTTCAATGTTGACTTAAGTTGCGCACCGGCAAACGCCACTTATATTTTCAATATCAGTGGCGTTTCCGCTGGTATGACCAACATGGGTCTTCAATCGTTGGAAGCCGTTCGCGACCATGTGGTTTATAACTTTTATGAAGCAACTTCGCTAACGCTGCAATCAATCGGAGTGCAAGGCTCGGTGCTGGCTCCGTTGGCCGATTTGGAAAATCCGGCGGGTGTTATTTATGGGCATCTGTATGCTAATTCCTGGAACGGGCCGATGCAGATTAATTCTGTACCGTTTGTTGGGGATCTCAGTACGATAGCCAACAATGAAAACAGCGCACCGATGATTACATCAGAAGCGATAATCCCGGCATATGAGTCTGTTGAATATCAATACCAAGTCACCGCTGAAGACACAGCAGAAGATCTTCTAAGTTATCAGTTAACGCAGGCTCCAAAGGGAATGTCTTTAAGTGCTGAAACGGGTTTATTAACCTGGCCGCAGCCAAATACAGATTTTAGTAATGGCCTTACCGCTGACAATCTTTATTGCAGTGAATCTGGTTTAAGCAACAGTCAATATGCACCGGCAGCCGATGTCGTGGTGGTCATGGATTATTCCGGCTCCATGAATGGTGAATGGGCCTGGATACAGGATTTGATTCCTTCATTGGAGGCCGGGCTGAAAGCCGCTGGCATAGGTACTGATCTGGCATCTCCCAACCTATATGGTCTGACTGCTACCGACTACCGTGACTATGGTACTGCGAATCAGATGGGTGGCAGTCTGCTTGGTGGATATGATGAATTTGTAGCCACCGCGAAATCATTCAAAGGCAGTGGTTATGAAGATGGCTGGTCGGGTTTGGTTAAAGTCATCGAAAGCTATCCTTTGCGCGAAAACCTTCCCCATAACCTGATTCTGGTTACTGATGAAGATCGAGATAATCACAATTCTGCCCTGAGCTATGACAGCGTTCGGGATTCGTTATTGGAAACAGGCGTTACCCTTAATGCGGTTTTGGAGACAACGATAGTCTGCGGTGACAATGGCGAAATTACAGCCATGGGTATGGACAGCCATGGTATCGGCTACGCCGCTGATGGAAACGGTGGTTACTTTGCCTGTACCAACCCTCAGATCAAATATGCCTATGGCACTACAAAGGATGACTATGTAGCACTTGCGTTCGATTTAGGTGGGGCTGTGTGGAGTATTGCCCAGCTACGTAGCGGTGGCCTGAACGCATTATCGTTTTCCAAGGTTTTGCAAGATATCAAAGTACAGGAAATTGTTCGTCAACTGCCAGATACCAATATGGCCGATCTGGCAATCAATCAGGTACGAGAACAAGATGGCAAACTGGCATTTACAGTGAAAAACCGTGGACTGGTGGCTTCGTCTCCATTTAACGCACGCATCGAAACCTCCTCAGATGCCGAGGCCTGGCAAATTTTGTCCAGCATCCCTGTTAGTACACTGGATCCTGCTACATCCACTAAACTCAGTGTCGCTCTCGATACACTTCCACTTGATAGCTCTTATGTGCGCCTGTCTTTAATTGCTGAAGATGCCAGCAGTGAGTGCGATATCAATAATAATTCCGCGATTATCTCCCATGTCAGCCTGATGGTGACTGATTCAGAAGGCAAATCTGATACGCAAAGTTATTGGTTACCAGTACAGGAGCAAGAACAAATACCGCAAATTATCAGTGAGCCGATGCTGAAGGCATCGGTTGGCAGCCAATATCGTTATGCGCTCTCAGTGGCTGATGATCTCGGTGATAGTCATCTATATACATTAGAGACGGCACCTTTAGGGATGAGCATTGACTCATACAATGGAGTGTTAAATTGGACACCTACCAGTGACCAATTGGGTGAACAAACCGTTGAGATATCGGTTATCGACATACAGGGAAATAGTGTAAAGCAGAGCTTTAGCGTGACAGTGACTGAATCAGGACAAGCCAGTAATGGACCTGCGTTTGTCGCTGATTACTCCGGTATTCCGTTTGTTAGCGACACTGTTGTTGAGTTACCCCTTGAAGTGAGCGGTGGTGGTGATCAAGTACTGAAGTACGAGTTGTTGGTCGCACCTGACTATTGTCGGTTTAGTGAGGCGCAGGCAGGCCTACTGGTTTGTGATTACTCGGGCATTTCGTCTCCAGCGATACCCCAGATTTTTGTTAAAGTTTCTGATGAGCAGGGTCGTTACGACACGCTATTGGTTATGATTGATCGGGCACCAAGGATCACATCCCATCCAGTCAACATCATTAAAGCAGGGAATCTATTTGTCGGTAGTTTAACCGGCACAGACCCAGAACGTGATTTGTACAGTTTGAGCCTGATTAATGGGCCTGACGGTATGACAGGTAGAACCGATGCTTCAAGAAGACTAAAAGTCCGTTGGACTCCAGGCGATGAATTTATAGGTACTACTGAAACCTATACCGTTCGAATTACCGACGCTTATGGGGTATTTAGTGAATCGGTGTTTGAAATCCAGGTTGTCGATAATCAGGCACCAAGCTTTCAATCATCTCCTGTAACCCATGCTGTAGCCGGTCGTACTTATGGTTATACCATGACAGCTAAAGACCCGGATGGAGACAAGCTGACATATACATTGGTCAGTGGTCCGGAAGGCATGACATTAAGTAACAGCAAACTGAGCTGGGATATTCCGGTTGGTACAGAAGGCACATTCCCAGTCTCCGTGCAGGTTTCAGATGGTGACGGAGGATTGGGCACCCAGGATTTTGAGATCAGTATTGAACCAAATTACGCGCCGATATTTACCAGTACACCAACCACCACCGTGATCACCGGACACCAATACCTCTCACGCAACTTGGCCAAAGATGCCAACCGCGACAGCTTTCGCTTTGAACTGGTCTCAGGCCCGGATGGCATGACCAGCAACTATTGGAACGCTGGTTATACCCGCTGGACGCCAACCCATGAACAGGCAGGAACCTATGAGGTAACCATGCGCGTTTATGACAATTATGGTGGTGAATCTCTGCAAACCTACACACTGACCGTAGTGCTCGATCAGCGTCCAGAACTGACGCAGCTTCCGCTAGATACCGCTATTGTCGGCCATCGTTATTTGTCTCGCAATCGAGCTACCGATGCCGATGGAGACGCCATTGTATTCAGCATGATCAGCGGCCCGGATGGTATGTCCGTTGATAGTAGTAATGGCGGTTATACCCGCTGGGTACCAACTGAAGCACAGATTGGCACCCATTCAGTGACGCTGCAGGCTAAAGACCGTTATGGCATGGGTATCCAATACACCTTCCCAATTACCGTATATGCCAACCAGGCGCCTCAAATCACATCTGTACCAAAAGCTGGCGCGGTGCCGGGCCGGGCTTACCTATCCCGTAATATTGCAACAGACTCAGATGGCGATACGGTGAAACTTGCACTGGTCAGCGGTCCGGATGGATTAACCGTTGATGTCGCAAACGGAGGCTATATTCGCTGGACTCCGACCGCAGACCAGGCAGGCGAACATAGTGTGACTTTGCGTGCTTACGACGCCTACGGCGGTGAAACTCAGCAAACCTTTACTTTGATTGTTTACGACACACTGGCGTTTACCCAGCTACCAGAAGACCAGACCATCGAAGCAGAAACGCGTTTCAGCTATACCGTCAAGGCCGAATACCCGGAAGGCATGAGCGTGCGCTACCGAGCGGTGTCAGTGCCAGAGGGTTTCACAATCACTACCAGCGGCAGTATCAGTTGGTCACCGGCACTGGATCAGGCCGGTAACCACGACATTGTATTGGAAGCTTATCTTCCCGATGAAAGCCTGACTGCGGAGGGGCGCTTCACGCTGACTGTTATCGCACCAAACCAGCCACCGGTTATTGAAGAAGCCGACGCTCTGCAAGCCATTGTCGCTCACCCTTCAAGCTGGCAAATGACAGCAACCGATCCAGAAGGCGAAACACTGAGCTTCGCACTGATTGGCGCGCCTGCTGGAATGACAATCAGCAACAATGGTGAAATAAGCTGGACGCCAGCTTTAAGCCAGATCGGTGACTATAGCGTGACCGTGATCGTGACTGACCCACTGGGCCTGAGTGCCACTACGACAGTATCAATCGTCATCACCATCGACCCGGCGTTGCTACCGTACCTGGGCAACCTGCCCACCGCAGAAGCCACAGTGGGAAGTCCTTACGCCTATCAAATCCTTGCATTGGATAGCGACGGCTACAGCGCCAATGTCGAACTGATCAACGGCCCGGAAGGGATGGTATTGATACAGAACAGTCAGCATCTGGATGAACTGCGTTGGACACCCGCCGAAGGGGATTGCCTGAAAGAAGTCACCCTGCGCTTGAGTGACCGTTACGGCCAAACCGTGGAAACTAG
>JARRJP010000136.1:0-5228 GCA_037389025.1 Reinekea sp. | reverse complement strand
TGAAAAAATTGCGGCATTTTTTGTGCAGAGTTTGCAGTTGGATACGTTTACGTTGGAGATGGAGTCCACAGGGTGAAATGAACTCCGAAACTTGAGTTACAAGACCATCGGACAGGAACTTTTTTGCCAGTAACAGGCTTGGAATAAGTAAAGCGATACAGATCAAAGCATCAATCGTCTGGCTCACATAACGAGTATCAAGCGGTGCCAATGTCCTTTCTTTCCAATTGAATTCCAATGCAGAACTCCTTAAGGATGTGATTGCATTTGAACCTTCATTCTACCTGCTAAAACGCGTACAGATTTTATTGATGGATTGCAATGAAACCGCATTGAGCCAGGCCGGTGTTCGCTGTAATCCGGTCAAAACATCACGCAACACCGTAGCAACATCAGTGAGTTATGCTGTATCGAAAAGTGGACTGACAGCAGCTAAACTTAACCCTGAATCCGCAGCAATGACAAGGCGCCTTGCAACGGACATGTTCAAACCTATCGCACGCACCAGTATGTAATATTGCTATCCTGCAAAAAAGCTTCGGCATCTTCGCCATGCATTGATGCAACACTGCTGTAGATGCCAGCTTCGATACAGGTCGGTGCAACCGCTGTCACAGACCTTGGCGCATTCTTCACTGGCCAGCCGGTTTTCGGATCAAGAATATGGCTGTAGCGAATACCATCTTTGAGCAAATACCGCTGACTATCGCCACTGGTCGCCAAGGCAAAGGTAAATAATTCCAGATGTTGAGTTCTTTGTTCAGCGCTGACCTTTTCAATCCCTATTTTCCACGGTTCACCATCACGGCGTGGTCCCTTTGCTCTTATATCACCACCAAAATTAACCAGAAATGCACCACTGTAATTTTCACCAAGCAGCCCATAAACCCGGTCAACCGCATATTCTTTGCCAATGCCACCCAGGTCAATTTCCATACCTGCCGGTAACGAAAACACCGGATCCTGCCAGCTTACTTTTTCCCAGCCAACTCGGCTCAAGCATTGATCAATGACTTCCTGTTCAGGAAGTCTGGACGAGCCGTCAAAATGCCAGGCGTTACGTAACACACCAGATGTAATATCAAAACGACCGTCAGATATCCGATACAGTTGCTGTGCAAAATTCAGCAACTTTGCAGTTTCATCATCGACACAAACGCGATGCCCTTTCGCGTTATTGATTTTGTCGATAATGTTACCGCGCAGATACCGACTGAATTTATGCTCGATACGGCGTGTTTCCTGCTCTGCAAGCCGCCCCAGCTCCTGCAGTTCAGCCATGTTAGTGCTGTCAAACAGAACCTCACACGGGCTTGCCATGGCATTGAAAATAACCTTGCTGTAATCCTCATATCGCATTATCTGAAATTCAAATGGCATCTTTCATTTACCAACGATAGCTGAAACCAAACTGCACCCAGCTGGCTGACAACGCAGTAAACTGATCCATACCAGCCAATTGACTGCCATCGGCTACTGCTTTGCGCTCATTCAGATCATGCTGCTGGTAGTGTTCTGCTGAGACCAAGATCTCAACATCCTTACCAAACGGAAAGCCAACCGTTATACCATAGCTGTCCGCACTGAAGGCCGCCAGTCGCGCATCAGAAGATGCGTAATCAAGCGCAACATCAACGCTGTTGCTGGTTACTGACACCTCATCACCACTATTCAGAAATGGCTGATAAAAATCTGCGGCAGTCTGACGGTAGTAACGATAATGCGGCTGCAGATAAAAGTGCTCGGTTGGCTGAAAATGATAGGAAACATCGCCGGTATGTGAACGGATGCCCCAATCATCAGTCATATGGCGATACGACAACGACAATACATCGTCAGACATCAGCGCCAGATTGCTTTGCAGATACAAACTTTGTTTTAACCGCTCCGATGGCCTTTTTTCAAAAACGTACAGATAACCACCACTCGCCAATGAACTGTTGATAAGGTTACCTTCGTTGGCGACAGTAATAATTTTATAAGGGTCATTCTGATAGCCAGAACCAGAACTGATCGAATAATTCATCTGCAGCAACCAGCGTCGGTTCATCACCTGGGTAATCCCCAGAATACCGTCCACGACCTGCTTGATATCATGACCGCTCTGTGAATTGCCTGCGGAGTAAACCGAAAAAGCTTCCGGTAAAGCGCTGTGCTCTGAACCAAGTACATCAAACTCATAATTCAAACCAGCAGATAGTGTTGTGTTCTTATTGAAAATATCCTTTGCGACAGCCGCGTTGCCACTGAGCGAGACGAAATCACTTTCAATAGAAACAGTGGCGCCGGTATTTAATGTCATATTATTTTCGAATGGTTGTTCCCAGCCTAACGACGCAACAAACCGGTTATCTGAAAAATTAGGATCCAATGGAACATCACCGGCGGAGACGACATACGGGCCACCCCCATGTTCATCATCATCATCGTCGTCATCTGAGTGGGTAGTCACACCGGAGGCCCGAGTCTGCGTCTGCGCTCGTTCCCCGCCATTAGCACCAGAAGCGCCGGTAAAGGTTTGATCAACATTTGCAATAGCTGCACCATTCGGTGAGGAACCAGTCAGGGTATCAAACACTAAATGTACACTCACAGTGCTGTCATCCGGTAAATCGGTAGACAGGTTCAATACCGGTTCAACAGCGGTAATGCGGCCACCCCACTCGTGATACACCAGTGTTGCAGACTCAACCAGCCAATCACCATTACCGGCTGCTTGTGCAGTGCCTGCCGCTCCGAGCAGAGCGGTGGTCGCCAGAGTCAGCTGCGACTTAAAGTTATCTGTTAATTGCATCCGCAGCCTCCGCCACCAAACCCTTGTCCGCCAGAACTGGCTTCCTTACTGAAAAAAATATGATCATCAAAGCCCTGCTGAATCGAGTGATACGTCAACTCCATAGGAGGCTTGGCTAATAGGTCCCGCTCCCAGGGTTTTACGCCGATGGCGCATGAGCTGAGCAGCATAGATGCAATTAATGTAGTAAAAATTATTTTCATTATTATTCCTCCGCAAGCAATGCCTGAATTTCCTGTTCATATTCAGCCTTTTTGGACTGACGGAAACCCTTATGGCTACTAACCAGCTGACCACTACGATCAATCAGAAAACTGTGCGGCATTGATGTCACTTTATACTGCTGAGCCAAAACGCCTTCTGGGTCGTAGAAAATCGTAAAACTGGCCGGAAACTGTTTGAGGAAATCAGCCGCGAGCTCAGATTCCTGATCCAGATTGACAGCGATGACCTGCAAACCCTGCGACTGATATCGTTTTTGAATAGTATTCATCCAAGGAAAGGAAGCACGGCATGGCCCGCACCAGGAAGCCCAGAAATCCAGATAAACCACCTGCCCCTTGTAGTCAGACACATTAAACGATTCGGCACTGGCTGCCGCGCAGATCAAAATCAGGAAAACAGGTATTAGCCTTTTCACAGCAAGGTTCCTCATCAACAAAGATAAGGCTAATACTAGGCACAGAAGATTAAATGAAACTTAAGCCTGAATCCGTGAATTTTTCAGTGGACGCAAAGTGTAAGAGCTTGATTTCTATTTCCTGAATCCGTGACTCCTTCAGTGGATGCAGAGTGTAAGAGCTTGATGTCTATTTGTTTTTCAAAAATTGCAGGTGCACCCACAGGCTCTTGAAATTTTTGGGAAGCAAAGAGGAATCAATAGCTTGCACACTGCACCGCTACAGATTCAGGTTAAGGACATCCATCTATCCACTCAACGCTGAGAAAAGCTATACACCACCCCAGAATATTCGCATTTGTCTATACTGCAGTTAACGTTCATTCGAAAGTGCGTTTCAGCCTTGAAGCAAACACTACGCAACAAAACCGCGCTAATTTTGGCGGTAGATGGAAAGCATAAATACAGCCATCTGGTTGATCTATTACTGGTTATTTTGATCAGCTTGAATGTACTGGCTATCATTCTGGAGTCCATCGAATCGTTTAAAGCACAACATCATGCTTTATTGTCCGCCTTTGATACCTTCTCAGTTCTGGTATTCACAATTGAATACGGTTTGAGAGCCTGGTCCTGTGTCGAGTTATCCCGCTACCGCAGATTAACGCCCTCGAAAGCAAGACTTCGCTATATGATGACGCCATTAGCGCTGGTTGATCTGCTGTCAATATTGCCATTTTACCTGATGTTTTTGTTCAGTCTGGATCTGCGAATTCTTCGAGTTATTCGCTTGCTTCGAGTCTTTAAACTGACCCGCTATTCTGGCGCAATGAACCTGGTACTGAGTGTATTCAAGGAAGAGGCTCACGCCTTTATTGCGTCTTTTATTGTCCTGGTTATCGTATTGATCCTGGCTTCAAGCGGCATTTATCTGATCGAACACAAACTTCAACCAGAACATTTTGGCAGCATTCCTGAAGCTATGTGGTGGGCGATGACAACACTGACCACCGTTGGATATGGCGATGTCGTACCGATAACACCGCTGGGAAAAATATTTGGTGGCCTAATTACCATTGTTGGAATGGGTATGGTGGCTCTGCCAGCGGGTATTCTCGCCTCTGGTTTTGCCGAGCAGATTCATCGCCGCCGTTCAATTTATCAAGAGAGATTGGCTCACTTTCTCGGCGATGGCATCGTGTCGAAGTCAGAAAAACTGTCACTGGAATTATTGCGTGAACGGCTTGGACTGACTCATGAAGAAGTGGAAGAGTTGACTCATGATTACCTTCATAAATACCAAGCCACGTTACGGGTTTGTCCACACTGTCATAAGCCGTTGATTCAGGAACGAAAAGGTGACCGGAAGACAGACAATGAGGGTGAGAACTAAACACCTGAATCCGGCCTGAAAAACTTTCAAGGTCACTCCAATTCCAGCATATCGACCTGCACATTATTGCGACCTTTTTCCTTGGCGCTATACAAGGCATCATCGACACGCTTAAAAAAAGTGGTCAGATCATCTGACATACTAAGCTCAGCAACACCGACGGATATAGTCAAACCATCCGTCAGGATGTGATGCTCAACATAGAACTCTTCAACAACGCTCCTGAGACGTTCACCAAGCTGAGCAGCGTCTTGAGCATCGCTATCGACGCAAAGAATGGCAAACTCGTCCCCGCCATAACGGGCCAGCATATCACTCTCACGCAATTCCCGGGACAGAATTCGACAAGCCTCAATCAGTGTCTTGTCACCAATCACATTACCATAGCGATCATTAATCTGTTTGAAATAGTCAAGATCAAA
>JARRJP010000135.1:0-16999 GCA_037389025.1 Reinekea sp. | reverse complement strand
CTACTCGGCTCAGGAACAGGCTGAGCTACGGCATTGTTTTTACACCTTCCTGTACCTGTGGAAAAAACGCAGCGATATAATTCACCCAATCGTAACGGATGCAGACTAGTGTCGTGTTTTGAACCTGAATCCGTGGCTCCACTGAAGGAGTCACGGATTCAGGTTTTAATTATGAAAGGAAAAGAAACAGTGTGTGAAACGCTCGGGGTCTATTGTCTGACTTTTCACATCACAACACTCCCAAATACCCAACAAACACCTTAGCCAACGAGGCATCCGAATCCCTCTTTCGAACCCCCAGATAAATCTTTTTCTGAATGCCTTTCTTACCCAGTCTCACCGCTTGAATATCAAGTTGCGTTTTATAGTCTTCCGCCAGCCATCTTGGTATTGATGCAACGCCCCGGTCGGCAGCAACCAAGTGCATCATCATTTCCGTCGCTTCAATGGTTCTATGATGTCTGGGTCGGGTATTGGCTGGCAATAAAAAGTGCGTGAATATATCCAAACGGTCTGGATCAACCGGGTAGGTGTAAAGGGTGAGATTTGCGATCTGTTTTGCGCTGACAAAGGGCTGTTGCGCCAAGGCATTATGAGGGCTGACAACCAGCACCTGCTCATAGTCAAAGACCGGAATAAACTCTACATCCGGGTGTTGTAATGGGTCCGGCGTGACCAGCAGATCAATCTCATAATTCAGTAGCGCCGCCATGCCGCCAAACTGAAATTTCTGCTTTACATCCATATCCACTTTCGGCTGAGATTGTAAATAGCCGGGAATCACCCGCATCAGCCATTGGTAACAGGGATGGCACTCCATACCGATGCGAAGCAAACCGCGTTCGCCAGCGGCCATTTCCTGAATAACATTTTCGGTATGGTCAAATTGTGGCAGCACCCGGTTGGCAAAGTTCAGCAGATAGTCACCTGCTGCGGTCAGCCGTAGCCGCCGTCCTTCCTTTACCCATAGTTCGGTCCCGAGTTGTTGCTCCAGCTTTTTTATGGCATGGCTCAGTGCGGATTGGGTCAAGCACAGCTTTTCAGCCGCCGCCGTGAGCGAACCCTGTTGTTCGACCTGCTGGAGAATGGTCAGATGGTATCGGTCGAGCATCATAAACTCATGAATAAAACGAATGGTTTGGTGATTGAATACTATTGTTGCTCATTAAACAAATGTTTTGGTCTGAGATAGATTTTAGGCTGATTCTGTGCTGCGTTTAAACTCAGCATACCTGTGTTACCGCCCAAACTCCCATCATGGCTCGCTCGCAAGCGAAAAATGACTGCGATGGAGCCTAAATACCTGACTAATGATGGGACTAAGGAAGGGTAAAAGATTCACACTCTCGTCCAGAATTTGAACTATGCTCTTCGACAGAACCTTAGATAGTTAGAGGGTGGTTAGTTTGAAAGTGATGAAAAATATCGGGATCAAGGATATCTGGGGAGTCTTTTTGTTCTTATTAGCTATAAGTCTCACATTTATTATTCCGACGATTTCGTTATCGATTAATAAACCTGTCGATGTCCCTTTTCTTGCCGATACTGATGCTAAAAACGCACTCGTCTTTTTTGGTTTTCCGGGTTGTGGCGATATTTGCCCGACATCTTTGCTTACACTGCGAGATGTATCATTTGCGACGAGTGCCAATCATATTTCGCTCGCAGTGGTGTTTGTTGATATTGATCGAAATAGTAGTTCGGCACAAGCGGATAACTATGCAAAGCAATTTCATCCAGAATTTATAGGAGTCAAGCCATCTTCTACCGAAATGCAGCAATTCAATGCTGATTTTGGACTTAACTTTCAACAGGTTGGTGACAAAATTGAGCACCGGGGGCGTACATACTTATTAAGGAAATTAGAACAACAATGGTATTTGGTTAAGTCATACAATCCCGGCCAATTTGATTCTGAAATGATCGAAAAAGAATTACTCTAGGAGTACTTTTTGAATGTTTACTGCATTATTTACGTGTTACGACAAAAACCATAGTACTTATGTAAAAAATCGTTTTGCTGAAGATTTTAAGACAGCAGATAAAATTGTCCTCTTGGTCATTGCTGGTTATTGTCTTATGCTCAGCGTGGGTACCTCCTGGCAGCATGGGTATTTTAAGCTTGGGCTGATAGGCGGTGGGCTTGTCTTTGCTATTTGCTTTTTGGCTTATAAAACTATTGCCGGTACTTTGATGTCGCGAGCCATTATGGCTGTCGGATTAACCGCATTGATGGTAATTAGTATTCAACAGACTAATGGGCTGGGTGAGGGGCACTTTATTTTCTTTCTCAACATTACTATTCTAATACGCTATCGCGATATTCTTCCCTTGGCTGTCCTTATTGTTGTGACTCTGGTGCATCATCTTTTATTCACCTATTGTCAGGCTATCGGTTACGAACTTTGGGGTCAGCCATTAAAAATATTTTCCTGGGGTGATCAAACCTCTCTCGGGTTATTGGCTCCTCTTATCTATCACCTTGTATATGCAGTTCTTGGTGCGATTGTCGCCACCTATTATATTCATGAGGGCAATACTCAATTTTTAGCTTCGAATCGAGTTATAGGCTTGGTCGAAGAAGGGGCAAAAGGTGATCTTACACAGCGTGTTATAACTCAACAGTCTACGCCGTTAACTACTACGGTTAATGGCTTATTTGAAAGACTAAACCAAACACTCAGTGTGGTTAACGACATTGCCATAGAATTAAGTGGTCAGGCTGAAAAAAGTCATAACCAAGCCAACGTGGGTACAGAGCAAGCGGAAAAACAACAGCAGGCGATAACCAGTTTATCAACTGGTGCTACCCAGATGGCAACAACAACAAAAGAAATCGCTCACAACGCTGAAACTGCTGCTAAAGAATTAGAGAGTACCGTTATGCTGAGTCAAGAGGGTGGAGCGTATGTAACTAACTTTGAAAGAACAACTGCAGAGCTTTCGCATCGCGTTAAGAGTGCTACTGATGTCCTATCTGAGTTGGAACGAGGCAGTCAACAAATTAGTTCAATTGTCGCCACTATTCGAGGGATATCGGAGCAGACGAACTTGCTAGCACTTAATGCGGCTATTGAAGCTGCAAGGGCTGGTGATCAGGGAAGAGGTTTCGCTGTTGTGGCAGACGAAGTGAGGAGTTTATCTCAACTGACACATCAATCCACCGAGGAAATTTCTTCAATGATAAGTAAATTGCAGCTAACTGCGGAATCTGCAGTTACTACAATGAAAGATTGTTTTGATATGAGTGAGGATAGTGTCCAGGAAGCTGGCAATGCTGCGCTGAGTTTTAATCGTATAGCTGATGCAATACAGAATATCAGTGATATGGGGATGCGGATAGCGACTGCTGCTGAGCAGCAGTCTATGGTTACCGAAGAGATCAGTCGCAATGCAGAGAGTATCCATATGGGAGCCAATAAATTTTTAACGGAGGCTCAGTCCGCATCGCAAAACGCCGCTATTTTGAAACAATTATCTTCAGATTTGAAAATTAAGATTCAGCAGTTTAAATTAACCTGAATCCATTCCGGAGTCTCAGATTCAGGTATTAGCGTTGCTACTGGTTCTTATCCTGAGACTCTTACCAGTGCCCAGTATTTTCCATGCTGGCCCAAGGCTCTGCCGGTGGCAGGCTGTCACCTTTCTGGAGCAGCTCGATGGAGATATTGTCCGGGCTGCGGACAAAGGCCATGTGGCCGTCACGTGGTGGACGATTAATCGTGACACCTGCGTCCATCATTTTCTGGCATAGGCCATAAATATCATCGACTTCAAAAGCCAGATGTCCGAAGTTGCGGCCTTCGCCGTAGTCTTCGCTATCCCAGTTGTAGGTCAGTTCAACTTCAGCTTCCCCTGGCGCGGTTGCCAGAAATACCAGTGTGAAGCGTCCGGCTTCAACTTCTTTACGGCGGATTTCCTGCAGGCCGAGCAGATCACAATAAAAGTGCAATGAGGCGTCCAGGTTTTTTACCCGAACCATGGTATGCAGATAGTTCATTAGGTTTCCTTAGCATTAACAGGTCTTAAATGGTAGTGCGCTTCTGGCCTCGGCCAGGTAGTGCTGGTTCATTTGCAGTTCTTGTTCACAGAAGTGTTTTGCCGCTTCAAAGAATTGCGGGTTGCTGAGCCAATGGTAAGAGTAGGTCATGGTCGGCTCAAAACCGCGGCTGATCTTGTGTTCGCCCTGAGTGCCAGGATCAAAACGATCCAATCCCTGTTCAATGCAAAATTCAATACCTTGATAGTAGCAGGATTCAAAATGCAGGTTGTTGAACTCTTCGAAACAGCCCCAGTATCGTCCGTACAGTGCTTTGCTGTCACTGAAAAACAATGATGCAGCCACGGGTTTCTCCTGAAAGTAAGTCATTACTAACAGGATCTGATCTTTCATCAGGTCAAGCAGGCGATAAAAAAACTCTCTGTTCAGATAACCCTGACGGCCCCGTTTCATATAGGTTGCGTGGTAGAACTGGTAAAACGCGTGCCAGCTTTGTCGGTCTATATCGCTACCGCTCAGACGACGGATTTTCAGCCCCTGCTCTGCGATGGAAGCACGCTCTTTGCGGACATTTTTGCGCTTACGTGAGCTGAAACGATCCAGATAGTCGTCAAAATCTCGGTATTGGTCGTTGTTCCAGTGATATTGAACATCACAACGTTTGAGTAGGTCCATGTTATCCAGCCATTGGCATTCCTGTGGTGACGGAAACAGAATATGGAAGCCAGAGGCAGTTAACTGCTGCGTTTTTTGTTTGAGCTGTTTGATAACCGGCTTAATGTCTTCCTCACTTTGTGCGCCGAGAAATCGGGGGCCTTGAGACGGCGTATAGGGCACGGCGACAACCAGCTTGGGGTAATATTCAAAGCCATGCTGCTCATAAGCATTGGCCCAAGACCAGTCAAATACGTACTCGCCCCAACTGTGTGACTTAACATAAGTCGGGATCAGAATCTGGGCTTCGTTATACAAATGCATAGGCTGCCAGCCTGTTTTGGCTGTGCATATACCGGTTTGTTCCAGTGTGCTGAGGAAACCGGATGACAGAAATGGATTGTCGGTAGGCGGTTGATGGTTTTCAGGCAGCGGCGCAGTGCGCAAGCCATTGATTCCTCTTTGCTTCCCAAAAATTGGGTGAACCTATGGGTGCACCTGCAATTTTTGAAAAACAAATAGAAATCAATGGCTTACACTCTGGAGTCACGGATTCAGGATAAAGCCAACAGGCTCAGTCAGTGTATCCATGCTAGTGTAATGTCTCAAATAAAATGCATATTAAGATGACCCGCCGGTTTAACGTTGCGGCATAGGTATTATTCGCAAAAACGGCGGCCCACTCGTCGAGAAGCCCTTTAGAAGTCCACTGCTTCGTTACAGCTCTTGATAAGGGAGGGACCATTGCCTTCGAGCTGCGCCTCGCGGTGAACATCTGGAGGGGCTTTGTTAATACAGGTTTTATTCAACCTGAATCCGTGACTCCAGGGCGGCGCAGTGCGCAAGCCATTGATCCCTCTTTGCTTCCCAAAAATTGGGCTGAATCTATGGTGCACCTGCAATTTTTGAAAAACAAATAGAAATCAAGCTCTTACACTCTGCATCCACTCTGAAGTTACGGATTCAGGTATTTATGCTATAGATGAATTTGCTGGTTCTGATTGTTGAATTAATCGACATAAAGGGTACAGTTAACTTGGTAAAATCTTGTCGGAGAGGTTGTATGTTCGAGTTAGATTATCGGTTGGAAAGCGATTGTGTGTTGGTTGGTTCGTTATCACTGTGTCATATATTATTGATGAAGGATGCCAATTATCCTTGGTTACTTTTGGTGCCGCAGCGTGAGAATGTCAGTGAAATCTATCAACTGGATGAGGATGATCAGGAACAGCTCATTTGGGAAAGCTCATTTGTTGCTGAACGCATAATGAAAACTTTCGATGGCGACAAAATGAATATAGCGGCGTTGGGTAATGTGGTTGCTCAATTGCATATTCATCATGTTGTACGTGTGCAATCTGATCCGGCATGGCCAAACCCGGTCTGGGGAGCGGTGCCTGCCAAAGCTTATCTGACCACTGAGTTAAGCGCCCGTGTTGTCAGAATTCAGGAAGCTCTGAAAACGTCCACTTTTGTGCCTGCTTCATAACACCTGAATCCGTGACTCTATAGCGGCGCACTGCATCCACTTTGAAGTCACGGATTCAGGTACAATTACCCTAATTAGTGTCTACCCTAATTTGTGTCTGTCTGGAAGCGCCTCATTTAAATTTGGTATTGCACCAGCTTTCCCACCTTTCCGGACAGGCACTAACTTCCTGTATCGGAGATCTGATACAGTTTTCCCCTGATTACGCCGATAACCGTTTGTTTCCCTTCTGTCGTGGGTAAAGCCCCATGTCACAAAGATTTCACCAATTTGTCAGTGAAGTGAAATACTAATTCCAATAATAGTGCCCAAGAACAAGAGGGCACATTATGAAATGGCTAGAGCCGATCCATCGTTTTGATCTCAATTTGTTTCGCTGGTGTATGGCACGCCGTCGCCGAGAGTTGTTGACGAGTCTTGGGCGTGCGGTATCGAAAACCGCTGACGGTTATCTGTATGTTCTATTCCCTGCACTTTATGCCTTGCTGGATTGGCCGACCAATCAGTCTTTTTTACGAGCCTATGTCGCAGCATTCTGTGCCGAACGGCTGATCTATTTTGTTCTGAAAAACAGTTGTCGGCGCAACCGTCCTGAAGATGCCATCGGAGACTTTCAGAGTTTTATCGTTCCCAGCGATAAATTCAGCTTTCCCTCTGGCCATACCTCAGCTGCATTTTTATTTACCGTACTGGTGGCAAGTCAGTTTGTGGCGTTGCTGCTGTTTCTGATTTTTTGGGCTGTTTGTGTGGCTGTCTCCCGTATTTTTCTGGGTGTTCATTTTCCGACGGATACGTTGATCGGGGCGTTGCTGGGTACGACGGTCGCATCTTATTCTTTATCTCTTGGGGGCTTGTTTTGAAAATTCTTTATGGTGTTCAGGGCACAGGTAACGGACATATAACGCGTGCACGTGCCATGCAGGTGGCGTTGACTAAAGCAGGCGTCGAGGTGGACTGGGTATTTTCCGGTCGTCCGGCTGAGCGTTTTTTTGACATGGAGGCCTTCGCTGATTATCGGGTTTTCAAAGGACTGACTTTTGTGACACAGGCAGGCAGGGTGGATCTGTTCAAATCCTTTGCTGAGGCTTCACTGACCCGGATGTATCAGGATATCCGCACGCTGGATTTGTCAAGTTATGACCTGGTGATTACCGATTTTGAACCAGTCGTTGCCTGGGCGGCCAGAAAACAGGGCATTCCGTGCATTGGCATCGGTCATCAATATGCTTTCAATCATGACATTCCCAAGGCCGAAAACTCCTTTGCGTCCGATGCCATCATGCGCTGGTTTGCGCCGGTGACACTGGGTATTGGTGTGCATTGGCACCATTTTGATCAACCGATTTTACCACCGATTATCGAATCGGAAGACAGAGCACCTGGCAACGATAAGCAGACGCTGGTTTATCTGCCATTTGAACGTTCTGATGATGTGCTTGCAGTACTGCGAAAGTTTTCACATTCGTTTATTTTTCACTGCGCGGATATTGAACCTGGCCAATATGATAATGTAAGGGTCAAGGGTTTTTCGCGCTCTGGTTTTCAGGACAGTATGCATGCCACGGATGGTGTTATCTGCAATGCCGGCTTTGAGCTGGCATCCGAAGCGCTCAGTATTGGGCGCCGTATCATGGTGAAACCACTGAAAGGGCAGATGGAGCAGGCCTCCAACGCACAGGCACTGAGAGAACTGGGCTTTAGTTTGACAACAAACCGGATTGATAACGGCGCTATTCAACGATTCCTGGACCATGCCCAGCCGGTTTGCATCAATTACCCAAACGTTCCGCGCTTGCTCGCCGCCTGGCTGAAGCAGTACCCGGCACAAAACAAAGCCTGGATGTATTGGTACGCCAGTGCTGGCAGGGTGTGAATGTGCCCGTTTGGGCCGCAGCAGCGGGTGTTCCCGGAGCAGCTTGAGATGTAAGACCAGGGGTGGGGTTCAATTCGCCCCACTCAATTCAGGTCATACCTCATACAAACCCCATTCTCAGCGTCTTGATCAAACGTTTTACATCTAATATCCCATTGCATACCAAACCCCTGCTCATTTTTGTATGATGACCGGCCACAATACACTGTCCTGAATCCGTGACCCTTCAGTGGATGCAGGGTCACGGATTCAGGTTATACTCAAGTTTTTGAGTTCAAACCCAAGGAACGCGGGCTGAGATCAGTATCTAACGCTCAGCCCAACATAAACCTCAAACTTGGGGTAATTTATTTTAATTAGCGACTGCCGGGAAACACCTAACGTAAATTTGGCACTGATCCGGACAGCTAAAAAAACAGTAAAGACGATATGGGAGATATTCAGAACAGAAAGCAGGAAAGCTTTAGATTCCTCCGATGCAACCCCCGACATCAGACTTATGTCGAAATCAGGCAGGTCTACTGGCTCACAGCTCAAATGCCCGTATCACCTTCCCAAAGCGTTACTTCAGTGGTTTTGATACCGGCTCACTGCATACAGTTGCGGGGACAGCCGCTGTTAAACAACCCTGCACAAGCCAGATGGCACAGGCGTTTCAGCGTTCCCTATTAATCCATCAGGAACCTCAATTCGAACCGGCATTGTAATGCCTTTTGGGGCAAAGCACTATCAGGAATTTTTTGGTTTCAGGCTTGGACCTTGGTTATTTCCTGAATCCGTGACGCCATCGCGGCGCAGTGCGCAAGCCATTGATTCCTCTTTGCTTGCCAAAAATCGGGGTGAACCTATGGGTGCCCTGCAATTTTTGAAAGACAAATAGAACCTGAATCCACTTTGGAGTCACGGATTCAGGTATTTCATTGGCTTGAGTTTTGATCCCTTCCCTTTACTCTGCCATGAAAGTTCTGATAATGGCCGCAATATTTCTTTAGAGTTTAGACACAATGAGCATGATCAATAACTTGCCAGAGCACGCCGGTGTTCTGATCTGCGGACATGGTAGTCGCGCCAAGATTGCGGAACGGGAGTTCAGTCTGTTAGCAAAAGGCTTAAAAAATCGCCACCCTGAATTAAAGGTGGAATACGGTTTTCTGGAATATTCGGCACCCAATATTCATATGGCTTTGGATAGTCTGGTGGCTCAAGGAGTTAATAAAATCCATGCAGTACCGGGCATGTTATTTGCCGCCACCCATGCACAGAATGATATTCCGTCAGTGTTGTCCACCTATATGGAAAAACACCCTGGCCTGAGCATTGAATACGGCACCGAATTAGGCCTGCATACTGAAATGATCAACGCCTTTCAAGCACGGATTCTGGAAGCACTGGGTGTTGATCATGTGCACACTGGTGATCTTTACGACACCATGCTGGTCGTGGTTGGCCGTGGCACTTCTGTTACTGAAGCCAATGCAGAGGCTGCGAAGCTGACCCGGATCGTCAGTGAAAATATGGGCTTTGGCTGGGCGGAAACTGTCTATTCCGGTGTTACCTATCCGTCAGTGGGTCGCGGCCTGGAAATGGCACTGAAACTTGGTTTCAAAAAGGTTGTTGTAGCGCCCTACTTTCTTTTTGGTGGCCGGTTAATTGATCGCATTTATGCTTATACCGACAAGATTGCTGCAGAAAATCCAGATGTTGAATTTATTAAAACTGATTACCTGAAAGATCAGGACCATGTTATCAATAGCTTTATCATCCGGATTGAAGAAACCATTGCCGGACCACAACCACCAGTAAGCCTGATGGATAGTTTTCAGCAGCGATTAGCAGCGGGTGAAGTTTCAGTTCATCATCATCATGCTGAGTTTCAGCCGGAAGAGACCGATGACCATGCTGGACACAGTCATAGACATGATCATTCACATAGCCACAGTCACTCACACAGTCATGGTCATTCACATTCACCATACAAACATATTGGGCACCCTCATGGCCCAAGAACAATGATTAACGATAATGTCTGTTGCTGTTTTATGGGGCAGTTTCCTCAGTCGGTTATTGATGAGGAGATGGCAGTTAAGGCAGAGCGACCTGGGGTGCCGAGTTGTCGGAAGAGTTGATGGAAGAGTTGATGGAAGCGGCATAAGCATCTCCAGATGTGCAATTCTTGAAAACAAATAGAAATCAGGCTTTTATATCCTGCACCCACTGAAGAAGTCACTGATTCAGGTAACTGATTAAGTGTCGAAACAGGTTGATCTGGTTGCAATGTGTTTTACAACGATTTCGGATCACCACTGTTTCGACATTTGCTTATTGCCAACGCTGGTTAACACCACCCCAGTCACTCCAGGTGGTGACATTGGCACCAGCATCCATGCCATTGGCATCAATAACCTGCTGCGGCACAGTTCGTAATAAAATCTTACCATCGGCATCAAAACTGAAGCGTTGATCGGAACTGCCGACACATTTTTCAATAACCAGATTAGCACCATTACCAAATGAGCCGGACGCTGTCAGACAAAAACGGTTGTCATAAGCACTGCGAATTAACCCGGTACGTAAATCGTAATTCCACTGTTGCCAGGCGGCACCGCTGCAATGCCATAATGCAACATTGTTTCCATCCGTCATCTGAGCCCCTGAAATATCCAGACAAAGATTTGATGCCTGATTCACGATTGGGCGATACGCTACGTCATTCATATAATTATTTGCTGGCGCATAAATAATCCCGATTTTATCCAGCGCACTACCACTACGCCCGTGGAAACCAACAATACTCCAGCCTGAAGCGGCTTGATAGGTTGAGCAGTGATCCGTTTGTGTTCCACCACTGATGCTGCGATTCTGACTTGTGATGATACGGCTATAAAAAATCCGCGTATGGCCATTGTATTTGCCCGCGCAGAAGGTGGCTGATTTCAAATACTCACCATCATTCATAATAAGTGTTTGTTTCTCTCCACCGCTGCCGCCATGAGAAAGCTGATAACCGTTTGTCAGCGTTAAACCGATTTGATCGACTCGACTGCCAGCACGCAATGTTACTGAACGGACAGAAGGTTCATCTGGTAACAATGAGAAATCATTGAATTCAGTTCCATGCGGTCCACCAATACGACTGCTGAACAGCCATTGATCATCGGTCTTGAATGTCCATCGTGTCTCTACTGGAGGATGATCAGACAACTCTAAACCTTCAGCGCTCTTAGCGTCTTCGCGAACATTATAATAATAGGCTTTCAGATTGAGATAGCCGTTATCACGATAAAGGATCTTATCGACAATCTCGCACTCGGCATCGGTGACTTTGGTATCGCAAAGTAGCGCCGCTGTACCGGCAACCGGTACATCGCCATCACGGATAAGATCAACCCAGGCATCGGTAAAGCCGCGCTTCAGATACTCACCGATGTTATCACCACTGCGCGTGAAACGAGTATTGGTATCCCCCATGATGATGACGGCATTACCCACTGAGTGTATGTCAATGTAGTCAATTAATTGCAATAAATTGGCGCGACGTGCAGTCAGGTCTGCATCAGCTACCTGAGCCTGAGTATGCAGATTATAGATGTCGACGAATACACCATCGGCCAGTTCAGTTCTGGCCAGTGTAAACCCTTTTGGCGTCAGGCAATCGACTCCGTTACAGTTGTTCCATCTGACCCGATCCCAATCTTCATAAGGGTAATGACTCATGGAATTCAAACCGCTACCGAAACCGGCACCACCTGTCGTTGGCGAACGGTAGCTGTGAGTATTGCAGGTATCGTACAGCGCTGCGTGGTAGTTAAAGTCCTCCTGTAAATGTACGAGATCAAACTCATTAACGTAGCAACTGATTTGTTCAGTGGCGTCCTGGCGATTGGATTTTTATTTATTTGCTTGCCATCCAACGGATAAGACTTACCGGTATACAGTTCAAGAATTTATTAAATAAAATTAGATGTGTGTACAGATTCTTTCTTCCAGGAATTAAATGGCTGGTTTTTCCGACTCATTCCCCTTCCGTTTTGAGTTACGTATGACAGTTTGTGGATCTTTGTATACCTGAATCCGTGACGCCATCGCGGCGCAGTGCGCAAAAACTGGGGTGAACCTATGGGTGCACCTGTAATTTTTGAAAAACAAATAGAAATCAAGCTCTCACACCCTGAATCCACGGAAGAAGTCACGGATTCAGGGTATAGACTTGCAGCATCATAATTTTGGCCGGTTTGACAGGCTCCATCATCTCGACCGAAGGCTGCTGCAACTGGCAGCAGCCGATGACTGGTTCATCATTACCGGGGCTTTTATCTCAGGGCGTCAGCAATCACCCAGTGAATTTCACCATAGGAATAGCCCTCACCTAATCGCTCCTTGAGCGGCCATATAGGTTGAGTACCCATCTCATTAACGACGGCCTGTATTGTTGCGATTCGCTCAGCTGAGAGCAGTGACGTTAACTCCAGTTCCCCTGCTTTGATACATTCCGCCAGATGTTTTTCGATGGTTCCCACCGCCATATTTCGTTGTTGTGCGATTTCTGGCAGCCCGTTTCCAGAGCGGTGAAGCTCAAGGCTGATTAACCGACTGGGTGTTTTATTCTGTGGGGCTGCGGACTTGGCCGAACTTCCTTTCGGACGGTCAGTCAACGCCATAGCCGGTAAGGTTTTCTGAGCGCTCAAACCCTGAGCCTGACAATAGCTCAAAATTATTTCCAGCAGACCATCTGCGTATTTTTCCAGTTTTGCAGGCCCAATTCCTGGAATCTGTAATAACGCATCACGGTTACCAGGTAACAACTCGGCAATTAAATACAAGGCTTTCTGGTGCAATACTGTGTAGGCTGGTATTGAGGCGGATGCAGACTGCTCGCTCCGCCAGGCTTTTAACCGCTCAACCAGTATAGGATGCTTGAGGTTTTCCTCTGCCGGTACTGCCACTTCATTTTTGGTTTTGGTTTTGTTTTTTGAAGTCTTTCCTTTTTTATCCTGTATTTCAGCCAGAGCAATCGCATTAAGATACGGGTTCAGAGAAAAGCCTTCGGCCAGACTATTCAATGCAGCCAGCTTCACTGTCAATAAACGGTTCAGCTCCGCGATGGTTTTATTAATCTGCCGCGTTGTCTGTTGGTTATCGCTGTCAAAACTGAACTGCCCCAGCCATGCCAACAGGCTGGCATTGATCTTTTCTGTGAAATAGCCAGATGCTTTCTGCAAGCGCTGCTGGATTTGGCCGTTATCCTGCGGTAATACATCGCTCTGAAACATACCCTGTAACTGACGTTGAAATTTGCTGGCAACTCCAACAATATCCTGATTAAACGCGGCTTCAATATCGGACCATTGCTCATAACCCACCATCTGCAGGCGACGAGCATTCTCGCGCAGCAACCAACCCAAACGACGCCACTGTTTACTGACCATCTGATAGTCAAAACACTCTAACATCAAGCGCTGTTGGTATTGAGCTTTGGCCTGATGCAACTGCTCAGGTTCCAGAATCTGGTGACTGCTGTTTTGGCTGAACCTTGCAACGTCAGCATCCGTCAGCACGTTGTCTGCTGATAACGGGGTAGATAAAACCATTCCCTGCAGAGTTTTACAGCGACTGAGCGCGACGTAAATCTGGCCATGAGCAAACGCCGCCTGTCCGTCGATTATCGCTCTTTCGAAAGTGAGTCCCTGACTTTTATGAATGGTAATCGCCCAGGCTGGCCGCAACGGAAGTTGAGTAAAGCTGCCAATCACCTCTTCGACAATACCCTTGGTCTGAGGGTCCAGTATGTAGCGAATGTTCTGCCAGGTCTCAGATTCGACTTTAATATCCGCATTATCATCTGGGCAACGCACGCGAATATCATCATTATCAAGAGAAACGATCTTACCGACCTTACCGTTGTAATATCGCTTTTCCGGTGAACGGTCATTACGAATAAACATCACCTGGGCACCAAGTTTCAGTTCGAGCTGCTCAGCCGTTGGATAAGGTTCAGGAAATTCGCCATCAACGATTGCCGAAAAACCAACGTGCTTGCCGGGCAACATTGCAAGTCGCTGTTGGTTGAGTCGATCGGCACTGTGATTGTGGGTGGTCAGGGTTACGTAATCGCCATCACTGTCTGACTGAAAGTCCGGCCGGTAATGCGCATTCAGACGCTCCAGTGTCTGCGCATCAACCCGATTATCACGTACTCGATTCAGCAGTTCGACAAAGTCAGCGTCTGATTGACGATAAATATGCTGCAGTTCAATGCTGATCATTTCAGCCTGCTGTAACGCCAGGCTACTAAAGAAATAACCGGTCTGATAATAACGGCTCAGCAGCGATCTCTCAGAATCCTTCATCACGGGAGGTAACTGATGCAGATCACCAATCATCAGCAGTTGCACACCACCAAAGGCCAGGTCGTGATTTTTCAGTCGGCGCAGCACTGCATCAACAGCATCAAGCATGTCGGCTCTCACCATACTGATTTCGTCGATCACTAACAGGTCCAGGCCACGAATAATATTGCGCTTCTCCTGGCTGAAGCGAAAATTCTGCGGCAAGTCTGTGCCAGGCACATAAGGCCCAAAAGGCAGTTGAAAAAAAGAATGCAGAGTCACACCACCAGCATTGACCGCAGCAACGCCGGTTGGCGCCGTAACAACCATACGCTTGGCGCAGTGGTGCTTGAGATGGTGCAAAAAAGTGGTTTTACCCGTACCTGCCTTGCCAGTGAGGAACAGATGTTGATCGGTCTGTTCGATGATTTCCTGAGCCAGCTGTAATTCCTTATTGCTCATTTTCGTTATCCTATCGCTTGTTAAAAACTGTTTTACTGCGGCAAGGCCACATATTGGCAGGGTAACGAATGTCACTGAGCGAGTACAGAGGTGATCACAGACTCGATGGTCGCTGTGTTTCTGTCTGATTTGAATCAATAGCCACATTTCACATTTCGCGGCTTAATGTAACGGCGATAAAATAAACCTGGATCCAATTCGAAGCCACAGATTCAGGTATTAAAATATCTGCTCAATCACAATTATCGTATCCAGTATTTATAAGCAGTGTAGTTTTAAGCAATTCAACAGACCTCTGCCATCATCATTTTAATAGTCCCTGAATCCGTGACACCAAAGCGGCACAGTGCGCAAGCCATTGATTCCTATTTGCTTCCCAAAAATTGGGGTGAACCTATGGGTGCACCTGCAATTTTTGAAAAACAAATAGAAATCAAGCTCTCACACCCTGCATCCACTTTGGAGTCACGGATTCAAGTAGTCTAAAAACTGTTAAGTTTCTCGCCGTTCCGGTTTCAATATGTCAGCTTTTTTGACATGGTTTTTCTCCTAACCGTCGTTTTTCTTGACATACAGGCACCATCGATAGTGATAAATATCGGATAGCCATTGATTCTCACGACTTGGCCCATTACTTGCAAACATGGGAGCTGTGCCTCCTGTTTCGTTATTTCAATGCTCACAGGGAGGAGACTCTGTTTTATACATCCACACTTCCAAGTAAGGAAAAAACTATGAAACTTCTGAAAATAGTAGCTTGCACGGCCGCTTTTTCTTCATCTGCGGTATTCGCGGTTCCTGTAACTTTCTTTGATATCATTCCGACTGGTCAAAGTAGCTTCAACAGCACGGTAACAGGTACTGGTGCCAGTGTTGAAAGCCAAAACCTCTCAGGTCTTTCTCCGGCTTCCAGTTGGGATTTTGATGACTTCACCATGTTTAATGCAGATGGTGGTAATTCTAGCGTTTATAACGCTTCTCTGGACGGCAACACTGGAGAGATGATCGGTGTTAACCCTCAGGGTCGCGGCAGCAACCCGAGTAACTATAAAAACTCTGGTGTTACTTTCACTTTCGATTCTGCTGTAAATGCTATCGGTTTTGAAGTTGGTGACTGGGCAACCTGTTGTCATCCATCAAGCCTGTACATGCAATTCGATGGTGGTGCTGTTCAACTGGTTGGCACTGCCAACTCATACAACGACAACCCATCTCATGGTGCTGGTCTGCCTAAAGATGGTATTTTCGTTGGCGCTATTGATGACACAAATACTTTTACCAGCGTCACTTTCTGGGGCGATGGCGCCGGTGAATTCCTGACCGTCGGTGGTACTATCTTGTGGTCTGCTGTTGATATCGGTTCTGTAACTGTACCAGAACCAGCAACTCTGGGTTTGTTGAGCGTCGGTCTGGCTGGCTTGGCTATGTCTCGCCGTCGTAAGGCACCTAAAGCTTAATTTCCATTATTAAGCAAAAACGGAGCGAGAGCTCCGTTTTTTTGTGCCTGTAAGATTTACAGCCAGTTGTAAAAGGCTATTTTAGTCGCCAATCTTCCATATCCGTTCCTTTCACCTGAATCCGTGACTCCAAAGTAGATGCAGGGTGTAAGAGCTTGATTTCTATTTGTTTTTCAAAAATTGCAGGTGCACCCATAATTTTTGGGAAGCAAAGAGGAATCAATGGCTTGCGCACTGCGCCGCTATGGAGTCACGGATTCAGGTGTTATAAACCCAGCCCGAAAATGACGGTCACGACACCAAACACAATCAAACCTCAACGCTAAGGATGCGACAGATGGATGACTCCGTTTTTCTGGACGATAAACACATCAGCTGACAGGGGGCCAAGCCAGTCAATGGCTTGCGCACTGCGCGCTATGGAGTCACCGATTCAAGTTTACAAACCCAGCACAACAAATACCTACCAAAATGACGGCAAATTTTTAGTGCGTTATCGAAAAACCTTGTGCATAATCCCGCCCCGCAATTAAAGTACGAAATGAACTCACACATCCCAGAAGGAATAATCCACATGACACAAGATCAGGATTTTAACCAGACCGCGACATAAGTCTGCTCGCCAGTAGCATTAGCCTTAACCTGAATCCGTGACTCCAGAGTGGATGCAGGGTGTAAGAGCTTGATTTCTATTTGTTTTTCAAAAATTGCAGGTGCACCCATAGGTTCACCCCAATT
>JARRJP010000134.1:0-6965 GCA_037389025.1 Reinekea sp. | reverse complement strand
ACTCGCAGGTACGGGAGCGGACAATGTCTTCCAACTCTTTGCGCGTCACGGTAAGTTTTTCAATGCTGTCGAGCATGTTATCCATTGCCTGACTGATACGACCAAGTTCATCACCACTGCTCAATCCAACCCGCGCCGAGAAATCACCGTTACGTATACGTTGGGTCACTGATGTTAACTGCCCCAGCCGAACTGAAAGTCGTCTGCTGATACTCAGGTTTACCCAAACAGGAAACAGCGAAATAATAAAAATAGATACAAATAAAAAACTGATTCCTTCGGATAGCTGCTTCTTTTGGCTATCATTATTGGCATCACGCAGGGAAAGAGTGTCTTCCTGCATAACCATCATTTCACTGAATAATTTATCTTCAAGGTGTGACATCGCTTCTTGGGCCGGAGCCGGTTCAAGCTGGTACAACGCCATGATGTTTTGATACAGACCTTCAATTCGGTCAATCCGCTTTAACATGATATCGACATAAACCTGATTTACCTGATCAGTAACAACAAACTTATGCATCTTACTTTTCAGTATTTCTGCCTGATTATTAAACTGCTTACTGGTCATATCCCGATAACGAGTTTCAACAAATTCGGCTGATAATATCTGCTGTATGTTTTCATAAATTTGATCCAGAATTTCATGCTTTTCAACATATTGGTGTGAAAATTTCCAGGTACCAAACAACCCCACCACTATCAAAAGCAGAACAATGATGGATAAAAACGCCATGACTCTGAGCTGAAAATTAATTCTCATTTCTGACACCATTTCCGGGCAAGCTCTGCAAAGCTATTAAAGCTTTCAGCCTGTACCAACTGTTCAGAAAACTGCACGTTGGTGTCGGATAGCCAGCGTAGATTAGACAGTAATGCATAGCGGAGTGTCGCCGCATTGCGCAGCTGAAAAAGGTAGTCATCCCATATCCAATCGAGAAAATCCGCATCCTGGGATAAATGCTCCTTCACCGCATGACGTGCGTATTCTGGCTCTATATAGATATCAAGAACAGCCAGATATAACCCGGCCAGCATTCGCTCAGCCAAGTCGGGGCGCTGCTTCATTTCTGCACTGGACATCAACATGAAGTGCAGGCTCAACAGCCCCTCAGTCGGTAACAAGTAATAGGATTGTCCTTCAGGAAGCATCTGTATTGTCGTCCAGATATATGGTTCCCACATACTGAAAGCGTCAATGTCATTGGCTATAAACGAGTCGGATAGTTCATCCTGTGGTGCACGAACAGTGATTACCTTTTTATTAAACTGGTGCAATTGCAGATATATGTCTGCCAAGTGCTCACTTGCACTATTACTCCAATAGCCCAGCTTAATGCTTTCCCCCTTGTCCGCTTCCAAAGATGGCCGATGGGACAGGATCTTTACGTCATTTTCCGAGGAGGCAAAACTGGCAAGGATATTGAATTCAGCTCCCTGAATGACCTGATAACTTGCCACACTGTCCGAACTGGTGGAAAAGTCGGCGTTACCGGACAACATATTTTGAAAAGCACGTTTGCCACCGACTGACTCAATCAGCACAACGTTCAAACCGCATCTTTCGAAAAAACCACGATCCTGAGCGATATAAACTGGTGCTGACAATGGGGCCGCTTGCTCCAGAACCGTTTCTATACGGACTTGATCCTCTTCGGTTCGTTTCCGATCGATTTCCGCAGCAAGCAGATTGCCGATGAGATGGTCCGGCACTCATGGCTCATGATGTATTGAGCGTTTTTCATCCGCGTAACAACGTCATTTCCGGTCTTCCTGCACGGCCGGAACCAATAACGCCGCACCATCACCCCGTAGAAAACACCATTTATGAAAATAATTCAGATCACACTAGCAAAACAGCCAATAATAGAAGGGGCTGGCCATTACCGATGGTCGGCGTACATAAACGACTTCCAGCCAGAATCATACCCCTGCATCAACTGACCGCCACGGTTACCATAGACCTGAATCCGTGACTTCTTCAGTGGACGCAGGGTGTAAGAGCTTGATTCAGGCATATTCATAGAATTGCCAACAAACAAGATAGCAACAATGGCAGGGCCAAAGACCACTGCCAATGTAACCACCAGCAGGCTGATGGTATCCAGGTAAAAGATTTTACAACCGCTAATGCGTTTTCAGGAATTGAGTCACACGACCTTTCAATGGGCTGTCCGGGTACAGTTCCAGATAGAACTGGTAGTAGGGTACGGCCTCTTCTTCACGTTGCAATTCAACCAGAACATCCGCAATGTTCAGATAAACCGGCACCCGGTTAGCATCCATTTCGATGGTTTTTTCCAGCCAGGCCAGCGCATTTTTAAACTGACCATCGCGGTAAAGCACAAAACCATAATCATTGACAATGGTAACGTTGCTCGGGTTATAAACCAGCGCCAGACGTAAAGCCCGCAATGCTTCGCTGTAGTTTTCCTTCTTATAGTAATTCAGCCCCTGTTCATGCAGTTCATTGGCTTTCAGTTTACGCTGCACCGGTGACAGCTCAGTCAGATCCGGTTCGCCGCCACGCGGTTGCGGTTTACTTGACGAACGGGTCTGTAACAGAGCCAATTGTTGCTTCAGTGCAGCATTTTCCTTTTGCAGCTCGATCAGTGCGTTTTTCAGTTTCTGTTCTTGAGTCAACTCACCATTGACTGCTTTAGCCAGAGCCAGCTCAAAAATAAAATCGCCACCTTCGCTGCCTACCAGATTGCCAAATACCGGAGTCTGGTCCGAACTGTTGGCCACTTTTGGTGCCACATAAGCCCCCAGCTCAGTAGCTGTAATTATCTGGTTACCATCCAGATCCGCCTCACCTTTTAAACCTTGCAACAACGACCAGGTAAAGATTGAGTGGCCCTGAGGGCCGCCATCGGAAACTTCCTGATCCGCCCCTCCGGCAGTGAGAATCTGACGGGCACGGCGGTTGGAAATTTCAGACAGATACTTCGAGTCACCAATCAGACCACCGGCACCGCGGGTTAGTGCAATCCCGCTGTAGCAGGAATCCATAACAAAATAAACATGCTTGGCAGGAATCATGTCAGAGAAATCCTGCAGATGAGTCATACTGATCGAATTACTGGAGAATTTGTCCAACTGCGCATCCACAGGAATGATATAGCCCAGATTTCTGCCGGATGGCAACGTGCGGGTCATCCCATGACCAGCGTAAAACACAAAAACACGATCACCCGACTTTACTTTTTTCGGATCAGCCAGTGTTGTCGTGAGGAGCTCAACAATATTCTCTCGCGTTGCCTTCTCATCAAACAATGTAAAGATATGATCCTTTTCAAAGCCATAGCGGGTTTGCAAGACCTCTGCAACACCTTGGGCATCATTGACGGCATAGCTTAGCTGGGGCCAGTAACGATACTTATTCACCCCGATCACCAAGGCCCAACTGTTTGAATAAAGCTGGCTTTTTACCGCCGTTGGCGCAACAGCCGTTTCTTTTGGGGTAACGGTATTGGCTTCAAACGCTTCCCCATCAATGGTTACAACGCGATAACCTTTTTCCTTTAATTGATCCAGTAATGAAGGCAGCGCCTGCACCGTCTGTTTGTGAATATCATGAAACAGCAGAATACCTTTTTTACGCTTTTCAAGTTCGGCCATTACCCGCTCAACAATAGAAGCGGGCACCGGATCTGCCCAATCTCTTGAATCGATATTCCACATAATGGCACGCATCCCCATCGAATCGGTAAGCGATAAGAGAGCATCATTCTTTGAACCATAAGGAGGACGATATTCGGTCGTATCCTGACCGGATACCGAGCTCAGCAACTGACTGGTATCACCGAGTTCCTGCTTCTGACCTTCAGCACCCAGTTTGGTTAAGACTGCATGTGAATAGCTGTGATTCGCAATACGATGGCCTTCATTCAAAGCCCGTTTTAAAAGCTCCGCCTTTTTATTGAACACGGGTTTGCCATCAATTATTTTGCCAACATTCCGACCTACCGCGAAGAAATAGCCGTGCACACCCTTTTCTTTCAGAATATCCAGTACCGCGCCGGTATTGCGATAGTGCGGGCCATCATCAAACGTCAGTACTACAGTTTTTTTAGGGACGCCAAAACCCCAAACCAGTTTAGCGGCGTCCTTTTTTGATTCGGCACCTCGGGTAGCCGGCTCGGCCAGTTCAGACTCGGCCTGATTAAAGCGTTGATAAATATTCTCACGACTATAACGGGCTCGTAAAAATGCCAGGTAATCGCTCCATGGTTCCAGTTCCAGGCCGCGAGTTGTCAACGCGGTGGTAATCTCTGCCAGATCCTCACTGTAGCTTTGCTGGATCAGTTGCATCTGTTGTTCCAACTGGTGCAGATAACTTAATTGCCCTGAGGTCAGGAAAGGTTGTTCACCCTGTCGGTACAAGATGGCATCAACCAGATCAATGAATGCCAGAGCATCGGCAGCATGGCTCTCATCGCCCTGGGTAAACTGCATTAACTGAACCACCAGTGCACGTCCTGAATCCGGACTGTTGGTAACCTGCTCTTCCAAGGTTTCCAGGATATGCCGTTTCTGAACATAAAAATTTCGCGCAATGAAAGTGTCACGCTGCTGACTGACTTCATTGGAGGATTCTGAGGACATCAAAAACAGAATTCTCCTATGCAGCTCTACAACCTCATTAAACTGGCTTGACGTCTCAGCCAGACAAAGTGTCGATAAAGAGACAAGACTCAGGACAAAACACAGCACCACCTTTTTAAACATATAAACCTTCTTTTTATACAGACCTGAATCCATGAATCCATAGCGGCGCAGTGCGCAAGCCATTGATCCCTCTTTGCTTCGCAAAAATTGAAGTGAACCTATGGGTGCACCCGCAATTTTTGGAAAACAAATAGAAATCAGGCTCTTACACCCTGCATCCACTGAAGAAGTCACGGATTCAGGATAGAATTTAAAACTTACAATACACAAAGCTCACGTTTTCCAGTGACCAGCCAGGTCAACCTCTTCGCCTGCTCACCTTCACCGGTGTAAACATCAATATGCCGATTTTTGACACCGCCTCCACGATCCAACGCCATAAAATACGGAACACCCAAGACAGTCTGGATATCCGCCAATTGAATTTTGCTATTCATTGGCAGGTACTTCTCACTGACGGCAACCATACCGACCTTTAGCCGGGAACCAAAGGCATTTTTGGGTGCGGTACTTTTATGCCACTGACCATCATAATACCCCAGATACCAGCCATGGCGGGTACGCCCCCACCCCTCCATTTTGACTTCGCGAAGAAAACGCTCGTCGACCTGCACTGACTCACCCCGAGCAAGTACGACAGTATGCAGAGAGGTATCAAAATCGGTTTCCACAGGGGTGTAATATCCAGTCACTTTCCAGTTATTGCTGCAACCACCCGTAGTTGTTGTAAGCGAGGCACAGGCGCTGACTGGTAAGATAAACGTCAGCAGACAAAATAGATAAACTGTTTTTTTCATAGTAATAATTAACATCATTCGGATAAAGGTTATCTGATCTCACGTGGGTACTTGTACAAAAATGGGGCTTTGATGCCGCCAACATACAAATATCCAGACCTTGAATACATAATAGCGCCAAAATGTCCTTGAGATAAAATCATCCACAGCTGACCGGAAAAAATCGTGATCGGCGAAGCAGCAACAGGTAGCCCCGAACCAAGCATGTTCAAACATTCTTGCTGCAACAGAATAAGAGAAGCATTAACGTCCTATCGCTTACCGGCTAAAACATTAGCATAACCTTATATAACATATCAGTACCATAAACGAGGGGGGTCAATTTTATCTGGAACAATATCCTGAATCCGTGATTCCATAGCGGCGCAGTGCGCAAGCCATTGATTCCTCTTTGCTTCCCAAAATTTGGGGTGAACCTATGGGTGCACCTGCAATTTTTGAACAACAAATAGAAATCAAGCTCTTCCACTCTGCAGCCACGGATTCAGGAATATATACAACGTCAGTGATTATGTTTGCCAGTTGGTTTTATTATCTTTGGTTAGCGTATAAATCTTCTGGCCTTGAGCATTGCTATGCTTAATGCCTTCGCGGTCGAAACACCTTCCGCTGGATTTTCGTCTGTCGAGAACAGCTGCTCTGGGATAATATGTTCATACGCACTGTCGCGATTAAACGCAACCCAATCATAGTAGCAATTGTCTTTCGATTCGCTGTTGACTTTGAGGCGGTCCACATCCATGACGACACCGGTGAAGCTTACTGTTCTCAGGTTCGGATGTTGATAAGCTATTTTCCTTCTCACATTTAGAAGCCGAGAAGAAAAAACTAATTATCAAAGAATAATGACGACAATTTTTGCCGTCATTATCTGAAAATTACCTATTCAATCATCCCGCCCGGAGTCTTTTGGACGGGACACTGACTAAGCCAGTCCAGGATCTTGTAAACCATCAATCACTCTCAGCACAGACAAACAAAATGCCTGGATCAAATACTCATTACTTGGCAATTCCCATTGAAAGCAAAGAACCCCTTTTTCAGTCTTATTAAAGGGTGGTTTTTTCAATACAGTCAACTCCTTTCGATTTAAAATTAACCGCAATTTATATTCTTTGAGTCGTACGTTACTCCCTTGAGCACATCGCCGTTTATATCTCTCTACAAATACATCATTTTTATATAACGATATTTTTCTCCAGAAAAACATACCTGTAGCTCTCATATGATAAATATTTTCATCAGAGTCGTAAAACTTAAATCCATATGCTGAAAATCCCATATCCAGCGTCCCACAAAAAACAAGTTCGCTTTCTTTGTATAAGTACACATTAGAAAGATTACGATATAATCTATACATTTTAATACCCTCAAGGATCGGTACTACAGCCTTTGTATTTAACTCAAGTTTCGGAGTTCAAACTCACCCAAAAAATTTCGGTAAATCCCTATTTTCAGGCATAAAAAAGGCCCTTGAATGGGTAAAATGTCGTTCGC
>JARRJP010000133.1:0-5785 GCA_037389025.1 Reinekea sp. | reverse complement strand
AGATAGGTATAAAAAGCAAACGTCTTGTGGCCGGTTGGGATCATGATTATCTGCTTCGATTGATGAATGGATCAATGAATTTGTAGTGCAATTGCCCTGATCCATAGGTTCACCCCAATTTTTGGGAAGCAAAGAGGAATCAATGGCTTGCGGACTGCGCCGCTATGGAGTCACGGATTCAGGAAATTGTTACGGCAGGCTATAGCATCAGTTGGCTTCCATCCTGACTTTCGGCGCGAACACTCGGGTCCAGGTTCGGCCCGAATTGCTTTAAAAAACCTCTCTGCGAAGTTATTTTCTTCTGGCTGGTCGATGTTAATGATAATTTCTCGATACCAACGCCAGCTCATTAATGATCTGACTGTAGCCTTTTATCTCTTCCACAATAATATGAATAACATCGTTATCCGGATTTTTCTCCAGCATTCCTTTTACTATAACCAGCTTTTCTGTTGTCAAGGTGCGCAAATATTTTTCGGCTGTTTGCAGCCAGACAATCAGATTCATATTTCCGGTATGATCTTCCAGTGTGACAAAAGTGACGCCAGCCGAAGTTTTGGGTCGTTGACGGTTGGTGATCAGCCCACTGACCACAATCGGAATTTTGATTTTCTCATCTTTGTTGCCAGTTCGACTGCGCTGGAAATTATTAGCGATATCAAGTAGCTGGTTGGCGGTTGGTGTTTCCGGTAGCTGCTGTTTTTCCCGCAACAGTTTCAGTACATGTTTACGTAATGACAGGCCGATACTGTTATGATCTTCAACAATATCGTGGAACTCATTCGGGGCGGGCAGTTCGATATCATCATCACAGAAGGCTTCCGAAAGCAGATCGTTTTCGGTATGAATGGCGGCGGCTTTCCAACGTGCCTGGAAACGATGCCCTGCGATATCTTTTAATGCGTCGGCGCTGGCCAATGCTTCCATATCCCGTTTATTCAGGCCAGGCACCTTTTCCAGTTGTTTCAGGTGTTGGTAACCCTGAGGCGGTCGATACAGCAATAAACTTAAGCCGGCGACATCACTCAAACCTTTTATCCGACATAAGCCCAGCCGAAGAGCCGCCGAGTCATCATGACTTTCCAGTGTGCTGTGCCAATCACTTCTGTTGATATCCGGCGCTAGCACCGTGACACCGTGACGCTGTACATCCTGAACCAGTTGTGAGGCAGAGTAGAAACCCATTGGTAGGCTGTTAAGTAGCGCACAGCAAAAAGCCGCAGGGTAATAATATTTTAACCAGCTTGAGACATAGGCAATCAAGGCGAAACCGGCTGCATGAGATTCTGGAAAACCATATTCACCAAAACCTTCTATCTGTCGATTAATTCGGTCGATATAGGCTTGTTCATAACCTCGTGCCAGTAGGTTTTGCGTCAGTTTTTCCCGTAATTGACTCATGTGTCCGGTTTTTTTCCAGCTTGCCATGGAGCGTCGTAACTGGTCCGCTTCATCAGCACTAAAACCAGCAGCCACCATGGCGAATTGGATAACCTGTTCCTGGAAAATCGGTATTCCATAGGTGCGCTTAAGAATCGGAATCAGTTCTTCTTTCGGATAATCAACCGCTTCTTTGCCTTCTCGGCGCAATAGATAAGGGTGCACCATATCACCGTGAATCGGGCCGGGTCTGACAATTGCAACCTGTACTACCAGGTCGTAATATTTTTCGGGTTTCAGGCGCGGTAACATGCTCATCTGTGCGCGTGATTCAATCTGAAAAACACCGATGGTGTCGGCTTTTTGAATCATCTTGAAAACAGCGTTGTCTTCCCGGTTAATGTCCTGAATGCGCAACTCTTTATGATAAAAATCGCGAATATAGTCAAAGGTTTTGCGCACGGCACTGAGCATTCCCAGGGCCAGTATATCAACCTTCATCAGACCAAGTGCTTCCAGGTCGTCTTTGTCCCATTGAATAACGGTACGATCTTTCATGGTGGCATTTTCAATTGGCACCAGATCAGCAACAACGCCTTCCGTTAAAATAAAACCACCCACATGTTGTGACAGATGGCGAGGGAAGCCAAGAATTTCTCGTAACAGATGTTTGAAGGTTTCGATCTGGTATGCGGATAAACCTAGGCCATCGTTAATGATTTCTTCGATCCAGTCTTTACTGCGATAGCGCCAACCGTAGTTGGCAATTTTTTGCTCCAGAAGATCAGTCTGAATACCCAGTGCTTTGGCAATATCGCGTAGTGCGCTTTTGCGTCGATAGGTAATTACAGTAGCTGCCAGTGCTGCCCGTTTTCGACCATATTTTCTATACAGATATTGAATAACTTCTTCGCGCCGTTCATGTTCAAAATCAACATCAATATCTGGGGGGGCGGTTCGGCCCTCGGAGATAAAACGTTCAAATAATAGAGATGCTTCACGAGGGTTGACTTCAGTGATGCCCAGACAATAACAAACCACGGAGTTGGCTCCGCTGCCACGTCCCTGGCAAAGTATGCCCTGGCTGCGGGCGAAGCGTACAATGTCATAAACGGTCAGAAAGTAATGCTCGAAGTTCTTTTTTTGGATCAGTGACAATTCTTTTTCAATGGTACTTTGCAATTCCGTTTCAATAGTGCTGCCGAAGCGACGTTGCGCGCCTTGTTTAACTAATAGACGTAAATATTCATCTGCTTTGTATTGGCCGGGTAGAACGTCTTTGGGGTAGTTATAGCTGATGCTATCCAGATTGAAATTGCATTGTTCGGCAATCTGTAGTGTATTTTTCAACCATTGTGCCGGAAAAATTCGCTTCAGTTTTTTCAGCGAGCGCAAATGATTTTCGGCATTGGGTTTCAGCAGATGACGGACTTGATCGACCGTCTGGTTTTCCTTGATGGCGGTCAGGCAATCGTGTAATCGTTTGCGTTCCGGGATATGCATCAGTGCATGGCTGCTGGCAGCAACCGGAAGAGAAAAGGTACTTGCGAGCTTGGTGATATGGTTCATCATTTCCTGGCTGTTGTTATCGAGGCTGTTATCAGCCAGTAGCCAAAGTCGATTATGGAAATGGTCGCTCAGATAATGTAGCAGGGTGGTACTGTCGCCATAACGTGATGGCAGATAAAGGCACAGACAATGGTCACTTTGTGCTTGCTGGAAGTCATCTGTAAATGCCTGATACTGGCCCTTTTCACTGCGCCGTCTCATTCGGGTAATTAGCTGACAAAGCTGTTTATAACCGATTTCATCCTGAACCAGCAGGACAATGGTTTGGCCATCAAGGTGAAATTCAGAACCAATAATCAACTTGATATCCAGTTGTTCATCGCGCTTTTCTCGCCATGCCCGAACCACACCAGCCACGGAACATTCATCGGTAATAGCCAGTGCTTTGTAGCCCAGTTCGCAGGCGCGATGAATCATTTCCTGCGGATGCGAAGCTGCACGCAGAAAGGAGAAGTTACTCAGGCAGTGTAATTCGGCGAAGCCGATTTCTGCGCTGTAGCATTTGTCAGATAAATTCGCCATGTAGAAACCACTGTCCGTCGTCACGCCGAAAAATCCAGTGCAGGCTCTGTTGATATTTGGCGATGTAATAATCGCGCCGTACTGGCTGGGCATCCCACCAGCCACCTTCTATTCGTTCTGGCCCCTGGATGATCTGGTATCGATTGATGTCGATTGCCTTGGCTGTTTGTCTGAGTCCGGCGGGCCATTGGCGGGCATTCAGGGTATGGCGAGATGTCTGGGAATTAATAACGCCGCTGGCAACTTCCGGGCGAGGGTCATGCATCACGGATAGTTTTTGCACCTGTGAGTCGCCCAGGCGAGCAATCAACAATGATTGCATGGTATTGATATCTGCTTCAGGAAAGCGTTCACCGAGAAAGTCATCCGATTGGCCTTTAAACGGTAAAAAATCCTTGGCACGCAATGTCAGTGCTGTTACCGGATTGATGAGTCGGGTCTGTTCCAATTGTGTCTGTAAAAGTGCCAGCCAGTCTGCCTGGCGATAGCTGCCGTGTACTGATGGGATCGTCAACAGGCTGGCCCGGCCATCGCGATGTTCCAGTTTTATCAACAGTTTCTCGCACTGCAACTGGCGGTTATGGAGGTAACTTTCCAGGTTTAAAAGACAGCGTCTCAGTGGGAACAGTAAACCGGCCGCATGTTCGGCTTCGTAATTCAGGTTCATGGTTTGCTGAAAGCGTGGTGGCAGCTTGAAATGACTGCCGGTTTGTTTGTCCTGAATCAGTTTGTCGAGTTGTTCTACCAACTTAAGCCCAAAGCGAAAACCGAGTTCCCGGCGGGGTAGTGCACTGAGTTGAGCATAATTCAACACGCCCATTGAGGTGAGTTGCCTATTTATACCGTTATCTAGCCCGAGCTGATTAACACTGAGCTGATTGAGTGCCTGTTGATGCGCTGTTTTATCATCAGAACACAGACCCAGACCAGCTTCTGCCAGCAGGCGGGCTGCGTTGGCTGTGTGACCAGTACTACACAGGCTATGGCAACCAATACGTTGTAATTGCTGTTGCAATGCTTCCCAGTAAGTTTCCAGACCATTAAATACGGTCAACATGGACCCTATCTCTAACAGCAGACCGCAGGGTGGTTGCAGAGTGATTTGAGCTGCGTGTCGATAACAGTGAGTCGCCATCTGTTGCAGCGTTTGTTTTTCTTTATGGGGGTCATATTCGGCAATAGCACAATCCGCTAACAGGCAGAATGCTGTTTTTTTGTTCATGCCGACGCGAACCCCCTGAGTCATTGCCAGTTCATTGCATTGCATTACCGTCTGCTGGCCAGGCTTGAGCAGCAGTTGTGGCAGAGGGCGCTGATCGCCCAGAAACTCCGTTTCTAGTGCTAATTGGGGGAAGTGGATATAAAGCCAGAGCATGATTAATGTCCGGGGATTGTTGTCGGGTACAGCGGCAGGTCAATTCTGATATTGTCCAGTGGCCAGCCAGCGCGGCGTTTCAGTATGTCCAGATGGCTATCTGCATGAAGGTGTATGCGTAGGGCTGCAATGGATGGTTGAGTGCGATATTGGCTGGTACGCAGCATGAATACCGGAATCTGTGCTCGTTCAGCAGCGAGTTGAATACGGCGCATTAGTGCCTTGTCGAGTTTGGTAAACCAGGCTACAGCGGCCTGACAGCCGCCGCTGTTCAGACTTTTTTCCAGGCTATAGCAAAAATCACTGGTTGTGTTTGCCTGAGCCAGAAGGATTCGTTCAGTATCCAGTTGCCATTGTTGTAGGGCAGGAGCACAGGGTTGAAGAGGCGAGTTCAGCCAGAGCTGCCAGCGTTGATCCTGAGTGCTGAGTTTTGCCAGTGCGGGTAATAGCAGGCGCAGTTCGCCGCTGCAGTGATGCCGGCATCAACTGCCGAGATCCGTGTTTCCTGCCAGTTTCTGGCCGTCCAGAGACGGCCTTGTTCCGTTAGCGAATTGAGTAAGGTCATCAGTACAACCTCATAGGTTGAAAGCAGTCCGTCATTCCGATCCCAATTGATGGCACCTTTACCCGAGTCTGGTTGATGTCATCCCTGACACCTTGCTGGGTAAAACCAGCCAGTTTCCTTGTTGTGAGTAAAGGTGCCATCAATTGGAACTGGTTTTTGGCATCCGCGTTCTTAAGTTCATTGCAAAGCAGAAAGTGGCTATTGAAAAGTGGTTATTAATCAGCCAGATCCTCTGTTCTATCAACAACAGGCTGATGTTGAATCTTGGCCCGAATCCGTGACTTTATAGCGGCGCAGTGCGCAAGCCATTGAGTCCGCTTTGTTTCCCAAAAATTGGGGTGAACCTGCAATTTTTGACAAATAAATAGAAATCA
>JARRJP010000132.1:0-5524 GCA_037389025.1 Reinekea sp. | reverse complement strand
GCGAATGCCTGCACTGGCACCGCGCATTGCGGGGGTCTCGAATTCCGGGCTGTTGATGACGGTGATTTCGAAGCTGAAGGGTTTGCTGATGGCTTCAGTACCGGTGAGTTTGAGAGCGGGGTATTGGCGGCTGTCGAAAACGAGACGAACGGCAGTGGGTTGGGCCATGTTTATTCCTTTACTTGGACATTGCGGGCATTATGAAGGATCGGTAAACGAATTAAAATTCACAATTTATGATTATGACCGGTATTTTATAGGCTGGGCTCTGTATTGTTTCGGAGATAACCTTCTGCAGCTCAGACAGAAGTTCGTATGCTTGCTCCTTATGTAAATTCTCCAGTTCAATTTGGCAGTGCTGGCAGCAGCTTTCAAATTCAATTTCCCTCGAATTAGTACTGGTGGTTAGGCTAACCAACTCTTTTGTCAGAGGATGGAGTGAACATTTTAATGTTGAGCAGTCAAGGGTGCTGGTAAAACCAAAGCCTTGGCGAACCGGATTTGACTGTTCCACCAAGGCTCTTTGAGAGTTTAGCTACTTAAGAAAGTAAAGTAATTCGTTTTGCTCCTTGTAAGAGTAACTCTGGGATGAGTAAGGCCATTTATCAAACTTTACTGTAGACTGTTGATATAATGCGGCTCCTGCATAGGATCTATGAACGTAATTATCTCCCTCCAGGCTGACCAACGAGTAGTCCGACCCAGAAGCAAGACATCCACTCACTTCATTGTGCCAGACTTTCCCCGTAATGCGGCCTAGCTTAGCAACAGATAAGCTGGATACAGTGTCAGGTGTATTACAATTTCCGTTCTTCAGCGCGGATAAAGACAAAGTAGAAACTTTTTTATTCTCGTCAATAAACATCATTCCTTCCGACATAGTGGCTACCATTGCTTGCCAGCGTGCCGAACGCATAACTCCTAATTCAGTGGGTTTTACTACGTCTTTCTCTTCGATTGTATCAATACCATCCTGATGGTAGGCATATAGCATCCAGCCTCCACCTTCATGGGTCATGTCACAGTAAACTGCAAATGCAGGAACGCCCCCATTACCATCGGGATTAACAAGGTAGTAGCCACTGGGAGGCGTTGAGCTGTTTATTAAGATATCTTGGCAGGTTCGTCCACTGCCTAGAATGGTAATGCCATTTGGCACCTCGGCTGGAGCTTCGTTGTTGCCAGGAGGCGGTTCATTGCCCGTATTGGTGTCGCCTATTAAAGCAGACAATTCAGCCAGTCTCTGATCTAAATATCGCTTTGTCACAAAGTGGTTGTCCTCAATCGGATCGTAACCGGAAGCGTTGCCTGCGACATCTAGCGCGTTCGTCGGAGAGCTTGTTCCTATTCCTACTTTAGCCGCTGTAACGACTTGGCCCGCTCCATCTACCCAGCTTGTGGTTCCAGAAGGACCTTGAGGGCCGATATTTCCTTGTGGACCCTGTGGGCCTAGTGGGCCCTGAGACCCCGTCATACCTCGGGGGCCTTGCGGGCCAACCGGTCCCGTTGGTCCTTGAGGGCCAGTAATATTTGCCAGGTAGACCCAAGCATCATTTGTTTTCTCGAAAATATCCCCGTTTGTGGTGTCTAAATACAGATCTCCATTTTGCCCTTCATCAAATGGAGCGCCAGTACCGTTTAACCATCGTGATAGTACTCCGGCCCCGAACTCATTTTCATAGTATGTGAATATGTGGCGTTTGGTGGTAACTTTCCCATCAAGGTCACGCACTATTGCGTCTATTGGGTGGGTTCCATTCGTTACATTATTCAGGGGGCAGTTGGTCATTCCACTGTCGACGATGCATGATTTGGAAATATCTACTCCATCTACAGCGATCATTAAGTTTCCAGTATCTACCCCTGCGACATCATCTTGATAACCTATTAATATCTCAGTCGGTTGTTGACCTAAATAAAACACTTCGCTAGGTTCCAAAATGTTCAAGCTTGGAGGCGCCAAATCTATGTCTCGGGCCAAGGTTAGTATCAAATTTGCACTTGTTTGTCCTTCCTGAGCCCCCAAGATTAGCGAACCATCTTTATTTTCACGTACTTTCTTTAGCAACCAGCCATAGTTAGCCTGGGCGCCGTCCAGAATTGCCTGGACGTCGGAAGTTACATCCAATTGAATGGCTCCGGACATTACTGTGGCGACGACCGCGGTGTCAGAGGGGGCTCCAAATGAACTACCGATGTCGTTCCAAGTAACCCATTCTTGTTGCCAAGGTGTAAGCAACGGCATCACTTCAACTTGCGTGTCAGGACCTTGCCCACGACCCCACAAGCCATCGTTTGCTGACACATTAAAAACCAGTTGGGCTGACAGTACGTCGGCTCCATTAAGTTTGCCGATCAGGGCGTCTAGGTCGAAACGGGCGAGAGCTCTAGCGGTATTGGCTTGAGGTTGGAGTCGCAGTTCAGTGCTTAATCCTTGGTTACTCGACGGTTGGCCCGCGAGGAGTGTCGCATCATCGCTGGGTGGCAGTGTTAGGATTTGGGCAGTGCCGAATGTCGGTAGCATAGCCAGTAGGGCTAGTCGGATCAGGGATTTATGGTAAGACATGGATATTCCTTTTTCATAATTCATGGAAGGTATGGCGGCCAGATCATCTCGAGACATAATGAGATCTGCATCACAAAAAATACATCAGGGAAAGTCAACGATCAAACCTAAGTTGCCGTCAGAAATAACTGAATTAATTAGGTACTGGAATCAAAAAAGTCAGTCCTGATGAGGGCTTCGATGGTAGAACCCGCCTTTTGAAACTGGTAAGGCGTGTTTTTTTGTTATCGGTTTAACCGTTCAAATAGGCGACATATTGACGGTTTATGAGGGAATACGTTGAATATTGACAATAATCCGACGTGATAGAAGTGATTCTATTTAGAGAAAGGGTTTCATTAAAAGTAGTACTCTGACCAGCGTCAGCTTATGTTAGTTTTATTTTTTATCCGCTTTTTCAAAGTCCTTTGCAAACTCACTCCTGGCAGACTGCAAGAAATAGTACAGATGTGTAGCTATAAAGTAGCAAATGGAAAAAATGATCCATTTTGTTTCTTTAGATTCGAAGGCTGTTTTCAACTCGCGGAGCCAAATTCCAAGAAATCAATAACTACTGACACAACAAACAACGGATACGATCCTAAGCTAAGAAATCGAAAAACTTGCTTATACAAATTTTCGGACTTAGATGATGAAATCCTATATACATACCGATACTTTAAAACTAATGCCCCTGTGCAGTGGCGCAATGTAGCACCAGCGGAACTGCATCCGATACCCGCCCTAGAACGGTTTTAAGCGGGCACGAACTGCTACAAACTGTTATGCACGGCATTATTTTTGGTTAGTTTCATTAGTTGAATACATTTTCAATGCGAGTAACTGCCAGGAACCTGTACCACAGCCAAGTCATAGGGTTTAAACAGGACGGTCACTTTTAACGTTCTTTTAACGCTAGAGGCTCTGATATTAACCCCAACCTCATTGGCTCGCCGCCAGGAAGTTGTTAGGATGGCCCGATGAAAACGACACTCGACCACCTCTCTCAAGATAAGCAGGAACAACTGCATCACGCAGTTGATATTATTGTGCAGACCGTAAAACCGGAGCTGCTGATTTTGTTTGGCAGTTATGCCCGAGGGGATTGGGTGGATCATCTGGAGGATGACGGCGTTCACTATCGGTATCAGAGCGATATGGATTTGCTGGCGATTACCAAAAACAGCGTGCTGGCCAAACGAACCCAGTCGAAGCGTTCTTTGAGTAATCGTCTGATGCGGGAGATCGAAACGCCAGTGAGTCTGATTGCCGAAGATATCCACTTCGTGAATGCGCAGTTGAACAAGGGGCAATATTTCTACGCCGATATCTACCGGGAAGGGATTTTGCTGCATGACTCCGGCAAGCTGGAATTAGTCGAACCGAAAGAACTGCCATTGGCGGCACGGAAAATAGAAGCGCAACGGCATTTTGATTATTGGTTAAAGGCTGCGAAAGAAGAGTGGATAATGGCTGAACTGGCGACAGAAAGATCGCTGCACAACAGAGCCGCTTTTTCATTGCATCAAGTGACCGAAAAACTGTACGCCATGATCCTGCTGGTATTTACCCACTACAAGCCCAAAATCCATAATCTCGAAAAGCTGCGTACCTTAACGGGCAGTATCGAGCCTGAGTTTTTATCGGCGTTTCCCGAGAGCACTCCGTTTGAATGTTCCTGCTTTGAGCTGCTGTGTCAGGCATATGTGGATTCGCGTTACAACCCGGATTACGCCATCACGGTTGAACAGTTGGAATGGCTGGCAGAGCGCATCCTGCATCTGCAAACTCTGGCGGAAAAACACTGTGCCGCCAAAATCGAGAGCCTGGGCTGAAGCGTTATTCAGGCCTCTTTGCCCAATGGCAATGCCCCGTATGTTTGAACCCGTACTGAGCCATGGACGACAGCCACTGCCCTCTCCCCTGCAAAAAATGGAGCAGAAATCGGCTGAGGTAACATGCCTGTCTGAGTAGGGGGCAGCCTTAATTCCTTCACAACTTTCCATCTTCATAATTTTTTTGAATATCAAAGAATGTTTCTAACAGGCCGCATTCTTCGAAATAGAGATCGTACAAATCAATCTCTTGTTCGGATCTTGGGTTTATATAAGAAGCGCGTTTTCGATTTTCCAATGCAAACCGCATTAAACCTCGGTTACCAAAGTGAGGTCCTCGAAAAACAAAAACTTGATTGTCAGCATCTAGTTGGATGATGTCAGACATTTCACCCGGAGGATAACCACCCTGGTCTGGACTTAAAGCAAATCTGGCTTTGACGGCCAAAAACCATTTTAGATAGGGTAATGCCATCTCGAACTGGCCAGTCAGGTAAGATCCATCTCTTGGGTGAGGTTTAATATCTATACTGGTTATGCATAAATAGTTCTGGCATGTTGATATAACTGTATCGCTTTCAGGAAAAACGATGTCATTAAATCGTGAGTGAACCATAAAATCTGGATCATTTTCGGTATACAGTTTCAATTGGGTGAGTTTTTTCATTTTTTATCTCCTGTATGTGTCGTATTGGTTTTTAAAACGACATAATCGAGAATACCTTTGTTTCTCATTTCCTGAATGGTCATAGGCTTGACTTCAAAGGTAAAGGTTTCTTTAACTCCAAACTTATTTGGCTCGCTTAATGCGCCATTCCCAGTGTGTAGGCTCTTTGTTAAGCCATTGCCCGTATATTCTGCGTAAGCGCCATAAGAGGATTCAACCTTCAAGCGTTGTTTAAATAACATTTCACCGTCAGGATCGTTCGAGAAATACGTCCTTAAAAAATCATCTAACTGTGTGGGCTTCTTCAAATCATAAGCCGGAATATCCCACCCATCCTCCGTCTTCCCAACCGACTTATCCGCCAACTCCCGTAACTTTGCGTAGCGTTTTGAATATTGCTCTGTCATGACTTTCCGGATCAGTGCAATACTTTCAGGGCTGCCCTTCGCTCTGGCAATCGCAAAGTCACCCAGATTT
>JARRJP010000131.1:0-16332 GCA_037389025.1 Reinekea sp. | reverse complement strand
AATCTCACCCTTAGCCTCTCGCAGAACCGTACATGATACTCTCGCATCATACGGCTCCCATTATCCTGCCGTATTTTCAAACGACTTTGCCTTACTCATCGGCTCCTCCCTGTGTTCAGGTTGACCCATAAGATCGGCTGGATAATGCCCCCCCTTCGCTCCAGTATCATTACAATACCTTCTTCACTACTACCTGAATCCGTGACTTCATAGCGGTGCAGTGCGCAAGCCATTGATTCCTCTTTGCTTCCCAAAAATTTCAATGAACCTATGGGTGCACCTGCAATTTTTGAAAACCAAATAGAAATCAAGCTCATACACCCTGTATCCACTTTGACGTCACGGATTCAGGTATAACTCAGTACCACCCTTAAACCTTCCTGATTTCGTGCCGATAACAGCACAGAAGCTTAACTAATCCCGTTGATGATCCGATTTTTCGCACGCACCGTTAAAGCGCCCGATAATTGTTCAACTATTGAGCAATGTTGATTTATAACAGGGTGATAGCAAGGTTTAATCCGCGAAAAACTGGCTAGGGCCAGTCTAGGGTCTATTATGAATAACGTAGCGATAGTCCAGATAAGGCTATAGGAGGTCATCTTGGATAAAAACATGAAAATTCTGGTTGTTGATGATTTTTCGACGATGCGTCGTATCGTTAAAAATCTGCTACGCGATCTGGGATTTACAAATACGTATGAGGCAGATGATGGTTCAACCGCCTGGCCGATGCTGCAAAGCGGTGATTTCGATTTTGTAGTGACTGACTGGAATATGCCGGGGATGACAGGAATTGAATTGCTACAGAAAATCCGTGCCGATGAACGACTGAAGACAATTCCTGTTCTCATGGTCACTGCCGAGGCAAAACGGGACCAGATTGTTGCCGCAGCTCAGGCCGGTGTTAATGGCTATGTTGTCAAACCATTTACGGCGGCGGCATTGAAAGAAAAAATCGAAAAGATTTTTGAACGCGTTGACGGTTGATCGAGTAGTCTAAAATCACGGGGGAAGGTATGAGTGAAAGCACTTCTGAGTCAGAAGAGTTTGAGGCACTGTTGAGACAAAAAGCCCCGATTCTGGCTCAATGCGTAGACTCAGGGAATATTGATGAAGCCATCAACATCCTGATGGAACTCCAGCATGCACAGACACCACAGATTAAAGACGAAAAAAACGTCATGCAGACCTTGAGTGATAAAGCGCTTATATTGCACGATCAGATCAATGACGGCGAATATGAAACAGCATTGGTCACTTTGCGGGAAATGCTGAATCTTCGCGACCGAGGGTTATATCAGGAAGTTGGACGGCTCACTCGTGCGCTCCACAATGCGATTACCAACTTTCATATTGATTACGTCTCCGGTAAGGATCCATCCGATATGTCGGAAGCGACAGACCGGCTCGACTATGTTGTTCAGATGACAGACAAAGCCGCAAACAGAACGCTGGATCTGGTCGAAGAAAGTCTGCCGGTTGCTGATGCATTGAAAAATGAAGCCAGTGAGCTGAAAAAACAATGGGAGCGACTGATCGCACGAGATATGACGCCGGATGAGTTTCGAAATCTCTACTGGCGACTCGATAAGTATTTCAAACAATTGGATCAGGATGCTACCACCCTGTCAGGTAATATGACTGAAATCCTGATGGCACAGGATTTTCAGGATTTGACAGGACAAGTCATTAATAAAGTGACTGGCCTGGTAAAGGAAGTGGAATCCAGCTTGGTTGATCTGGTCTTTATGGCCAGCCAGGTAGAAACCATTACCGGCATCGTCACTAAAGGTAAAGAAGAAGAAATACAAGTCGATATGAATATGAAAGGTCACGGTCCTCAAATCAATACAAATCAAGATGATGTCGTGTCCAGTCAAGATGATGTTGATGATTTATTGTCCAGTTTAGGTTTTTAAAGGGTCACTCTAATGGGCTTCGAAGCGGATGATGAGATACTTCAGGATTTTCTGGTAGAAGCCGGAGAGATACTGGAGCAGCTTTCAGAGCAACTGGTAGAACTTGAGAATTCGCCAGATGACAAGGATTTACTTAATGCCATTTTCCGTGGATTTCACACAGTTAAAGGCGGTGCGGGATTTCTTCAACTGACGGAGCTGGTGGATTGTTGCCATGCTGCCGAGAACGTATTTGATACGCTACGTAATGGAATGCGCGGTGTCGATTCTGATTTGATGGATAGCGTGCTTCAGGCGCTTGATTCGGTTAACGAAATGTTTGCAGCGGTTTCGGGTGGGGCAGCATTGACAGCAGCCGAGCCGGCACTGATTGAAAAACTGCATTTTTATGCCAAGCCTGCCAGTGAGACTGTTGATGCAGCGGCGCTTGAAAGCAGCTTGAATGAACCGGCAGCGGACGTTGTTGAAGAATCAGTATCAGAAGATACCTCTGTCTCTAGCGTTGAAACCGGTTCACCCGGTGATGATATTACCGATTCTGAATTTGAGCAGTTACTCGATGCCTTAGAATCGGAGCAGAAAAATTCACCATCTTCAGCAAGCGAACCTGAACCACAGAGCCCGTCGGTTAACGATGTGAGCACGTCATCAGATTCAGACGAAGATGAAATTACAGAAGAAGAATTTGAAGCCCTGCTGGACCAGTTACACGGTAAAGGAAAAATTGGTGTGGCGCCAACTGAGGTTGAAAAACCGGCCGCAGCAACAGCAGACGAACCGAAAAAGGGTGGTGGCTCTGACGAAATCACTGATGATGAGTTTGAAGCTTTGCTCGACCAGTTGCACGGCAAAGGCAAATTCAACGTTGCTGCAACCGATTCGCCGAAACCGACAGAGTCAGCACCGGCGGCTCCAAAAACCGAGTTCCCTGAACCAGCAGCAACCAGTGGAAAACCGGCGACTGCACCACCGCCAGCTTCACAACCCACCGCCGCAGCACCTGCTGATGGCAGTGCTGAAAAGCCAGCGGCGCGGGCGCAGGCCAAACCATCAGCATCCAGTCAGGACACAACCGTTCGCGTAGATACGCAGCGTTTGGACGACATCATGAATATGGTTGGCGAGTTGGTTCTGGTGCGTAATCGGTTGGTGCGTCTCGGTTCCGAATTGGAAAATGAAACTTTGCAGAAGGCGGTTGCTAACCTGAATGTTGTCACTGCCGATCTGCAAATGTCCGTGATGAAAACGCGGATGCAACCAATCAAAAAAGTCTTTGGTCGTTTCCCCAGAGTGGTTCGGGATTTAGCACGAAACCTGAAAAAAGAAGTGAATCTGGAGCTGGTGGGTGAGGATACAGACCTTGATAAAAACCTGGTGGATGCCCTGGCCGATCCATTGGTGCATCTGGTGCGTAATTCAGTTGACCACGGAGTTGAAGCTCCTGACATTCGCGAAGCCGCAGGTAAGCCACGCACCGGGAAAATAGTGCTTTCGGCACAGCAGGAAGGTGACCATATTCTGCTGACCATTATGGACGATGGTGGCGGTATGGACGCAGACCGGCTGCGTGGTATCGCAGTAAAACGCGGCGTTATGGATCAGGAGAGTGCCGACCGGCTCAGTAATACAGAATGCTTTAATCTTATTTTTGCTCCGGGTTTCAGCACTAAAGAAGAAATTTCCGATGTGTCCGGCCGTGGTGTCGGTATGGATGTGGTGAAAACCAAAATATCCCAGCTTAACGGCTCGATTGATATCGAATCCGCGTTGGGGGTTGGCACTACCATCAATATTAAAGTACCTCTAACGCTGGCGATTATGCCGACTCTGATGGTTATGTTGCAGGATCAGGCTTTTGCTTTGCCGCTGGTCAGCGTCAGCGAAATCTTTCATCTGGATTTGTCGCGCACCAATGTGGTGGATGGCAAGGAAGTGGTTCTGGTGCGTGGTCAGCCCATACCACTTTATTACCTGAAGCGATGGTTAGTGAAAGACTACGTTGAAGATCCAGAAGCATCGGAATCCGGTCATGTGGTTGTTGTGATGGTAGGTACTCAAAGCGTAGGTTTTGTGGTTGATCAGCTTGTTGGTCAGGAAGAAGTGGTGATCAAACCGCTTGGCAAAATGTTGCACGGTACCGATGGCATGGCTGGTGCGACTATTACCGGCGATGGTCGTATTGCATTGATTCTCGATATTCCGAGTCTTCTAAAGGCTCATATAGGCTAACGTTTTTCTTTACTGATGGAATGAATCGATTGTCGTCTTATGCCTGGACTTACACCGCGTATGCAAGGATCGTTTTGTTGTTTGCATTGGTACTTAAGGCAGACTTAAATCTGAATCCGTGACTTCAAAGTGGATGCAGGGTGTAAGAGCCTGATTTCTATTTGTTGTTCAAAAATCGCAGGTGCCCCCATAGGCTCACCCCCGATTTTTGGGAAGCAAAGAGGAATCAATGGCTTGCGCATTGTGCCGCTATGGCGTCGCGGATTCAGGTTAAACAATAAATAAGAGGTTGTTTGCATGCCTATTCGGGTATTGATTGTTGATGATTCCTCCTTTTTCCGTCAGCAGATCAAAACCATTATCAATGCTCACCCCCAACTGACTGTTATTGGCGAAGCCAGTAACGGTCGAGATGCCATTGATAAGACTATCGCACTGAAACCTGATGTGATTACGATGGATTACGAAATGCCATTAATGGATGGTATTTCGGCCGTTCGCGAGATTATGAGGAAGCAACCAACACCAATCCTGATGTTTTCATCGCTAACCCTAAAGGGCGCGCGCGTTACTCTGGATGCTTTGGATGCTGGTGCTGTTGATTTCCTGCCTAAAAGTTATGAACGTGTTGCCGGCAGCAATTCCAGTCTGAAGCAGGTACTGGTCGAGAAACTTTTATCGCTTGGCAATAATAGCCGTCGTACAGCCGTATCCTCATCGCCGCCGACAGTGCCCAGTAGTGGGCGCAAAAATTATAACCAACGATTTGAACTGGTCATGATCGGTACATCTACCGGCGGGCCGGTTGCGCTGCAGAAAGTGCTGACCGAATTACCAGCCAACTTCCCAACGCCTGTCTTATTAATTCAACACATGCCCGGATCATTTACCGGCGCCTTTGCCGAACGCCTTAATAGCCAATGTCGAATTTCGGTGAAAGAAGCGGTTGATGGTGATCTGCTGAAACCCTCCACTGCGTATCTGGCGCCTGGTGGTATGCAAATGATGCTGAACGGCAAAGGTAAATTAAAAATTCTCGAAGGTGATTCGCGGCTTAACTACAAGCCTAGCGTCGACCTTACCTTTGGCAGCGCCGTGAAAGCCTACGCAAATAGAACCCTTTCTATCGTATTAACCGGAATGGGTGCCGATGGCCGGGAAGGTGCGCGAATGCTTAAACAGGTCAATGCAGTTGTCTGGGCACAGGAAGGCAGTACCTGTGTGATTGATGGCATGCCATCGGCTATTGTCAAAGCAGACCTGGCTGATGAAGTGGTTCCGCTGCAAGAAATTGCCAAGCGTATGACGGAGGTTGTCAGATAGTTGAAACCTGAATCCGTGACTCCATAGCGGCGCAGTGCGCGTGCGCAAGCCATTGATTCCTCTTTGCTTCCCAAAAATTTCAATGAACCTATGGGTGCACCTGCAATTTTTGAAAAACAAATAGAAATCAAGCTCTTACCCCCTGCATCCACTTTGAAGTCACGGATTCAGGCATTGGTTGTGTGTCAGTGCGTTGAACAGTGCCTGCTCTGCTTTCGCTTTCCAGGAATATCCATATTTTTCCATAAGAAATAAATTGGCCGGCAAAGCCGGCCAATAATTATTAATTATCCCTGATCAGAATCCGAAGCTGTTTTATCAGCTTCATCTTGCTGCGGCGAAGCCGCCAACTGAGGTTCATCAATATCAATAATAGAGTTATAAGTTTCTTTGCTGATAGTAAACACTGTATTCAGGTCATTGCGCGAAACAAAGTATTTATCATCCTGTTTCAGGAACTTATAAGACCATTGTTGGTTATCACTGATTACAGAAACTTCAGTAGCATTCTGCGCTTGTTCATCTTTGGCAATGTCAAGGATAGAAAGGTTTTGCAATGCATTTTCCAGAGCTTTCGCCTTGTCTTCATTTACCGCAATATTTTGTTGGGTGTCGTTGTCCAATTGCCAGCCAGAGTCCGTTTTTTCCAGTTTATAATCGCTACGACTGATTGTTTTGATATCCTTAACTGCCAGTAACTGACGGTTCAGCCAGCTCTTATCGTCAACCGGAAACTCATGTGTTGCCAGCGTCGCATTGTAAATATTATTGTCATCTGCACGGCGAACATGAACCTCGCGGAAACCAGGTGATGTGCCCAGATACAGATCCGCCAGCTTCTTATCTGCGTTAAACAGTTCGACATGACGCTGAAACTGGTCATCGGCGACTTCAAAGCGCTGTTGACTGGACTGGCTGTTCGCAACCGGCCAGCCGGTTTCCAGATTTTGCAGTCGCTCCAGAAGCTGTTGCCATTTGCTTTGATCAATCGGTAACGATGAATCTGCCAATTGCCACTGATCATCAACTTTGTTCAACGTCACCCTATCACCATCAGCGCTGATGATAGCTTTATTAACCTGATCATCGGAAAAGCTTAACAGCGGTTGCGGTTGGTTATCGGCATGGGCCAGGTTAGCGTTCCAGAATAGCCCGCCTGCCAGTATCAATTGCGCAACCAGCAGAACGCCAAGCCAGGATTGAAGCTTTTTCATTGTAATTCCCCTCCGGTTACTGTGTTAAAAGTTGAATGTAACGACGTTCGCGGGCGGCTTTGCGCAAACGTTGTACCAGGGCGACAGCAACTAGTGCCAATGCTGCCAGTCCATAGTTCAGGTATTCCCAGAACAGTTGGCTGCTGTGTCCCATTGGCGGCAAAGTACGATTGAAGTGGCTGCGCGAACGAATGCTGAGCAGACCGGCATCTTCCAGCGACCAGTCAATGGTGTTAGCTGCCAGTTGCAGGGTGTTCAGATATTGCGTCTGGCTGGCAGATGTTTCCAGTTGCAGCACCTGATCGCGCAGAAAGTCACTGGAACTGAACAGAATGATACGGGCTGACTCTGGTGAGTGTTCGATGACACTGCTAATGGTCATTGTTGTATCAGCTTTAGTCGATTCATCCTCTTTAGTGTCCTTATCGCCAGTGTCCTTATCGCTGGCATTATTCAACAGCGGTGAGTCTTTGCCTGCAAAATAAGAATCAAAGCGACCGCTGCTGATCACACCAAGCAGTTGCTGGCCGGTTTCACCTTCTGGCGTAAAGGCAGACACACCTTGAGCCGTTACCTGCGGCATAATGTTGGTGGAAGAGGACAGCCAGGACTGTTCAGAGCTGTGCATTAATTCTGTGATCGTTCTGGTGCCTTGTTTCTCTTTATCAATTTCAATGGGTGATGCCCAGTTTAGTGTTAACTGTGGCAGGTCTGAAGTGATCGGGCTGTTTCCATCCATACCGTCAGGGCGAATGTCGACAAAGTATGGATAGTCCATCATACGGATTTCCTGTAACTGAAAGCCGCCCACATTCCGGCTGACAGGAATAGGAAACGCCGAATTCTGTGGATCCATGACCACCTGCTCATCAATGCTCAATCCATTGTGTTTCAGCCAGTCTTCCAGGCCACTGCTGCGTTTGCTCAGCATCATTGTCCGGTTAGCAAAACTTGCACTGAACGGAGATGTTGCCAGCATGACAGTGCCGCCCTGCATCAGAAACTGGTCAACAGCAAAGAGCTGCTTCTCATCCAGTTCCTTTGGTGCGGTCAATACCAGAATGTCAGCTTCACCGGAGACGCTGCCGTCGCTCAGATCCTCGCTGATCACATTCAGTTCCGAGCCCAGAAATTGCTGCAACTGACTGAATTTAGGTTCGGTATTTCCACCATAAGGGCTGTATGGCGTTTCACCTCCCGGTGTTACCAGCGCAACTGTTTTGGTGAAACCACTGGCAAAACGTTTGATACCGGACTCCAGGTTACGTTTAAAGACTTCCTCATTTCTATCACCCAGTGGAATCTGCACAATCTGATCACCCTGAGCCAGAGTCAGGTAGAAATAAAAGCGCTCTGGACTGAGCAGACTGGTTGCCATGGGTTGAAAGCCATAGTCTTTGGCAATCTGTCGACCCACTGCACCACCGTTGGCATCCGGGTCAACAAAATTGATTGTCATCCGGCCATCGGATTTTTTCGCTAAAGCGTTAACTGCACTGACCACGATCTGGCGAAAGTCAGCCAGATCCGAAGGCAATGTGGCATCTTTTGAAATATAGGCAGTAAAGGTGATTGGCTCTTTAACCGTATCAAACAGGTTGCCGCCAGCCTGGTAGCTTTGCAGAACTTTGCGAATACCACTGGTGATATCATGTTCCGGATTACGCAGTTGTACATCAATATTGGCTTCGGAACGTGCTGAAACTTCAATCAGATCGCGAAAGCTCAGTACCTCATGCTCATCCCCATATTTAATCAAAACATCGAAGTACGAACTGACGATGGATGATTGATAACGATCTGCCACCTGAAACGGCACTGGTGCAATGCCGTACTGTTCATTAGCTTCTTTTTCCAGGTCAGGGTCTGTGACCGGATCAACCAATTCAACCTTGACCTTACCGTGTCCAGCGACCTGATATTCTTTTAACAAATCCCGTAACTGCGGCACCAGCGGTGCCAGCAGCGGGTGGGTTTTGCTGCTGAAGTAACCGCGAATCAATAAAGGTTCCTGCAATTGATTCAGGTAGTTTTCGGTGGCCTGGGAAATGGAATACTGATGGCCATTCGTGGTGTCCATGCGCAGTGCATTGACCTGACTGAGCCAGAAATTGGCACCCAGCGCATTCATAATCAGCAGCGCGGTAACAGAACGCCATAACGAGTGATTTGCCGTTTTATTGCCCTGTGCCCAGCGTTCTTTTTCCAGCATAAAAGTATTCAGAGTCAGGAAAACCGCAATAATACTCAGATAGTAATACAGGTCGCGCAGGTCAATGACGCCTCGGGTAATGGATTCAAAGCGTGATCCGGTGCCAAGCAGAGAAAGTAGTTCGCTGGCCTGATTGCTGAAAAAATCCGTCACCAGAGAAGAACCCAGCAGATAGAAAAAACCGCTGATAGCACTGGCGGTAATCAGGCTGACGATTTGGTTATCGCTTCGGGCTGAAACAAACAACCCGATGCTGAGATACGCCGCACCGAGTAGAAAGGTCGCCAGATAGCCAGCCCAAACGGGTCCCCAGTCCAGATCACCGATAAGTGCAACCGTGATGGGTAAGGGGAGGGTGATCGCCAGTGCAATCAACAATAGCAGTAAACAGCCCGCAAACTTACCCGCAACGAAATGCCATAACGGTATCGGTTGGGTGAGAATATGTTCCAGCGTACCGGTGCGCCGTTCTTCACTCCACAAACGCATGGTGAGTGTACTGGACAGAAAAATCAGCAATACCGGCATCCACTCAAACATGGGCCGCACATCGGCAATGTTACGGGCAAAGAAAGACTCGCCCCAGAAAAAAATAAACAGCGTGACAGCGGCAAAGGTCGCCAGGAAAAGGTAAGCAATCGGAGAGGCAAAAAACAACGTTATTTCTTTGGCCGCAATACGGCGAATCAAGGTTAGTGTTTTTTGATCAGGCTGCATGGTTTAAATCCTCCGCAGTATTTACCTGGCTGACTTCGCGAAACAGACTTTCCAGATCGCGCTGTTCCGGATGCAGCCGGTAAAGTGATTCCCCGTTACTGATAATCTGTTTTGCAAGTTCTGCGCTGGCGTCAGTTTGTGATGCATCGTGATTTAATGTCAGAAGATAACGATATGGCTGCGAATGGTTTTCCTGGGCAATGGTCTCGGTTTGCTTAATCATCGGATGTTTATTAAACAGCGATTCGGCTTTGCCCGGTTGCATTGATGTCTCAATACAGAGTCGATTGCTGTTACGTAATTGATTCAAACTTTCATCAACGATTAACTCACCGTGGCGAACAATTAAAACCCGGTCACAGATGGCATCCACTTCCTGCATGATATGAGTGGAGAGAATAACGGTAGCCTCTTTGGCAATGGAGCGAATCAGTTGTCTCATCTGGTTCGTCTGGGTTGGGTCAAGTCCGTTGGTGGGTTCATCAAGAATCAGAATTTTGGGTTTTCCAAGAATGGCCTGCGCAACGCCGACACGTTGTTTATAACCACGGGATAAGGTTACGATAGGTGATAGTAGCTTGTCCTCGATATCGGTCGCTGCAATTGCCCGTTTTATTTCGGTTGTTTTTTCTGTACCAGTCAGACCTTTCAGTTCAGCAGCGTAGTCCAGATAGTCTGCAACGCTCATTTCAGGATAAACAGGTAGATTTTCCGGCAGATAACCCAGCAGGCGCTGAATCTTTTTGGCGTCTGCCGCAAGGCTTAAACCGTTGATGCTGACCTCGCCATTATCCGGCTCAAGATAACCGCTGAGCATTTTCATGATGGTCGTTTTGCCCGCACCGTTGTGTCCAAGCAGGCCGACAATTTCGCCATTGCCGATACGAAAACTGACTCGATTCACTGCGGTAAAATCACCGTAGCGGCGACTCAGGTTACTGACTTCTAACATACTCCCTCCTGTACGCCTTTTTTATTGTTCGCAACCATTCCGGTGAATACCCGAATAAAGGAGGGAGTATGTTAGAAGTCAGTAGTGAGTAATGGTTTGTTATGGATTTTGAAGGTGAGTTTGACCGTTAGCGATGAGGGCGCCGCTCCTACCTTTAGAGTGGCGCCTCACCATGTTTAGAGTGGGAACGCTATTCGGACAGCCTCCAAGAATCGCAAAAACTCAATCATTCATCGGTACAAACTCGTGTGCTTTGCGCGTTGCCATTTCTTCATAGGTTTGCCAACGCAGGTTGAGGGCATGGTTTGCCAGTGCCAATAGTTTGGCTGCTTCGTCTGGCTGGCTGTTCATCAGTTGCTGATAGCGTCCTTCATTTTGTCGATAGGTTTTCAATGCCACACTTGGCCGCAATGAATCGAGCTCGAATGGATTCAATCCCTGCTGACGCAACAATGGGTTATAGCGTAGTAATGGCCAGTGACCTGAAGCGACCGCCAGTTTTTGTTGGTGTAATCCCTCATTCATATTGATGCCATGTGCAATACAATGGCTGTAGGCGAGAATAATGGACGGCCCCGGATAACTTTCGGCTTCCCTGAACGCTTGCAGTGTTTGTTGCGGGTTGGCACCCAGCGCTACTCGGGCAACGTAAACATTGCCGTAGGCAATGGCCAGCAAAGCAAGGTCTTTTTTACCAACCGTTTTACCACCAACTGAAAATTTGGCGGCAGCACCGAGTGGCGTTGCTTTGGACATCTGGCCGCCGGTGTTGGAATACACTTCGGTGTCCATCACCAGAATATTGACATCGCGACCGCTGGCCAGTACGTGGTCAAGGCCACCGTAACCGATGTCATATGCCCAACCGTCACCACCGACGATCCAGATGCTACGGCGCACCAGATGATCTGCCAATGACTCAAGCTGGCGTGCTTCGTTACTATCAATATCCTGTAACGCCAGTAACAGTTTATCGACACGTTGTCGCTGCAAACGCAGTTGACTTTCGCTCTGCTGCGGCGCCGTTTGCAGCGTTTCGACCAGCTCCTGATCGAGTATCGGTTTTAATTGATCGAGCAGTTTTGTTGCCTGCAGATGATGGTGATCGGCAGTCAATCGAAAACCAAAACCGAATTCGGCATTGTCCTCGAAAAGCGAATTGGCCCAGGCCGGACCTCGCCCCTCTTCGTTTTTCGACCATGGTGTCGTTGGCAGATTCCCACCGTAAATAGACGAACAGCCGGTGGCGTTCGCAACCAGCATACGGTCGCCAAACAACTGCGACATCATCTTCAGATACGGCGTTTCCCCGCAACCGGCACAGGCACCGGAAAATTCAAATAAAGGTTGCAGGTATTGCACACCACGTACCGTTGCAAAATCCAGTTGCGAACGATTCGGGTAGGGCAATGTTTCAAAAAAAGACAGATTGACTTTCTCAGTCTCGATAACATCCGTTAGGCGTACCATATTAATGGCGCGGCGCTGGTCATCTTTTTCATCGCGAGCCGGACAGGCCTGCACGCATAGTTCGCAACCAGTACAATCCTCACTGTAAATCTGCAGAGTGTATTGGGTTTCCGGGAAACCGCGTGCAGTAGTGAGAGCAGACTGGAATGAAGCCGGTGCGCCATTCAATAGATCCTCATGATAGAACTTGGCTCGAATGGCGGCGTGTGGGCATACCGCCACACAATTACCACATTGAATGCATAAGTCGCTGTCCCATTGCGGTATGTTCTGAGCGATGCCGCGTTTTTCGTATTGGGTGGTGCCGCTGGGGTAAGTGCCGTCCGCAGGCAATAATGAAACCGGTATCAGATCGCCATGACCATGCATCATCGGCAGGGTTACGTTTTTAACAAAGTTCGGTAGAGTGTTATTTCTGTCGTCTTTTCCGGCACGGTCAATGACTTCACCGATGGGAATCTGGTGCAGACCGGACAACGCTTGATCAACTGCAGAAAAATTTTTCTCAACCAATCCCCTGCCTTTTTTACTATAGGTTTTTTCAATGGTTTTTTTGATTAAAGCAATTGCTTCATTCTGGGGCAGAATATCTGCCAGAAAGAAGAAGCAGGTTTGCATGACGGTATTGATACGCCGCCCCATCTGCGCCTGTTCAGCCACTTGATAGGCATCCACCGCATAGACCGACAGTTGTTTATCCACGACCTGCTGCTGAAAGTGGCTCGGTAGCTGTGCCCACAGTTCGTCCGTAGAAAAAGGGGCGTTAAGCAAAACCGTAGCGCCAGGTTTGGCTCGCGCCAGAATATCGTTCTGCTCAGTAAAGTTAAACTGGTGAATGGCGACAAAGTCTGCCTGTGCGATCAGGTAGGGAGCGTCAATGGGTTTATGCCCATAGCGTAGGTGCGAAACAGTTTGTGAGCCGGATTTTTTGGAGTCGTAAACAAAGTAACCCTGAGCATATAAATCGTGCTCCTGATTAATAATTTTTATGCTGTTTTTATTGGCACCGACAGTTCCATCGGCACCCAGACCGTAAAAAACCGCCGCCTTGGTTTCCGGCATCGGAATTTGTAAGTCTGCAACATTGGACAGATGGCTTTGACCAATGTCATCAATAATGCCCACGGTAAAATGATTTGCCGGTTGTGCCTTATTCAGCTCAGCGAAGATTGAAGCGACATGAGTCGGATTAAATTCTTTACTCGAAAGCCCGTAGCGGCCACCGATAATGGTTGGCAAGGTAGTGCGCTGACCAAGCTGAAACGCTTCGCTGAAGGCTGACATCACATCCAGATATAACGGCTCACCCAGACTGCCGGGTTCTTTGGTGCGGTCAAGCACGGCAATCTTTTCCACCGTATCAGGTACTGCATCCAACAAAGCATTAGCCGGAAACGGCCGATAGAGCCGGATAACCAATACTGCAACTTTTTCTCCGTCCCGGTTCATCTGTTTGACTGTCTGAGCAGTGGTTTGTGCGGCGGATCCCATGACCATAATCACCCGTTCCGCATCCGCAGCACCATGATATTCCACAAGGTCGTAATGGCGCCCGGTCAGGCGAGCAAACTGCTTCATAGTCAACTGCACAATACCTGGCGTTGCCTGGTAAAACGGGTTAACAGATTCCCGCGCTTGAAAGTAGACATCCGGGTTCTGTGCCGTACCTCGAATGACCGGATGTTCCGGGTTTAGCGCACGGGCACGGTGGGCACGGACCCATTCATCCTGAATCATGGCTCGTATGGTGGTATCTGCAATCCATTCGATCTTGTTGACCTCATGCGAGGTTCGAAAACCATCGAAGAAATGCACAAAAGGAATGTGGCTTTGCAACGTCGAAGCGTGAGCAATCAACGCCATGTCATGCGCTTCCTGCACTGAGTTGGATGCAAGTAACGCGAATCCGGTATTGCGTACAGCCATGACATCCTGATGATCACCAAAAATAGACAGCGCCTGCGCGGCCAATGAACGAGCCGCAACATGAAAGACAGCAGGCGTCAGTTCGCCGGCAATTTTATGCATGTTGGGGATCATCAACAGGAGCCCTTGCGATGCCGTGAAGGTAGTCGACAGCGCACCAGTTTGCAAAGCACCGTGAATCGCGCCAGCGGCACCCCCTTCACTTTGCATTTCCATGATGCTTGGTGAATCACCCCAGAGGTTTTTGCGGCCTTCGTTTTTCCACTGATCTGCCAGTTCGGCCATTGTCGATGATGGTGTGATTGGATAGATCGCGCAGACTTCTGACAATCGGAATGCAACATCAGCAGCGGCTTCGTTACCGTCCATAACCTTCATGACTTTTTCATTGTTCATGACTGAGCCTCCTGGCCGGTTTGCTCCAGCGGCGTAAGTGAAATAGCGTGAGTAGGGCATTGCAAGACGCAGGCACCGCAACCGGTGCATTTATCATAGTTGATTTCATAACCCAGGCCCGGGCCAAGGATACGGATGGCTGTTTCCGGACACGCCGCAAAGCAGCCATCGCATTCAAAACAATTGCCGCAGGAATAGCAGCGGCTGGCTTCAAACTTTGCCTGTGAATCAGATAAACCCTGAATGATTTCCGCAAAATTACTGATACGTTGCTGTACCGGTAACTCAGGTTGTTGTGAAGCGTCAGCCTGGGTGTGATACCACAGATGCAAATCCTGATATTCGATAGCCGGTGAGCTGGCCGGTTTTTCCCAGATCGCGTTATTCAGCCAGGCATCGATATTCATTGCCGCTTTGCGACCGTGGCCGGTGGCAAAGGTGACCGAACGGGTTCCTGGCGTCAGATCACCTCCTGCGAAAATGCCAGCGTGGCTGGTCATAAAGTGTGAGTCCACCTCAACGGCACCATCTTCAATGGCAATATTATCCAGTCGATCGAACAGGTTCGCTTCGATCTGCTGGCCCAGAGCGAGAATGACGGCATTGGTATCCAGTGTTTCATATTCGCCTGTCGGTTGCGGCCGCCCCTGTTCATCGAGAGCCATTTTTTCAATGCGAATGGCGTTTTTCTCAACCTCGGTAATGGTGCTGAGCCAGTTGATCTTTATGCCCTCATCCAGAGCTTCCTGGGCTTCAAAATCGTGTGCTGGCATGTGGGCGCGGTCGCGTCGATAGATAATCACCGTTTCATCCGCACCCAGCCGCTTGGCGGTTCGGGCTGCGTCCATCGCCGTATTGCCACCGCCATAGACTGCCACTTTTCGGCCCAGTAACGGTGCCTGTCTGGCTTCAACATCTTTCAGATAGCTGACAGCATCCATCACCTTGGCGGCATCGCGAGCCGGAATATTCACCTGAGTTGCCAACGGCGCACCGACAGCAATAAATACCGCATCAAACTGTCCCTGCTGTTTTTCGTGCAGAACATTATCAACGCGCCGATTGCAGTGAATGGTGACACCGAGCTGCTCTATGCGCTTAATCTCCGCATCAAGGATGTCGCGTGGCAGGCGATAAGCCGGAATGCCATAACGCATCATGCCACCGGCCTTATCCTGGACTTCATAAATTTCAACAGCATGGCCCTGACGCCGCAGATGATAGGCAGCGGAAAGGCCTGCCGGGCCGGAGCCGATAATCAGGATACGTTTACCCGTATCCGCGTTGATTTGCGGTAGCTGCCAACCCTGTTCGATCGCCATGTCCCCCAGATACCGTTCCAGAGAGTGAACCTGAACCGGAGTGTCCACATGACCACGATTACAGCCTCCTTCACAGGGGTGATAGCAAACCCGACCGTGGATCGACGGCATGGGGTTAATTTCAGTCAGTATGGTAAAAGCCTGCTCCAGTTGTCCTTCCTGGACCAATGATATCCAGCGTTGGATGTTTTCACCGGCAGGGCAGGATTGGTTACAAGGTGGGAGCAGGTTCTGATAATAGGGACGATAGCGGGTTACCGGGCCTGTGCCCTTAACATGCTGCTGCAGTGGCGGGCGGGTGAGGTCTGAGAGTTTCATCACATCTCCTCGGCTGGTTTTTTGGAGTATATTAGTCTTATCTTAATTTTGAGGGTGATCGTCTTCTTGAGATGCATCAAGCTCACATCAGTTTAGCTGAGAGATTTACATTGCCCCAAAACCTGAATCCGTGACTCTAGAGTGGATGCAGAGTGTAAGAGCTTGATTTCTATTTGTTTCCCAAAAATTGCAGGTGCCCCCATAGGTTCACCCCAATTTTTGGGAAGCAAAGAGGAATCAATGGCTTGCGCTCTGAGCCGCGATGGAGTCATGGATTCAGGTCATAAATTATGAATTTTCATTCGCTCTCCAATCCCCCATAATGCCCGCA
>JARRJP010000130.1:0-7412 GCA_037389025.1 Reinekea sp. | reverse complement strand
TGCTGAATTTTTTGTTCGTATTTATCTTGCCTAGCAGTCAGTTGCTCATGTTTTTCAGTACGAATCCTTAGCTCACTATCTTTGTCTGCTTTAGTTAATGAGTTTTCTCCGACCTTCTGCTCGGCATCCTGAATCCCACGTACACTGCCATGCGCATTCGTCCTTACCTTTGCGCCAAAAGCATGTACGGTGTGGCCCATAAAACGCCAGCTTTGAATCATCGCACTTTCCGCGCCGTTGCTTGCATCCAATGAGGGGGGCACGCTGGCAATGGTTAAGGTAAACCGGCTAATGGCTTGGCTAACGAACTCGTGCATGTCGACCGGTTGGCCGTCTATGATTATTTTAGGCCAGTTAAGGTGGGTGGTGCTGTTCAAGCCCTTCAGTATGTTTTTGATTTTATGGGGGGCAAGACGCAGTTCTTCTGGCGTAGGGTCGCTTTCATCTATGCTCAGTGGGTTGTCTGTTTCGCTCCCTTCTTTGGGGAATATCAGTGCTGCCAAGGGGTGTTGCGGCTCAGTCGCGTGGCTGCCAGCAAGGCGTTGCAGGAAATCGGCCCCTGGGTCATTTTCCAGGTGAAGTGCATAGTCGTTCAGGTCTAAGAACAGGTCTTTATAGGCAAAGGCAACTGGCTGGTTGAGCCGAGCAATCAGGTTACTCAGAAGTTCTGGCAAGAAAAACCAGTGAGCATGTTCGAGACTGTGGAAGTCTTCGACTGCGGCAAGCAATTCGGGGGTGTCGAGTAGTTCGATCAGTGCGTTGCGGTAGTCCAGCGCTTTTAAGATAAGCGTATCGCAACCTTCCAGATTCAGAGTTTCTTCTATTAAATCGGCGTCGAGCAGGTCGCGTTCGTCAACCCGGTCTTCCAACGCTTCTCGCTCGTCATCCGTTAAGGTGCTGATTTTTAATTGCTGATCAATGGGTGCAAAATATTGGTTGTTCAGAAGCGCCGCAATGCGGCAGTTAGCCACTTGCTGACGCGTGGCTGCCTGGTTTCTGATGTCGTAGGCACTGGCATTTGGAGGCAATTCGGCTTCGGTCATGGCTTTGACGATTGCGTCGAGCATATCCATCATTTCGCTTTGGCTTTGCGCATAGTAACGCGCTTGACCGATCGCATCATCGACCACTACGGCGGCGACGCCTTGATCGAATTGTGTTTGCAAATACTCCCGGTAATAGGGGTCGATAGCTTCATTGTGAAGCATAAGGATGGGGCTACCCAGGTCGACGCCTTCAAAGTGGGATTCGAACGCATTTAACTGGCCAAGTAGGGTTAACCGCTTTGTTCGTTGCTCACGGCAAAACCCTTCACTGTAGGTGGTGATGTTTTTTTCGTTGCCTTGATTAGGGTACATCTGACGGGGGTCTTCTTCATTCATTCCACCCAGTTGGTCGATGCGCTCCCAGCTCCATTGGCGCTCTGAAAAACCAACTTCAACAAGGGTTTGCTCGTAGTTAAGGCGTGCGGGTATGACGACTTCGTTACAACGCTCGCCTGTCGCAGGTCGCGGGTAGGCGCTGCGTTCATAGGCGAGGTTGACGTCACGGAAATGGGTCCCTTCATCGCCTTTGCTAATAACCTGCAGCTCACGCCATAAATAACCATTAACATAAATATACAGCCAAAAAAACGTCGGCAGCAATGCAACGGGCCAGGCATCTGGCTTATTGCCCCTTAAAACGGGCATGCCTTTATACAATGGAATTTTATAATAGTTGTGCTTGTCGTCTCTGAGTATGAACGACAGTTGCTTTTCACCATCGGAGATATTCTCCAGTATCATTTCGCGTTGCTGGGGGTCATCACTGGCAACCCCTGGGCAGGAGAGCGGCAGGCTTTGAGTGGTCATGCAAATTCCTTATGCGTCAGGTTCGTCTACTTGAATGAAACCGCTGGATCGGTTTTCACCATACTGGTCAATAGCAATTACGTTGGGTTGTTCTGGCTCCAGTTCTTCGGGTGCTTGTACAGACTTTGGCAAGGGTGGCATACCAATGGCTTGCATCAGTGGCATGGGTGGTGTGTTTTTGGCGTTGGACACCATCATGTCCATCGCTCGAACAGCGGGCTCACCTTCTATGAGCACATTAAACGAGCTGGAAACAAAGCTGGCTTCAGCCGCTTTTTTACCTGAGATAATGCCTTTCCGATTCCCTGCTTCATCGCCGGTGCTTTTGGCAAAAACTGACTTTACGTGGCAGGCTGGCTGGCCATTAATCAACACACTACTGGCGGTTTTGTCGGCGTCTTTGCTTTGCGCGACATTCACATAGGGTATGGGAATGGTGGCGTTACCAACCTGAGTTAAACAGACATCGGTTGTTGTCAGAGTGCCATTAGAGCCGGCATGTACCGCAGTTCTGCCGTTGATCAATACATTATCGGACATGATGCTTTCCTTGTTCTATTTGATAAAAGTGATATTGCGATGCCAGTTGGAGGTCAACCACCAGGGCGGTTGATGTTGTGGCGACCGGTAGGTTCAAATACCCCAACGCGCATAGAACGCCAATACCGGCGCTGGCCGCACCCAGATAGCCAAAACTTCGCGCCAGCCAAAGCTGGGGGGCTTCTTTATAGGGGATATCGGTTTCATACTTGCTCACCCATTGGAACCATGCACTTTGCTGCTTTGGCTCAGAGCTGACAGAGTTGATGAGCAGACATTGGCTCGGTTCACAATCCGGGATCCACTCTTCCGTTTGCGATAGTTGGGTAACGGCACTGAGGTGTACGGTCAGTACCGGGCAATCGCTGTTTGCTGCATTTTTACTCAACCAAAGAACACTGGCGGCTTCCCCGGCCACTATGCCTTCTGGATATATTTCGTTAGCAATACGATGACTCAATGACTGAATAAACTTTGTGTTGATGAGGTGATCTGCATTCAGCCAAATCACCTGATCGAAGGGCTTAAGCTGTTGCCAATCTTCAGGTTTTTGGATGGCAATTATTTCAATCGTTTCAACCCAATGAACCAAATGAAACTGCCCCAGTTCGGCAAGTTCGTCTGCCAACGTTTCTAAAAAGCTATCCTGATTTTGTGTCGTGCCTATTTGCAACGCAAGTGCTGCTGTTTCTGGCAGTTCGGTGTCTAACTCAGTCAGGGCATAAGCGGCGAGTTTTGCGCACCGGTTAAGGCTGGGTGTTAACCCTTGTTCATTCATGGGGCAAGTCAGACTGGGGGTGTTTACGCCTTCAAACTCGACGGTTATCGCCGGGTTAAGCTGAATATTACTGCCCAATGTCTGAACCCCTGCATATATCTGGGTAGGGGTTGAGCCTTGGCCTGTGCATGCACGAGCAGCCTTTATGTACCATTGATTAGGTTGCATGGTCGTCACTCCTTTCCTGCACTGCCACTTGTGCCTGAAAGCGCTCTGGCAAGCCACTGATGGCGTGGCGATACACCATATGCAGTTGCTTTTGTCTGGTATCCACTATGAGCGTATCGGCCTGCAATGCATGCTGCTGTACTTGTTGTCGCCTAATAAGTTGCAGGTCAATTTCAGGTATCGTCCAATTAAGTTGCAGAGGCTGCCCTTTAGAAAGCCCCTGGGTTAATCCAGTCAGCTTTAAGCTGGCAGGTCCGCTCAGTTTATTTGGCAACTGTTGGTCTTCTGGGGCACAGTTATAAAGCGACTCGGGCAAGTCACTCATATAAGGAAAGTCTTCGTTGATGAGTGCTTGTTCGTCTATGTCAGGGAATTTCTTGTATCTGGGTGACCAGTGCATGCTGATCGGCCCGAAACCAGATGGCTCAATTTTTTGTTTCGGGCTGCTTATCAGCCTTGAAATTGATTCGACTTGAGGTAATAGGTTCGCTTTGACTTTGTGGTGGCCGCAATAACCGATACCCACTGGGTTCGGTAAATACACTTTATTCTCTTTCGTTGGGTGCTTACCACCAAAGGCGTACTCATAAGTAATGGGTAAATCGGTTATGGGTTCGGGGTCACCCGGCACCATGCCCCATATGCTTTTTTTCCAAAGGCGCGGTCCTATGGCGAGCAATTCTTTTTCCCATTCTTCTTGCTCGGTTTTAAGTTCTGCTTTTACTTTAATACTCAAGGCTGGTTTATGACTAACAGCGTGAGCGTAAAGCAGAATTTCAGAACCGGCTTTAAAAGGGACCAGATCACTCGCGGCGCAGATCGCCTGCTTTTCCGGGTCGTTTTCTGCGTATGCGTCTGCTGGTGTTAGCGGTTCGCTTTTGGGCAGAGGCGTGACGAAGCCGTCTAATTCGTATTGAAAGGACGCTTTGACTGCAACAACCCAGACTTTTTCACCGTTAGCACTCCAAGCTGGAAATGCGTGGGCACTAAGCCGTTCCTGGGGGATGATGTCTATCATACGGCGGCACCTCCTAGCGCAGCTAACCGTTGCACAGGCGGCTCATTCGGCAGGATGGCGCAGTCAACAGAAGAGTTCGCCCATATGGACTGTAATGCCAATTCACAAGACGCACCAAAAGCCGTTAAACACCATGAACTCAACGCTTGCGTGCTGTAGGGCTTACCCTGCCAGAGTGCTGTTGCGTTGTTTAGCTGCGTGAGTTGGCTTCGAGCTTCTTCAACACTCACCCACTCGCCTTTGCCTTTTGCGGTAGATTGCTCATCAACGGCTTGTAAACGTGGTATTTGAGACAAACTCTTGTTTGTCATGAGTTGCCAAAGTTCTGCGGCAGGTAGGTTAAAGCGAGGGCTCTCCAACAACTCAAGACAAAACGACAGATGGGCGGCATCGCCGTGAAAAGCCAGGGCGGATGCCTCAATGACTTCGTTTCTAACCCCTTGATGCAGAGCATCCGTGAATGCCTCACGGCCTGTCGCGATCATTGCGTGGTATACCCAAGCGGAATCCGGTGCGATTTCAAACCAATGCATTAAATTCGAATGTGTTTGTTCATGACCTTTTTTGTGCAGGCTTAGAGCCAGCCAAGTCAGGTCTTGCTGGAATTCATTTGTGTTCTCTGTTGCTGTGGCTCTTTGAAGGAGACTGTCAATATCAGCATTCGATTGGCGCAGCAATAGGGTGAGTTGACCCGGATGAAGTGCTGTCGCTGCTGGTAATGTGAGCCGCTCAGGGATTTCAAGCAACGGCGAAAACCGTGCGGCTAGCTTGCAGATCGTTTCATCATTGAGGAGTTGTTGCTGCACGATGTGCTGTAATACCGGCTGCCAAACCATGTGACCGGTTATATCAATAGCATCGAACACAGCATCAAGTTGCTCAGCCAAAAACAGGTGAGCCTCGACAAGTTGTGCCGCTGTGCGTGTTACATCGGAATGAAAAGCGGGCGTAAGTGCAAAGGTACAGAGGTTCTGAACCAAACGCTTTTTGTCGGTCCAATCAAAGTCTTTCTGACTCTCAGCCAAGAAACTTAAATGCCCGATCAATCTCCGATGCAGAGCCTGGAAACGAGAGCCATTACATAAGCGTTTCGTCACACGCGCTCTTTGTTTAATGAGCGAGTTAGCACCCACGTTATGCTGTTGAAGTAAAAGGTTGTGGTTGATCATTACTGTTCTCCCACGCCTTTAGTTCAGGCTGACGGGCTTACCTAAAAGCTGGTTTAACCCGCTGGCGTTACTCACAATGGTTTCACCGTTTAAGCGTAAGTTACCATTGCGATTGAGCTCTATCTGGGCGTTACCCAGTGCAATACTGAAGCTGTCTACGTGCTCTGGCATGGCAATCTGTGCATGCCCTTTTTCCTCAGTAAACTCAATAACACTGCGTTTGTGCTGAAAAGATTCTACGACTGAGCGAACGATGACGTTGCCATTCGCCAAGACATCGACAAGCACAGAATCTCCCTCTTTCAAAGCGGGTAGGCCACGCACAAACAACTGCACGGCTACCTCGGCTTGATTTAATCTGACTGAAACCTTGCCACAAGGTGAAATGTTAACTATTTCGGTTAAGTAACTGGTTTGAATGACTTCATTTGGATTGCTTATGGAGTTGGTTGTGGTAGACATTATTTTCCCTATTTTAGTTGCGGGGAGGACCTTTCCCCGCAACTCATTACGAATGGAATTTCTTAGCTGAAGTCACGGATTCAGGTCTTAGCTAACAATCCTATCAATCACTGTTTTTTTGTGCTAAACAGGGGTCATGTTATTGGTCAAAATTGCTAGCTTGCTCACAATTTATTGCCAGAGTGAACAGTATTTATACAGCTAGAGATCGGAAAATAACTTAAACCGGAATTCGTGACTTCTTCCGTGAATGCAGGGTGTAAGAGCTTAATTTTTATTTGTTTTTCGAAAATTGCAGGTGCAGCCAAAGAGGATAAGGATCGTGGACTAATAAGATAGAGGATCGCGTCGAGAATCGTGAGGATCGTGGACTGGATCGTGGACCGACTGGATCGAGGACAGTCACTTTAAGGAAGGATCGAGGACGGAAGGATCGGGAAGGATCGAGGGAAGGATCGAGGACAGTCACTTTAGTAGTGGATCGTGGACATGGATCGTAGACAGCCACTTTAGTCGAGAATCGTGGACAGTCACTTTAGGAGTTCTTTAGGAGTTGACGAAGCTCACCAATACTGGTTTTATATACAGCATCGTCATTATTAAGGATCATCTCATGCCGAAGCCAAGGAGTGCTCAGGTCTCATTAGAGGCTACCCCATACTATCACTGCGTTTCTCGCTGCGTACGGCGAGCATTTCTTGCTGGGAAAGATCGCGAGACGGGGATTGATTATGAACACCGACGAGCCTGGATCGAGCAACGTATTCAGGATTTAGGTCAGATCTTCTGTATCGATGTCTGCGCCTATGCCGTGATGTCCAATCACTATCATGTGGTACTGCACATCAATGCATCGGATCAAGCCCGCCTATCCATGGATGACGTACTGAATCGTTGGTTCAGTCTGTTCAAAGGTAATCGGCTGGTTCAGCGTTATCTCAATCAGGAACCGCTGTGCGATGCCGAGCGTCAAGTGATTCAGGAATTAGCCGAACAACGGCGAACTCGTCTGGGCGATCTCAGTTGGTTTATGCGCGTGCTGAACGAAGGGATTTCCCGGAAAGCCAATAAGGAAGACCAATGCACCGGGCATTTCTGGGAAAGCCGCTTCAAATCTCAAGCCCTGCTGGATGAACAGGCGCTTGCAGCCTGTATGGCCTATGTTGATCTTAACCCCGTTCGCGCTCAACTAGCCGAAACGCCCGAACAGTCCGACTACACCTCCGCCAAAAAGCGCATCCAAAGCGCTCAGCAGACGGAAAAGACACAAAGCCATCCAAATCAACCCAAAACCCTGTTTCCATTTGTTGGTAATCCTCGCCAACCCATGCCGGAAGGTCTGCCTTTTAAGCTGGAAGACTATCTGGAATTACTGGACTGGACAGGGCGAACTTTGCGTGAAGATAAACGAGGCACCATTCACG
>JARRJP010000129.1:0-6642 GCA_037389025.1 Reinekea sp. | reverse complement strand
TGACGCTTTGGAACAGCTACGGTATTTAACTGGACTAAAAAAACTGGACTTACGGAAATCAAAGCCCACTATCACCGATATCAGCATGCTGAAAAACCTAACCTCACTTGAGTATATCGATCTTTCATATCATGACGTTACGGATATATCACCACTGGCGGCTTTACCTAATATCGATCAAATTATTTTGAGCTTGGCAAACCCTCGCCTAAGCGATATCACCAATTTTTACGATATTGCGCAGCGGCCAGTCAGTGTGGAAGTGTATGAAGACTATCTGCTCAGTTGTTCACCCCAGTATTACGAAGAGTATAAAAAAGGCAAACGCTGCAATACTCAGCAGCGAGAGAACTGTGGTTCGATGAAGCCGGGCTTTCTGCGGAAGTTTTGTGTTTTTCGGTATCGGGATTGGTTTTGAGTGGTGGTCGTGATCCATAAACCAATGGAAAGTGGCTGGTCAGGCAGACATCAATAGATGAGACCTGAATCCGTGACTCCATAGCGGCGCAGTGCGCAAGCCATTGATTCCTATTTGCTTCCCAAAAAAAATTGGGGTGAACCTATGGGTGCACCTGCAATTTTTGAAAAACAAATAGAAATCAAGCTCTTACACCCTGCATCCACTCTGGAGTCACGGATTCAGGTGAGAATAAGGAGCCTGCTTGATGAAGCAGGCCTGGAAAATTCACTATAGGTCAAGAGCTGTGGGACATTATCATTGTTGGTGAAATGTCCAGGCTGTACTACTCATCCTCAAGCGAGTCAACCCATTGCAGCACTGCAGCAACTGCCTCAAACAGGTCCATTGGCACATAGTCCCCGACATCTGCTGTGGCCCATAAACCACGTGCCAGCGGTACGTTTTCCATAATTGGAATATTTTCCGCTTTGGCGATTTCTTTGATCAATTGAGCCATATTATCCGCGCCTTTGACGGTAACTTCAGGCACACTATCTTCATTATTCTTGTCATAAAAAATACCAACTGCCAGGTGAGTTGGGTTCGTAACAATGACAGTACTTTTTTTGACCTGCATAGGGGTGGAGCTATTCATCAATTCACGGTGGAAGCGTTTCCGGTTACTTTTTATTTCCGGGCTGCCTTCGGTCTGTTTGTATTCGCGTTTAACTTCATCTTTACTCATTTTCTGCTGTTTCATGAATTGTTGCTTTTGTATGAAGTAATCCGCTGCTGCCATGACAGTAAAAACCAGAATGGTAACTAGGAATAGTATTTTAACCAAAGAGCCGGTAAAGGTAGGAATGCACTGAAGCTCACAGTAGTGTAGTTTGGCCGAATCGTTAAGGTGGTTTTTGATCAGGACATAAATGATCCATGATAGTACCGATACTTTGATAATAGACTTTATAAACTCAATCAGATTTTTTATGCTGAATATATTCTTGAAGCCTTTAATCGGATTCATTTTCTCGAATTTCGGAGTAATGGGATCGGTGGAGAAAATTGCGCCGACTTGCAGGAAATTAGCCAGTATTGCCGTGGCCATCACAAAGATAATAGGGATTCCGGAAAGCAGCGCGATTTCGTGTATAACATCATCCATAATCAAGGGTAACGCTTCGAGGAACGGAGTCCCGATATATTTATCCGGCAGCCCAATCAATATTGAGAAATGAGTCATGTAAAAGTTTGAGCCCGCCAGCAGTATTACTATCATACAGGTTAGGGTGGCTGTCGAAACAATGTCCTTACTTTGGGGAACCTGACCTTTCTTGCGTGCGTCCTGTAATTTTTTGGGTGTTGCTTTTTCAGTCTTTTCACCGCTCATCAGTACTTATCCCAAAGCTCAAAAACGGAAGTAAACAGGTTTGCTACGTTTAAGTAGCGGGTGCTGAATTCACTCATGAGTATAGCAACATAAAAGGTCAGCATAGCGGTTGCGATAATGCTCTTAATTGGCATCGCTAAAAAGAACACATTCAGTTGTGGTGCAAATCGACTTACCAAACCAAGACCCAGCTCGGACAGAAACATGGCAACGATGATTGGTGCTGAAAAAACAACAATGAGATACATCAGGTAGCTAAGCTGCGCCATAAAGAAGTCTATGCCCGCTACGTGAAAGTGGGGAAAGAACGAAAATACCGGCCACATTGCATAGCTGGTATAAATAGCTTTCAGAAGCATCAGGAAATTGCCACCGAGAAAGAATATAGTCATAAATGACTGTACCAGAAGAATACCTATCGGCGAGGCTTGTGACCCGGTTAATGGATTCAGGGCGCTGGCCATGGTGGAACCACGCTGGTTGTCAATAAAAAATCCTACACCTTCGAGTGCCCAGAAAGGGAGTGAAGCCAGCCAGCCAAGGCAGAAACCAATGGCGGCTTCTTTGGCAATGATCAGCCCGTAAAGCAAGGGCGATAATTCAAACGGCTGATAACCGGCATCAACAACTGGGAACAGAAAGATCGACAGACTAAGCACAATACCATTACGAATCAGTGCACCACCAAAAAAGTTCCGGCTCAGAAAGGGCATCACTGACATCGCAGCAAGCAGCCGCGGTGTAGTGAAGATCATTAGGGTTATCGATTCTTCAACAAGGTTAATACTCATGCCGGGCCAATCAGTTCGATATGATTAAGGATGTTCAGCGCAAAGTGGTAGATCTCAATACCCAACCAGCGAGCGGTCAGCATAATGGTGATTGATACTGCAATCAGTTTAATGGCAAACGACAGTGTCTGATCCTGAATCTGCGTTAACGATTGCACTAGGCTTACCAGGGTGCCGACAAGCGCTGCAACAACTACGGTCGGCATTGATAAAACCAACACCAGCATTAGCAGTTGACTGGCATAGTGTATAACTTCTGCTTCTGTCATAAATAACTCAAAACCAGGCCGTGAGTAAGACGCGTCCAGCCGTCAAGCAAGACAAATAACAGCAGCTTGAATGGCAGTGAAATGGTCATTGGCGATACCATCATCATTCCCATTGCCAGCAGAATATTGGAAACAATCAGGTCAATAGCGATAAATGGCAGATAGAGGAGGAAGCCGGTTTCAAATGCGGATTTCAATTCGCTGATGGTGAATGATGGAACCAGAACCAGCAGACTGTTACTGTCCAACCGTCCTGCATACTCTTCTGGCCAGAGTTCCTGAGCGCTATCCAGAAAGAAAGAGCGTTCTTTTTCGGATGAGTGTTTGTTTAGAAAGTCTGACATCGGATTGATAGCCGTGTTAGCCAACTCGGTTAGTGATGTATCTTCATTAAGGCTGATACCTTTTTCTTTAATTGTATCGGAAATTTGGTAGCCAACCGGTGCCATAATGTAAATCGATAATACAATTGCCAGGCCATAAAGTGCCATATTCGGTGGGATCTGTTGAATACCCAGAGCATTTCTTAACAAACTGAACACAACGGCCAGTTTGATAAAGGATGTTGTCATGATTGCAAGGAAGGGAATCAGCGATAGCAGTAATAATGTCCCTATTAACGGAACCGCCTGTATGTCAGTCATCGTAACTCTCCAGGGTGAGGTCTGGATTGCCTGCCATACTCATAATTCGTGCCCCAAGGTGACCTTCGATCTCAACCAGTTCGCAGTGGGCAATTATCTGGTTGTTCACCTTGACCGAAACCGGTGCCCGGTTAAGCGTGCCTAGATCAAAGGTGCTGCCTTCGGCCAGCGAGGATAGTTCTTCCAGTGTCATTTGAATGCTGCCAAGCTGGAAATCGACGCTCAATTCAAGTTGACTCAGGCTGGTTTCTTCAATATGTGTTTCAGGTAGAAAGGAATCTTCAGGGATCATGTTGCTCACCACGATTATGCTACTGTTAGTAAGTTCTGTCTGATATGCGCCATAGCCGGGAATTCTCAACAATGGGCGACTAATATTGATAGCGGGTGACAACATCAAAATGTCACCTTGTTTCAGACCATGAATATCCCGCAAACTCAGCAACTGGCTGCCAATTTTGATTTCCACCGCGATCGGCAGGTTATCGGCCAGGCCGGTTATGCGAGTGGGCTGGTGTTTCAGAAACGTGATTAACCGTTTAATCAGTGTTGAAGAAGGGTGCAGCGCGGCGAAACCGGTGCCTTGCTCGTCACCAACGGATACACACAGTACAGGACCTTCAATAAGGTCCGGTATTTCCCGGCTGATGGTCAGCGTATCAAGTTCCAAACCAAAGGCAGCAAATGCATGCTGCAATGGTTCATGCAATTTCACTTTCAGGATTGCAAACAGAAAATCATCTGGATAGATGGTAGCGTCCTGCTCTGGTCCCAATAATTTTGAAATAGCTTCTTCTTCCAGCATCAACCAGCTATTCTCGCCCTGGCTACGTAAGCCAATGCTAAGCTTTGCTGATACTGGACGCCGCTGCCAGAGTTTTACTGTTAGCGGCAGATCATCAATGACCACTGGAGCGGCAGCGTCACGCGAGTTCAGCAGGTTATTCAGTATTACCTGAACCTGACTGAGTTGTGGCAAACGTAAGCGTTTAACGGCCGTCATTCTCATCCTCGTTGCTACTCAAGTCCCGATTATTGCGGGTTATGCGATAGTTATTATCTTCACTTTCATCCCCATCCTCATCAGAAGTCTGCTTGCCGTTGCGAATCCTCACGCTGATTCTTTCACCAGGTAACTTCTGCTTTAAAGATGCGGATATGTCGCTATTGAGTGATGTTAAGAACGCCTTGGTTTCATCATTTGCCACCATAAAGTTGAACTGAAGTTCTCCTTTGTGACGTAGTACCCTGATTTGAGTGCCTTTTAACGGGCCTGATGAAATCGTCATCCAGATCTGTTTCTCCGCACCGGGAACGGAAGTCAACACTTGGTTGGTAAGGCGATCTATCAGAGCCTGTAGTTGTTCTATACGCGCGGCGGCTGAGTTCGTGAGTGGCCGTGCTTGCATCCCATCCAGAATGGTTTCTGCCATTGTTGCCGTCATCTGTATAGCCTGCTCAGCACCGCTTGAGTCTTCTAATGAGCTGGTGTCTGTTCTTACCCGTTTCTTGCCTGTATGTTCGACTGCCTCACTAGGGTCATCGCTGGCTGGCTCGAAATCTGAACCAGTATCAGAATTAGCCTTTGCAGCCAGTATGTGTGTTGGTAGTGGATTGGTATCGTTTTTAGGGTTTGGCGACAAACCTGGACCCATATCAGAATTGGCCTTTGCAGACAGTTCGAATGCTTGCTGTGGTTTAGTGTCGTTTTGATCGCCTGGCTGCGGGGCTTGTCCAGTCGAGCCCGTATTCCTGGTTGCGTCTGCTGGCAGTCCTGCAGTTGGTGTATTGCGGTCCCCGGCTACCTCACGAGAGTTGTTATTGCTGGTCGGCAAGTCTGAACCAGTATCAGAATTGGCCTTTGCAGACGGTTCGAATGTTTGCGTTGGTTTAGTATCGTTTTGATCGCCTGGCTGCGGGGCTTGTCCAGTCGAGCCCGTATTCCTGGTTGCGTCTGTTGGCAGCCCTGCAGTTGGTGTATTGCGGTCCCCGGTTGTCTCAACAGTACGTTCCCTGGCTATCTCACGAGGGTTATTGCTGGCCGGCAAATCTGAACCAGTATCAGAATTGGCCTTTGCAGACTGTTCGAATGTTTGCGTTGGTTTAGTATCGTTTTGATCGCCTGGCTGCGAGGCTTGTCCAGTCGAGCCCGTATTCTTGGTTGCGTCTGTTGGCAGTCCTGCAGTCGATGCATTAGGTTCCACGATGGTCTCAGTAGTATGTTCGGTTCCACTGATATGATCAGTTTTACTGGTGTGTTTGGTTCCACTGGTATGTTTCCCGACGGCCTTACGAGAGTTATTGCTGACCGACTTGGACTTTGAGCCCGTTTCAGAATTGGCCTTTGCAGCCAGTATGAACGGTTGTGGTGGCTGGGTACCGTTTAGATTGCCAAGCGGCGAGGCTTGTCCAGTCGCCCCCGTATTCTGAGTGATGTTTCTACGCACGGCTACAAACGATGCATCCGGTTCCCCGATGGTCTCAGTAGTATGTTCGGCTCCACTGGTATGTTTCCCGATGGACTTACGAGGATTATTGCTGACCGACTTGGACTTTGAGTCCGTATCTGAATTGGCCTTTGCAGCCAGTACGAACGGTTGCGGTGGCTGGGTACCATTTAGATTGCCAAGCAGCGAGGCTTGTCCAGTAGAGCCCGTATTCTGAGTGACGTTTCTACGCACGGCGACAGACGGTGCATCGGATTCCCCGATGGTCTCAGTGGTCTGTTCGGTTCCGTTGGTAGGTTTGCCAACGCTCTCACCAGGGTTATTGCTGGTTGGCCTGGACTCTGAACCTGTCTCAGCTTTGGTAGCTGGTTTAGTTGGAACCTTAGTCTGAGTGACGTTTCTACGCACGGCGACAAATGGTGTATCCGATTCTCCGATGGTTTCAGTGGTCTGCTCGGTTCCGCTGGTTGGCTTGGACTCTAAACCTGTCTCAGCTTTGGCGGCAGGTTTAGTTGGGACCTTAGCCTGAGTGCCGTTTCGGCGCACGGCGACAAACGGTGTATCTGATTCTCCGATGGTTTCAGTGGTCTGCTCGGTTCCGTTGGTTGGCTTGGACTCTAAACCTGTCTCAGCCTTGGCAGCCAGTATGTGGGCTGGTAGTGGCTTGGTATCGGTTTGGTCGACTGGTCTAGTCGGGACCT
>JARRJP010000128.1:0-11167 GCA_037389025.1 Reinekea sp. | reverse complement strand
CGCACTTATGCACTGTCGGAAACCCTGATCAGCCATCTGCATGACCGCGAGGACAGTAAGAAAGCGGGCAACACGATTCCTGCCTTGAATGAGGGATTGCTGATTAATTATCTGTGGCAGATTTCCGGCAATATGGAGCTGATACAGCAGATTGTTTATACCGCGCCGGAGCGGATTAGGTAGCCTTCTGTCTGCGGGGAATGCCCTTCGGGCTGGTGATAACTCAATTTAGGTTAGGCCCTGGGGGTGTGGGGAGTACAGATGGCCGACCGCTTTGGATCGTGCCGATATCGGTTAAGCCCCACGCATGTGGGGAATACTGAAACAAGCCGTTGGTGAAAAATGGTTAGAGCCGTTTAAGCCCCACGTATGTGGGGAATACCCTGATGATAGTTATGTGTTTCGTCGGGAAACCGGTTAAGCCCCACGCATGTGGGGAATACGCTGGGGATTTGCGGGGATTTGGACCACAGCCCGGTTAAGCCCCACGCATGAAGGTGGTCCACCGTCGGTGGCTGAACGGGCCCGGTTAAGCCCCACGCATGTGGGGAATACAGTGACGACCCTACCGGGGAAATCGCTGAGAACGGTTAAGCCCCGCGCATGTGGGGAATACTCCGAGCTGCTCCTCGAGATGGCGATGAACCACGGTTAAGCCCCACGCATGTGGGGAATACTCGTCCTGCTTGCGCTGGAACCCGGCCGCGCGCGGTTAAGCCCCACGCATGTGGGGAATACCTTCTGAGTAGGCACGAATGAGTATAGGTAAGCGGTTAAGCCCCACGCATGTGGGGAATACACAACCGGCAGACTGGCCGGGGTGCCCTCGTTCGGTTAAGCCCCACGCATGTGGGGAATACCCGTAGACCGCGCCGTTGCAGAACTGAGCTAACGGTTAAGCCCCACGCATGTGGGGAATACTCTAACTCGTAAAATCTCACCACTACCACCTACGGTTAAGCCCCACGCATGTGGGGAATACTCGTTGTATCTATTGGCTCGTCGCCGACTGTGAGGTTAAGCCCCACGCATGTGGGGAATACGACGATGAGTTCCAGAAAATGTATGGGGAAGACGGTTAAGCCCCACGCATGTGGGGAATACGATCATAAGCCTCTTGCCATTTCCAGTGATCAAGGTTAAGCCCCACGCATGTGGGGAATACAGAAGTGGCTCAAGCGCAATAACTATCGTGACCGGTTAAGCCCCACGCATGTGGGGAATACTCTGGATCGGGGTATACTGTGCGTGTTGATCTCGGTTAAGCCCCACGCATGTGGGGAATACGGGGTCGTAGACGTCTACTTCCTCCATCCGAACCGGTTAAGCCCCACGCATGTGGGGAATACGCTGGTTCATTTTCATATATTCTGCCAGTAGGCGGTTAAGCCCCACGCATGTGGGGAATACAGAGGAACCCCTGCGATGAGTTTAGAACAAACCGGTTAAGCCCCACGCATGTGGGGAATACTATCTCACGCAGTTATCGGTGTTGCCCCAAAGCGGTTAAGCCCCACGCATGTGGGGAATACGTATATCGACCCCGGCAAAGTTGTCATGCGCGCGGTTAAGCCCCACGCATGTGGGGAATACAGCTGAAGCTCCTGGAGTTCAGTCTGGTCACGTGGTTAAGCCCCACGCATGTGGGGAATACGCGCAACCGGCCGCCGACAAACCAGCCGACGTCGGTTAAGCCCCACGCATGTGGGGAATACAGCGGCGACGGTGCGGAGTAATGGCCCGTACGCGGTTAAGCCCCACGCATGTGGGGAATACATGCTTTGGCGAAACGTCTAATAAACGGATCTTGGTTAAGCCCCACGCATGTGGGGAATACGATTAATTTAATTTTATCGTCCAATCGACTGCAGGTTAAGCCCCACGCATGTGGGGAATACCAGCTTCTTGTGCTGGGAAAGCTCTTTTTCAGCGGTTAAGCCCCACGCATGTGGGGAATACCACCACCGGCGATACCGACATCAGCTAACTGTTGGTTAAGCCCCACGCATGTGGGGAATACGGAAACACTGTGAAGTACATTGCACGTGCTGAAGGTTAAGCCCCACGCATGTGGGGAATACGAAATTTCTGAACCGACCACCAATTGCCCCCACGGTTAAGCCCCACGCATGTGGGGAATACGGCATTTTCCAATGCATACCAGAACTCGGCGACGGTTAAGCCCCACGCATGTGGGGAATACGTGTAAACAGCCGACAGGAATTCTGCAATTGCCGGTTAAGCCCCACGCATGTGGGGAATACATCCTAAATTGTGGGAAGTCGACGCAATCAGCCGGTTAAGCCCCACGCATGTGGGGAATACTCTTGCGAACTGTTCCAGCTCGTATTTTGAGGCGGTTAAGCCCCACGCATGTGGGGAATACTCTTGCTTGGTGATGAAAGCGGCCAACTCGGTCGGTTAAGCCCCACGCATGTGGGGAATACTCTAAATATAACCCATTGATTCCAAAGGCGAAAATACCACTGGAATTTAGGTGATAAAGTCGAACCCGGATTCAGTATTGGTGGCCCAGGCCATGACGACATTGCCGTCTTCCGCCAGTTCGCCAACCTGATACCAGATCATTTCCCTGATTTTTTTGCTGACATCACCGACATAAACACCGGCACGGATTTCCAGCAACCAGACGGCGAGCCGCCCATGTAAACGCGGTGGCACCGCTTCGGTCACTACCACACAGAAACTCATTTGCTTCGATGCCCCGCGTCGCGATGTGCCATTTTCTTAGTCTACAGCGATTATTGCATATAATTATCATAGCTTTCGTATTACTCTATTTTTATATCCAGAAGCTCGAACTTATTGCCATTTTCAAACACTCTAGCCATTGCTGGTAAATTTCCACTTTTAATTTTCTTTCCTTTGCGTTCATTTTCTGGAATTTTGGCGATTAATTTCTTGGCATCATCGCCTCTTATTGGGGCCGTAGTTATAGGCTTCCCTTCCATTATCACAGTTGCTGTAATTGCGCCAGAACCTGGATTTAATGTTATTGTCGCGCGAATATAATCTAAAGAATTTTTTCTATTTTTGGATTCACTTTCAAGTTGTTGGAGTTGCGCCTTGTCACTTACCATATATCCGTATCCGGCAGCCGTTTTAGCACCAACGCCAATATCCGACAACGCCCGATTAAGTATTTCAATAATTTTTTCACAATAGTCAGCTCTGCCTGACAGAACAAAAAGAAAGCTGCCTTGTACCGCGATTAGCGCATTCGGGATCGGGCTATCCAGATCCGTTGCAGCCGTTTTTCCTGAATTGCCATAATATTCCTGGTGATGACTGGTCACTACTTCCTGAATAAAGGGGCCAGTATTATTTATGGGAACCCACCAGGCATCGTAAAAATTAACTAACCCTGCCAAGTCTGGCAGTTCATCCGTTTTTGGGGTGCCTAATAACTGTTGAATAATGGCTTGCTTATCAATGGGCAAGTGTTTTTCTGCCCAGGAGAGAACAACCCCTTTAACGGTTGAGCCGGGAATATATGGCATCCCATAGCAATGGTTTAAGGCGCAGCCGGTTTCCAGTGCACCGGTACCAGAAAGACCGATAAACAGACGGTTTTCCAGCTTCAATATACAGTGCTGAAAACGTTCTGAGTCGGCTGTCAGGTCAAACCATCGATCAAAAGCTTTTTTATAGCCCTCAGTTATGGGTAGTGTGCATATTTTTTTAATATGGTCTGTCTTGCAGTGAGGTGAGTTGCTATCAGTTTGCTTTGATTCATCTTGGTCATTATTTTCTATTTCAGGCAAACCTTTTTGCAGTAGCAACCCAGGGTGAATACTCTTGCTGTTCTCAATCTGTTCTTTTATCGCGTTACGCGCCAGTTGCCTTTTACTCATGTTGGCGTCTCCTGATGGTCCTTCTGTTCAGGTTCCTCACTGTCACCCGTGGCCCCAATTTTCAGAATACCCTGCACATACCGGCGCATCCAGCCTGCAATTTCAAGGGCATGGCGGGTCATATACATAGTTTTTTGCAGGTCAGCATTGATTAACTGTGCGTGAAAATCCTCCGGCTCGGCAAAGTTATAGTGGCTTGTTTTGTTGAAGGCATCTTTTAAATCCTTCAGTACTGCTATATGTTCGTCACGTCCTTTGGCCAGTAAAAATCCAGTGGCGTGTGCCAGGCCGTTTTGCAGGATCATTGCTGGTAGTTTGTGCACCAGTGCACCATAGGCTTTTTGCTTATCCTTATCGTTGGATTCGATTTTACCCTCGTCATTGGACTTCTTCAGAGCCTTCTCTTCGTTCTGGTGATTAGCTACCAGATCATATGTAGTCCGGGCAATTTTATGACTGCGTGGTTGCATCATTGTTCGGCCTCCACAGGTAGAAATTGAACCAGGCCACTGCCAATACCAGCATTCCCCCCTAGCTGCAATAGCCGGGGTTTCGACAAATGCTTAGAAAGTTCGGCCGCTTCTTTGGTGCTTTTCTCCTTGCGAGAATCAGAAACAGCATACACTCCCCATAGAACGGTTTCGGGTGGCAAATTTTCTTCTGTCCATAAGGCACCATCTTGTACGACCCCCGTTTCTGAGTTAATTCGAATACGGGTACGAATTTCCATTGCAGTTTCTGCCAGGTAGATGAAAACTTCATCAGGAAGGATTAAAAATCTTCTTTTAAAATCATCCTGAGCATCTGTGCTGTTAGCAAAAATCATTTCAGCAATTTTATCGGCCCATCTGCCGGTAGCTTTTTTATCTGCTTTATCTACTTCTGTTTTAAGGTCCAAATCCTCAAGCACAATTAGGTCATTCAGGATATTTTTATTGTTATCAGTATGTAATGCTGTGTCGGCATTTGGCACAGGAACGGCCAAGTCAAGATTCATATCAGCGTTGTATCGCTTCAAAATAAAAGGGCAGGTTGTATAAGCCAGTACCCCTTGAAACGCTCGTACAGGAAGTAACAACAGGTTGGCGTCACCGACAGAAAGCGCCCCGGCATAACTATCTGAGCTGCCAGAAACATTAAGCGGTCCAAATAAGTCTTTCGCAGTATCGGCACCTCCCGCTGGATCATTGGTAATGGCATCCCGGAGTACGCCACGAACCGAAGAGCCAGGCGCTAATGGCAAGTGGGTAGCCCGATTACGAGCTATGGGTAGGTCAACCAGACCGACCGAATGCCCGGTGCCGCAATGCAGAATGGAGTGGGTATAAAGATGATATATTTTCTGTTCCATGGGTTCCTATTCCTAAAAAAATTATTCCGATGCCCAGCGATAAGGGAAAACCAGCGCAAGGCCAAAGCCATCCAGACGGTCTTGTTCTTTATCACACAAATGGCTTAGCCAGAGTGATGCGATATCAGCGTTATGGTTATCCAGAATTTCAAACCAGTAGGTTGCCCCGGCAGGTACGGCTTTTTTACTGGCTCTTGAGCCTCTGGCGTTTAAGTCCCATCCCGAGTGAGGCCGCCAGCGTTCAACAGCTGCTGCTTTGAGTTTGAGTTTTAACCGTGAGCAACCAGGTGGTGTGCCGATCAGGGTTGTTTCATTCAGCCAGCCTGGTATCCAGCCCTGATCAAATAGTGCAGGGGTCAGCAGCGTTAAGGCCAGTCCTTGAGACTGACTAATGTCAGCAAACCATTTCTCTAACCAGACATCGTTCTGAAGCTGACTTGATATATTGGGATAAGAAGCAATACCACTTAATCGTCTTTCACCACCAAAATGCAATACTCCGGGGTTGATATCGCCGTCAATATAGCCCAGCAGACCGATGGAAAATTCTGGTGGGTGAGAGCTAACTGCCGATTGTTTCCACATGTTGAGCCCCGCTGATTGGAATAACATGCCGGATGCTGCAGTTTGAGATTTACGGTTAATAGCCGTATGAGTACGAATATCATCAGCGGGTAGTTTCCAACCCTGTTGCTGTATCTGCTCGAAGCTCAAAGCAGTTTTGTTTTGTCGCCAGGTGATCAAGTCGTCGAGTACCCACCATTCAGGCCCACCACGAAAAGGTTTGCCGGAAAAATTTTCTTCAAGTTGTAGTGGCAATAAACCATCCTTCAGGTCACTACCTTCATGGCTGGCAAAAGCTTTTGGGCTTGCTCTAACTAATTGGGGGAGGCCTTCTTTGTAATAGTAATGAGCATCAGCCGGTTTAGGCACCAGTATTGAAACTGGTTCTCCATCCAGGTTTACTGTCACCGGTAAGGGGCCTGCTACTTGAATTTTGGCCAATTCCAGATTCAGCTCTTTGTTGGTGCTTAGTGCATGAGCGGTGCGTAATGCGCCCGCCATTGTCGAAGGCGGGGGAAAGCGTGCGGCATCAATACCAGATATTTCATCAAACGGGCGCCCGGAGCGAATAATTAACGGTGCTTTGGGTTTAAGCAGATAAGGCTTCAGATTTTTATTGCTCATTGTTGCTCTCCTATATCTGCTTCTGTTCTTGCAGATAGCCAGCGAGCAATAATTAATTGGTCTGCCAATGATGCAATGCCGGTTTTTTCTGCTTCAGCCAATAGCAAACTCTTAAAGTCCGGGTGAAGTTTTTTATCATTACCACCGGGTAGCCTGGCTCTTTCCAATAGACGTTGCAGTTCAGCTTGGTGAATTCCGGGAAGTACTTGCTCCGCTGTTTTCTCATCATCAAGTACCCAGTGAAAACGAGCCGCAATTGCGCGTAGATCGTAGCCGAGTCGGGCGGGGCAATTTTTTTCCCGGTAGGCTTCAATATAACGATTCATGGCACTTAGCTGAGCATCATCACTCCATCGGCAACGCCAGTTAAGTTCTGGCCCTGAACGAATCCCCAGGCAGATAGCCAATGCATTTCGCTGTTGCTTAACCTCGGATAAGGCATGGCCTTTAGCCAGCCCTTCAGCTCTGATTGCCCTGTTACGCAGTTGTCGCATTGGTTGAATGATATGACCAATCGCCAAGCCCACTGAAAGCGTTGGCATTTTATCGGGTTTTAAGCCCAATTCGAGGCTTACAGGTTTCATAGTCTGGCTGAACTGATTCGCCAGTTCTTTTGCACAATCAATGGCACTGTTTAAAGGCAGAAGAGCCAACACATCATCGCCCCCTGAATAGATTGCATGACCACGGTGCCTAGTCACGATACTGCGTACTGAGCAGGCAAAACTATGTAACGCTGTGGATATTTTTCGAGATTGATTAACCGTTTTTGCGTTTTTTAACAATTCACTCATATGGTCGCCGTCAGCCTTGAGTAACACTCCGTATGGAATAGGACGGGTTTCAATTTTTTGCAGAGCTGATGATAGCGCGTGAATAAGTGGTAACTCATTTTGGGTACTGAATTCCGTCAACGCATTATCGAGTCTGCTTGAAAAAAGTAATTGAGCGTCATAAGGGAAATTATCATAAATACCCGAATTCCCCTTCACTCTGGTTGCCAGATTTTGTTGTACTAGTGCTTGATAGGCTGTTTTAAGGCGGGAAAGTACATCTTCCGGCCAATTATTAAGCCAGCTATCGGCAGCGATGCGCGCAAAGGGTGTAAATTGTTCAGCATCTCCAGCCATGCGTTTGGTTACACCCAAAACATCCAGCTCTTCACCGGAAAAAATGGCCAGCCTGCGCAACTCCCGCTGATAGTTACCCAGCGTTCGTTTCTTGTGGCTGATATTAATAACCGACTCGAATGCGCCGTCCAGCGAGCATTTGGGAATACCAACGCGGGTATTTTTCATGGCTTCAAAATCGCGGCTGCTTTTTCGAGCCGCTAGCAGTGAACTGAGCCTTTGGGATTGAGCTGGATAGTTCTCCTCCTTGTGTTCAATCCAGACGGCAAATGTTTCCAGAATATCATCTTTCTGTTTGTCCCAGATATCCTTATGGAGAGGTAACGTTCCCAATAACTTTCGCGCCTTTTCTGATAGTTCTATGATTTGGTTAACTGCCGCATTTTGCGAATCCCTTGCCAGCTTGCGCAAATGGTCTTCATCGTCAACGGTTACCAATGCACGGATAACATTGGCGATATTGGCCTGTTCTTCCTGAAACTGAGATTGGGGTTGTAGGTCCTGATTCGGGTTGGTTGGGCAGGGGAATATTAAACATCCGGGCTGGTATTTCTGTAAGGTCAGCGCCGCCGCTTTGGCTGCTTCGGATAATAACCATGAGCCACACCAGAGGTCGCGTGTTTTACGCCCAGCTTCAATCAGGCTTTGTACCGGGCCTAAGCTGATGGCTAAAAGATACTGAGTCATTCGTGTCCCTTTTTAAAAAATTGCATAAATGCAGAAAGAGGGTCATCTGCATTGCGATTTTGCATTGGTTTGATTGAGCTTGCTTGTTTTTTCTGGCTCTCACTATTCTCTGGCCAATGTTGCGGGGCCTGTTGATAGACCTGGTTGAGAAACTTCAACGGTTGTTTTAAAGCCTTCTGTTTTGAACTAGAATCTGAACCTTTAGGCCCATCCTTAAAGTGAAAAACTATTGGTAGACCAAAAGCCGCTCTGGGAAATAAATTTGTTTCGGTACTATCGGGTTTGTGTTTTGCACTGCCTTCATTGAGATAACAGCCTGACAAGTTTCGTATTGAGTCTGCTTCAGGCCAACGGCTTTGACCGGCGGGGCTTTCTGAATTAGGGCTTGGTGGATTACGCCCGATATCTTTTTCTTGTCGAAATTTCTTAAGACGGTTGATTGCATCCTTCCACGCCGAGATAGAATTATTATTGCTCTTAGGAGGAAATGCAATTTTGCCATTCAAGGCTTCAACGTCTTTAGGTTTAATTGGATCAAGCTGGGCTATTTTAATTGCGCCAAGCCCTCGTCTAGTCCTGGCACCCAGACCTCCGAATGAAGCCCACCAACGTAGTGCAATTTGCACTTGTTGTTCTTGTTGCTCTGTTAGAGAGCTTTTTGTCTGGAACAAAAGTAAAAGTTGAATCTGTCTTGAAATGCTGAATATCAGTGACTTTTATTTCAACGCGACTGGCTATTGCCCCTTGACTGCCAATTCCACCCCAAATTGCAGTTTCCTGCTTAAATAATTTCCATGATTCAAGCCCTGCACTGCAGGTAATTCTCCACCAGAACCTGAGCTGGCCGCGAATGCTACTGGCTCGAATTGGCATCTCCTCATCAATAACGCCAGCCTCAATACCTCCGCCGTAGAGTGGAGTACTCCATAGCGGCGCAGTGCGCAAGCCATTGATTCCTCTTTGCTTGCCAAAAATTGGGGTGAACCTATGGGTGCACCTGCAATTTTTGAAAAACAAATAGCAATCAAGCTCTTACACTCTGCATCCACTTTGGCGTCACGGATTCAGGCTATACTTGCATCGCTAATATTATTGACTATAACTTGCATGCAATTATCAGTGTAAAATTGACTAGTCAAGCTTAGCATGTTTTTTTGAAATGGGAGCTTTCCCTGATATTGCTGAGTTCAACAAGACCAACAGGGAGGTGTCGTCATATGGGAGAAGAAAATAATGACCGAAGCGACAGGTATCTGCTTTTTAAGCTACAAGCGAGAACATATTGATGAGGTTACTTTAATTGCAGATGCATTGTGTGATCACGGTATTTTACCGTGGCAGGATATCAATGACCTGAAAGCCGGAGTGACTGAAGATACGATCAAAGAAGTCTTACAAGACACGAAAACCGCTTGTGCTGTCATGCTGGTTACTCGGGATGTTGAGAAATCAGGCATGATTCGTATGGTTGAAGCTCCTTTTATTTTTAAAAGGGTAATAAATAAAGATCAGTTTTTTGTACTGCCGGTCGCTGTCGGTATTGATTATGGTGATTTGGATGAAGTTTTAGGGCCAGCTAAAGGGGTGGTTAGGGCGGATAGTACTAACGTTTTAAAAAGTGATTCTCCTGTTGATGAAGCCTTTGCGACGGATATTGCCAGGGAAGTATTACGCAATCGGTTATTGGAAGTTCACCAAGAGCTGAAACCTGATGAGCCAGTGAAAATCAGGATAGCTACCTTCAGTCCTCTGGATAAGGAACCTGGTTACGCGCTTAATATAGATCTGTGTCACCGTATTGACCATGGGCGGGTTCTAAAAGATAAGAAGTACGAAGAGATTATTAAAGACGCATTTTTAACCATTAAGAATGAAATTATTGCTAAGACACCAGGGCGGAAGGTTGAACTCAGTGGTTCTTTCTGTTTATCCGTTTCTACTGCATTAGGAGTTGTCTTTTCACCATTGGCAACTTGCCATACTGCTTTGAAACCTAAAGACAGTGACGATTTGTGGCATATAAAAATACCTCCCGAATCGACAGCCTTCAAGGTTACGACAACAACGCAGAGTGTTTCAGGTACTGACTACGCACTGTTGGTTTCAGTTACCAAGAATGCTGTATATGATTTTAATCAGATAGCTAAGGATTTGCCCTTAAGGGCCATTGTGAATGTTGCGCCTGAGGAATTCCAAAGCGGGAAATACTCTGCGCTTAACGCAGCTCAGGCAGTGGATATTGCAAAAAGGGCTGTAGATGGTCTGTTTCAGGCAATGGATGATTACCGAGCCAGCCAAAAAGGAACAGTGCATCTGTTTATTGCCGGGCCGGTAGGGCTGGCTTTTCTAATCGGTCAACAACTCAATACTCTTTCATCCGTTCAGACCTATGAATACATAAATAGTGAGGATTGTATTTATTTACCTTCATTATTATTACACCCAAACAAATAGAAACAGGCATCGTCAATGATTTGATTTACGTTCAACCTGTTAACTCGTTTTCAAACCGTCCGATATGCGCTCGTTCTTCGAGTCGAACGAATCGATGGTTATCAGAGTCATGTGTGCCACGAACAAAGATTTTAATCTCTTTGGAACTGTATAAAAGATGGGAGCAGGCCTCCCTAAGTCTGCTTGCAGGAGTCGGCTTCAAATCCCCCAGTGCTGCTGCATTAAACCTGAATCCGTGACTCCATAGCGGCGCAGTGCGCAAGCCATTGATTCCTATTTACTTCCCAAAAATTGGGGTGAACCTATGGTGCACCGGCAATTTTTGAACAACAAATAGCAATCAAGCTCTTACACCCTACACCCACTATGGCGTCACGGATTCAGGTTATATACAGCGCAAACACCAACACATCACTCTTGAACTCAGTTCAAAAAAACTCTAACGTACAGAGTTTGTCAAAGAAACTCGACTCAACCAACCC
>JARRJP010000127.1:0-6131 GCA_037389025.1 Reinekea sp. | reverse complement strand
GTAAATTCGGTGAATCTGAACTGAAAAGACTGATCCATGATATCGAAGTCGGAAGAGTCGTTCTGGTGAAACGCTCTACACCGCCGATGGCTCCAATGTTCGAATATACAGGGCCAGATGATCAACCGGCGCGAGATGAACTGTACTGGGGCCATCACAACCACTGGCGATATATCGGAGGCAACAGGATCAACTCAATATTCGCTCAACAGATAATCTCCACTGCGTTGATGAACAATCACAGGAATGTGCTGGTCGCCAGACGGTATGATCTAGTGCCGCTGGAGGTGCTGAAAGCGCGTGGGGAATACGGGTATGAGCAGGAGGAACGGGAAAGGCGTAAAAAGCAGGTTGAGGAAACGAAGGAAGACGGTAAAATAGCGGAGCAAGAGTACGATGCTGGTAGCGAGGAAGTGTTGGGGAGTGAAGTTGTTTCAAACAACCCTAATTCAGTTGAAGGTTTGGCTGAACTACGAAATGCTAATGGTGTAAATGAACAAAACCTTCAAGTTGAGGCTGTATTGGAACACAATGGACAGGTTTTTTACGATGTAAACCAGACGGCTAGGAATGTAGCAAGTTCAACTGATCAGCCTTTACCTATTTATAATGAAAAACGTGCGCTGGCTGGTAAGCCTAATAACACTACATCAGACACTCATGCTGAAATTGGTACTTTAGGACAGTCTCATGCGGCTGGTAATAGAGGTGGTGATGCTGTTCTTACTATTCATGGAAAGGACGCTTGTTCTTTCTGTCAGTCGGATCTTAAGAAAATGGCTACCCAGCTTGAACTGCAACGATTAGAGGTGCGTCAACCTTCCAATACAGTGATCTTCAATGGACCAGATGATTTTAAACCTACGAAAAAAGGTGGCTTGAGATGGCCGAAATAAATGAATATGTAGTGAGCTTATCTTATCGAAATGTAGGAGATGCTGCTAAACAGCATCTAGATAATCCAGCATGGGATGACGTGAAGAAAAAGCTTCGATTAATCGACGAGGGTGAAATTGAATTCCTATCGCTATTTGGTCCAGAGGACGATTACACTCATATGGCTATTATTGGAAAGCCAGGAAATTATCACATTGGAATATTTATTGATGAGGATGAGGAATATCTTTTTAAGGCTTCAGAAAATAATGATTCAAAGATTGATATAGCTGGGGAATACTGGCCAGAGTACCAAGTTTCTAAAAACTGGGAGGATTTGGTCTCCGTTGTGGGTACATTCTTTGAAAGTGGAAAGCCTTCTGATTCGTATGAGTGGATATACTTCTCTGAAGAAGATTAGTTCCAGACAAACCACATATCCCTGATGGTATGGTATTAGTGCGGCACGATTCGAAGGTCTAGTTGATGAATTTGCTGGGTTCAGATCTGCCCGGGGATTTAATAGCTTAGTCGATGAAGGGTTAACCCCTGCTCAAATCCAGGAAGCAGTTTATCAGGGTTCCTTAAAGCGTGGTGAAAACTTATGGAAGGGAGATTGGAAAAGGTATTATGAAGAGATCTCTGGTACGCAGTATCCAGGTCAACCAAGCCACGCCCACCATTTGGTGGACAAAGGGAGTAGTAGCCCAGCAGCAGTCGAAAATAGACGTATCTTTGAAGAGGTTGGAATCAACCCATTACTAAACCGTGAAAATTTAACTTGGGCACCAAACATAACTGGACAACATGGCACTATACCTCAAGGGCAACTCTTGGAAATGTTATCTCCAGTTCGTGGAGATAGGGATGGGGTTGTCAGTGTCTTACAGCAATGGACAGAGATTGCAAAGGCGAGAAACTAATGAAAAGTTCAGACTTAAAAATCGAGTTAATAAATAAAATAGTTGATGCATGTAAGAAGCATATTGAGCAAGCAAAGATCGAGTTGGCTGATCAAGTTGTATATTTTCTTATGTGATCTATTGTAGCTCTGGATGTCGCAATATGGGAGCTGCGTTGTACGAGGAAAGGGCTCAAAGAACGAAACTCGCTAGTATCCGATCCAAAGGAACACTTTGTTAGCTTTTATATTGCTCCAATTTTTTCAAGTTGCGCCTTAAAACATCTATCTGCTGTTCCGCAGAGATTGAATATTGTATGCCGTGCAGGACTAAGGTTCTCGCCTCCATTGGGAAAAATAGGCATCTCGTCAGCCTTATACATGTCTCAAACACAGTTTCAGCCATCATCCGATAATGATCGTCACCAGAGTTACTTCTGAGAATATTTCCCGAGTAGTCAAAAGCTTTCAAGATCTCTGAATTTTCGATCTTCAAAGAAGCATCATCTTGAATTTTACAATCATAGAGTCCCATGAAAAGAGCGTTCCTAGCAAGATCATGATATTTTTCATCTACTTCACGCATTGAGATTTCTCCATGAAGCTAACGCCGTGCTCTGGGGCAAACCGAAGCGAAGCGTAGGTTTGTCCCTAGCAGAACTTTGTGTACGCCCAGCATGGGCATGAACTTATGAGGTGAAAGTCCTCTGTAGGAAGATCACCGTCTAACCCTGCTAATCAGGATAGCAGACGATAACTACTAGCGAATGGCAAGGGCAAAATCGAGAGGTTTTGTCTGAAGGAAGCCGGACGCAAAACTGCGAGCTGATGAACTGGACGGCATTCCGGAGAACATCATCTGAGGCGTAGGCTGGAGGCGAGTTGGCACAAGACAACGAAGCCAGGCCAGCCACTTAGGACAGCCACGTTACCACCCTGCATCCACTTTGGAGTCACGGATTCAGGTATAATATTTCGCAAAGGCCCTCCCTATTTACCCACCCTATCCTCCGTAGTAGCATCACTTTCTTTTTAAAGAGTAACCATCTGAGTAACCAAAGTGGGGGGCTGAGTAACCGTCAATATCGAATTCAATTTTCTTGTCTGTCATGTGTTATCTCTCTTTTGGATATTCTAAAGAAATGACACAGATTTCTGAACACTACCTTGTTAGTTACTCATTACTCAGTTACTACAAAGTTTAAAGCTGACAAAAACATCCAAACACCAACACCTACTAGCATTGCCCCATAGACCATATTTTGTTTCTTTTGAAAATCTTCACTTTTAATAAGCCGACTAGATATTTGACCGATTGCATTCCATAGCATGTGACCAGCGACACAAACAAGAACAAAGCAGACAGACAGAAAAGATGAAGTAACCAAGCTGTCACTTGAAAACTGAGAGTACATGACAACCAAAACTGTCACTACTTTAAAGTTCAGTGAGCTAATAACAAACCCAGACCTAAATCCATATTGAACCTCAGCAACACTGCTGCCTGCAGTCGACCTCACTAGATTAACGCCTAGATACATGACATAGAGAGCACCGAGAATCGACAGAACTGAAGCTATCTGAGGAATGTTTTTTAAAACTAAAGTCAGGCCAAACCCGGTCAAAAGACCATAAATCAAGATGGGGACATTTAAACCCAAGATAAAAGGCAACGATCCTTTAGTCCCCTGCTTTGCCCCAACAGTTGCACACATCACATTGTTTGGCCCTGGACTCCATATCAATGGAATCATCATTGCTAAGAAAAGAGTTACATTTCCGGCCATTATGCCTCCTTAAACCTTCTCCACAACTAACGTTGCCCACAACCGAGAGCGGTAGCGAGTCGAAGGCCCGCCCGCAGCAACGCGAAGGGGATATTTAAGGACCTGTTGTTGCAGGGCCTTGTTATGAGCTTGGTACTATGACCAGAAAAAAGTAATAGCACTAAGCACCTTGTTCATTGCTTTAGGAAACCAAAACCCTAGTAACGCCGCCGGTATGCCAAATAGAAGAATGGGCTTCCACAATTCCGCAATCATTTGGCCCAATGGAAATACTGTAACAGGTCCAAGGAAAACCCAAACAATGCATCCGACAATAGCAAAAACTAAAAATGACATTATTGAAGCTAGTATTTTTGCTTGTGTTTTCGATGCCTTAATTTCCACTTACAGTTTCCTGGTCATAACGCTTGTGGCACGGGCGAGGAACGAGTCCTGTGCCCACATTTGTTCTATTTAGTTCGTAGATGAAAGTAATTTCAACCCCAAACCACCATAAACAACTGAAAAAATATTTAATATTTTGCTTCTCGATTTTCGATAAAACCTTACAAATGATCTACTTGAAAATATTGACGCATACGCCACGTGAATAATTACTGAAAAAGTGGGTGTCTGGATAACTATTGCCAGTCTTCGGCCATAATGCCCGAGCCAAGCGCTTGCTCCACGGCTGTTTTTATCTCGGCAAAGGAGGTTTCTGCATTGGCGAGTAGAACATAGGTGTCGGGCACGATGTCTTCTATGTTGGATAACCGCTGGAATCAAACGACACTGAACCTTCTGATTTCAATTAATGATACAGGTCATCACTGCATAGCCGACAAATATTTATCTACCTCTTCATAAGGCATAACAGTATCTTTCTCTACAACTAATTCAGCATCACGGTTGAAAATCAGGATTTTGAAATCTGATCCTGATAGCAATTCCTGAGCGACTTCTTCAGTCACATGATAGCTATGGTTGTAAGGTTCAACAGAACTTCCCATGATATAAATATATTGATATTCTTCACCCCCAAATTGATCAAAAATATCATGCTGGTTTCGTAACTTTTGATTACCTGTAACGGGTTCAGAGCTTACGACTGCGATAATGATTGGTTTTTTTAATGTTGGGTGCCTAGCCTGAATTTGTTCTCCAACTGTAGATATTTGATAATGAGTGCCAATAGTGCTATAGAATGAGAAATCAAAGATTTCGTCTTCTTTATGTGATATGTTTTGACAACTAAATAGGCACAAGCATAGTAAGTAAGTTATGGTTATCCGCATTTTTTTGGCCTTACTTAGTAACCTTCAAGGAAATTATAGCGCTTGGTGCTGTTGATCCAATAACATCATAAAAAGCTTTTGTTGATGCTTTTAAACCTATGCAGCCTTCAGTACCTGGAATATTGCCATCAGGGTGTATTCCCAAACGGCCACCTTTTCTTCCTCTGTCCGTTTCAAACTGTGGATAAATTGGAATAAAAAAGCCATACCCAGTTGCGTTATCTTTGTATGCTTTATCAATACTCTTTGTAAATTGAGATATTTCTCTACGACCAAGAAGATACATTCCGGGCGGTAATTCAGCATCTCCATGTGGCCCGCTTTCAGCTTTCCAAGACAATCCCTTTGCAGGCCAAGTTAAACTTTGGTCAGAAATATCAAAATATAGATCCGGTATTAATTCAGACATGTTAATTCCTTTGAATTATTCGATGCAGGCAGGAACGAGTAATCCCGGCCAGGTAACAGGTAAAAAAATAAGAGACAAGATGTGTTATCGGCCATCTACCCACGAATCAGAATGGCTTATATTACCGTCCAGAAAAGTATGGGTAATTTTTTCATAGCGCAACGCAACGCCCTCAACATGGGGAACTCGCTCCATAGCCGGGTTTTTAACGTTTCTCATGCCCGGAGAATAAGAATTAATTCTTACGCCTTCTAAAAGATGCTGGTAATACTCAACCTCGTTACCGGTTTCATCGATCTTGTACCATTTGATAATTGCTTTCTGTAGCTTTTTACCATTACAGCAAGCCTGGAATAAATAGGGTGATGCTGCATCAAACTCTTTCACAAGACTGACGCCGCCATGTTTCCTCGTCCCTGTAATATCTCCAGAATCGTTATCAGTGGGAATATAAATATTGTGATCATATTCTAAAATTTCAATTGACCCTTCACGTCCTGCTACCTTAACAGATCCGTGAATTTCATTGCCTTGTTCATCGACCAGCCACATATAAGCGGGAATCGCCATCTTTCTTTTCCTTATGATATATTGTCATTTCGACAGTTTAAGACACCGACTGTAACAATATGTTCGCATTTTGGAAGAGAGGCACATCACAAATATTGAAAGCTTACGTGGACACCCACTCTAAAACAATCAACTGGTTCGCCAGTATCTCAATAACGAAACTCTGTGCGATGCCCAACGTCAGGTTGTTTATGACCTTGCCGACCAGTGGCGATCTCGCCTGGGCGATATCAGTTGGTTTATGCGCGTGCTGAATGAGGGCATAGCCCGTGAAGCCAATCGGGAAGATCAATGTACCGGGCACTTCTGGGAAA
>JARRJP010000126.1:0-11137 GCA_037389025.1 Reinekea sp. | reverse complement strand
CGTGACTCCAAAGTGGATGCAGGGTGTAAGAGCTTGATTTCTATTTGCTTTTCAAAAATTGCAGGTGCACCCATAGGTTCACCCCAATTTTTGGGAAGCGAAGAGGAATCAATGGCTTGCGCACTGCGCCGCTATGGAGTCACGGATTCAGGGTATAGGTATTATTCGGAAAAACGGTGGCTCACTCTTCGAGAGGCCCGCCAGAAGTCCACCGCTTCGTTCCAGCTCTTGACAAGGGGGCCATTGCCTTCGAGCTGCACCTCGCGGTGAACATCTCATCTGGAGGTGCTTTCTTAATACAGGTTTTATTTAAGACACTACACTAGAACAGTAACCATCAGCAGTAATGGAACACTGACATGACACTGACATTTTCTATTCCAGCGACCGATTCTTCCGTTACGAACCATCTGGAGGAGTTCATCGCTGAACACGGCCTGCCGGAAGGCTCTCTGGGATTATTGGAACGAGCGGTGCAAAAGCTGGCCATGATTCAGGGCAGCAGTACTATCGAGCTGGGCAAACTGCACCATCAGGTTTTTTGTGGTGATCACGGTATGTACAGTCGTTCTCACCAAGCACAGACTGCGTTGACATCGCTGGATCAGGTTAATCATCTTCTGAGAGGCCAGGCACCGCTATATAAAGTCTGCCAGCAACAGCAGGCTGAGCTGTCAGTCATTGATTGCGGCCTGGCAGGGGCCGAACCCGAACTGCGACCACTACTGTTTAATCGCAGAGTCGGCTCAGGCACACAGGACTTCACCACTCTCCCGGCCATGACCGAGCAAGAGTGCGAGCAGGCGGTTCGTGTCGGAGCCGATATGGCCTCATTGAGCATGGCAGAGGGTGCCAAGATTCTGTCCTTTGGCGCATTGGGGCGCGGTAATACCACCAGCGCAGCGGCGATAACCATGGCGGTGCTTTCAATCTCTGCAGAGCAGGCGGTGACCAATCAGAATCGTAATAACCCCTCTCTGGTTCGCGATAAAATCAAGGTACTGACTCAAGCACTGGAACTGCACAAGCCCCAATTGTCTGATGGTTGGACAGTTGTGCGCTGTCTGGGAGGTTTCGAAACGGCGGCCATCATGGGCGCAATGGCCATGACGGCTGAACTGGGGGGCATGTTTCTGGTCGATGGATACACCTGTTCGGCAGCCTTACTGGCGCTGAAAACACTATACCCAAGTATTACCGACTACGCGCAATTTACCAATCAATCGGCATATTCCGCACACCACATCATCATGAACCATCTGGGCCAGCGCCCGTTACTGAACCTACGCCTGGGCCTTGGCGAAGGCACCGGCTCATTGCTGGCCTGGCCGCTGATTGTTGCCGCGATAAACTGGCTACGAGATTAACAACATATTGCGGCCAGCTTCTTTGGCACGGTAAAGCAATTCATCGGCCATTTTCATCAATGCCTCCAGGGTCTCTGCCGGACCCTGGGCAATGCCACCACTGAAGGTATATTCAACAGTCCCGGCATCTGTAAAGACCGATTCAGTCTCAATCTGCAAGCGTAATACGTTCAGTAGCTGTAATGCTTTTTCTTCGCTCAGCCCTGGCATCAGAACAACAAATTCCTCACCGCTGGTACGGGCAAACAGAAACCGATCCAACGCTTCACTCATGGTATTGGCAAAGTGGATTAAGACTTCATCACCAGCTTCATGGCCGAACTGATCATTGATCTGTTTGAAACGGTCGATATCCAGTATCGCGATACTGATCGGCCCCCCCTGATCATTCGCCTGCCTCAACATGACCCGACCACGCTCCACAAACGCTCGGCGATTCGGCAACCCGGTTAAGGAGTCGGTATAGGCAATAGCGCGCATAGTATCCAACCGTTCCGTAGCATCGACACCTTGCATGATGCGACAGAAAAATTCCTCGTGCGAAAAGGGTTTGTAGAGAAAATCATTGGCGCCATTTTTAATAAATTTCGCTGACAGATACTTATCTCCTACGGAAGAAAGACCAATGATGAACAGATTCGTTCGTTCATGCCGATGACGCAGTTCATGAATCAACTCAAAACCGTCCATTGTCGGCATATTGTAATCGGTCAGCAGAATCTTAATCTCATCATCGGCCAGAATGGCGTCAAGTGCAGACTTGCCATTGTCGGCTTCGACCACTTGAAACAGATGGCGTGACAACAGTTCACCAATAAAACGCCGAGTGACGGTGGAATCTTCCGCGACCAGAACTTTGGTGGTCTGGTTTCGATACAAGCGGTTCACCATATTCACCGCATACTGATAACTGTATCGCCCTTCTTTAAGCACATAGTCAACAATACCGCACTTGGTCAGATGATCGCGTTTCTGATCATTCAGGCTACCAGTCAAGACAATTGCAGGAATGCCATGTTCCAGCACATCATCAACCAGCTCACCATTGGGTGCATCGGGCAGGCTTAAATCGACAATGGCGGCAAGCCAATCCTGGCGACTTTTCATCACCTTCAAAGCCTGCTGCCGACTGGTGGCAAACTCAACATCGAAATGCAGAGTTTTCGCGGCAATATGGCGTAAAATTTTTAAAACCAGTTGAGAATCTTCAACAATCAGAACGGACGGCACGGCTGCGCTCCTTTGCGGTTGTTTATTTTTTTACCTGAATCCGTGACTTCTTCAGTGGATGCAGGGTGTAAGAGCTTGATTTCTATTTGTTTTTCAAAAATTACAGGGCACCCATAGGTTCATTGAAATTTTTGGGAAGCAAAGAGAAATCAATGGTTTGCGCACTGCGCCACTATGGAATCACGGATTCAGGTTTTAGTTTAGTTGGAAAATTTTATTTTGGCGGGTTGTTTTGATGGAGCAAAAAATAAAACCTGAGGCAAAGCGTGCTCGAACAATATGGTAAAGCGAGCCGCATCATGTTAACGCTGTATTTATTCAATCAACCAGCTTTCCAGGAAGGTAAATTTAAACCTGAATCCGTGACTTCTTCAGCGGGTGTAAGAGCTTGATTTCCATTTGTTTTTCAAAAATTTCAGGTTCACCCCAACGTTTGGCAAGCCAAAAGGAATCCATGACTTACACACTGCATCCACTAAAGAAGTCACGGATTCAAGTTCAAATTAATTATTGCCAATAATGTGAATCCTATCTACAAAACTGCAGCTTCGGGCAGAAGCTTTAGCCAATTTCGACTAGTTTAATGAGTCGGTAACCAGTGCAGTTAAGCTGAAGCTATCAATGGGTGAAAAGTACTGTTTTGGTCACCAAGGCCCTGATTCAGAGTCTAAAAAATACTGAATAGATGGAGACGTACGGATGCGCCCGGGTGATGAGGCAATACGCTCTCGTTAGGTCTTTCGATGCGAACCTATGAACTCTAAATGGTCCGTTCCTTTAGTCCATACGATGTTGATGTTGGCCCAACCCCGCTCGGAAGCCCTCCGGTTTATAAAAAAATAAGAGGATACCATGAACAGACGAGCCCAAAGCATTTCCCTGCTGTTAGCAGCAGGCGTTTCAACGTCGGCCCTGACACAAGCGGCCGATTTATTCTGGCCATATAATCAACCAACACAAATCACCTTTGATCAAAGCGATCTTGAGCAGTCATATCAAGTCTGGAAATCAGACATGATTTCAAGCAACAACGCTGGTGGTAATGGTCGATACCGGGTGAAGTTTGAAAACAATGCTGGTGAAACCGTATCCGAAGGCATCGGCTACGGGATGATTCTGACCTCATTGTTTGATGACCAGACTGAATTCGATGGCCTGTGGTTATTTGCCAAAGACCATTTCGATGACAATGGACTAATGCACTGGAAGATCGGTTCGCCAGGCCAGATCAATGGTGAAGGCGCTGCGACCGATGCCGAAGTGGATATGGCCATTGCGCTGATCAACGCCTGCGTAAAAGCGAATAATTCAGTATGGCCGACAAGTACACACAACATCAATTATTGTGCGGATGCCAATACTCTGATCGAAAACATTTATCAGCATGAAGTTGATAAATCCGGTAATGAACTACTGCCGGGTGATCTGTGGACAACCGAAACCTATCCAGACGGCATTGTTAACCTGTCCTACTTTTCGCCAGGTTATTTTCGTGTTTTTGGTGCCTTCACTGAGCAGGAAAACAAATGGCAACAGGTTATCGATCGAAATTATGAAATCGCTAATCTGGCGCAAAACAAACCCGGCAACTGTTCCAACTTAATTTCAAACTGGAACACCTATAATGGCGATCCACAAGTGGTTTCCTGGCAAAGTGGTACATCGCGCTACTGGGGTTGGGATGCAGCCCGCTTTGCCTGGCGCGTTGCGGTTGACGCGCACTGGTATTCTGATAATAAAGCCGTGCAGACCACCAACGAACTGGCGAGTTTCTTTGCCAGCGTCGGCATGTCGAACATGGGCGTGGAATACAGCCTGGACGGTCAGCGCCATCAAAGCTGGCAACATATGTTCTTTGATGCCAACGCCGCCTCATCCATTTTTGCAGCCAGCCAATTGACACCGGTAACATGCGGGGATGCTCAGGGACAGATCCGCAGTAATGCACAGCAAGCCTACGACGTCGTCAATCAGGACGGCATGTATGGCGGTTACTATGGTGGCTACTGGCGCCTGATCAGCATGATGCTGATGACCGGTAATTTCCCTAACCTCTATGCACTGGCAAACAACAACAGCAATACATTAGCCATCAACATGACTCAGCCAGCACCCGGCGCTCAATACCCTTCCGGTTCCAACGCCATGCTCAGTGCCCAGACCAATCAGGACAGCCAAGTCAGCCAGGTGGACTTTTTTATTGATGGTGTAAATGTCGCGCAGGACAGCTCGGCACCTTTTTCTGTCTCTGTCAGTGGCTTGAGCAATGGCGAGCACAGTGCGTATGCCGTAGCAAATAATTACTCAGGACAAACGGCCAGCTCTGGCAGCGTCAGTTTCAGCCTGGGTAATTCATTGCCTGTATCAGTTATTGAACTGATCTCCACTCAGAGCTTAAGTGTCACACTGAATGGAAATCAATCCAGTGATGCTGATGGTAACCTGGTAGCCTATCAATGGAATTTTGGTGACGGTAGCACCGCAAATGGCAATCAGGTTTCACACACCTATGCGAGCAGCGGTAACTACACCGTAACATTAACCGTAATTGATGATACCGGGGACAATAACGCCAGCACATTGGTTGTGAATGTCGGCGCCAGTAACGACGCTGGCAATAGCGATCTGGAATGCACTTACCGTATTGCCAATGAGTGGTCTAGCGGTTTTACCGCTCAGATAACGCTGCAAAATAAGAGCAGCAGAACTGTTCAGGGTTGGGAAGTGCAATGGACTTATAGCGACGGAACCCAGTTAGCAAACGGTTGGAATGCAAACTTTAGCGGCACGACATCAGTCACCGCGACAAACCCGAGTTGGAATGCCAATATTGGTGCAGGCCAGAGTGTCTCGTTTGGCTTTAATGGGAATAAAGGCATTGCCGGTACACCGGCGGCGATCGTTAAACTGAGCGGTGCGAGCTGTATGTAATGCTTTAAACCTGAATCCGTGACTTCAAAGTGGCTGCAGTGTGTAAGAGCTTGATTTCTATTTGTTTTTCAAAAATTGCAGGTGCATCCCAATTTTTGGGAAGCAAAGAGGAATCAATGGCTTGCGCACTGCGCCGCTATGGAGTCACGGATTCAGGTAACAAGTTAAATTGCCTTTCATATTCGTTAGGGCTGGCATAATTCAAATAGGAGTACAGCCGTTTTTCATTGTAGTGCATCACTATGTAGTCCCGGATATCCGCCATCGCTTCTTGCCTAGTTTGGCCATCGTTTCTTGCCTAGTTTGATAGTGACGCCACTGAACACGCTCCTGTTTGAGTGTTGCGAAGAAGCTTTCAGCTACCGCGTTATCCTAACAGTTTCCTTTGCGGCTCATGCTGCCAATAAATCCATTCTTCTCAGTCAAGTTTCTATATGCATAGCTGGCATATTGCGCCTTAATGTGCATTAACGCAGGTCTGGGAGTTCGAATTGTCCAGAATCCCAACTCCCAGTACTTGCACCTATTAGTTCAATCAGGCGCTTAAACTTTTCAGGAGTGCCTGTCTGAGTTACCTGTTATTCGAGGCAGAACAGTCGCGGTTTTTTATACCCGGAGGGCTTAGGCTTTGCGGCGTCGAGCACCAACTAAGCCAGCCAGTCCCATAGCCAGTAATAAATAGCTGGCAGGTTCTGAAACGATACTGGTTCGGTTAAATTCAGATACATGGCTGATTGCCAGGGTGTCGAATCCACCCAGATGAAGACCCAGAGAATCCAGGTACGAGTAGCTCAAAACCCCCCAACCCATATTGTCTTCGTTATGGAACAACACGGTATCCGGATCATCATGGCCATTCTTAACCAGGTAATAGCCTGGGTTTGTGGATAATTTGAAGGCAAACAAATCGTTGCTTTTGTTGTAGAGATCATCGTACACAGAATAGATGTCTACTGATTCATTTCGGGTTTCATAAGTGACATCGGTTGTCCCCAGAATGCTGGAAACCCAAGCGGTTTCAATGGCATCCGCGTGCTTAGCCAATTTGGTACTGGCTGAATAGGTATCTTCTTGACCGACATCCACCCAACCTGCGTCGTTGACGTAATGGGCGAAGGCTGAATTGGAAGCGAGTAGTACAACAGTTGTTAAAATCAGACCGCTGATTTTCATGGTTTTCGTCCTTTAATGCGTTCGACTATAGCATTAAGCAGTTAAGCACTATCCGCGCCATGATGTAACCTATTGATATATAGGGTTCTTTGTGGAAATTTGGAACGCGGTTGTAAATATTTCCGACATGTAGATGTGATTGATTTCACATAATTTTTAAGGGTTTTACCGACAGTACATTCTGTCGGTATTGTTCAGTCAGGCGAAGATAAGTGGATGTGAATTATTTCGACAGTGCCTTGATAGGCTGATGGTGGGTGACCAGGTCAAAAGGGTGAATACCTGGAATCTAACGCCTTCTTGTTGGCTGATTCGATCAAGGATAACTACGAGTAATCAAATGGATAGACAGGCTCAGTCAAAGAAAGAGCTTCACGTGGGAAGGTATGAAAACTATGCTTAAACACTTTGGGTTCCAGCCGATGAGGGTGCGTAAGCCTCAAGTCATCGTAGACTGGTATTATGAGAGAGCCAGTGCTTTACACGGGCAATGATATTATTGAAGAGCCGGATGCGGTAATTCCGCACGTCCGGATCTGTGTGGGGACGTCTCAGTATTGGGGCGTTCTACCACGACTGTGTATTACTCTGTAGGGTAGCTGAATGAGAATTGATATCGAAGGGCGCTCAAGTGGCGCCCTTTCTCTTTTTAGTGATTGAAATTGTATGTTTGCTACCTACATGTAAGCGGACAAAAAAAGAACCACCAAGGTCCGACGACATAGGTGGGAATTTGATTGACAAAGCTTAGTTAATTCGCCAGTGATAATGAGTTGTATGCCCACCTACCGATCGAATAACGTCAGTTGCAGCGCGGCCATCGTTGAGCGTTACATCCTGAATTGTGGTCCAAAAAGTGTCTGTTGGTTGTTGGGAGTAAGTAACAAACATTCGCTCGATATCGGTGCCATGATCACCATTAAGAACATTTATCAGGGTTTGTGCTGTCGCGGCGTTGCGCGCGTTATATCCGGCGAACCATCCATCGATATCGTTACCCGTACGGTGACTGGCATGAGGCGCAAATTGTCCACCATGCATGTTGGAAAAGTCCCCGAAACTGTGGGTGGAAAAATTACCTGCGAAAGTTACCACTCTCGGAAGAGCCCAACTGTCACCGCCGACCGCTGCGTCAGCTTGCCGAGTTCCGTAGCGGTTAGTCCCGGTGTACCGACCCAACACATTGACTGAACCTAGATCGTGTAATATTTCATTGTCATTATCAGCTTCAACACGAAGTTGTAGTGATATTGTGCTGCCATTGGTTGTATTGATGTCATTTGTGGCAGGTACATTAAACAGAAAAGTAGACGTGGCGATCTCAATTTTTTTATCGGCTCCGAAGGTCGTCAAAATGTTTGCAGAAGCGTCAGGATGCAATACTCCAGTCGCCACGGTAGCCCCTCCTTGAATCAAATTAAGTTCCACTTCGGTGACTGATACGTTCTCCGGACCAACAATTTTAATTTTTCCTCGAACTGGCGTCTGTGAATTGAAGAATGGGTGGTCGTCGCTGCTGAAGTATTCTAGTGCGGTACCATCAATGTCCTGCAAACTAGCCGACTCTACATTGATTGCCACTTCTTCAATCGACTCGACGACCAATTGTGAATCGTAATATTGGTCACCGACGTTAGCCACTGTTCCAGTAATCTGCACAACAGCTCCCCCCTCAACCTCCAGCGTTAAGTTCTTTTCGCCTGTACTGCCATTGGTAGTAAATGCGCCTAATCCGAGCGCATTCATCGATGATGCATCACTAGCATTGGCTCCCGGTGATTGAATCACCACGGAATAGTAGTCATTGTATTGAGACCCAAAATAACCACCCGGGACTTCTGATGTGATGAATCGATAAGTGACTTTAATTGATTTGGTCGAGGCTTGCGCCGTAAACGTATGTGTCGAGCTGGTCGCGCCTGTACGCCCACCGGTAGAAATAGACAGCGAGGTTGCACCAGCATAATTAAATAGCATGAATGACCCAGCCATCACTAGTAGTAGTAATTTTTTCATTGCGAGTAATCCTTCTCTTGGCTATGGAGTGACCGAAATTGTTCCAGGCCCGGTGACTACCCAACCGGCAGTCCCATTCGAGAAATCCAAGTTACTTGAAGGTTCAGGTGATGCTATTCCTTTGACCGCGATGGTGGTGGTACTTTGGCTGCCCGCGATAAAAGCCGTTGAACCATATTGATCCGTCGTACCAAACGCTTCGACAATGATGGTGCGCGCGGGTAGATCAGTGACTGTCAACGTACCCCCTTCGTACCGAATAGATTTTGTAACCGTTGGATCATCGCTCAACTTTAACACTACATCAGCGACTACTGGCATTCCGGTTTCATCTTGGACACGGACGTTTACTGATTGATTACCCGCCCAATAGGTTTCTTCAAATACCATCGGCTTGCCTAGATCATCTGTGGCGTATACAACAACATGGTTTTCACCATTCACGAAGAAATTTGAGAAGGTCAATTGAGAAGGAGACAGTCCGAATCCTTCAATCAAATCGCCATTACGGCTGACGGTAATTTGGTAGGCTTCAGATGTAAAATACGCACCAGTAACATCCAATACGAACTCTTCACCGACACCATGAAAACTTGATGATTCTGACGGAGAAGTTAAGGTGCCGTACGAAACGTCTTCGATATAATGATCTCCAGGTGGTCCATCTGCCACCATAAGATCGCCATGGAATGAGAAGATTAATGTAGTAGGATCGAAGGGAACTGAGCGATCGACTCTTAAGGTGATGGCGCTGGGTGTTTGCACGGATTTATTTTCGTAAATCGTACCAACACTAAAATGGCCGTTGACCACAACCACATTAGGGGTTGTGGAAAGCACAGTGCCCACAACGTTTTCTGCATCAGCGCCGCTGTTTACTTGAGTGACTGCATATACGTATTCAATTGTTCCCCTGTCAACGCGTTTTGAAGACTCTAATGACATGTCTGTCTGCGTAATCGATGATAAATTTGCTGCATTCACATGAAATGAGAATATCGAGCCAAAAAACAACAATAACCCCCTAATCATGATCGACCCTCCGAGCCGGTGTTTCGACGACGTCGTGACAAACACAAACCTACAATGCCCATGGACAATAACGCGCCCGAAGTCGGTTCGTTAACTTGCGCAACGAGTTGCGTAAAGCCTGAATCAATTAAATTCCAATTGGCATCGAAAATCTCGAATCGTTGCTCTGATGGTAGACTCAATCCACTCCAATCAAATGAAACAGTTAATCCGGTTAGGGAATATCCATTCGCTAAAGGGACGGCATAAGTGTAGGTATCGACAAAACCATCATCAGGAATACTCAGATCAGGCTGATAGGCATTGGCATTCCAGTCAACAGGGATTGCGTCAATGGAAATGTTTGAAACGTAACCTTGATCGAAAAAAGGCTGAAATTGTCCAATGACGAGAGTCCATCGTTGAGGACTGAATACTCGTATTGAAATCGATTGCCTCCTAAGTCGTTCACCTCATAGCTGACCAGTGTTGCTTGACTGGTTTCAATCAGAATAAACAGCGGTAAAAATCTTATTAGTTTCCTCACGGTAAATACCTTTAGTAGTTGATTTCCTTGAAAGTGGAACTCTCGTTGTTCTTAATTCAGATTCTACCTATTATAAATTAGGGTCTATTTTGAAATCAATCATGATAATTTGGTGGATATTTAGATGCATTGCTGATAATGAAATTAAATTGTCTTTCTTTAGGTTCTGCCCCACCTGAACCAGCAGGCCTCGTTGTTCCTTGACAGTGGCTCGATAGTAATACCTGGACAGGCACTAGGGTTACACAGACACCCACTTTAAAAAGAAAGTTAAAAATTCCCCTAAGCCCGTATGTTTGTCGCGCTCGCTATCTCGGAATTTGAAATTCTTGCCAGATTTTTTGATCAAAAAGCCAAAAAATACCGAATTCCAGGCAAGCAGAGCCCTTCAATCCAGTTGAATTAAATCGCTTTATAGTAAAAGGGTGGTTAAGTCAGACAGTAATTCATCGAAGGCCGTCGCTTATACTCATATTGGGCGCAGGCATGTTTAACGGACTCTAATGTGCCAGCAAAAGCTTTAAACGAATGCTCAAAATATTGAGTGCTGTACATCCAGTTTTTCGGATTAATATTTAATCGCTTTAGAATCGGAGGTGCCTTTTCGAAAATTGCGCCACGTTTATCGTCACGCAGAATGCGTCCAGTCCAGTAATTGCAAATAATCTTCCAGCTTAAAAGGCAGGCCCTCTGGCATCAGCTGGCGAGGGTTGCCAACAAACGGGAATAAAGTGTTGGGTTGATTCGGGTGGCCTTGCGTACTCTCCGTTTGTTGAGCGCACTGAATGCGTTTTTGTGCTGAGGTGTAGTCAGACTGTTCTGGTGTCTCGGCCATCTGGGCACGAACCGGGTTAAGGTCAAC
>JARRJP010000125.1:0-6250 GCA_037389025.1 Reinekea sp. | reverse complement strand
CAACCAACCCTGGGTCACCAGACACACCCAGTCACCATAACCCGCGCCAACGTAATTGACTTTGCGATAGTCCTTGCCATCGCGGCGGAAGAATTGAATCCCAGAATCGGAATGGAGTGCTTTGGCCTGCTCGGCATTGAGCACTGACCAGTCGGAAATATGACCGCTGACCTGGTTTTTAATGCTGCTGTGTAGCGTGTTAATTTTGTCTTTGCTGGCGTGGAAGCGTGGGGTGGGGGGTTGGATCGTTGTATCGTGCTCGGCGGTTAATTGATTTCTGAGGTAGCGCGTCGACGGGTCATTGTCAGTCATTAAACTTCCTTTATGATTTCATTTTGATAAGGAAGGAATTGAAAACGAAATGCAGCGGTTTAGTAAAGAGGTCAGCTCGATCTGCGTTTTAAAATGTGAGAGTTGTCACGAATCAAGGGGTGTTGGGCACTTCGGCTCCAGTCTTCGAGTTAGTGGCATGGCAAGAGCACTAACAGACGCACCTTAACTGAAGACAAACTAAACCAATGTTTTGAATGTGCCGTTGATAAGCAATACACCGTGATCTGTTGTTTGACTCAACGGTAAGGCTTTTGAAATCGGTTGAATAATCACCTTGAAAGGGCTGCTCAAGGCCACTTAACCTGAACCGAAGGGCTCAGGTTAAAGCGCATCAATTTTGTCACGAAGCTGAGACTTCTGGTCGGTCACAATTCGTTCCAGGGTCTGGATTCGTTCTTCCATCTCGCGAAAGCGTTCTTCCACATCAGCATTTTGATATTTTGCTATTTTTGCCTGATTTTTAAGCCGTTCTTTATAGATGCCGGTAAAGCAACCAATGGCGACAATTGCCAGAACAAATACAAAAACGTCCATGCGAATTCTCCTGTTTATAACCTGAAAAATTTAAATGAACCTATGGGTGCATCTGTAATTTTTGAAAAACAAATAGAAATCAAGCGCTTACACCCTGCATCCACTGAAGGAGTCACGGATTCAGGTATAAAGAATCAATTGTTTCTTTCAAATTAGATTTTTTGTCTGTCGCAATCCTTTCCAGTGTGCGAACCCGTTCTTCCAGCATAGACAGTTGAGTCTTCAACTGTTGGTTTTCTTCGAAAAGTGCTTTTGGCCGACGTAACCCCTTCACCTGCTGCAATATCAGCAAGGTGCCGGCAAAACTGATGAAGATGATTAACACGACCATGGTAGCAATTATTCATTGCATTACCTTCTTGTGACGAACATTGGTCTCAGTTTAGTAAATTACCGGCAAGATAAAACAGGGAAAAGTCATTATTCCCCTACCCACTGTTCGATCTGGTAATGCGGGTCGCCATCCAGGCTGAATTTTTTCGCCAGGCCAGGCAGAACGCGATTAACCGTATCGTTGAGTGTCCATGGTGGGTTGATGACGATCATTCCGGCGCTGGTCATACCGTAGTCTCGGGTGTCTGCCTGGATACCGAGTTCATACCGGACAATATTACGAATGCCTGAATGTTGGAAATGGCGTTGAATATCTCGCACTCGTGCGCGATCAACGACTGGATACCAGATGGCAAATATCGCTTGCGGCATTTTTTTATATGCCTGCTTAACGCTGCTGATAATGCGCCGGTAATCCTCTTTCAGCTCGTAAGGTGGATCAATCAGCACCAGGGCTCGGCGGGATTGGGTTGGCAGCAATGCGGATAAGGCTTTAAAACCATCCTCCTGACGTAACTTGATGCGTCGGATTTTGCCGTATTGCTGTTGCAGATGCTGGAAATCATCACCATGCAGTTCAAAGTACCAGCCTTTGTCCTGTTCACGGAGCCAGTGGGCTGCGATGTCTGCTGAACCGGGATAAAGTGTCAGAGTGTTTTGGTTCAGATTGCGGATCAGAGCCAGGTAATCATGCAGATCATTGAAGCTTTCATCCCCATCAGGCCACAGTTTGGTAATACCGTTCAGGTATTCCTGTTTCTTCTTTGCAAAGCCTTTGTTTAGCTGATACCGCCCAGCACCGGCGTGAGTATCAATGTAATCGAAGGGCTTGTCCTTGTTATGCAGGTATTTCAGCAACTCGACCTGAACAAAGTGTTTTAAAACATCGGCGAAGTTGCCGGCGTGGTAACCGTGACGATAACTGAGCACTGAGAGATCTCGCAGCAGGAAAAGGAAGACGCGCGAGTATAACAGACTCCCGTCCGCTTATTCTTTCGCTATACCACCTGATGGTCTGGTCTGATTTTCAGCACCAGAGTTCGTAATGCGATGGTGGTTGCCACTGCAAACAGATAACCGGCGGCGTAGACCAACCCGGTCATGCGTACCACATCCGGACCATAGGTCAGTATTTCACGCACCAGCGTTAGCATGATGCCCAAACCAAAACCAGTAATAATGTGGCGCTGACCGGTTCGAAACGCGATACCGGTTACCGCACCCAGTGCCGCCATCAGCAGCCAAATATGATAGGGTGACTGAAAATACAATCCGGCAATTAACAGAGAAATGAGTGTCAGGATGGCTGCGGTAAAAATGCGCTGAATGTGCATGGTATTGCCCTTTTTTTGGATCATCTTGAGGATCATGGCCTGGTTGGGCAATTCGACTTTGGTGGAGGGGGAGCGTAAAACGCAGTGCCCGGGTATTAATCCTTAAGCACTGTGCATTCACTGAAGAAGTCACGGATTCAGGCTTACTTCAGTGCCGGTGCGTTTCACTTTTCCAATTAACCCATGTTTCCGCAAATGGCTGCGAAACTGATGGTAAGTCAAACCAATGGCCTCTGCAGCTTTACCTTGGTGCTGATCGTTCTGATCAAGCGCCTGCTTGAGCAAATGAACCTCATAGCGGGCGACCTGCTCGGAGAAACCCAGGGCACTGTCGACCTCCATCGGGATGGTATTTGTTATAGCGGATGGCGTTTTTGCTGGTGCCCAGTCTGATTCAAACGGATCAATAATTAACGAGTCGATGGGGGTTTCTGCTGTGCCCCAGCGATATACGCTGCGTTCGATAACGTTTTTCAACTCACGCACATTGCCATAAAACGGGTGTCGATTGAGTTGTGCAATGGCATTCTCAGTGAAACCGGGAAACGTCTCCCAGCCCAACTCTACACTCATGCTGATGGCGAAGTGCTCAGCCAACCTTTCGGTATCGCCGGTGCGCGCGCGCAGTGGTGGTAGTGTGATGACGTCAAATGCCAGTCGATCAAGCAGGTCTTCACGGAACTTTCCAGCCGCAGCCAGCTTGGGCAGGTTTTCGTTGGTCGCAGCAATAATACGGACACTGACCTGCTGCGTTTTCTGTCCGCCGAGTCGTTCGAATTCGCCATATTCAATAACTCGCAGCAGCTTTTCCTGCAGGGCAGCGGACATATTACCCAGCTCATCCAGAAATAGAGTGCCTTCATCAGCCCGCTCAAAGCGTCCTTTATGAACACGGTTGGCGCCAGTAAACGCTCCGGGTTCGTAACCGAACAGGTCAGCATCCAGCAGTGATTCACTGATCGCACCGCAATTTACCTTAAGGAACGGTTGATCCCAGCGTGAGGACAGATAATGCAGGCGCTCGGCAATCAGTTCTTTGCCGGTGCCGCGCTCGCCTATGACCAGCACCGGGCGGTTTAGTGGTGCAACCTGTGATACCCGTTCGAGTACATCTGCCAGAACGGAGCTTTCGCCAATCAATCGTTGTGGAGAATAGCCTGGCATGATGGTTTCCCTGTTTTGCCAATTAGGCTAAACAAGTTAGTCTTTTTACTTAACCAATCCTATTGCCAATAAGTCATTATTTAGAAAAATACATATAAATCAAAGAGTTATAATTTTGGCATGGAAGCTGTAATAGGACTGGCAGAACACTCAAAAGGAGGTTTGGTGATGACTCTGATTAACATTTCCAACCGTGGGTCCTGGTATATGGGTCTGATTACACTGAGCAGTGCTTTGTCAACCATCACGGTATTCTGGGCCGGGCTGGTCAGTTTTGGATTATCGGTGCTGGTCATTGAAAGTGTTAGGCACCTACTTAATCAAACGAATTAACAGGAGAACCGTTATGGGTATTTTTTCTCGCCTGAGCGACATTATTAATAGTAACCTCAATGCCTTGCTGGATCGTGCTGAAGATCCGGAAAAGATGATTCGCCTGATCATTCAGGAGATGGAAGAAACACTGGTGGAAGTCCGCTCCAGTTCAGCGCGCGTCATTGCAGATAAAAAAGATGCGCAACGTCGTCTGGATCGCTTGGAGATTGAAGCAGATGACTGGGAAGCCAAGGCTCGTCTTGCCCTGGAGAAAGGCCGTGAAGACCTGGCTCGTGCGGCACTGGCCGAGAAGCAATCAATGCTGGATGAAGTCGGGATTGTTGAACAGGAATTCAAGGCGCTGGATGAGCACCTGTCTCACCTGAGCAAAGAAATTGGCCAGTTACAGGCTAAACTGAACGATGCTAAAGCCAAGCAGAAAGCATTACTGATGCGCCAGAATACTGTTTCCTCACGAATGAAAGCGCGCAGCCAGTTGAACCGGGATGCGTTGCATGATGCGTTTGAAAAGTTTGAGCAATACGAACGTCGCATGGACAATATGGAAAGTCAGCTCGAAGCCGAAGACTTAGGCCGTGATGTTAAAAAATCACTGAAGGATGAGATTGATTCCCTAGCGCAGGATGACAGTATTAACGCGGAGCTTGAGCGCCTGAAAGCGGATCTGCAGCCGAAAGACAAAGACTGAAGAGTAATGTCAGGAGACGTCCATGCAACTTCTTGATTTCATGTTTGTACCGACCATTCTGTTTATGGTTATCGTCATGCCGCTTTGGCTGGTGATGCACTATCGGTACAAAAGCAAAACCAGTTCCGGCCTGAATGAGGATGATCAGGCTGTTCTGGATGATCTGCTACGAACTCTGGATTCTCTGGCTGATCGTGTAGAAGCACTGGAATCGATTCTGGATGAACGCAACAGCCAATGGCGTCGCGACAGCAACAAGTGAATCAAGGGAGAATAACGATGAACAAACGACATCAACATAATTATATCTATCCTGAAAGCTGGTGGGATCGCCGCCGCCAGGGCTATGGTATGAACCTTTATCGCAATGCCGAGAGTCGACGAGTTGCCGGAGTTTGCGCGGGTCTTGCCGATCATTTCAATGTTGATCACTGGGTCATGCGGGTCATTGCCATTGGGTTGTTTTTCTTTTTTAACGGTCTGGTATTTATGGGTTATTTGGCCGGTTGGGTTTGTCTGGCACCGCGTCCTCGCGGCAAGGACACCAACACCCGATACCGGTACGATGAAAATCTGCATCAGGACCGGCCTGTTAACATGTTTCGCTATGAGGCCAATGTCTCAGACCGGTTGCGTACCGCACAACAGCGCATGAATGATGTGGTAGAGCGTATTACGCGAATGGAACGCTATGTTACTTCGCGCCGCTATGAGCTTGATAAAGAGTTTTCCAAAATCGAAAAATAGCCCACCTTTCTTTATACTGGCGGCTTCTTTGAGCAGAAGCCGCTGTTTATGTCCCTTTCTGAAAAAATGCCTCGAATGCTGAAAACACCCACTGGATGGATTATGGCGGTGCTGGTGGCAGGTTTCTTCTATATGCAATGGCCGACTCATGTACGGCAAACACCGGAGCCGGATTATGTCTGGCAGACATTGGATAGCAATCTAGTGGTTCGTTGGGAAGCTGAGCCTGAGCATCTGTCAGACGATACCCTGGACGCCTGGGGACTGACCCGTAAGGGCATGTCCTTTCTGGTGCAAGTCGGTATGCTTAACAGACCCTTTGCCGAATTCGTTCAGGATATGGCCGACCAGGATCAGAAAACGGTGAATGGCGCCGTCCAGGAGCCAATGGAGATGGGGGATGATTGGGCGACTTATGCGTTTTTTGATGCGGAGTCCCGAATACAGAAACATCAATTCTTTGTGAAGAACGGCCAGTGGATCAAAGTTTCAGTCCTGTACAAACCGAGTCTGGATTCCAGAAAACAGCGGGCGGCTGACTTTCTGGCTAATGTTCACTTCGAACTGACTCAGTGAAACTATAGCAGCGACGTGCGCAAACCATTGATTCCTCTTTTTGTATAAAACCTTCAAAATGAGGCCCTGAAAATTCTCGGCTGTATTATGAATAACTTTGCGCCGCCCTGCATATACGCCGCTTGCTAAATGTGGCGACAAGAGTTGGCCATATCAATCTATAGCATCTTGAGTTAAGTGATTTTTCTTAATTTTGTATTTTTTT
>JARRJP010000124.1:0-8128 GCA_037389025.1 Reinekea sp. | reverse complement strand
GTAGAAATCCGCAAAACTCTGCATCTGTTGGTCGTACTGGTCGATGTACTGGTTGAACTCGGTGACGGACATCAGATAGGAGTTCTCGTACTCACTGCCGGGGGCGATTTCACCGATTTCTTCGATCTCTTCGCCTTTGTCGTTATAAACAACGTAGACGAGGTTGCCGCCTTTGCCCTTGCCGTCGACCGGGGTACGGTACAGACAACAGCCCAAGCCTGGTTGTTGATCAAATGACAAACAATATTCTGATCATCACTGATGGAATTGGGCTGATATTCTTTAACTTACAGAGCATTTTGATTAAATGTTAGGCAATCAGCTTTGAATTTTGGCTTATTTCTGTCACCGCCAGAAGTGTTTTGGACTTCTGGACGGGACATGAGGTGGGAACAAAGATATTACAGAACTGAAACCACGACCTTACCGCAGATCAATTGCAAATCAACAGGACCAAAATAACGACTGTCTGTGCTGTGTTGAGTATTATCCCCTTGAACAAAATACCCTTCAATATTTTCAAGCGTTACTTTCCTTCTAATCACCACCGGGGTTCGAGTTTCTTCATCCATCTGTGTTTCCTGTTTAATAAATGAAAGAGATTGGCCCGGCAGGTGTGTTACTCGTTTTATAAGCTTTTCGTTTGCAGCAATAGGGCTTTTCAAGATAACAATATCGTCCATTTGCGGATATTGCTCTCTGTATGCACGAAGATTAACAACAACAATAGTATTTGGGTGTAACGTAGGCAGCATAGAGGTTGATTCGACCCTGTATATATCGAAACCAAACCAAGCCACACGATTAAACCAGCAGAGTAAAACGGCTAGAATAATAATTAAAAGCCCCACAAAAACATGCATCCGCCGTTTCATTTAGTCAGCCCAGTCGTCACCATAAGCTGTTTTTAATTCTACTTTAGTTGCACCACAAATGTTGAGAAAGTCCATCATAGGCTTAATACTAGGAGCGACTGAACGAAAGCCTCCAATACTGATCGAGCCTTTTCCAGTATAAATTTCCGACGCACTAGTATCAATTTCGCCACGTTCTTCTTCCCAAACATCAAGAACCGCTCCGATACTTTCTTCGGCATCATCACCAAAGGCTTCTGCATACTCTTCCAGATAAGCACCATGCTCGTTACGGGATAAACCTTCAATCAATGTTTGCCATTTATCTTGATTGGCTTCAGGAAATTCTATCGATATAGTGACCCTGGATTCCATCATAATTTATGACTCCGAAATGTTTTAAATTTTCAAAAACGTCAGTATACCCCGATAAAAACAGCACCATATTTATTGACTGCTCTGGAATTTACTTTTATCTAAGGATAACTGCCAACACTACTCCCGTTCCTTTATCCACTCAGGATTTTTCAGTTCTGGAAAAATATCTGATAACTCTCGATTACTCACTTAAATATTCCCTTGCTGGTTTATCCGCTGGCTCACCAAAATACAATTCAATCAAATCCTTCGACAAGGTTGCCATTTTTTATTTAAAAAAATGAAGCGTCATTGCCGATTTAATCGATCATACAGAAACATTAAAGGATAAAAACACCCGATTTAAATTATTCCTCAATAGACCTAAAGAATGCCTCTAAGGTGACAACGATTTCATTCCCACAAACCTCCTCTTCTGAAGAAAACCCCCTCACCTCTTTCTTCAAAACTCTATCCATAAGGCTCTGAACCACTTCATCACTAAGAGCTTCTGACCTAATATCATTAGTGGTTAAATATTGAAAAATATCGAAATAATAATTCGCAGATTCAAAAAATAGACCAGTTTCTCAGGATACATAATTCCTATTTTTTTCTTAAATACTTATTAAATTTTGCTGACAAAGAAAAAATGCCAACATGATAATCAAAATACGCCTTTTGCTCCTGCCAACGCATGTCTGCTGCCTGCTGCCTGCTGCCTGCTGCCTGCTGTCTGCTGTCTGCTGATCCAAGAATGCACTATTCACATTACTTTCCAACTGACTTTCCGTAAAGTCATGGGTTTGGTAGTAATAGTCGTATCCAGCTTTGGTTTGAATGGGGAACAACTTAAGCAATCTCAACCATTTCTCAGGAAATGGAAAACCTTCTAATATTTCTCCAGTAAAAAAATAGTGTTTTATCTTCTCCAGATCTTTTTTCCGGTACTCACTCTTCCAGTCACCTTTATCTAAGGCTAACTGCCAACACTCTTCCCGATCCTTTATCCACTCTGGATCTTTTAGTTCAGGAAAAATATCAGATAATGTTTGCTTACTCATTTATGTATTCCTCAGCCGCTTCATCAACCTTTTCACCAAAACCGAATTTAATCAGGTCCTTCAACAAGGTTGCCATGCTGGTTTCTTCAATATAAGAACCTGCAACCACTGAGGCCATTCCCCAGTTAGTCCCCACCATTTTTGGGAATCCCGTAACAGTGGCAAGCTTGGTCTTAAAGATATTACGAATGGATTTTTCTTTTGTACTCTTAACATCCAGGCTGTACCCCATACCTTTATTGGTCAGTGCTTTCTTACGTGGCTGAAACGTCTGGAAACGCCATTTAAAACTGCTGACCACATCGACACGGGTGTAATTTGATTTCACATCACCAGTTGATCGCCAAGCATGCCCCACCCTAGCAAAATCCAGATCCCTTTATGTAATTCGAACTGATATTTTTTGGTCATGAAAATTTTTAAAAATATTGATTTAATTTAGTCGATTTTTCTAAGATCTTAGGCTACATCATAACCACTAGGAGTATTTTTGACTTATAGGCGGGACACTCAGAGAATTCCTATCGCCCGTTACTTGGATCAGTCAACGGCTACCATATTCCTTCTTCAATTCTGCCCAGACCTCTGCAAACTTTGGCGGCAGGCAATCACATTCATCAACGTACTTAACCATATAATCACAAAATCGATGATGAAAATCAGTAACATCTTTAAGATGCTTCCCAAACATGGGGGTTATTGCAGCAAACATTTTTCGTTCAAACAGGTCTACAGAGTCCTCATCAGGCTCCACTCCTGACTCTATAAGATACTTCAATATTGAAAAAGTATAATCCAACCTATCTATAAACTTCTCTGAATAGTCATCAAAAGATAGCCAGAGAAGATTAAATGTCGACACAAATAGCTGACCATAGTATCTTTCAGCATCAACATTAAGTTCTACAACACTCCAACATAATCTTCCAGCTTTCTTCTCGATGACGAACCCAATCCGGATCATTTATTTCCGGAAATACTATTGATAACCCCATCATTTTATTCCCATCCATCTAAAGTAAGATCCTCTGCTTTTGAAAAGCTGAGACCAATATTTAAGGTATATCAACATAAGACTTTACTTTATCCCATAGTACCAAAATCCTATCAGGTAGCCCTTTTGTATGCTCCATACGGTTCACGAATTCCTCAGCAAAGATATAGCGATAATTCATTGGGTCACCCTCGCAGGCAGGAAAATTCTTAGTTAATATTCGACAAAACAAGAACTCAAAGGATTCAAAAAAATCGGGATTGTCATTTAAATCAGAATAATACTTAGATGATGCAATTAATGCTGAGAATACATAAGATAATCGTAATGAAAGCTTATAATACGCTGAATAACTAGGCTGTCGCAAATAAGCAGATATAAGTATTAGATAATCCTTCGAAAGGATATAAGGGTCAACTTCAACACTTACCAAGCCAGATTGACATACTCTTGTCACTTGACTTGAAAACTCTTTCCCCAAATGATAATCCCAATGAATCAACTGTTGATCATTCGTCAAACCACTAGAACTCAAATCCATTAAAGCAGATAAAGTTATATCTTTCACTTGTTCCTGAGTGTAGTCATTATTCAGAAACAAATAGTCATATCCTTCTCTTCTCTGTATTGGAAATGTTTCAAACAACCATATATACGCATCTTGAAGAGGCATATCAGGTTCAATTTCTCCATTAAAGAAATATCTTTTTATTTTTTCCAAATCCTTTTTCCGATACTCACTTTTGATATCACTATTCTCCAACATAATCTGCCAGTTTTCTTCTCGCTGACGAATCCAATCCGGATCATTTATTTCTGGAAATACTATTGATAAGTCCATCATTTCATTCCCATTCCTCTGAAGCGAGATCCTCTGCCTTTGAAAATCCGAGACCAATCAAATCACTTAGTAGCGCTCTGCTATTTGCCAATTTAATATGCCCTTTTGCCATAAAGCTGGCGGTATTACCTAAATTTGTTTTAACGAGTGTCGCTGATTTTTGCTGAAAAGCTTTAGACATTGATTTTACAACATTATCAATTGAATCGGCGGGATTCCCATTCGGAATCAGATTAAAACCGACTTCCGGAGCGCCTTTCGCACTACGCTTCTGAAATTCCTGAAAGCGCCAAGTAAAATCGTTATCAACACTGACTTTAGTATAAAGGTTAGGAGAACCTTTTTTAACCATCCACGCATGCTTGGTATGGGCCGCAACACGATCCAGACTAAACTGTTTATGCATAGCCTGCCTTTTTGATACATCCTCTGTATTTGACACCAGCTCCCAAGGAAGTATCGGTTTACCTTTCAGGTACCGGAGTAGGTGACGTTCACCCACCTTGCCACTTTGAGCGCTATATGATTTCAATTCTACCCATTTTTCTGCTCCAGTTGAGGCATCAGTTTCCAATACAATATCGACTTGGCGCCTAAATCCAAAAGCGCTTTCATTTTGTAAGGCCTTTTTACCAATGGAGTTCGGTCCATTCCTAAAATCTGTCATTATCTCCTGGTTTGGATACAAATAAATCCACCTTGTGGCTTCTATGTCCTTAATTCGGTCACCGCCAGCCAAATACAAGCCCTGGAAATAGGCAACCTGAGTTAAATGAAACATTGCCCCATGAGCCCTGAAAGAACTTACTATAAAATCGTCTCGTGGATCTTCTTCCGTAAAGCGTGAGAGAACTCCTCCGAATGCATGCATGTACATTGTGTTAATGGCTGACCGGGCGTGATCACCTTGCAGCCCTTTATACTCTCCCGTTAGGTTACATTCCAGACGATCAAGAGTTTTGGTATCGCTGTTGTCTATAGCTTCCCCGCATGCATACTGCCACTCAACAAAAGCGATTGTAGCTACTAATGTAGCAGGGGACATGCGAGCTGTGGACTTCCCAGTAGCAAATTTCTCGATTGCTCTAGCTCCTCCTCTCAACATCAGAGCAGCACCTGCACCTAACATTTGAGGATGTGTAACAAGTTTTCTTACTTCGATTTTGGTTCCTGACTTCTTAACTGATTTCACAAAGGTTCCAACAAAGTTACTGAATTGCTTTGCTTGCGCGGCATCAACTCGTGTTGCTGCATTTTTCAACATCTCCTTTACAACTGAAACAGGTATCTTATTAGCCAAGTTCTTTTTCCCAGCATACACCGGCTGCAAACGTTGAATCCCCCATAACGCACCTAACTCATCATCAGCCTGACTTTCATCAACGCCAGAAAATGCATCCACTTGAGGTGGCGGTTCATCTCCTTCCCAACCGTCAGCCGGTAACGCAAAGAAGTCCACATACGCGAGGATATCCTCCGCACTGGTGGCGGATTCCAATAGCATGATCAATCCCTCCCGCGCTTCAGGATCTGCGCCAACCTGGGCAATCATCACCATAAAGGGCATCAGATTCCATAAAGTATCAAAATCTCCTTTCTTGGCCTTTTGGATAACGGTTTTCATTGCACCACCCAATTGTTTGGCCGCTTTCGGCGGCAATACTTTTAAGGTGGCTCGCAAAGGCTTGGTGATAAACTTTATGCCTTTGGCTGGCGGAAGCACACTCAGCGACTCCACTAAAGCACCGGCCAGGGCCAAGGGACTGAAGTCAGGATCGTTGGTTGCCAGGTAGCCCAATTGGTCAATCACTTCGCCAAACGCGTCCAGTGGTACAACCCAGTTAACCGCTTCCCACAAAAAGCTGGTAAACCAGCCTGCCTGTACCGGCTCAAGGATCATCCCTGCCTGCTTTAAGCCATAAAAATTAGATCCGTTCAGATTTGCCGTCAGAACCGGCGGCGCTATATCCGGGTTAGCCGCCATATATTGTGAGAGCATGGTTCGCAAGGCTGGTGTACTGACCAATGAAGCGTACTGGCTGACCTTATTGGTATTGACACTGACTTTCTGAGTTTTGGTCAGAGCCCCGTTCCAGCCCAAATTACCAGTGCTAATCAAGTTAACGGTTTGCTCACTCTGTCCGGTTGGGATGGTAAAGGTTCGTTCGGTTGACGCATCGTCAAAGGTTAAGAGTGGTTGCGCTTGATAATCAAACCAGCGGAAACTGTTCATTTGCCCGGTGTAGTTTCGGCCAACGATCAGGTCATGGTTCAGGTCTGGGTCTTCAAGATGTAGGGCATCGCTATATCCAGTCCACTGATAATCGAGCGCTCCGGTGGCGGCTATGGTGAATTGAGCGCCGTCCACACTCAACACCAGTTGATTATCGTGGTAACGCCCCGCCAGACGAGTCCAATTATTTTGGGAAATGACATTGGCACTGATACTGAACTCGCCATCCGCCGTGCGGATACTCAGAGTCGGTATGCCACTGGCGTCCAGGCTGAGCCGATACGCGCCTTGGCCGATATTGAACAGGTCGCTACTACGCTGCTCGCTCGGTTTAATTTCGAGACTAAAACCCAGTGACTCAGTGATGTTTTGCAGATCATCCAGTGAATCAGTCCACAACAGACTGGATTGATCGCTTTGGCTGAAGTCCAGATGTTTTCCACCACCCATGCGAGTGCCATTGCGGGCACTGACCGCATTACTCAATAAAGAGCTACGGCCGGTTTCATCTTGGGTTTCCCCCTCATACACATCGTTGAAATAATAGCCGTAAAGCAATGGCAAGTTTGGATCATGCAGATCACCAAGACGAACGGTGACGGACTCGCCTTGATCGCCATAAACCGTTATCGGAGAAGAAACCCGATTCTCAGTATCGATAACCTGACCGTCATACCGGGTATAGCTGACGGTCTCAAGTGTGCTGGCATCTCCCACGACGATAGCATTGTTTACTTCCAGATCGCGGTCCGAGGCATCTGCGTAACTCACACTAAAAGTATTCTTTGCAACATCCCCCAAAGCAACACGAGCACTGATTTCACCACTCCCCTTACTTCCTGGCGCGGTCATCAATGTACGAGCAGCGCCATTGTTGTCCGTTGTTATGATCGGGTCACTAACATAGCCGTAAGTAGACGCAAAGCTAACATCAACGCCTTTAACCAACTCACCGGTGGAATCCTTAACTTTCGCAGTGAGCATTTTTCTCTCACCCGCCAGCCAGTCGGAGGCTGCGGTTAATTCTATGGTAAGTGGTTTAACCTCAAGATCCACTGTCCGACTGGCATCGCCAACAGAAATGGTCAACGAGGTCATTTCACTGTATTGTGCACCAGCAACGGTAATCGAAGCCTGACCATTCATAGTGGCATCATCATTATCAATGATGCGCAAGGAGCCCTCTGTATTAAATCGAACCCCGGTGTGATCAGCCACTAAATTGCCATACTGGTCTTTCACTGTAAAAGTATAACGACGCTCACCTACCCCTTCGATGTGAACTGGCTTGCCATCGGTAAAGTACTGAATGTCATTCGGTGCGCCCGGCACCACTTCAAAGATACCCAAGGTCGCGGCAGTCGTGTCGTCGGCATTTTCGCTCAAGCGCAACTTGACTGTTGATTGTGCGCCAGCAGTGGTTGGCATTTGCAGAGTATTAAAAAAAGCACCGTGGGTATGATTACTGTCTGTTTGCTTTTCCAGGATGGCATTACCTGTGGTATACCAGCGAACCACCTTTTCTTTCTTGTTTTGATCACTGCGGTTGGCATAACCAATCAGAAGCGCCTGCAACGGTACTTCGGGTTGATCTGCACTGACATAGAGTTTCCCATTCTCATCGGGCTCATAGCCTGCCCATTGTGTTTCCAGGTGCAAATACTCAAACGCATACTCCCATAAAACATTCCCTGCATCCTCATTCGAATAAAGCCTCATGGTCAGGTAATCATCTGGACTCAGGGACGCTAAATGATCGAAGTTCGTGAACTGAATAGTGTTGTT
>JARRJP010000123.1:0-6288 GCA_037389025.1 Reinekea sp. | reverse complement strand
GGCGCAGTGCGCAAGCCATTGATTCCTATTTGCTTCCCAAAAATTTCAATGAACCTATGGGTGCACCTGCAATTTTTGAAAAACAAATAGAAATCAAGCACTTACACCCTGCATCCACTTTGGAGTCACGGATTCAGGTTGAATAAAACCTGTATTAAGAAAGTACCTCCAGATGTTCACCGCGAGGCGCAGCTCCAAGGCAATGGCCCCTCCCTTGTCAAGAGCTGGAACGAAGCGGTGGAATATTGATATCCTTCTTTTGCCGAATGCCGATATACCAGCTAACCGGCTATTAAATGCGCTTTATACGAAACTGCACAAGGCATTGTGTGATTCTCCATCCGCAGACATTGGCGTTAGCTTTCCGGCTTGTCAGCTCAAGCCGGGGAATGTTCTGTGTCTTCATGGTAGCGTTGAGGCTCTTAATTCACTCCAGAGTCAGAACTGGATTGATGGTATGAGCGGATTGATGGTATGAGTGGCTATTGCCAACAGAGTGATATCAAAGTGGTTCCGGTGGAAGCAAAATTTCGCACCGTATCTCGCAAGCAAACCATCATGAGTCCGGCCAAATTGCGACACTTACTGAAGTGAGGCACCATTTCCGAGCTGGAAGCCAAAGCCTGAATCCGCTATGGAGTCACGGATTCAGGCAAAGGTTATAGAGCCAGAATGTTTACCAAAGGGCTTGATAATCTATATGGAGCTGACCAGTGGCTCGAACGGCCACAAACACCGACGGTATATTGAGCTAGGACCATTACAGGATAGGCCATTAGCAGGTGAGTTTGACCAATTTGGATTGTCGAAAACAGCAACAATTGCCTGGGTTTGAGGAAAATTAAATTGAGCCGGAATCAGCTATAATGCAGAGAGTGGCAATAGACTCATTTACCCAATGTTTTTGCTCTTTAAAAAAAGATAAAAAATCAATTAGTTACAGCAGGCTGAAAAATCATTGGTCTTTTTATTGGTTTGCGGCTAAGTGTTTGTTGTAATAGCTTTTTTGGTGTTTGTACTTCAGTTTACTGCCGCATAGGCAGCTTAGAAACATATCATTAACACGTTGACGGATGTTTTTTGTTCACTGCCGCACAGGCAGCTTAGAAAAATAGATTATAGCGACCGCTAGAGCCGCTGTAGTTCACTGCCGCACAGGCAGCTTAGAAAATGTCCTTCGTATGGGGTAAGCCAAAATCCGAGTTTACTGCCGCACAGGCTACCAGTACAAGGACCGTCATCACCAGTACATACGACGTTGGCTGACGCGATATATGAAATAGTGTTGTCAGTACTGGATCGTCAAACTCGGCATCAATACCTTTGATGAGGGGGCGATTGAGGTCATACTGCGCAATGCACAGGGTAACCTGCGGCTGTGCCGTAACCTGGGCTATGGCAGTCTGGTCGAAGCCTGTCGGGAAACTAAAATGACGGTGACGATCCAGCATGTGGATAACGTACTCATCCAGCCGCACTGGCGCAGTCATGAGCAGTTGATCCAGCAGCAGGTGCGTTAGCACTGCGATTGTCAGCGATAAAAAAACAGAAAGCCTGTTGCGATGATGCAACGGGCTTTTTGTGTTTTTGGGGTATGGAAAATAAAACCGAACTAATCATCGGTGTTACTAACGAACAGAAAAATGAGAAAAGCGATGGTCCAGAAAAAATAATTCCTGAATCCGTGACTCCTTCAGTGGATGCAGGGTGTAAGAGCTTGATTTCTATTTGTATTTCAAAAATTGCAGGTGCGCCCATAGGTTCCCCCAATTTTGGGGAAGCAAATAGGAATCAATGGCTTGCGCACTGCGCCGCTATGGCGTCACGGATTCAGGACGGAGTCAAAAGAAAAGCCCCGATCCGAGGATCAGGGCTTTCTGGTCAAACAAAAACCAAAAGTTAAAAATCAAACGACTCTGACCCCTTTGATTACTTGCCGATTGCGACTGCCGTTTCAACAATAGCGTTGAAATAATCTTCAACGTCGGCAAAGGAGCGTCCGGTGACCAAGTCTTTATCCACTACAACATGTTCGCCGCTGTCCACATAGGTGGCTCCGGCATTCAGTACATCGGCCAAGACAACGGTATGGCAGATCACCCGGCGGCCAGCCAATAACGGTGGGTTTGGTGTCAGTATCCATAAGGCGTGACAAAGACAGCCTTTCACTATTTTCGGGTTCGCCATGGCTTTGGCAAAAAACTTGACCGCCGGTGGTGTATTCACCTGCTGTGCGGAGCCCACAGACCCCATCGGCGGAATTTCCCGAAGCCGCACGGCAACATAGTTGGCGGCACACAGTACAATATCGTAATCGTCCGCATCCACCTGGGTCACGCAGCGATCCACTTTGGTGGCGTGCATATTGGTGATCGGTAAGTCCCAACGGTCGCAGTCGTTCACAAATGTTTTGCTGTCTTCACCCCACAGGTAGGACATCAGGTGTAACTCACCACCCAGTTCAGACACTTTTTCCTGGTAATAAGTCAGTTCGTCATAGATATATTCGGTTTCCAGTAACAGCGCGACTTTCTTGCCTTGTAATGGTTGGTTCATTGTATTGTCTCCGGTGTGAAGTTTTGAATCAGTTGCTGGTAACGCTCAAATCCAAGCTGGTCGTTGTCGTTCAGGTTATTCACTCTCAGCACTGTCAGCCCCTGATAACTGCTGTATTGAAAGGCGTTGCCGATGTTGTTCCAGCCGTTATCGTTGCCGATTCCGCCTGATAATGCGTTTTCACCCATCAGGGGGATGCCCCGGTCGTGAGCACCTTTACCGATCCAGAACACCAGGTCTTTCGGCAATGAATACTGCGGCGCGACGTTGTCGTTATTCATTTCCAGGCAGGTAAAATGCACGACCAGCGGGCGCCCATCAAAGCGCTCACCGATCTGTTTCAGGCGATCAAATAATCGGGCATACCCGTGGACATCGGCATCGGAGTTCAGGTTGACATCGGTGCTGATCAATCCGGTAGTTACCTCTGCTGCGCGCGGTGTTTCCGGCGAACCGATCAGCCAGTGTATGCCCGGCACTTTGACACCCAGTGGAATGTTGCGATAGTTGCCGGTCAGGGTTTCATGGGCAAGACTCAACATAAAGTCACCGTGGCGCAGCAGGGCCTCGTTGTACCAGAGCACAAAATCTTTGCCGTAATTACTGTTCAGGTAATCCTGCCGGTCAAAGAATGCCTGTGTGCCACCATAATCCATTGGTGGGGTAATCTGTGTCCAGTTTTCCAGTGAGCTGTTCCAGGCAGCGTTGACCTGCGCTAGTGTCTGGTATTTCTGTTGCACATAAGTCTGAAAATCGGCGATGGCGTTATCGTTGTAGGCCTGCAAATAACCGCGCCCCGGATAACGCCAGTGATCGTGACTGTTATAAGCCGGATAACGCAATTCCCCGGCAGTACCGGCACTGATATTTATCTCATCCATATATTGCGCTTTGCTGGCAAAATGTTCGGCAAATGCCTGGATGAATTCGACGTATTGCGCTTTGGCCTGTGCATCGGACCATAGCGAAATCACTTCGCTGTTATAGTTGCCTAACTCACTTTTGTATTTCAGCGATAGACTTTGCCCAGGGGCAATGTTTTCCCATACCCAGTCGGGAATCGGGATATTGCAATCGTCACCGACATTGCCACCGCATTGATGAAAGGAAAGAATCGGCACCCACTTTAAACCGGCCTTTATGATGGTGTCGCTGAGCTGATCGTAATAAGACCAGTCAAACTGCTGGTCGCCATTCTTTTCCACCATGCCCCACCAGACATCGGTGGAGACGGCAACAACACCAATGTTTTCTGCATGGTTTAAATTGCCTTGGTATCGCGTCCAGTCGCTCACGGCCAAGGGCGACATGACCGCAGGCCGCACCAGTTTGTCCGCCGACACATTCTGTGCCGGTATAAGAAGGAGTAATACACTCAGCCAGTGCCAAACCTGCCGAGTCATCCACTGCTTTTTATTTTTTGTTAACATGTTTTTTTCCAACAGTTGTTATACAAATCAATGCAGGCTGGTAAAGGTTACGACGGTAGGCTGGTATTGACGCAGCGCACTGCCTTTAAAGCGTTTTTTGCTGTTTTCTCTGCTGAGCACTTCGGCTTGGTACAGATACGGATGCAGGGCGCTGTCCGGCACTTCAACATCGTTGGCAAAGGCATAATAGAGTGTGATGGGTTCGCCATGCAGTTGTTGTGCGGTGAGATAGCCGATCAACGCATGTTCAAAACTGTGGAAGGCATTTTTCCAGGAGTGCTGCTTGGGCCATTTCAGAATCGGTTTATTGGTCTGGCCGTCAACCATGTGCCAGATGCCGCCATGTTCATGATCCACCATGTATTTGAACCAGTAGTCATAGGTTTGGGGCAGTACTCTGGCAAAAATCGGGTCGACCAGTGCCAGTGTGGCCGATGTCTGATCCAGTTCTGCAAGGCTCCACCACTCTTTGGTCGGGTCAAGCACCCAAGTGGTAGAGCCTTCTGACTGCGGCTTAAATCCTCTTGCCCATGAACCGGTGTCTTCAATATAGGCACGGCCAAGAATGTTATACATGTGCGGGCGGGCAAAATTGACCAGCGAGGTATTTCCGCTCAGCAGACCAATACGGTAAGTCAGCCATAGAGTTTTAATGCTGTGTCCAAAATCGGTATGTGGGTTTTCAACGCCCTGGTAATTTGCCAGATTACGTTTTTCCATGTCGGTGATGGCGCCCCAGTACAGGCCGTAGGTATCGCCAAAGAATTGATCACGCATGGCGATGGCGAGGCGTTCAAGATCGGCCAGCCAGCTTTGCTTTAATTCACCTTCGGGCAGGGCCATGGTGGTCCAGAGCATGTAGCCGTATATCTGATCCAGTTGCGAGACTAATTCTTTCTGTAATGGGGAGTCGCCATCGCTGTTGGCTTCACGCACCCATCGGAGCAGACCCCATTGCGGATCGAAGTAGGTTCTGAAAATGTGGTTTTTCAGGTACTCGACCTGATCCAGATACAGGTTGTCGTGTGTCAGGTAGTATAAAAATGCTATGCCGGAAACTGCATACGCCATGTCCTGGCTGGTGCGTTGCAGGTTATCCGGTTGTGGCGTGCCGTTTTCTATCCAGCTGGCGGCGCCGTAGCGGTCGATGACATTGTTCATCAGCCAGTCGGCTCCGGCGATGGCATAACTTAAGTATTTTTCATTACCCGTCAGGTGGTAGCTGATGCCGTAGGCAAATACTTGTCGACTTTTGGCTCGAGTATAGTCGCGGGCAAGGTTAACGATGGGATCATCAATGGTTAGTTCAGGGCAGATGTTGTCCGGGTTGACCAATGAGCCATCGTTACAGCGATAGGTTGGGAAATCACCCAGTGGCTGGCCAAGCGCGGTTGGCATATCCCAGAATTTAAGCAGGTCATCTTCCAGATGTGTGATCCACCGTTCACCGGGTGGTAGCCGGTCAATAATGGACTGAACATCAACCACTTCGAACGTGTTGGTACGATTGACCGGGACAATGCTGAAATCGTCTATAGCCAGAGACCGAGCACTGAATAAAAAGAAAAATAATGAAGTTGTATAAAAGCAGATGGGTTTGATCATTCTGGTTGTCCTGAGCAAGTGTTGTAATTTGACTGCAAATGACACCAAAACATGACTTCGAGCGAAAACACCTGACAACAAACCGGTACGCGTTCCATGTATTGCGTTTGGCGATATCAGTTAAGCACAGCTATCTATATTGACAATATTTAAGGTGATTTCAGCGTTCAGATGGCCGCCTGCGGTGATCGTTCGTTCGTCGCACTCTGAGTGAAAGGAAAGACGCTATAGCTATTAGGACAGGCACTTTCAGTAATTGGGGCCGGCACTTTCAGGACATTATAGAGCAGTGATCTAAAGTGGGTGTCTGAGTAAGCCCCAGCGGCACGTTGCTGTCCAACGGTTATGCAGCGTATGCGCGCTATGCAGAACAGACGGAAGGCGTTACTCATGCTCAATGTTGGGTGTATGCGCGTCGGTATTTAACGGATGCGTACGACAGCAGCCCGTTGAAAATTGATGTGGCGATGGATACCAATCACCTGGAGCGTGAAATCCGTCCGATCCTGATGGGCCGTAAAGCGTGGCTGTTCTGTTGGACCTGAATCCGTGACTCCATAGCGGCGCAGTGCGCAAGCCATTGATTCCTATTTGCTTTCCAAAAATTTCAATGAACCTATGGGTGCACCTGCAATTTTTGAAAAACAAATAGAAATCAAGCTCTTACACCCTGCATCCACTTTGGAGTCACGGATTC
>JARRJP010000122.1:0-6297 GCA_037389025.1 Reinekea sp. | reverse complement strand
ACGATATTGATATCGGCCTGTTCGATTTTAAAGCGTTTCATAATTCACTGGCTGGGTGAGTTTTTTTGAACCGTTAATTTATCAAAATATGCTATGAATTAGCGAGTGAAAGGGTGTTTTGACTCATTTAAGTCACGGATTCAGGGCGATAGAAAAATCAATTCAAATAAACCGGCAGATCTATGGGGAGGTAAGCGCTAAAGTAGCAAATAGTTATGATAGTCTTGGAGAAGTTTATTTGAACGCTGGCTTATATAAAGAAGCCATCGAACAGTATGAAAAAGCCATACGTTACTTTATTGAGTTGTTTGGCGAAGAGCACCCTGGGGTGCAGACTGCAAGAAATGGCATTAAATTAGCGCAAGATCAACTACAATGAGCTGAGCTAAATAGCCCGACCCACTAGTGTAGTGACTCAAATAAAACTCATATTAAGATGACCTGCCGGTTTAAAGGTGTGTAGTGGTCTAATAAATCAACTCATATCCAGTTCGTAATCTTGACCCTGTTTTATTTTTGTTAGTAAATCCAGACAGGCTTGCGAATACTTATGCGTCTGACTACTTCCCATTTTAATAGCTGTGTGATATTTATTATCACTAGATTTTAAGTCATGGCCTTTGTCTTCTTTGATCCTCTTTAAAAGGTCATTTGCTCCGTTCCAATAGTTAAAGCCAAGCTGATTTGCTACTTGTGTAAGAGTGAATGGATAAGTTGCATTAAAGGCACATGGATCACTTAGAGTTGTAATGCCATATAATTTGGCAAATCCTTCATCCGTCTCAACAGCATGTTCAAGAGTTGTGAAATCCACTTCAAATTTTTTACTTGGTATATCTCTCCTTACCAAATCAAATGTTCGAGACAACACAGCTCGTAAAATTTTTGGATTAACATTCTCAATAGGCTCTCCCGAACTCAGAGCTTCAAAAAACCACTTAAAGTCAGACGCAACAATACATTTTACTCTGACGCTTCGTCCTTCTTCCCCAACGGATATTAGCTTTTCAAAAGAGTGATGCCCCGTTAACTTTGCATCAGGAGCCCATTCGACTAAATATATATTCGGTACAAGGTCTCCATTTGGAGCAAATATTTCATCAATATCACCTAGAATGGCTTTAATATTTGAATCTTGCGCACTATACCCTAAAATAAAAAGTGGATGCTCTACAAAAAATGTAAGTAATTTAGCGCTTAAATATTTTTTCTTTTTTGTAAATTCTTCATAATCTGAACTTGTTAATATCAAACTATCAGGACTACTTACGCAACCATGAATTTTAAAGACTTCACCTATCGAAGCATAAGCAGAATTGAGTATTTTTCGCCCAATAACCGGCTCGTATTCAAGAAATATTTTTTCTAGAACTCTGTCATAATTCGTAGTAATAATGCTATAAGGATTGACCTGCTTAAGAGCTGAAAGCTCTTCATCAAATTTGGAAAGCAATTCTTCAGCATTCTCACTCCCTTCTATTTTCTTTCAGTATCTCTGACGCTAAATATTTAATATAAATATCGGATGGCTGGTCCGGTTCAAATAGCTTAGAAGGAAAATTCTCTTAATTTTCCCAGGCCCATTCTCTAACCAATTCAGCAAACTCAGTACCTATTTCAATACAATTACTATATTTCTGCTGATAATAGGCAAAACCCATTTTTATATTTGGGCATCTATTTGAGATTTCCTGTAGTAAAGCCTCCCACGAGGGAGTTCCAATATAACGACGAGACATACCAGAGCCAAAGAATAGGATTGGTTGAACTCCTAAATTGTCTATACATTCTTTTATATCCTCGCAAACACTCTCTCGATATTCATCATAATTCATATTCATGATCATTATCTTCAAATTGATTTAGTTCAAAGAAAACTCTAAATAAGCGAGCTTCATAAGACAATATGTTTTTTACAACACACTTCGAAAGGGGAAAATCACATTACTAAACACTCAAGAAAAATATGCAGTCAAAATGTAGCCATTTCCGTTAAACAAAATATAAAGGCATAAAAAAACCCTAAGTAAATCAATTACTTAGGGTTTCAATATGGTGGAGGCGGCGGGAATCGAACCCGCGTCCGCAAATCCGCCACTCGCGGTCCTACATGTTTAGTCACTTCTTTAATTTACCCTTACCGTTACCGAAGGACAGGTGCGACTCGGGGAGTCAGGGATTAAATTTTAGGCGATCCGGCCCTGACGACCTTCACGACGATCCTGAATTAGTAACAGTCAGTAGAACCGATCAGGCTCAGTTCAGTGACCGCCGGGCAACTAATGGCCCAGTTTAGAAGGATTAGGCAGCTAGTGCATAACCTTCGAAGTTGTCATCATTTGCAACTATAAGTTTGCAGCTTTGGTTTTACGTGTTTCGCTACCAACACGACATGCACCTGGAGCTTTGTAATCCACGTCGAAGCCAGGTCGCCCCCGTTTGAACTGGTCAGTCTGCTGGAATACCACAGGCTTGATCAAAAGGAATTCTCTGCTGGCGTAGTACAAGTCACCATCCCTGAATATCGGGCCGTATGGCTCGTTTTCAAGGATGGTGAAGTATAACAGGGGTTTGCTCTGGTGCCTACCGAGTAATGTTCGATAAGATTGGTATTTCTGTATTGGTTCGTTGCCGCTGTCGATATTCAGATGGAGTAAGGCCGGTTACATTTTTAAAGGCGCGGATAAAGTTTCTCACGTCGCTGTAGCCTATACGGTCGGCAATTTGTTCGAGAGATTGCTGCGGATATTCGAGTTCGAGCTTCGCATCGTCGATGCGCAGTTGTTGCAGATAATGGCTCGGTGACATGGCCAGTGCACGTTGAAAGCGTCGATTCAAAGTACGCTCGGTGACGTTTACTGCATCGGCAAGATGGCGAACACCTAATGCGCTCACTGGCTGTTTCTGGCAATAACGCTGTGCGTTTAAGACCACCCTATCGCCATGCTGATAGTCAGGCATGAAGCGTTGATAGTAGTTCTGCAAGCGGCCGTTCATGTCGAGCATGGCATAGTCGGCAACTTGCTTGGCAACATGATAGCTGCTGAAGCGAGCAATTAGGTGCAAAGTGAGATCCTGGAAGGCGTACAAGCCAGCAGCGGTAATAACATTACCTTCATCAACAACCATCTGGCGACGATCTACGGCTTTAATCTTGGGATATGCCTTTTCCAGTCGGTCAAACAGCCGCCAATGAGTGGTGGCCATGCGGCCATTCAATAAACCGCTTTCGGCGAGCCAGAATACACTGGCACAAGTGGCGGTAATCACTGCATTTTTGCTCAACCAGTAGTGAATGGCTTCCTGAATACTCTGTGGTTGCGGCAGTACTCCGCCCTGACCTAGTGGCGGAGGGATAAACAAAATGCTGTTTTCCTGAGGCTCTGGTGTGTCCTGCTTCGAAATAAGGTGTACCTGAAATTCAGCCGGATGAGTAAATTGATTAGCGATCTGAAACAGGTCATGCACACCATACACAGCAGAAGCCATGGCCTGTGGGTAACTCAGAATATAGATATTAACGCTGGCTGATGCCATGTCTGATTATGACCGCTTTATGTGAGATACAGACATAATAACGCGACCTCCCCTTCCTTACTATGGCCTCTCCAGCTAACACGAAGAGGCGCAAGATGAAGCAAAACGCATTAATCCTGATCGATATTCAAAACGATTATTTCCCTGGCGGCGCTATGCCACTGCATGAACCGGAATTGGCAGTAGTCAAGGCTCGCACGGCACTTGATAATTTTCGAGCGCATTCACGGCCGATTATCCATATTCAACACTGTAATCTACGCCCGGATGGTGGTTTCATGCTGCCGGATACCGCAGGTGTTGAGATACACGAAAGGGTGCAACCGGCTCCCGGCGAGCCGGTGATTATCAAACATTGCCCCAATGCGTTTTGGCAGACGGATTTGGAGGCGCAGCTAAAGGCATTGGGAATAAATCAGCTGGTAATTGCTGGGATGATGTCTCAGATGTGTGTTAGTGCGACGTCACGCGCTGCAATGGAGCGTGGTTTCGGGGTGAAGGTGATCGCGGATGCCTGTGCGGCTCCCGGCCTGAGTTTTTTTGGTGAGCAAATTGATGCCACGACGGTTCACAAGACTGCGCTGGCCGAGTTAACCCTGTTTGCGGAACTGATCAAAACCAGTGATCTGACTTAATCCTGAATCCACTCTGGAGTCACGGATTCAGGTAAGTACAAAAAACGGCTGACCGGTAGCGATCAGCCGTTTTGCTGCAAACCAGAAATATCAGCGGTTGTATTGCTTTAATACGCGCTGCTTCTCGCGGCCCCAGTCTTTTTCTTTGGCGGCGGCGCGTTTATCGTGCAGCTGCTTACCTTTCACCAGGGCGACTTCGGTTTTGATCTTGTTTCCCTTCCAGTAAACCGCAAGGCAGACGGCGGTATAACCAGTCTGTTCGGCCTGACGGGCGATTTTGTCGATCTCGCGTCGGTGCAGCAGCAGTTTGCGGGTTCGGGCTGGATCGGCGATCACATGGGTGGATGCCGTGTTCAGCGGTGTGATATGTGCACCAATTAAAAACGCTTCATTGTCTTTGAAGATGATGTAGCTGTCGACCAGTTGCAATTTACCGGCTCGCAAGCTCTTCACTTCCCAGCCCATCAGTGACAGGCCAGCTTCGAACTTATCAACAATGTGGTAGTCATGACGCGCTTTTTTGTTAAGGGCGATGGTGCCACCGGCGGTGGATGATTTTTTCTTTGCTTTGCTCATAGCGGCGGATTATAAGGCATTTTTTGTTTTCGAATAGTCATTGTTGCTGATTTACCTGACTTTCACGAGTATCCGTCGCGAAAATATTCATTATTCTTGCCGGGATTTTATGAAAACCGGCGCAACCGCTATGCTCTGCGTCAAGCGACGTTCTATAAAAACAAGGCAGGTAGGCATTGTGTTTGGTATTTTTGTTCTGATTGCATTCTGGTTTGCAGGCTCTGCTCTGGCCGGTTGGTTGCACTGGCCGATTCCCGGCAGTGTGGTCGGATTGCTCGGGTTGTGGCTTGTACTGGTGATAAACGGCGGGGTGCCGGATTGGTTGAAGCAACCATCCAATCTGCTGTTACGTTATCTGACGCTGCTATTTGTTCCAGCGGGCGTTGGCCTGATTAATCACTGGGCACTGCTGACTCACTACGGTGTACATATTGTCATCATTATTGCGGTCAGTACGGTTTTGCCAGCCATTGTAATGATCGCCATCTTTAAGCTGATGAGGACATCTCATGACAAATGAATTGCGCATGTTGATGTCCATCTGCCTGACCATGGGCGTCTATTTTGCGGCGGAGCAGATTTATATCCGCTGTAAACGCTCCCCACTGGCACACCCGGTATTACTCAGTATTTTCTCTCTGATGGGGCTGATTACGCTACTGGGTGTCGATTACAACAGCTATCAGAAAGACACCGCCTTTATTCACTTCCTGCTTGGCCCGGCAACGGTGGCACTGGCGATTCCGCTCTATGAGCAGATGGGGTTGATCCGGAAAATGGCGATGCCGTTATTGATTTCCTGCTGCACCGGGGCATTGGTCGCCTCTTTGAGTGCCTCGCTGCTTGGGGCTCTGCTGACGGCGGATAAAATGATCGGCATGAGCCTGATTGCCAAGTCAGTTACTACGCCGATTGCGATGGGGATTTCGGAGTCGATTGGTGGCAACGGATCACTTACTGCGGGGATGGTACTGATAACCGGAGCCGTCGGCTGTTTGCTGGTGCCCTACACGCTGAGAATTTTCCGCATTCAGGACGATGCTATTCACGGTTTTGTGCTGGGTTTGACCGCTCATGGCTTTGGCACTGCGCAGGCATTTGAAAAGTCAGTGACCTGCGGTGCTTTTGCTGGCCTGGCAATGAGTCTGACCGGGGTATTCAGTGCTTTTGTCCTGCCGGTTACGCCATTGCCAACCTGGGTGGATCAGCTAGTGTTGATGTTTGCGGAATAGACTTAGCGGATGGTGATAAATTAGAGTCGGAAATCCCAATGGATCCTGGATTGTCAGCCTCTAAGGTTCCTGTGATTGTGTTGACTGATTCAAAGGAAAGAACCACCAGACTGTTATTGGATAAGGCTGAAAGATCTACTGTTTCACTGTTCTCAATATATAAAAGCGTTACGCCTTGTATATTTTTAAAGCATTCAGGAAAGTCACCATTAAAATGATTGGCTCTTCAGGGGTAACTGTGGGTGATTATCCTTAGAATTCTGCTTGAACGACTAATCTACACGACCAACAACTGTAGACACATCTGTCGGTGGATC
>JARRJP010000121.1:0-30930 GCA_037389025.1 Reinekea sp. | reverse complement strand
AAATTTCAATGAACCTATGGGTGCACCTGCAATTTTTGAAAAACAAATAGAAATCAAGCTCTTACACCCTGCATCCACTTTGAAGTCACGGATTCAGGTTTTAATAACAGGGCGTTGATACGGGTATCCAGTATGTCCGCTTCGGTTTTCGCCTGGGCGATGTGTCCATTGTTGATCAGGGTGTCGATGTAATCGATGCGTCCGACCAGTGGCGAGAGGCTGATGGCGTAGTCTTCCAGTCCTTCGTCAGGGTGCGGGTAGGCCAGACGGTCATCGGTGTTAGCCAGTCGCCATAACCCGCGCCAACCTAATTGACTTTGTGATAGTCCTTGCCATCGTGGCGGAAGAATTGAATTCCGGCATCGGAATGAAGTGCTTTGGCTTGCTCGGCATTGAGCACTGACCAGTCGGAAATGTGACCGCTGACCTGGTTTTTAATGCTGCTGTGTAGAGCGTTAATTTTTCTTTGCTGGCGTGAAAGCGTGGGGGAGGGCTGGATAGGCGAATCACGTTCGGCTTCCAATTGATTTCTGAAGTAACGCGTCGACGGGTCATTGTCACTCATTAGTGCTTCCTTTATGATTCATTTTGATCAAGGTGGAATTGAGAACGAAGTACGGTGCTTCAGTAAAAAGGTTAGCTCGATCTGTGTTTGAAAATGTGAGAGGTGTTACGGATTAAGTGGTTTTAGAGTGCCTGTCTTGTTAGGCGTGAGCGGCATGAAATCATGTGGATTCTACTGGTGAATCCGCCTTTGGAACGACCTAAGCCTTCTTCAGCCTGGGTTGTTTTTTCTGTCGAACAGCACGCATGGGCTCTGACCACGATGGAGTCCACCATGACATACTCCAGGTTTCTGTCCATCTCACCGAGGTACGCCAATAGCCCCTGCCAAATCCCCAGTCGCCCCCAGCCTGATTTTTGGTTTCCGAGATTGCAAATACAGTTTGATGATTTCGAAAATCAATGCCAGAGATGGGAGGGATGGACCCGACCGCGATGGTCGACCCCATACAGACGGATGCGATGTGGGCCTTGGTTTGGCAGTTTACCGGCCGTGCCGGGACTTTTGGGGTCAGTGGTACCACCTATACCTTATTATGACACCTGAATCCGTGACTTCTTCAGGTAATAGACGAGGTAATAGAGTTCACGATATGGGAAGTTCTGTGAACCCCTCGAGTAAGAACCTGTATGGCAAGAAATTCATGCTGATGCCTTACATACGGGGCAGTTGAACAGTCATTTATTAAACCTGAATCCGTGACTTTTCAATGGCTTGCGCGCTGCGCCGCTATGGAGTCACGGATTCAGGTTAAAAAAAGGAATCGCACATGGATAGGATTTATTGTAATCCTGACAACACTGACCACTACTGCTACAGCCAGATACACCAGGAGGACGGTCAATACATCTCCCAGCCCGAGACTGGGCAAACTTCCGGGACGGCGGCGAGTGGACCATTGTGGAGCCACCCGGCACCAGATCAGCCTCAGCCGTACCAGAGCTTCGACTTGCCAGCGCAGATACCGCTCTCGCCCAGCCCAAACCTGGAATACTTTCTGAACCTTCCCCAGCCAATGACATTTGAGGATATTATTCTCAGCCAGATATACCAGGAGGACGGTCAGCACACCTCCCAGCCCGAGGCTGGGCAAACTTCTGCAGAGGGGCCAGCGAGTGGACCATCGTGGAGCCACCCGACACTGGGTCGGCCTCAGCCGTACCATGGTTTCAACTTGCCAGCGCAGATACCGCTCTGGTCCAGGCCGGATGGGGGAGCCTCTCAGCCAACCACAGTGGCGGATATCAGCCAGCACGATGCACTGCCGGGATCGTCCAGTTCCCAACCGGCTGCCCCGTCGCGCCGTCGCAAACCCCGAGTCAAGGGGTTGCCCCCGGTCAAGGAGCGATTTCTGGCAGGTCTGGAAGCCTTTGGACGGGGCGTTTTACTGAAAGATTGTTCCTTATCCATCCGCTTCAGTAATTACATTAAGAGCGATGGCCGCCTGACTAATCTGGGGCCAGGTCTGTATGATCAGCTTACGGAAGCGGAAAAGACGCGGCTCGAACAAGCGATTATCGCCCGTCGGGGAACCAAACTTATCAAGCGCACTATTAAGACACGATTTCTGGAAGGTCTTGATAATTATGCGCAGGGGGTTCAGTTGAAAGATTGTTCTGTAACCCTCCAATTTAAACACTATGCTACCGACAATGGTCATCTGCATAAAGCGGGGCAAGACGTGTGTAAAGGTCTGTCACCGAAGGACCTGGCACGGGTCAATCAGGCGTTGCTCTGCCGTCGTGAAAGTTATTTAAAGCGGGCGATGGCTAACCCCACGGTTGCAGAACGCTTCCTGGCAGGCCTTGATAATTATGCGCAGGGCGTTCAGTTGAAGGATTGTTCTGAAACCATCCAGTTTAACGACTATGTCACCGACGATGGCAGACTGCATCCGCTAGGGCAAAATTTGCGCAACAATCTGCCACTGGAGGACCAAGCACGGCTCAATCAGGCGTTGCTCTGCCGTCGTGAAAGTTATTCAAACCGAACGATGGCTAACCCCTCGGTTGAAAAACGCTTCCTGGCAAGTCTTGATAACTATGCACGAGGCCTGTTGTTGGGCGAATGTGCCGAAAATATCAAGCTTCGCATCTATGTCAGCGACGATGGCCGTTTGCAGCAGGGGCGGGGGCAGGGGCAATCTCTATACCACAGCCTTAGTTGGGATGACAAAATGCGGGTTGATCAGGCGTTAACCGCCCGAAGAAAGATATACGCTCAACGTATCGCCAAGGACGTGGACAACTTCATGGCCACGCTTGAACCGTACGCCAACGGCTTGTCCCTTCAGGAGTGCGGAAAAAAGTCCGGTTTGAAGAAGAAGGCAATTGCCTACCTCACCCCGGAAGGGGGGCTTACGTACAAGGGGCAACGACTGATCGAAAACCTGCAGCCAGGGCAACTGAATAAGGTGTTGGAAGCGATCGGGAAAAGGCAGCAGCACAGGGAATTGAACCCCCAAGTGCCCGAGCCAGAGTGGCAATGGCCTGAAAATCTCTCATCAATGATGGAGCTGGGAGGGATGGACCTGGACCCTGCCGCGATGGTCGATCCCATACAGGCAGAAACGATGTACTACCCCATGCAGATGGAATCTATGCAGACGGAAACGATGTGGGCCTCGGTTTGGCAGTTGACCGGCCAGGCCGTGCCGGGACCTTCGGGGTCAGCGGAGTCGTCCATACCTTATTATGGCAGTGAGACCGTCGGAACGGATTTTCGGCACCAGTATGGCCCGCACGGACTGATGCCACAAAGCGCACCGGACCGCCTCATCGGCCGGGGAATCCTGAACCATATGCTGATCAATATCCAAGGCGAGGTGTATAGAGTTCAGGATATGGGAAGTTCTTCTGTGGGATCCACAAATGAGAACCCGTATGGCAAGAGCTTCATGCTGGTACCTCGCATGCGGGGCGGTTGATCAGTCATTTATTAAATAGGAATCACACATGGATAGGTTTAATTGGCCTTGTAACAACACTAACGACCACTACGACCACTACTACAATCAGGCACATCAAGAGGACGGTCAGCACAGCTCCCAGCCCGAGACCGGGCAAACTTCTGGAGGGGGGGCAGCGAGTGGACCATCGTGGAGCCACCCGGCACCGGGGCAGCCTCAGTCGTACCCGGGTTTCAACTTGCCAGCGCAGATACCGCCCTCGCCCGGGCCGGACTGGGAATACTTTCTGCGAACCCCTCAGCCAATGACATTAGAGGAGATCATTCCCAGCCAGATGCACCTGGAGGACGGTCAACACACCTTCCAGCCCGAGACTGGGCAAACGTCCGCTGGGGTAGCGGCGAGTGGGAGCTACCCAGCGCCGGATCAGCCTCAGCCGTACCAGGATCTCAACCCGCCAGCGCAGATATCGTCCTGGCCCAGGCCGGACTGGGGAACCTCTCAGCCAACCACAGTGGCGGATATCAGCCAGCACGATGTGCTGCCGGAATCGTCCAATCCCAAACCGGCTGCCCCGGCGCGTCGGGGCAAACTCCGAGCCAGGGGGTTGCCCCCGGTCAAGGAGCGATTTCTGGCAGGCCTGGAAGCCTTTGGCCGGGGTGTCCCATTGAAAAATTGTTCCTCATCGCTCCGATTTTATGAATACATTCATAACAATGGCTGCATGGTTAGAAAGGGGCTAGCTCTGTATAACCAGCTTACGGAAGCGGAAAAGACGCGGCTCAATCAAGCGATTATCGCTCGTCAGGGAGCCAAAGTTATCCGATTGGCCGACGAAAACACGGTTAAGGAACGCTTCCTGGCAGGCCTTGATAATTATGCGCAGGGAGCCAGGTTGGTAGACTGTTCTGCAACCCTCCAATTTAAACACTATGTCACCGACAGTGGTTTTCTGCGACAAGTGGGGAAAGAGGTGTGTAAAGGTTTGCCACCGGAGGCGCTGGCGTGGGTCAATCAGGCGTTGTTCCGCCGTCGCGAATTTTGTTTAAAGCGAGAGAAGGCTAACGCCTCGGTTGAAGAACGCTTCCTGGCAAGCCTTGATAATTATGCGCAGGGCGTTCCGTTGGCAAATTGTTCTACAGTCCTCCAGGTTGATGTCTATGTCACTAGTGATGGCAAACTGCATACAAAGGGAGAGGCTTTGCGCAAGAGCCTGTCAGCGGAGGACCAGGCGCGGCTCAATCAGGCATTGCTCCGCCGTCGTGATATTTATTTGATGAATAAGGCCTCAGTTGAAGAGCGCTTTCTGGCAAGTCTTGAGAGTTATGCGCAGGGCGTTCTGTTGAAAAATTGTTCTGAAGTCCTCCCAGTTAGCGACTATGTCAGCCACGATGGCAAACTGCATCCAAAGGGAGAAGCTTTGCGCGATCGTCTGTCACAGGAGGACCAAGCGCTGGTTGATCAGGCGTTAACTGCCCGAGGAAGGCTATTCGGTCAACGTGCTACTAGGTACGTGAGCAAGTTCATGGCCACGCTTGAACCGTACGCCAACGGCCTGAGCCTTCAGGAGTGCGGAACTCTGTCCGGTTTGAAGCGGAAAGCAAAGTTGTACCTCACCCCGGAGGGGGGGCTTACGCATAAGGGCAAACTATTGGTCGAAAATCTGCACCCAGGCCTGATGAATAGGGTGTTCGATGCGATCGGGAAAAGGCAGCGGCGTACAGAATTGAATCCTCAAGTGCCCGAGCCACAGCGGCAATGGCCCGAAATGCTCTCACCAATGCCGGAGATGGAGACCGCCATGGTCGACCCCATGCAGACAGAAGCGATGTGGGCCTCGGTTTGGCAGTTGACCGGTCAGGCCGTACCGGGATCTTCGGGCCGCAGAACCTCCGATACCTTATTCCTGAATCCGTTGATTTCTATTTGTTTTTCAAAAATTGCAGGTGCACCCATAGGTTCACCTCAATTTTTGGGAAGCAAAGAGGAATCAATGGCTTGCGCACTGCGCCGCTATGGAGTCACGGATTCAGGTTGAAATCAAGCTTGAAGACGTCACGAATACAGGTTAAATAAAGGAATCAACATGGATAGGTTTAATTGGAGTTATTGCAATATTAACCATTACTACAACCAAGCATATCAGGAGGACAGTCAGCACACCTCCCAGCCCGAGATTGGGCAAACTTCCGCTGCGGTAATGACGAGTGGGCCATCGTGGAGTTACCCTGCGTCGGGTCAGCCGTACCCGAATCCCAACTTGCCAGCGCAGATACCGCCCTCTCCCACGCCGGACTGGGAATGCTTTCTGCGAACCCCCCAGCCAATGGCATTGGAGGAGATTATCCCCAGCCAGATACGCCAGGAGGACGGTCAACACACCATCCAGCCCGAGACCGGGCAAACGTTCGTAGCGGAGAGTGGGGCGTGGGGGAGTCATCCAGCGGGGAACTACCCAGCGCCGGGTCAGCCTCAGCCGTATCAGGACCTCAACCCGCCAGCGCAGATACCGTCCTGGCCCTGGCCGGACTGGGGAGCCTCTCAGCCAATCCCATTGGAGGAGATCAGCCAGCACGATGCGCCGCCGGAATCGTCCAATCCCCAACCGTCTGCCCCGGCGCGCCGGGGCAGACGCCCAGCCAGGGAGTTGCCTCCGCTCAAGGAGCGATTTCTAGCAGGCCTGGAAGCCTTTGGACGGGGCGTTCAATTGAAAGATTGTTCCTCATCGCTCAAATTCGGTGAATACATTCTTGACGATGGCAGCTTGACTAGAAAGGGGCTAGCTCTGCATAACCGGTTTACGGACGCGGAAAAGATGCGGTTCGATCAATCGATTATCGCCCGTCAAGAAGCCAAAGTTATCCGATTGGCCGACGAAAATGCGGTCAATAAACGCTTCCTGGCAGGTCTTGATAACTATGCGCGGGGTGTTAAATTGGCAAGTTGTTCTGCAACCATCGCATTTAAATCCTATGTCACCGACGATGGTCATCTGCATAAAGCGGGGGAAACGGTGTTTAAAAGTCTGTCACCGGAGGACCAGGAGCGGGTCAATCAGGCGTTGCTCTGCCGTAGTGAAAATTATTTCAAACGGGCGATGACAAACGCCCCGGTTGACGAACGCTTCCTGGCAGGCCTTGATAAGTATGCGCAGGGCGTTCAGTTGAAGGATTGTTCTGAAACCATCAAGTTTAACGACTATGTCACCGACAAAGGCAAGCTGCAACGAAAAGGGCGAAATTTGCGCGACAATCTGTCACTGGAGGACCAAGAGCGGCTCGATCAGGCGTTGCTCTGCCGTAGTGATATTTATTTAAGTCGAGCGATGGCTAACGCCTCGGTTGAAGAACGCTTTCTGGCAGGCCTTGATAATTATGCGCAGGGCGTTCTGTTGAAAAAATGTTCTGCAAGCCTCTCATTTGTCGAATATGTCACCGACGATGGCAAACTGCATTCAAGAGGGCGAAGTTTGCGCGACAGTCTGTCACAGGAAGACCAAGCGCGGGTTGATCAGGCGTTAACTGCCCGAGGAAGGTTATTCAGTCAACGTACCTCCAAGTATGTGAATGAATTCATGAACACGCTTGAGCCGTACGCCAACGGCCTGACCCTGCAGGAGTGCGGAGCCCAGTCCGGTTTGAAAAGGAAAGCAGGCTCATACCTCACCCCGGAGGGGGGACTTACGCACAAGGGCGAGCTACTGATCGAAAACCTGCAGCCAGGCCAACTGAATAAAGTGTTCAATGCGATCGAGAAGAGACAGCGGCGTATGGAATTGAATTCCCAAGTGCCCGAGCCACCGTCGCAGTGGCCCGAAATGCCCTCATCAATGCCGGAGATGGGAGGGGTGGACCCGACCTCAATGATCGACCCCATACCGATGGAAGCGATGTGGTCCACGGTTTGGCAGTTAACCGGTCAGGCTGTGCCGGGAACGTGGGGGATGCCTTCGGAATCAGCGGAACCTCCCATACCTTATTATGACCGTGATGCCATCGGGGCGGATTTTCAGCACCAGTATGGCCCGTACGGACTGATACCACAGAGAGCACCGGATCGCCTCATCGGCCGGGGAATCGTGCGCGATACGCTGATCAATATCCTGGGCGAAGTGTATAGAGTTCACGATATGGGAAGTTTTGAGAACCCCACGAATGAGAACCCGTATGGCAAGAAATTCATGCTGATACCTCGCATGCGGGGCGGTTGAATATTTCCTGAATCCTTGACTTCTTCAATGCCGGAGATGGGAGGGGCGACCGCGATGGTCGGCCCTATGCAGACAAACGATATGGGCCACGATTTGGCAGTTGACCGGTCAGACCGTGCCGGAACTTTCTGAGTCGCAGAATTACTCATGTCTTTGTGACAAGGATGCCGTTGGGGCGGTTGAATAGTCATCTAATAAACCGGAATCCGTGATTTCTTCAGTGGATGCAGAGTGTAAGAGCTTGATTTCTACCTGTTGTTCAAGAATTGCAGGTTCACCCCAATTTTTGGGGAGCAAATAGGAATCAATGGCTGCGTACTGCGCCGCGATGGAGTTACGGATTCAGGTTAAACAAACACTTATTTATTAAATGGAGGAAACTCACATGGAGAGAACTCACTATAGTTTTCACAACAACACTAACTACTACAACGAGGCCCATGAGAATGTTCAACACGCCTCCCAGCCCGGGATTGGGCAAACGTCAGGGGCATCGACGTCTAACGAGCAGGTTAAAGTACAGTTCCTGGCAGGCTTTGAGAGCTATGCGCAGGGCGTTCCGTTGCAGGATTGTTCTGCAACCCTCAATTTTCAAAACTATGCCACCGACTATGGCAAACTGACTAGAGAGGGGGCCGCTTTGTACAGCGACCTGCCACCGAATGAACAGCAGAGGGTTGATCAGGCGTTGTATTCCCGTAGTGAGAATTATCATATGCCGAAAGCTAGCAGGGGCACTCAAGCTTCCTTCCTGGTAGCCCTTAAGGAATATGCGCAGGGCGCTTCGTTGAAGCGATGTTCCGAGGGTGCCGGTATTAACCTCAAACACTATGTTACCGACGATGGTTATTTGAAGCCGGGGCGGGGGGAAGTGCTATACAACAGCATAGTTGATTCGGATGAGAAAGCGTGGGTTGATCAGTTGGGGTGAACCTATGGGTGCACCTGCAATTTTTGAAAAGCAAATAGAAATCAAGCTCTTACACCCTGCATCCACTTTGGAGTCACGGATTCAGGTTAATACAGATCTAATTCAAGACACTACACTAGGATCTCAGTCTTGTTTCCAGAGTACACCGCTGCCGGAACAGCTGGATTGAACCAGCTTGGTGCCGTTGTCGGTAGCATTGCCGCTTAGACCCAGACACAGCTCACTGTGACGAGCTCTCAAATGGAAGTACCCGTTGCCTTTGGCAACCGGCAGCCATTCCTGGTTCGGGTTGCCTTGGCAGGTCCATTGTTTGATGCTCGCCCCTTGCGAGGTCTTGTATCCGTAAACATCTAAGCACTTATTGCTGTGTTTCGACTCCAGGCTGTAGTAACCATTGGATGTGGCTTTTGCCTTCCATTCCTGGTTGTTATGGTCGTCGCAGTCCCAAATCTGGATGTCGGTTCCATTATCAGTGCCCCAATCTGTGACATCGGCGCAACGGTCGCTCAGCTTGGAGCGCAAACTGAAGGTCTCATTGAGTTTGACTTTCAGCTCTTCCAGTTTCCAGAGTGTACTGTCTCCAGAGCAGCTTGATTGAACAAGCCCAGTACCTTTGCTGGTGCCATTTCCATCAAGACTCAGGCATAAGCCACTATGGCGGGCTTTTAACTGGATGTAGCCATCACCTTTGTCGATAGGAAGCCATTCCTGATTGTGGCTGTGTTTGCATTTCCACTGTTTTACGGCGCTGCCTTTTGAGGTGCTGTATCCAGAAACATCCAGGCATTTGTCGCTGTGTTGCGCCACCAGGTTGTAGTAGCCGCCGGAAGTTGTTTTGGTTTTCCAGGTTTGATTGGTAGAGCCAGCGCAGTCCCAAAGTTGAACTTTGACACCATCTTTGGTGCCCCAGCCCGATACATCGGCACAGCGGTTACTCAGTTTTGAGCGCAATACGCCAGAGTCTATCAATGTTGAGCTGTTGCCACTGTTGTCTTTGCCATCTTTATCATCGCTATCGTCCGCTAACAGGTTATAGTGCATGCCACGAGCAGCAAGGTACACTCTGCCGTACATTTTAGTATCAGCGACTATGCGATTAATCCCGCCATAACTATGATTGTCATCGTTGATTCGGGTCCATGTTTTGCCTTCGTTGTCGGACTGGTAGACACCATCCGTTCCGTTAATCGTTCCGACAAAAAAGACGCTCGCAGAATACGAAGCTCCCTTCGCGGGCGCTCCCAATGCGACATCAATGGCGCCATGCTTGCTCGTCGGCTCCGATCCTACTGTTGCCATAGAGGTAAGCTTAGTCCAGGTGGCTCCTGAGTCTTTGGAGTGCCACAGGTTGTCCCCGTCGGCCAGCCAAACATCCCCTTCCGTAAAGGGGTTCACTTCAAGGTCTGTCTCATTGAAACCTTTTGGATCCCACGTTTGCGAACTGGCGGTAAAGGTATGACCTCCATCCAGTGAATAATAGAATCGCGCGGAGTTCGAGGCATACCACCAATTCCCACCATGATCGAATGCATAGACTTTTTTCGGATTTTGCCGATCGGCCGCAATATGGTAAGTCCAGTCAGGGCTAGGTAGGTTGGTTGACGTCCAGGTGGCGCCGTTATCGGTGGAGTACTGGGGGATTTGCCTGCCGCTAGACCAGATCAGGTTTTTAGCGTCTGCCGTTACCGCCATTTTGGTGGAGTCGTTTGATTTGTTGGCAAACGAGGGGTAACCGGAGAAGCGGGTCCAGGACGCACCGGAATCTGTTGTGTAGGCGCCTCTGGAGACTGATTGCTGTTTTCCATCGATCTTCTCTTTGACAGTGGCCACAGCGGCAATGTATGCGGGCTTCCGCCAGGCTATGTCGATGCCTGTTCCATTGCTGAATCCAAACGTCTCGACTTTATTGGCTTCTTCTCCATCGGTCAGGGAGGTGTGAACATAAGCACCTATGTCGCCATGCGTACTAGCCAGAATATAGGAGGCATCTGGTGGCGGAGCCTTCATATCAAGGTTAACCATTTCCTCGATACCATGGACATCGAAGTCCCAGCTGGGATACTGCGCTGAGAAACCATCTTTTGTCGACCAGATTCCACCACCGGTGACATAGGAAATGTGATCCGGATTGAAAGGGTCGATGTCAAGATCATCTATCCACCCCCAGTAGGATGGTTTGTCCGCCTCTGTGGTTCCCGATGCGTCGTGATAATCATTGGACCCACTTTCGTCGCCGGATCGACCGAACTCAGTCCAGGTTTCCCCGCCATCGTCGGAACGCATCGCAACCTGAATCCAGGATGAGTCACCCCAGGTGCCGGAAACACCAAAAGCGATTTTGGTCGAAGAACCGGACCCATAAACGGAGAGTCCACCGATACCCCCGAAGTAGTCTCCATCTGAAGAGGAGGTCAACTTGGTCCAGGTGCCATTGCCATCGAACTTATAGAGTGATGATGGAGCACCGCTGCCGGGTCCTGGGTTGGTGGTGAAAGGTACGTACAACGCACCATCTTCGGCACGTACCATGTGTGGAATGTAAAGTTTCGCGTTATCTATGGTGCTCGTGACATCCTTTGGGATGGCTACCGGAGTCCAGTTGGCTCCACCATCGGTCGATTTGTAAAGGAAGGAGGTTAGGCCTGCGTATTTTTTATAATCGGGCGTTATACCAGCGTAGAGTGTGGAGGTCGCACGATTGGTAGGACTGAAACCGGAGGTAGGGACGGAGGCATCCATCATAACAAATGACATTCCGACTGGGTCCCTTCCGGGGACTGATCTGATCTTCTCTAAGTCTCTGTCTGTCATTACGTGTGAAGAAAGTGATGTCACCTGACTCCACTTCAAACCGGAGTCCGTCGACTTCCAAAGCCCGGCTGTTCGTGTTGCGTAAAACATGGTCGATGGTAGATTGGGGTCAACTACGAGACGCTCACCAAGTGCGCGACCATCGTCATTGGAACCAACAGGGAAGGGGAGTTCTACGTGTTTCCAGGTGTCGCCTCGATTTTCAGAGTAGTACAAACGTCCATTACCGCTCTGGGTATACATGCCTGTAGCCATGTACACTTTATTGGAATTCGTTGGGTCGACGGCTATGCTTTCCGCACCCAGATATTTGCCTTCGGCCCGGGTGAATGAATCAGTAATTGGTGTCCAAGCGGATTTATTTTTGTCCCACCGGTAGACTCCCAGCATATCCGTACGGGCGTAGCGTACATCTCGCTCAGTGGGGTGGTAGATGACGCCGGGAATATAGCCCCCGCCCCCCATCTTTATGTTGTCCCACCCTAGCGATTCTGGCACAGCAGCATAGGATGCGCTTGTTGCTAGCGATAATCCTGATAACAAAGCCAGGCAAACCACTTTTTTCATGGTTAACTCCAAATTAACTAATTAGTGACGATTCAATGTTGATCATATTGGTATCAATTCGGTTGGAGAAATGCTGACGTGTTAATGGTTTGAGTCAATTTCCTCCCATCGTACGATGATCAGTGAAAATGTTTACATTTTCTCATCGGTAACGTCCAGATGTTTCTCTTCATCTAGCTATATTTCTAAATGGAGTGAGAGCTTCATCTCATAATTTGATGTTGAAGCATTCTTTTAGTCAAAATATTTTGAGTAATGGAATTAGTTATCAGATTTTATTTCAAACCTGAATTCGTGACTCCTTCAGGTCAAACTTTCGTGATTCTGGAATTCCCACTACCACTAATCGAGTGTTGACTGTTTTAGTCGAAAAATTCACCAAAGCAAAGCGCTCGGACATCTGCTGTAGCCCATGTGTATAGGTGCTTTAACTTATTGATGCCGAACAGGTTATCACCGACCTTCGCTTATCGAATCTGAGAAAGATTTTCCGTCACATTTTTCTCGATAGCGGCGCAGTGCGCAAGCCATTGATTCCTCTTTGCTTGCCAAAAATTGGGGTGAACCTATGGGTGCACCTGCAATTTTTGAAAAACAAATAGAAATTAAGCTCTTACACCCTGCCTCCACCGAAGGAGTCACGGATTCAGGTATAAGATAATCAGTCATCAGAACTTTGCGCTTCAATGCCATAGCTTACAAAATGATCTGGCGAAAATTTACCCAGATAATTCAGGTTAAGAATATTTACCGGATAAGCCCCAGCCGATGCCAGGCAGGAATCAGATGCTCTAGTGTGTACTGCACTATCAGTTGAATTTTTTGTTTAAGGGTTTGATCCTGTTGCTGATATTTTTTTGGAAGCTTTAATTCATTGTGCTGAATAAAACCAGCAAGTGCTCGCTCCAGTTTGATTGTCTCTGTTTGTCCACAAAGCCAGGTGTTTAATTTTTTTATTCGTTACGTCCGATGATTCTGGCAGGCCTGAAAATGCCGATAGCTCGCCAGCGGCCACCATAAACATAATGTTGCGAATGGTTTCAACCGGGTCAGACGAGCCAAGTCGGGTTGCAATATCGCCCAGTGCTATTGGTCCTTCCGTGAGTAACAGACGCAAGTTATGAATGAATTCCTGATAGAAACCGATTTTACCGCGTGGCACCTGAATAAAATCTCTGATGGCTGCGGCACTGCCCGTACAACCGATGGTGCACTGCTGGATGTTTTTAACCAGAGTCAGTTGATCAACCGCAGGCTTCCCTGCAACAAAAACATCGCGCCGGAAACGTTTATTCATTGCAAAGTCATAGGCCAATTGGCGTTGACGTTCTGTTGCTAATGATTGGATTTTTTGTTGAGTGCTGTCATTAACCAGAAGCATCGGGTGGTTGTCCACCAGTGTTGCGCTGGCGAGAAAGTGTAAGCCAACCGATTGCATTTCATCGGCAATATCTACTGAGTAAAAAGTTTCCCAGGCATCGTTAAGAAATTCATGCGCGAGATAGTTTCCTGGTTGATCAAGATAGGTTTTAATCGCTTCCTGTGCTGTTTTTTGTTCCTTAAAGTATGCCAGATGCTCACTGAGTGAGCTGAGTGAATCCAGCGCCTGTTCGGAGCGTTTTGCGGCATCACCTGTCCCTGTTTGAGCCAGTTCAACCATCAGTTTGCGCAACGGGGATTCAGCAGCCCAGCCAGGCAGACAATTATAACTGATATAGACAATGCCTCCGGGTTTCAGTTTATTCGCCAGTATCTGTTTTATGGACTCGCGCGCTGCCTTTCCAACCCAGCTATAGACTCCATGCAGAACAATAAAATCCATGTCCGGAAGTTGATGATCTCTTAACAATGACTCAAAAGAAGCCGTCAGCAATTCGACATTTTCAATACCAAACTGGTTTGCTAACTGTTGCGCTTTTTGGATATGTTCAGGAATGATGTCGCAGGCATAAAAGTTGGCATGCGGGAAAGTGCCTGCGTGAGTCAATATACAGTGGCCGAAGCCACAGCCCAGTTCCAGATAGTTGAAGGGCTTGGCCAGATTTCGGGACTCTCCGCCATTGGTGCTGACAACGTAATTCAACCAGGATGGAGCCATCTCACGATAGTATTTATCTTGATAAGTCGCATCGGTGACGTAGCCCTGGGCGTGATCAATTTTTTGCAATGTAAGAACCCTCATTGTCATTGAGTCTGATTTACTTTAACCTGAATCCGTGACTCTGATTTTTATTTGTTTTTCAAAAATTGTAGGTGCACCCATAGGTTCACCCCAATTTTTGGCAAGCAAAGAGGAATCAATGGCTTGTACACTGCGCCGCTATGGAGTCACGGATTCAGGTTTAAACCAGTGCCGAGTACGATTAACGAACCAAACCAGCGATAACATAACGGGCACTTCCACTAACACCCCAACGACGGTAGCAAGAGCCGCACCGGAATGCAGGCCAAACATGGAAATGGCGACGGCAACCGCCAGTTCAAAGAAGTTGGAAGTTCCAATCATGCAGGCGGGCGCGGCAATATTATGGGGTAATTTCAGTTGTCGTGCCATGAAGTAGGCGAGGGCGAAAATCCCGTAGGTCTGAATCAGTAATGGAATGGCAATTAATCCAATGATCAGTGGTTTCTCAAGAATGGTTTGTGCTTGCAGGCCGAACAATAAAATCACAGTCATCAGTAACCCGATAATAGACCAGGGTTTAAGCATGCTGACAAATCGGTTTAGCTGGTTATGGTTTTCGTCTCGGTCCAGCTTTTTGCGTGTCGCAATACCGGCAATTAGTGGCAAAACGACATAGAGCACTACCGATAACAAGAGCGTTTCCCACGGCACCTGAATATCGCTGATGCCGAGTAAAAAAGCCGCAATCGGAGCAAAGGCAAATATCATTATAATGTCATTAACTGACACCTGTACCAGGGTGTAGTTTGGGTCACCCTTGGTGAGCTGGCTCCACACAAATACCATGGCGGTACAGGGCGCAACACCCAGTAATATCATACCTGCGATGTATTCTGTTGCCGATTGAGGATCCACCCAACCGATAAATAAAACCCTAAAAAACAACCAGCCCAATAAAGCCATGCTGAATGGTTTTATCAGCCAGTTAATAACCAATGTTAAGAGTAAACCTTTTGGTTTTTTTGCTGCTTCTTTCAATGATGTAAAATCGATCTGAATCATCATCGGATAAATCATCAGCCAGATCAGTACGGCAACAATCAAATTAACATGAGCGAATTCAGCCGCTGCAATCACATTGAAAACGGCAGGAGTCAGATTGCCCAGCAACACCCCTGCACCGATGCACAGTGCGACCCACAAGGATAGATAACGTTCGAATAGTCCCATTTTGAATTTCCGTGATTAATGAAATGTGAAATGTAAGCCCTGCATCCACTCTGGAGTTACGGATTCAGGCAATAACCTCTAACAAGAAAGTCACAACGAACGTTGATTTACGCGCTGCATCAATTGCTCTGCACTTTCTACCCGTTCAGAATAGCGGTCAACCAGATAGGCGCTATTATCGCGTGTCAGTAATGTGAATTTCATTAATTCTTCCATGACATCGACAATCCGGTTGTAATAGCCCGATGGTTTCATCCGATCATTCTCATCGAATTCCAGAAAGGCTTTGGCAACGGAGGACTGGTTAGGAATGGTGAGCATCCGCATCCAGCGGCCCAGCACCCGTAACTGGTTAACAACATTAAAGGATTGTGAGCCACCTTCAACCTGCATAACGGCCAGGGTTTTGCCTTGGGTTGGCCGAATGGCGCCGAGTGATAAGGGTATCCAGTCAATCTGGGTTTTCATCACGCCGGTCATCGAGCCGTGACGTTCCGGTGAACACCAGACCTGACCTTCAGACCACATAACCAGCTCACGCAACTCCTGTACTTTTTCATGCTGATCGTTTTCTTCATCCACCAGGGGCAATCCTTCTGGATTAAAAACTCGCACTTCAGCGCCCATTGCGGTCAATAATCGGGCGCATTCTTCAATGACCAGACGGCTGAAAGCACGTTTGCGCAGAGAACCATAGAGCAGCAGAAAGCGTGGTTTATGTTCGGAAAGGGTTTTGCTGAAATTATCTGTATCAGGCACCTGAAATTGTGATTGATCCAGATTTGGTAATGACTGGTCAATAGAGTTCATAAGCTGGCACCTGATGTTTGCAGGGCTTCAGGCCATTGCGTTTTGTCCAGTTTGGTCAGCGCAAGCAGGGTATCGACACGCTGGTTTATGATGTCGATTGTCTGGCGAAAGGCGGCGGCAACTTCGGCTTCAGAGCCGGTCAGTTTCGATGGGTCCTGCAAACCCCAGTGTACTTTCAAGGTTTTGCCGAACCAGACCGGGCAGGCTTCGCCCGCAGCGGAATCGCAGACGGTGATGACAATATCCGGCGCGAATTTTTCGAACTCATCCCAGGATTGGCTGGCCAGGCCTGTAACCGAAATACCCGCTTCTGCAAGATACTTCAGTGATAATGGATGGACTTCACCCACTGGTTGGCTACCGGCACTTTTGGCCTCTATCACGCCATTGGCTTTGTGGTTGGTAATCGCCTCGCAGAGAATGCTGCGGCAGCGGTTATGAGTGCAGATATACAAAATTTTCATTTTATGACTCGCATTTATTCTGACAGGAAGAGGGCAGCCGCTTGAGACAATCGGAAAGGTAATCCTGATTATTGAGGGCGGCGGTGTCGAGCACATGCAGTGCCCAGTCAGGCAGTGTTGGGTTAAGCTGGTAGTAAACCCATTTGCCGCGTCGCTCATCGACCAGTAGATCGCATTTGCGTAATTCGGCCAGATGCCGCGATACCTTGGGCTGGCTGAGTTGCAGTGCTTCCTGCAAATCGCAGACGCACATTTCCTGCTTCTGACTGATCAGTAGTATGGATTTAAGCCGGGTATCGTCAGCCAGGCATTTGAAAAAGGTGAGCGGTGAAAGCATGATGCGCCTCCGTTGATATGCGAAATATCATATATATGGAATTTCGTATGTCAACTTATACCTTGCGTCCCTTACCGCTGGCTGCTCGCTGGCGGGCGCTGGATTGCACGTAAACGGTATCGGTGGTTGCCATGCTGGCGTGGCCCAGGTCTTCAGAGACATCCTTAAGGGCACGGCCGCGCTCGATTTCCAGGCTGGCCCCGGTATGGCGTAACCAGTGCGGCGATACTTCTTTGAATATCTGGGCCGCTTTTTCACCTTGCTGTATTTTCATATCGCCCCAGGCCTGATCAAGCACCTGTTTGACCAGACGAGCCAGTTGCCGCCCGGTCATGCCGCCTGCGCCACGTATTTTTTCGACAATGGGTTGCCGTTCCTGTCGGCCGGGCAGGGCTGGCAGGCCGCGCCAGAGTCGGTAACGTTCCAGATAAGGAAAGAAGCTGTCGGGCACGGAAATATCCCGAATTTTTTTGCCTTTGCCGTAGATCTTCAGCCACCAGTTTTTCGCATCGTCCTGCCAGAAGTGGCTCATGACGGGAATCCAGTCGTCGCGTTCGGACAGTTCCGAGATGCGCAGAAACATGGTTTTCATGGTCGCGATCAGAAACAGATTCCGTTCAAACAGCGGGTCGTCTTCGGCCATTTTTTCTGCGGTATCGAGCAGAAATTGCCACTGTTCCTGATCGAGCCGTTTGGTTTCACGTACCTGAGCGTCCTTGACCAGGCGGCGGCAATCTTTTTTGGCCATTGCTGCGGGGTTGCCGAGGCACAGTTCTTCATCCATCAGGTAGGTATAAAAGGCGGAAAGGGCGGAGAACATGGCCAGCAGGGATTGCTGTGAAGGTCGGTATTTCTTTTTATCGGCGTCTTCGCCTTCGGCGATAAACCGGAACGGTCGCCATGCGCTGTTGATTTCGTAGACGCCACCACGGGGGAGAAATTTATCGACGTTTTTCAGCGAGATCCACGGTTGTGGCGGTTTGAAAAAGAATTCAGAGTAGTCGAGTACATCGGTTTTACGGAACTGATCAACTGGTTTCTCGGCGAACAGAAAACTCCACAACAGGAATTTTTCGATATCGGAACGAAACCGAATATAGGTATGTTCGGACTTGTTGCGGCCCAGATAAATCAGAAAATCCTTAGCCCAGTTCCAATGTTCCAGGCACCAGTCTGGCAGGGCATCCAGTTGTGTTTTCAGCTCGGGGTAGTCGGACCAGTGAAAGTCCTTCAGCTCGCGGTAGGGCGGGAATAGTGGAATGGGTTTTGGTGTTGCCATTACTTCGGTGTCCGACGGTGTTTGAGTATGTTTGTTTGTATTTGTTCGGCCTGTTCAGTTCAGAAAAGCGGCTCAGGTGAGCGAGTCGATTTTAGCCTGGCATACCGCTTCAGTGAGGGTTTGCAGTTTTGTGACCTCATCTGCCAACCAGGAAAGCTCGTCAGCGGTAATTTCATAATGTTCTGAATAGCGCGCATCGACATAGGCGCGTTTTAGATGTTGAAAGCTGCGACGATTGAATTTGTTATCGGTAGGAAATAGATCAGCAAAGCGGGGGTCCTGTTGTGCACATAATGAACGCAGATGTTCCAGGTTGTGGGTTTTGGGCAGGTAATTAGTGCAGACCAGAAGAACGCAGGAGAGAAATCGTTCGGTTGATTGATGAAGTTCAAATGCTGACTTTTTATACCATTGTCGACGCTCATCATCTTTAAACGTCGTAAAAAACTGATTAGCACTTTCAAACCATTGAGAAAAATGTTTACTGGCAACTTTCAACTGTTCTTCTGTGGTTAAATCTCCAGCAGCGGGCAATTGGTGACCATCAAAGGAATACAACTCAATTCCCTGTTCACGAATATCCTTGAAGAAGTAATGGCCTTCCTGCAATGCTGAGCTTACTTCACGAAAGGTGTGAACAATCAACCCCAGCGGAGCCGATACCTGCCGCTTTATTCTGTCCTCCGCCGTCTGCCAGACTTCATACTCTTCTACAGCCGCTGGTTGGTTCACAATCACCAGAATATCGTAATCACTGACATAACCATTGGCCGGATCATTCACCCACGAACCCTTGGCATGGCTGCCAAAGAGAATGATTTTCAGAATCCGGTAATTTAATCGGCTGCCGGTTTTACCTTGCTGGAAGGCGTCCATGACATCGCGTAATAGCTTGGTGATGGTCTGGATGTCTTGTTGCTTGGTTTCTGGGAGATGGTCTAGTGATTTTTTCATGGGGGCATGCTACTACGGGGGGTGGGGTGGGTAAATAGGGGGATGAGGCTGAGGAATGGTTCTCACCTGAATCCGGGACTTCTTCAGTGGATGCAGGGTGTAAGAGTTTGATTTCTATTTGTTTTTTAATGCAGGTGCACCCATAGGTTCACCCCAATTTTTGGGAAGCAAAGAGGAATCAATGGCTTGCGCACTGCGCCGCTATGGAGTCACGGATTCAGGTAAAAATTGCAGGAATAAACAGGACATCCAAAACCAATTAACAGCCTACTCGAAACAGAGTTTATTGGGACAAGTTTATTGGGACAAGTTTATTGGGACAAGTTTATTGGGACAAGTTTATTGGGACAAGTTTATTGGGACAAGTTTATTGGGACAGGCATTTTTGTACGGTGTTTTTGAGTGGCTGTCCTATTAGTTATGTGCCTGTCCAGAGAAGAGGCTTCGGTGCCGCCAGAATGAACCGGCACATTTTAGTATGACGTTCAGGCACATCCATGTGACACTCGCCACCGACGTCCTGTCGGTGCACGCATACTAAAATGTGCCGGTTCATTCTGGCTGGGGCAGTGCCAAATTTACGCTAGGAGGTTGTCCGAGAACAAGAAGATCGATGCCTGTCTGGTTAAAGGTTGCTGCATCCGTGACTCCATAGAGAAGATCGATGCCTGTCTGGTTAAATGTTGCTGAATCCGTGACTCCATAGCGGCGCAGTGCGCAAGCCATTGATTCTTCTTTGTTTCCCAAAAATTTCAATGAACCTACGGGTGCACCTGCAATTTTTGAAAAACAAGTAGAAATCAAGCTCTTACACTCTGCATCCACTCTGGAGTCACGGATTCAGGTAATGTCGTCTCACTATAGAAACCAGCCTTTGAATCTGTCTTTGCTGCGGTACGTCATCGAGCTAAAGGAACCAAAGGGAGACATGATAGCTAAAAGTGTAACATTTTGTTATTAATCAATAGCCCGGAAATTTCGCCAAAAATCGATGTCTTGGAGCAATTACCCTAAACAGTTTGTCCGATTGTCTGCAGAGTCATAGTGGTTCTGAGGTTCAAGGGCAATCAGGAAAAATGTGACGGGAAATTTTTCTCAGTTTCGATAAGCGAAGGTCGCTGACAAATTGTCTCCGGCATCGAGAAATCAAAGTGCTCTACACGCGTGGGTTGCTGCAGTATTTCGAGCGCTTTGGTGAATTTTCCGGGCTAGCCGTTAATTCTCAATCTGGAACTCAGAGGTTTAACGACGCGTACATAAAGCACTGAGAGAAACTGTATATGATTTTCAATTACAAGGTTTAACTGTCTCCGACGGTTTCTGGTCGTCTGTAATAAATCATTGCCTGATTGAATCTTTTTGTGCTCGTTAGTGTTTTTTGAAATCACGTTAGCCTGTCCCGTATTGAATTATGGGCAAGCTGAGGGGCGGTAGCTTTGTCGTCAAGGCGTAGTTACTTCCTGAATCCGTGACTTCAAAGTGGATGCAGGGTGTAAGAGCTTGATTTCTATTTGTTTTTCAAAAATTTCAGGTGCACCCATAGGTTCACCCCAATTTTTGGCAAGCAAAGAGGAATCAATGACTTGCGCACTGCGCCGCTATGGAGTCACGGATTCAGGTACTTATTTCAGGAAAAACCTGATATCAATTTACATACTGAAATTAATCCGTAAGGAATGAAATATGACTAAGAATGAGAATGAAAAAAAGCCCGCAGATGTTAAGCCTGATCCTGCCAAGGCGTGTTTTCTGACGACTGCCACTGTAGAAGCGCAGGGTTTGCCTGACGATTGCGAACCGTTAGAGCTGGCGCGTTATCTGCGCGATCATAAAATGAAAAGTGATAAAGAGCGTTCTGCGGTGGACCTTTATTACCAGATTGCGCCAGAAATTGTTTCTCGTTGTAATAACGATGAGTGGGCGGTTTTCTGGCGTGATCATATCCGAAAAATTACAGCCCTGGTGAAGCTTGGTGAATACGAGCTTGCTAAAGATCTGTATACCTTTGCCACGGCAAGCCTGGTGAATAAAAAAATTACTCGTTTTTCGGATGTTCAGATGGTCGACAAAGTCTATCAATACGGACTTAATGGTGTTGCTCAGTCCTGGCTGCCTTATTGGGCTCGTTACGGTGTTCTCAAAGTTGCTCTGTTTGCCGGTTTATCATTCCAGTCTATCCGGCTTGGTTTGATGAAACGGAAGTTTACACACATTCTTGAAGTTTGATTGAGCAGTATTTAAGCCAGTGAACCCGATCAGTTATGAGCAGCAGGAAGAGAGGAGAATGTGAATGTTTCGATCACTACTGGATAAGTTCCAATGGCAGGGGACGGAGCACATTTACAGCCTGCCATGGATAAGAAATCGGCTGGAGTACAGTGCTGATCCAGACCGGGTAAAAGCATTTATGAAAGGCGGCAGGTTCACCCGCTCGCAATTAACCAGAGATATGCTAAGCCGGTTTCATATCAGTCATAACTCCATCGTTGTCGCTGATGATGAACATGCAAAGTTTCTACGAAACATTTTCCTTTCTTGTTTGCCTACTCATGACCGGTACCCGGATATCGCCAAAGCTTTAGTTGATGATATTTTCGTACCTGGTGTCAGTACTGAAATGCATCTTTCCCGAAAGCTGATTCCGGCCCTGTATTTGAGTTTGCTATCCAATCTATTGGGGGCAAATGTATTAAAGGCTTTACGCGATCATATTCAGGAAATCGAATTTCAACCCGGTACCAGACCCATGCATTTGGATGGTTTGATGTATGCGTTGGGTATGCAGTTGCCGGGTTTTTCTCCGATGCGAAAGATCGTTGATCTGTTATTTTTCAAACGCGATCACTATACCCGGAAAATTGCCACTAATCTGGAGCAATGGGTATTCGAGTATTCGACAGCAAAAAAAGATAGTTGGTATGCACACCTGCTTGAGATGAAGCAAACCGGTAAGATTTCAACTGCTCAGTTCAGAGGCGAGTTAACCAGCATTCTGGTATCGTCCTACACCTTATCATCGGCGATGAGTTCAATGCTGCTATGTCTGTCAGCCCGCCCGGAATACATTGAAAAAATCCGCCAAAATGATTCCATGGCACTTCATTTTGTTAATGAAGTGCTCCGCCTTTACCCTCCATTCAGACAGTTTGGTTACGAGGAAAAAGGAGTATGGCATAAGGACGACAGAGCCAATGATGAAGCAACCGATTTTATGGTGTCTGTTTTTGGTCTGCACCGTAACTCAGAATTCTGGAATAACCCAGACAGTTTTTACCCTGAACGTTTTGAAATGCCGAGTGCGACTAAAGGCTGTAAGTTTATGCCGTTTGGTCTGGGTAAACGCTCCTGTACTGGCCGGGTATATTCAATTTTTATGCTGGTTGAAGTTCTCAGATATGTGTGTTCTGAAGCCAGCCAGATTGAGCTGAGTTTGCCAGACGATTATGTGAAAGATTATGTAGGGTTGCCGCTGGGAACCAGTGGCCGGTTGGTGTCCTTTCCTGTTGATGATCGAGTCCAGGTAGTCAGAGCCTCTTTTGATATGGGTATCGTGTCATGACCAGTGCATTACAGCAGGAGTCGTGTTTGTCTGCTTACGAAGCTGTATTGCCATTATCCGCCGTTGATATAGCACGTCTGTATGTTGTCGAGCATGGCGGTCTGGTTGGAGATTATAAACCGGAAGGCAGTGAAATATTCGCCGATACCATTGCTAATGCCTGGGATCGCATAACGGATAGCGCCTTGTGGGGGCTTCTTGGTCATTTGATTGAAGCAAATCCGCATTGGCCGGACAGCCAATGCCGCAATATTGTGGAAGTTTGGATTGAGGTACGTAGTAGTCATCGCTGGTATCGAAAATTAAATAAATTCTGGCCGCGTTGGGAATATCACCATCAACAGCTAAAAGAAGGTCTTGCCAGAGCAGGACACCTTACCTGGCGACAAAAATGTTGCTTTTGCGAACTTTGGTCAGCCAGTCGGCCGATGATGGCACCGTTCTGCGGCGTTGCTGAAATTTTATTGACTGTGAATGACTCAATTGCAAAGCCGCTGAATTCGCTGCGTCAGAAAACCTTTGCTAGGCAGAAAGGTGAGAAACAACCAATAAGTGAATTGATTGTAATCTCAGTAGATAACGAAGTAGATGCTTTTATCGAATTTGGCGCGTCGCGCCAATTACACTGGGCGTTAAATAATTCAGGCATGTCTTGGTCTTTGCACCAGCCCTGGGATTTTGACCTGAATCTTGATCCTGCAATCGTTAAAGGTGTTATTTTCTGGAGCATGGGCCATCGGAATCATGATTTTGTCTATCATGCGCTGGCAATTGAAGAAACCTGCAAGAAACATAATATTCCGGTGATAAACAGTATTTCCGCTGGTTGGGACGTTCGTCATTCCGCCATTTTAAATAATTTCAAGCGAGCAGGTATTCGCTGTCCTTCGTTTCAACGGTTCACTGATGTCGATGATATTCGGTTGCCTTATCCGTTTATTTTGCGTGTCGATGGTATTCATCGCGGCCAGACAATGCAGTTGGTGCACGATGAAGAAGAGGCGCGTTCCCTGGTGAGTATTCGGCGTGGTGAATTCTTGACTGGCGAGAGTGATAGTTTGTTCCCACCGCCGAATCTGGCGGTTGAATTTATCAATGTTGCCAATGAACGGGGGCTGTTTCATAAATGTCGTGCTTACGTTGTTGGCAGCAAGGTTATCCTGCGTCATAAAACCATTAGTACAAGCTGGCTGGTAAATCATGCCTCATCAGAGTCTTTTGAGGATTCTTCGGATGCAAACAGAAAATTTATTCGTGGGGCGGGTATCGACCTCGCCTTGCTGGCCAGGGCAGGGCGAGCCAGCGGCAGCGATGTGACTGCGTTGGATTTTTCAATAGATTCAAATGGTGAATACGTATTCTGGGAAGCCAATCGGCTTTTCAATATGAATGGTGATAAAGACTATGATTTAGCGGAGTCTCCCACCTGCAGTGAAGATCAAAGACGTATAGAAAGAGATCGTAAACTTGGCGAGTCCTTGCTGTCGCTCTTGCAAGAACGCATTGTCCAATCATAAAACTAATAGAGTCTGTACCGAAGAGCGGCCAATAAACCCTGGAGAAATAAAATGAAAGCACAGAACGACCAATATAAGGATAGCGAATCTGCAGAAGATGAAAATCTATTCTCTGGCTTAACGGCTAAAGAATCCACTCTGTGGAAAATAGAAGGTGGCGAACCTGAGCCCGAACCGGAGCCGGAACCCGAACCGGAGCCTGAGCCAGAACCGGAACCCGAACCATCGGAAGGTGGCGGTGCTTCTGAAAAGGTTAAGGCTTTTTTTAAAGAAGCGATGAAGCAGTTGGCTATTGCCGGTTTATTCAACGCGGTCAGTGTTGGCGTTCAAGAGATTCTGAAAGCAGTCAAAGAAGATAAGCAAAAGGATCCTAATGCGCCGGTTGACTGGTGGAAGCACGTGGTCAAGCAGATGGAAGATTTCGACTATAAGGGGGCTGACGCGAATGGCGTTGGCGTTATTCAAACCAACCTTGTGATCGAATTGCAGACTTGGCTGCAGCAAAATAAACCGGATAGTGTAACGGCATCTACAGCTTTTCTAAAAGAGTGGCCACAGTCCAGCCAGAAAGATCTGAAACATAAGTTGATCGATATGGATACTGTTCTTGATATGGCGAAGTATATGGAAACCTATACCGTCAGTGGTGTTTCAATGAATGGAGGCAAGCCACCTTATATTTGTGGTTCTACGCCAGTTATTGAGGCCGCACAGATTAACTTCTAATCGCTTTATCCTCCTTGAAAGATGACGCCATCTTTCAAGGAGGATTGGTTTCAGAGAAGTTAATAGCGCCTGTAACTCCCTTGACTTTTTTTGTCATAACCAACGGTATTGTTATCACAGATAAGGGTGAATAATCGGTGAGCGTACTGCTTAAAGAGCTTCAACGCCGAATGAGGGTTAGGCAAATACCAGGGCTCAGTGTTCGTGTTATCAAAAACAGTCATAAAATTTTTGCCTGTGATCTTGGTGTCAGCAGTTTGCGAACTAATGCCAGCTTAAAACCGGAACAACTATTCAGGGTTGGCTCCTTAACCAAACCATTCACAGCCCAGGCTACTTTGTTGCTGGCCCGACAGGGGCGAATTAACCTGTCAGATTCCATAACCCGATATTTAGGCAATTGGAGATTACCTGACGAGTTTAACAACATCACTATTGGCTATCTGCTTGCTCATACTTCCGGGCTGGCTAGAGGTGGCTACTCAGGTGGTTGTGGTTCTGATGATGATCTGTTGGCGGAAATCGCCTGTACTCGGTTATTTTTTAATCCTGGTGAGCACTTTAAATATTCCAATTGGGGTTATTTCCTATTGGGGAAAGTGATTGAGAGTGTTACCGGTGAGCGTTTCGAAAGGTTTATCAGTAATGCCATTTTCAAGCCTTTGCAGATGGAGCAAAGTTATTTTTCAAATTCGGCAGAGCAAGCGGAGGATAATCTGGTTACAGGGCATTGGAAAGGCTGGTACTTTGGTACGGCAGATCTGGACCAACCCTCAATCAGTTGCTCACATATACCCTTGCCCGCTGCTGCGGCAGGGTTGATAACCAACGCAGACGATTACCTGCTTTGGCTGGCGGACTTTATTGCAAAATACCATTCAGACAATTCAGACAGGGGCGGTGTCTTTGAGCAGATGCTGAGTTCTTTTTATCCCGTCAGTCAACGTTATAGTATTGGTTACGGGCTATTTTTGAAAACCATTGATGGACTGCCGTTTTATCACCTCACTGGCAGTAATTCAGGTTATTCCGGCTTTGTTTTTCTGATGCCTGATCTGGGGCTTGCTGGTATTGCGCTTGCGAATCACAGTACCTGCAATGCTGAACTCAAGGATATTCTCTATAGTGTTTGTCAGCATAGCTTAGCTGAAGAGGCGATACCGAATTTTGGATATGGTCGAACTGAGTCGTTTAAATTAGTGGCCAGCAAACGCCGAATGACTGTCAGCATTCAAGGGTATGAGGATGGTTCCGCTGTTTTTTCTGCAACCAAACAACACCGTGTCAGGCTTTATCCTCATTCAGAAAATGCCTATTTTTTAATGAATGGCCCGGACCGCCATGCTCTGCTTCGGGTGACTGACGCCGGTATTGGTGATGCAAACACCTTCTTATTGGCATGAGTTGGTCGGATTGTATCAGCATAACGTTTTTGGTCTGGTCGAGGTTGTTTTGCGTGAAGATGAACTTTATCTAAGTTTTGGTGTGGTTTATGAAACCTTATTAAAACCAGTAAAGGATTTCGAGTTTAAACAAAAGTCAGGCGCCTTCTGCTTTGAAACCATTGTATTTCATCAGAATTCCGATACTGGTGAGATAGCTTCTTTCGAGCTGAATAACATGATTTTTATGCGGCAGACGCAACCACTTTGTGAACAGCATGACAGCGTCCCTGCACTTGGGAGTAGCAGAACCCAATGAACGATGAATATGATGCCGATGTATTGATTGTCGGTTATGGTGCTGCAGGTGCGAATGCGGCTATTGCTGCGCATGATGCTGGCGCCAGTGTGATGATTATTGAAAAAATGAGCACAGGTGGTGGTAACAGTGCTGTTTGTGCTGGCGGCATGCTCGTACCAAAAACAATAGATGAGGGTATTGAATATTATCGACAACTTGCCTCGGGTACAGTGGATGATGACGTAATCGTTGCTTTTGCAGAGGCGATGGTTGGCATTCCTGATTTATTGCGCTGTCTGGACATTGAGTATATAGCCGGAGCAGATGCGATCCCTCATTTTAAAACGTTACTGAACCATCCGCTTACTCAGATTCATATTAATCCAACCGGGGAATCCGGTTTCAAACTTCTCGATGACAGAGTAAAAGAGCGCGGTATCAGGATACTGACTGACACGCAGGTCACCAGGTTGGTTCAAAACCTGGCCAACGGTGAAATTTTGGGATTAATAGCTGATCATCAGAATAAACCGATCAACCTGAAGGCCCGCAAGGGTGTTATTCTCTGCTGCGGTGGTTATGCCAGTAACCCGGCAATGTTGGCAAACTTCAATATTCCCGGTGCAACAGATTACCTCTTTTCCTGGGGTTCTCCCGGTAACACTGGCGACGGTATTCAATTAGCCTGTCAGGCCGGTGCTGCACTTTGGCATACCGCCTCATTGGAATGGGGGAAGCTTTGTGCACGCGAACCCAGCAGACAGTATGGTACTGCTATTGGCTACGGTTTGGGGCGAACCAGCCGACCAGGCAGCTATCTGATTGTGAATCAGGCTGGCAAACGTTTTATGGCGGAGGACTCCAACCTCAGTCATCGTAAAGCACTCCCGGAACTTCTGCGTTATGATCACGATAACGCTCGTTATCAGAACCTGCCCGCCTTTCTGATATTTGATCAGGCTTTTATGAATAAGGGGCCGATTGCACCTACCGCTGCTACGATTCGTCATCACCGAAATGGTTGTGTTGGTTACGCATTGGTTAAAAATATTTACGATTGGAGCCATGACAATCAGGCTGAGTTTACGCAGGGATGGATAAAACGAGCGGAAACAATTCACGAGCTGGCAGATAGTATAGGTGCGTCCACTCAAGCACTTGAGCAGACTATTGAACAGTACAACAGGGCCTGTGCTGAACAGCGCGATACGCTGTTTAACCGAAGTGAGCAAAACATGATTCCGTTAGGTTCACCACCTTATTTCTCGGTTGAGTTGGGGCTGGCTCTGGTGAACACTCAGGGTGGGCCAAAACGGAACGGTCGTTGTCAGGTGTTGGATCATCATGATTCTGTTGTCCCAAGATTATATACAGCAGGTGAGCTGGGTTCGTTTTTTGGTTTTTTGTATCAGCCGGGCAGTAATTATCCTGAGGCCTGGGCATCGGGGCAGATTGCCGGACGTATGGTTGCGGATGAAGAACCGCAGAGAGTTACGAGTTTAACCTGAATCTGTGATTTCTGAGTGGATGTAGGGTGTAAGAGCTTGATTTCTATTTGCTTTTCAGAAATTGCAGGTGCACCCATAGGTTCACCCCAATTTTGGGGAAGCAAATAGGAATCAATGGCTTACGCACTGCGCCGCTATGGAGTCACGGATTCAGGATAAACCTAACCGTTCAGGTAATAATCTCACCCGTTTGGTTACCTGTTAACAGTTGTTTTATTGCTTCGCTCACTCTTCTTGTTGCTGATTTTCCTTTAAATTGACTTGGGCAAATGGCATTCACTCGAACATTCTCAGGCGCTAGTTCGAGTGAAAGGTAAAGTGTCAGCATGTTCATCGCTGCTTTGGATACGCCGTAAAATGCCTGCCCACGTTCTTCAAAAACATAAAGGCCGGATATACTGGAAACGTTAATAACACAGCGGTTCCAGTATGCATTGTCTGCAGAACTCTTTTTCCAACAGTTCTGGTAAATAGCCGATGCAAGCTGTATGGGGATGACTGAGTTCAACTGTAACTGTGAAATAGGGTAATCATCAGCTTGCCATAAATCACGTAGATGACCATGAAACTTTATATCGGCGGCAGCATTGATTACTGCATCAATACGTCCAAAGTGATTCATACCAATATCAATAATGTTCTGTATATCACCGCGTTTATTCAAATCAGCCTGTATCAGGCAATGAGTATTGGCATTGTCTGGCAGCGGCTCGGCAGGCTCCGTTTCGGTTGCAAAGACGGTAGAAGGAATGTCTGGAGCAGTGTGATGATAGGTTGCTATTAGGTTGAAGTCTTCCTGAAGTAAAGAACATAAATCCTGACCCAGGCGACCACCTGCACCGGTAATCAAACATACTGGCTTCATAGGTAACCTCGACGGTTGATACCCTCTCCCCATCGGTCTTGCGCATCTGTCACTGTTGAATGAAGCCAAAGAATGATGCTGTTTCGGGGGCGTCCCGGATTAGTGATAAAACGGTGAAAAGAGTAGGGGCTGCATTCAAACAAGAATGCTGAATTATTGATGGGTGGAATGAATTTTCGTTCAGTACTGTCTCTTTCCTCATTTTCGCTATAGATGGCGGTTTCACCTCCGTCGCCGTGTTGCCATCCATCATTGCATAAATAAAAAATCATGGTGGCAGCACGTACATATTCTATCGGCTTGGCATCACGGTTCTTTTTAAGACCGGTAAAATAACTGCAACGGCCTCGCGGCGGCAGCATCAGTTTTTCTGTTCCCTGACTTTCGTCAAACCAGGCGGAGCAGCAGTCGGTATGGATCCAGCCGGTACGGCTGCCTTGCGGATTGGAGTGCAACGCGCCTTCAACACGCGGCAGATAGTTCAATGCTGCAAGCTCAGCCAATGAACGAAGCCATTTTTCAGTAAAAAATGGTGCGAAATTCGCCGCTAGCGAATCTGTTAGTCCTAATATAAGCCCATCATTATTGCCTGGCGCGGGCTTCATTTTGAATTTTCCGTCTCTTGTGCCATGCGTGGTTTCCTGTACTAATGAAAATTGATGGCAGAGTTCGTTATAGGTGTCCAGATCACACACATTGTTTGCAGTGAAGTGGAGAAAAGGCGATGTGTGCTTTCGCCAACGGCCGCCACCAGGCAACCTTTTACCTAGTGCCAAATCTGACTGTAATTGAGGCTCGGTTCGTGGGCTGAATGATGGTCTCACGTTCGTCCATATCTGATTCGCTTTTCCTTGCACTGACTGAGTATCTGGAGCGCGAGTTTCGGCTTTGTAACGCTCTGAGTTGGTTTTGTTTTCATCCATTTACGGCTTCTCATGACTGGTCGGTTAATCTAAAGAGGTATCTCGCTTGTTTTGTAGAGCTGCATCCGTAAGGATATAAAGTGTTAAAAATGGGTTATCAGTGTCAGGTTCAAAGTGGCGATACATGACGTTCGTTAAAAATAAGTTAAGCCAGAGCATAAACTTTTTATTGTCGGGTTCAGATACCTCCCCGTTATTGGGATCGAAAAAGTGATGTTGATTTTTCCGGTCACAATAATAGGCAATGCGGTGGCCGTCTGGTTGGCCATTGGTTAGATAACGAAGAACCCCAATTAACAATGTTTTGGCAGGTAATTTACCTATTTGGGGTAATTCGGTTGCAAGTGTCGTAAAGTGCTCAATAGTGGCGCTTGCATAGTGAAATATTACCGATAAGTCATATAGTACATAGTCACCCTGATGATTGGTTGTAACTTCGTGCTGAATGTATTTCCAGTCCTGAGTACCATATTTTTGCTTCAGTAACTTAAGCTCCTTTTCCTCTGGTTTAAAGTGCTTGGGGAATGCGGGGTAATAACTTAGTGACTGCACGCTTGAGATATAACGAAGTAATTCTTGCTTAGGTTTCTTTAGAAGCGATAAAGCATCGCGGGACTGCATTTTTTCTTCCAGCCAAAACCGGGTCAGACCGGAACATAGAGTACATTGCTCTGATGGGTAATGACGTTTACGCCAGAGTTGCTGAGAGAAGGGGTGAGCCTGGGTGATACCGGCTTCTTTAGTAAGTTGAGTGAAAAGCTTGGGCTGCATGAGTCGTTTTCTTTCTGTTAAACGTATTGGAGCAGAATTACGGGTAGATCAGGTTGGGACTTCTACAGCAACTTCAGCTTAGCAGTTGTTTTGGGGTTGTTCAAAGTAGTCTCGGTGAAGGCTGCTTCGGTTACGTTTAACCGAAGTTTTTTATCTGACTTCTACCTTGCCGCATTTTTAATGTGAT
>JARRJP010000120.1:0-11768 GCA_037389025.1 Reinekea sp. | reverse complement strand
CCTTTGCTTCTAAGGCTTGAGTGTGTTGGCGGGGAAAACCGGCCAACGGTGTTGGCTCAAGTTCAATCTCCGAAGATGGAGAACGGCAGAATCAGGAGTATGTCATCAAATTGACGATGAATAGGCTAAACTAAGTTGTTATTTTGACGCTTTGATGGAGTTCGCATTTTAAAACAATTCTGAATCCGTGACTCCAAAGTGGATGCAGGACAATGGAAGAAAATTTTTATATTCACTTGCATCCACCGAAGACGTCACGGATTCAGGTGAACCGCTTTCCTCACTCGGGCGGAACGCAAAATCCGGCCACAAACTGCCCGCCAGTGCGGCAGGATTCGCATCAGAATAAAGGCAATAACCAAGAAAATTCATCGAACTTAGGCAATAAAGGGGTGTATCAGTATAATGCGCGCTACGTAAATCAAAGGGCACGTCTCGTGACTGAATTAAAAAATGATCGCTTTCTGAAAGCGCTGTTGAAAGAACCCGTCGATCGAACCCCTGTCTGGATGATGCGCCAGGCTGGCCGATATTTACCTGAATACCGTCAGACTCGCCAAAAAGCCGGTGATTTTTTAAGTCTGTGTAAAAACGCTGAGTTTGCCTGTGAAGTTACACTCCAGCCGTTGGATCGCTACCCGCTGGACGCCGCCATTTTGTTTTCAGACATTCTCACTGTCCCTGATGCCATGGGGTTGGATCTGTATTTTGAAACCGGCGAGGGGCCAAAATTCAAACAGACCATACGTACCGAAGCCGACCTTGCTCGACTTATTACCCCGCAGATGGACGACGAACTGCAATATGTTATGAATGCCGTACGTACTATTGCCAATGAATTGAATGGTCGAGTGCCGTTGATTGGTTTTACCGGTTCGCCCTGGACGTTGGCTACCTATATGGTTGAGGGCGGCAGCAGTAAGGAGTTTCGTCACACCAAAGCCATGCTCTACAGCCAGCCGGAACTGCTGCATGCACTGCTTGATCAACTGGCGGATGTTATCATCCATTATCTGAATGCCCAGATTGAGGCCGGTGCTCAGGCCGTGCAGATTTTCGATTCCTGGGGTGGGGCTCTGGGTCATGCGGCGTATCTTGAATTTTCTTTGAAGTACATGCAGAAAATCATCAGCGGGCTGATTCGTGAACATAATGGCCGCAAAGTTCCGGTTATTCTGTTTACCAAAGGTGGTGGGCAATGGCTGGAAGCAATGGCTGACACCGGTGCCGATGCGCTGGGACTGGACTGGACGACATCCCTGACTGACGCCCGTACCCGCGTCGGCGATAAGGTTGCTCTGCAAGGCAACATGGATCCCGCCGTGCTTTATGCCAGCCCGGACCGCATTCGCGGTGAGGTTGAGCGCATTCTCAATGAATATGGTCATGGTACAGGCCATGTGTTTAACCTCGGGCACGGTATCCAGCAGTTTGTCGACCCTGACCATGCGGGTGCTTTTGTTGATGCGGTCGTTGAGTTGTCGCCTAAGTATCATCGGTAGGTTGCGGTGTTTGTGAAAGGTTAATCGTTGAATGTAAAAGGTGGGTGGCTGTTTGGTGGTTCAACTATGGCTATAACCAAGTCGTCACTTACCGATATCCTTTTACAAAAAACATCCCCTCAATCCTGCACTCCCCAGCCCTAGTGGAAAACCAAACCCAGAGCGTTTAAGCTCATGCTAATTGTTTGATTTATAACAGGTTCTCTGTATGACCGATCAACCGGATTTCACCGAAACGCTTTCTTTGAGCCAGTTTACCGAAAAGGCTTATCTTGATTATTCGATGTACGTCATTCTCGACCGGGCGTTGCCGAATATCGGCGATGGTCTAAAGCCGGTACAGCGACGCATCATCTATGCGATGAGTGAGCTTGGCCTGCGCAACACGGCTAAATTCAAGAAGTCAGCCCGTACCGTGGGTGATGTTCTTGGTAAGTATCATCCGCATGGTGACAGCGCTTGTTATGAGGCGATGGTATTGATGGCGCAGCCATTCTCTTATCGTTATCCGCTAGTGGATGGTCAGGGCAACTGGGGGTCACCAGATGATCCGAAATCATTTGCTGCAATGCGTTATACCGAATCACGCCTGCACAAGAATGCCCAGTTGCTGCTTGATGAATTGGGGCAGGGCACCGTTGATTGGGAGCTGAATTTCGATGGCACTCTGGAAGAACCGTCGGTATTGCCTGCTCGCCTGCCGCACATATTGCTCAATGGTACAACCGGTATTGCTGTTGGTATGGCGACGGATATTCCGCCACATAATCTGAAAGAATTGGCTGCTGCTTGTGTACATTTAATTGATCAGCCAGAGGCAACTGTTAAAGAATTGATGTTGCATGTGCGAGGGCCGGATTTTCCAACCGGCGCTGAGTTGATTTCCAGCCGCGATGATATTCAGAAAATCTATGAATCCGGCCGTGGCACATTACGTCTGCGTTCCAAATACGTTATGGAAGGCAATGATGTCGTTATTACGGAACTGCCGCATCAGGTTTCCGGTTCCAAAATTCTTGAGCAGATTGCTGCCCAGATGCAGGCCAAGAAGCTGCCGATGGTGGCTGATCTGCGTGACGAATCTGATCACGAAAACCCGACTCGCCTGGTAATTGAACCACGCAGTAATCGCATTGATGTCGAATCGCTGATGAACCATCTGTTTGCGACCACGGATCTGGAAAAAACTATTCGTGTCAACCTGAACATGATTGGTATTGATGGTCGCCCGCAGGTTAAACCATTGAACCGCATTCTGTCAGAATGGCTTGAGTTCCGTAGCGAAACCGTGCGTCGCCGTTTGCAGCATCGCCTCGATAAGGTGTTGGCGCGCTTGCATATTCTTGACGGTTTGCTGATTGCTTATCTCAATATCGACGAAATCATCGAGATCATCCGTACCGAAGACAAGCCAAAACAGGAATTAATGAAACGTTTCGGTCTCAGTGATATTCAGGCCGAAGCCATTCTGGAAATCAAACTGCGTCAATTGGCCAAGTTGGAAGAAATCAAGATTCGGGGCGAGCAGGACGAGCTGTCCAAAGAGCGAGCTCAACTGGAAAAAATACTTGGCTCCAAAGCCCGTATGCGCACGTTGATCAAAAAAGAAATTCTTGCCGATGCAGAGGCCTATGGTGATGAACGCCGTACCCTATTGGTGACTCGTGCTGAGGCCAGCGCCTTCAGCGAAACCGATATTCTGCCTTCCGAAGCGGTAACCGTTGTGTTGTCTGAACGCGGTTGGATTCGTTCAGGTAAAGGGCATGATCTGGATCCACAGGGCCTCAGTTACAAAGCCAGTGACCAGTTTGCCTTTGCTGTGCATGGCAAAAGCAATCAGACAACGGTGTTGATCGATTCAACAGGTCGCTCCTATTCACTGCGTACCCATGAGCTGCCATCTGCGCGAGGTCAGGGTGAGCCGGTGACGACAAAACTGAACCCTCCGCCAGGTGCAACCATGAAAGGCCTGTTATTGGGGAATCCTGATGATCAATATCTGTTGAGCTCTGATGCTGGTTACGGTTTTATTGCCAAATTGTCCGATATGATCAGTAAGAACAAGGCCGGTAAAGCTATGTTGAGTTTGCCTTCTGGCGCGGAAGTCATGGTGCCCCAACTGGTCAGGCAACTGTCTACTGACTATCTTGCTTCAGTCAGCAGCGAAGGGCGTCTGTTGGTCTTCCCGGTACGTGATCTACCGGAACTTGCCAAAGGCAAGGGCAATAAGATTATCAACATACCGTCGAGTCGGGCGGCCGCTCGTGAAGAGTTGATGGTTGGTGCTGTTGTTGTTGGCGCTGAAGATACTCTGGTGGTTTATTCCGGCAAGCGTAAGTTGAAGTTACGCGGTGCGGATCTGGAGCATTATTTGGGTGAGAGAGGTCGTCGTGGCAACAAGCTGCCGCGCGGTTTCCAGAGTGTGAATGCGCTTGGCGTTGATTAGTTATTGCCTGAATCTGTGGCGCCATAGCGGCGCCACGGATTCAGGTATTGGTTTCTGAATTGGGAAAAAGGCGTCAAATGACGCCTTTTTTGTTGTCACTCTCATTGACCTTAGCTGGATGTAATACTTGCCAATGAATCATGAAGTTCCGCAGATCGTTTGTTTTCAGGCTAAACTGCTGACAAGCCCTTCTGGAAAAAATAGATGAACGCCAGACGTATTCTGTATTCGCTGGTTGCTCTGGCTGGCGTGCTGCTTATTGTCTGCACAATACAGGCAGTGCACTTGCGGCAGGTTCTGGACGATACCAATGAACTGACGCACAGTTATATGGCGCTTGACCGTTGGCTGTCGCTTGTCGCTCAGCCGGTTAGGGATCTCCGCGCACTGGCCATGCAGGGTCAGGCCGTCATTGAGCATTTGCCAGCAACATTGGCTGAATCAAGACAAGCCTCCAGCCCACTGGCTGGCTTTCTGAATGATCCAGAGGTGAGCGAACATTCAATTCAAGCCGCTTATGCGCTTCAAGAAGTACTGGTCGAAGATTTGTTCTATTGTCATCAGATGCAGAGGCACTACAGCTTTTTGCTCAGTTTGATGCAGTTTTTGCTTGTGATGGTAACGCTGGCGATAGCCGTCACCAGTTATTTTATGGGGCATCGAGCTCAGGACTATCGCTTGGCACCGTTCCCGGAAGCGAACCCAAATCCGGTGTTTGGGTTAAATCTCCATGGCGACATTATCTATTTTAACAAAGCAGTTGAACGTGCCATTGCCAACCATCCCGATGGGAAACCACAAACACTGTTACCGCATGATTATCGTCAGCGGCTTGATACTCTGAAAGTCACTGGGCGGCTGCAGGATGAGTGGATTCATTCACTGCGTAATCGTACTTTTCAATATCGGGTTCAGATAATACCGGGGATGGAGCGAGTTCATGTGTACAGCGAAGATATTACCGAGAAGGAAAGCATTCGTGCCCGTAACGCGTTTATTGCCTATCATGACCCGGTCTGTCTGTTGGCGAATCGGCAGCGGCTGGAACTGATTATAGACGAGCTCCATGATCCGAACTTATTGCTTACGCTAGCGATTTCGAATTTGCAGGGCTTGTCAAAGGTTTTGTCGACACAAGGATTGGATATTGCAGACCATTTCGCGCGGGAATATTCCATTCGCCTGCGCAATGCCTATCAGTCTGTATCGGGTGAAGCTGAACGCCAACCGATTGTCTTCCGCATGGATACTAATCTGTTCGGCTGCCTATATTTTCAAACCTTGACTGATCAGATGCATGAGGACCACTGGTGTTGCCTGTGAGCCATCCTCAGTGTCCGCCCGCCAGATGATTCAGCGCGCCAATAGTGCTTTGCAATCAGCGGCTGAATCGTCGCGCCTGCAGTATCAGCGTTATGATGAACGAATCGAAAAAGCTGTGCAGGCTGAGCACAAACTTGAACAGGCGTTGCGCTATGCCGTTAGATTGAATGAGCTGGTGATGCTGTATCAACCGCAGCAGGATCTGAAAACCGGACGCTTGAGTGGCTTTGAAGCGTTGATGCGCTGGTATCATGATGGCGTCATGGAAGCTCCACTCAGCTTTATTCCATTGGCTGAGAAAACCGGACTGATTCACAGCATGGGCAATTGGGCATTGCGCCAGGTACTCAAGCAACGTCTGGATTGGCAGCAGTTAGCCGCATTAAAAACAGCCATAGTGGCGGTGAATATTTCTGCTCATGAATTTGCCCGTAGAGATTTTATCCGTGACGTTGAAACAGCACTGCGTGATTGCGGTGATTACGCAGAGTGTATTCAGATTGAAATTACCGAGAGCGTGTTGATCCAAGACGAATGCGTGGCAATAGACAAAATGCACCGGTTGAAAGAGTTGGGTTTTTCGTTAGCGATTGACGACTTCGGCACTGGTTACTCTTCATTCAGCTATTTGTCGCGCTTACCGGTCGATCAACTCAAGATTGATCAATCCTTTATCGCTAACATGGCAAACGGGCCGCGCGATGAAGCTATGGTATCGGCGATGATTCAGGTAGCCCATGAACTGGGTATCAAGGTTGTTGCCGAAGGTGTGGAAACCGAGCAACAACGGCAGGCTTTGATCGCTCTGGGTTGTGACATGATTCAGGGCTACTGGTATGGCAAACCAATGAGCGTAACAGACGCGACGTTGTTCAGCTCAGGATAATCGGAGGCAAAATGAGTTTTGACAGTCAGATTTCCAATTACTACGAAAAACTGGTGGTAACTGAACTTGGCGGACGGGAAGCGTTGATCGACACTGATGAGGATATGTTTATCGACATGGCCTGTGTGGCACTGAATCAGCTACCGGCACGTTATTATCGTTATTCAGTTGATATGGCTTTTTATCTATCGGCCAAGGAAACTGTGCAGATGGCAAAAGAAGTTGCCGAAGCGGTCGATTATGCCATTAAGTTTGTTACTGATCGTAAATCGAGGCGCTGAGTCCGGGAGGCTGTCCGGGATAACAAATAGTCAGGGATAACAAATAGTCTCAGACTGCCTCTCAGCAATTTGGTAAACCGTCTACACCAGGACGACTCAGTGTTACACTGAGCCTATTTAAAACACTGAATGGTTACTCATGTCAGAAATCGTAAGAATCGCCACGCGAAAAAGTCCCCTGGCTCTGTGGCAAGCCGAATTCGTTAAAGCTGAGCTTGAAAAGCATCATGCTGGTCTGGTGGTTGAGTTAATGCCCATCAGCACTCAGGGTGACAAAATTCTGGATGTCGCGCTTAACAAGGTTGGTGGCAAAGGTCTGTTTGTTAAAGAACTGGAAGTTGCCATGAACGCCGGTGAGGCCGACATTGCTGTTCATTCCATGAAAGATGTGCCGATGGCACTGCCCGAAGGCTTTGAGCTGCCGGTGATCTGTGCGCGTGAAGAGCCGACTGATGCATTTGTCAGTAATGATTTTGCGCATATGAATGACTTACCGCATGGTGCTGTTGTTGGGACTTCCAGCCTGCGCCGCCAGGCTCAGTTGCTGGCTGCCCGTCCAGATCTGACTATTAATTTTCTCCGTGGCAATGTTGGCACCCGGCTGCAGAAGCTGGATGACGGTCAGTATCAGGCCATCATCCTCGCCAGCGCCGGATTAATCCGCCTTGGACTCAAAGACCGTATTCGCCATACCATTGATACTGATACTTCTTTGCCTGCGGTTGGGCAGGGCGCTGTTGGTATTGAAATCCGTGCTGGCGACGAACGTATCAAATCATTGTTGGCACCGCTGGCCGATGCTCAGACCACGATCAGGGTTTCAGCCGAGCGGGCGATGAATCGGCATCTCAATGGTGGTTGCCAGGTGCCGATTGCCGGTTTTGCGGTATTGGATAGCGATCAATTGTTAATGCAGGGGCGAGTCGGCTCAGAAGATGGCAAGACGCTTCTGAAAGTCTCCCAGCAGGTGAGGTTGACCGGTAGCCATGTTGATCAGGTACAGCAGGCCGAAGTGCTCGGTGTTGAGGTTGCTAAAGCATTGCTGGCGCAAGGTGCAGGTGAATTGCTGGCAGCACTGTAAATGCGAATACTGTTACCCAAAGCCCGAGCAGAGCAGGCACGTTGGCAGGCGTCACTGGAGGGGTATTCTGTCACTGCGCAGTGGGTCGATCCCTGGCTGATCAGTGAGTTGCCGGAATCCGGTGTCATGCGCGCAGTGTGGTTGAACCTTGATCAGTACAAAGGTGTTATTTGTGTCAGCCCGATTGCAGCCCGTGTCTTGATCAACGCTTTAGATCAATACTGGCCGATGCCACCGGTGCAGGTAAACTGGCTGTGCAATGGCCCCAGAACTGCCACTTTGCTTGAGCAGGCTGGCCTGCATGCCAGTCACCCTGATGCCGGTTATACTGCAGAGGATATACTGGCGTTGCCGCAAACGCATGTGACCGCCGGTGATAAATGGCTGATTGTTAAGGGTGAAGGTGGACGTACCACGCTGGCTGAAACATTGAGCAAACGAGGTGCTGGCGTAACAGAACAGATTGTTTATGAACGTCGCCTCAATGCCGATGCAATAAGGGAAATGTCGCTTAAAGCACAGCATTGCGAAGCGATCTGGCTAAGCTCTACTTTTTTGGCGGAACAACTTGTTGATACGGATGCCGCATTCTGGCAACAATGGCCTGGAGAGTGGTGGGTTTCCTCTGAGCGCTTGGCCAACTGGTGCCGTGAACATCAGCTATCAACTATTGTGCAGGCTCCCGGCGCTACACCGGAGGCTCTGGTATCGTTATTGAATCATCACAGGTGAAATATGACGGAAAATAACAAGGATAACGGCTCGGATAACACCGAGGTGATTGAAAGCCAATTGACTGACTCTAATGCAGAAGTAGAAACAGCGACCGAAGAAAATGAAATTGCAGCCGAAGCCACTTCGGTCAAGCCGACCCGAAAACGGCGTTTCATCTGGGTACTCATGCTGTTGGTCTTGGTTCTACTGTTGGCTGCGGTTGCAGGTGCCGGATATTGGTTCTGGCAGGATTATCAGAAGCAAGTGATGGTACTGAACAATGTTCAGGCGACGCTTAGCGAAGAGCTGGTGTCAGCCCGCAACCAGATTCAGCAACTTGAGCAGGCCAATACTCGAACCAGCCAGGATTGGAAAAATGGCGTTAAATCGCTGCAGAATCTGGTTGTTCAGTCTGCCCAGCGATTGAATCGTGAGGCTAATCGAACTGATGCCCGTTGGCCCTTGGAAGAAGCGCTGACATTAGCTCGTTTGGCCGAGCAACGTTTACAGCTTGATGCGCATGCCAGTGTTGCGGTTGGCTTGCTGAAATCGTCGGATCAGGTTTTGGCCGGTCTTGATCAGGCGGCAGTATTACCGCTGCGTGAGCAGATCAAAAAAGATATTCTGGCGTTGGAAAGCACTGCGGCGGCTGATATCAATGGTCATTATTTCGACCTTGAAGCCGTTGCTGATCAGGTGAAAAACCTTAAATGGGTGCCCACACCATTGCAGTCAGACACACCCGAGGATGCCAAGCTTAAAGAAGGCTTTTTGGATGGGCTGAAAAAAATTGTCGTGGTTTCCCGTTTGGACGAACCGATGAAAGCGCCGCCGTTACTTGATGATTTTGAACAGTGGCGTCAGCATCTGTTGCTGCTGATCGAGCAGGTGCAACTGGCGTTACTCGCGCGCAATCAACCGCTCTTTGATGCTGCACTGCAGCAAGCTCAGGCACACCTGAGTATCATGAAAGATCGCTACAATCTCACCGCCAGCGAAAACCACCTGAAGGACATCGCCCGTGCCGTGTTGAATCCGCAATGGCCGGATATATCCCAAAGCGTGACCGAGATTGAACAGTATCTTTCTGAACAAACGGAATCGATTGATGCGACAGAGGAGGTCAAGCAATGAAACGGATGATCTTGTGGATTTTTCTGTTCGCTCTACTGCTTATTCTATCAGGAACATTGGCCCACATGATGGCGACTGATCCTGGTGTTGCCATGATCAGTTGGAATGGCTTCCGAGTAGATACCACTTTCTGGGTGGCGGTTGGCATTGTTCTTCTCGCATTTGTCGTCGTGCTCATCATCATTTTTTCTATCATTCTTGCCCGTCATCGCAGTTCAAGATCAGCCAAAAAAGAAACCCTGATCGCACTGAACAGCTGGTTAGTGGGTGATGATGATCGTGCACTCAAAGCCCTTACTCGGGTTGCCCGAGCAGGTGGTTCTGAGCAATTGCCCGAGGCTGTTTCACTGGCCCTGGGTCTGTCGCACGGAGACTGGATGGATCGCTATGAATCATTCAGCAAAAAATACCCGAAGATGAAACGTTTTGCGCAAAGCCTGTTGGCTGAGCGTTTCTGGCAGCTTCAGAATTACAGCGATTTTATTGCACTCATGCGTGCTGAAAAAGGGTTGCACGAGATCGTTTGGTTGAAGGAGCGGTATTGGGACAGTCTGTTGGCTGAAGGCGAAATAATCGATCTGATCAGTCAGGTTAATAACAGTAACAATCTGTCGCCCGAGGCGCGTCAACAATGGTATTCAAAAGCTGTTGAAAGCCTGTTGCATCGGCTTGGCAGTGATGAACTCGATTTGCAGCAGGTCATCAAAAGCCTGCCTAAAGCCCAGCGTAAACAACCGCAGTTTGTATCTCTGGAGATTCATCAGTTAATGCAAAATGGAAAACAGGATGCGGCCTTTAAACGAATCAAAAATATGCTGAGTGAAGGTTATTTTGCCAATGCAGAGCTGCTGCTTGATTTGGATATTGAGAACAGCCAAAAACTGAATTACCTTGAAACACTGAAACCCTCACAGCCTGATGCAAACTTTTGCCGCACCATTGGTGTGCTCAGTATTCGCCAGCAATTATGGGGCAATGCTCAGAGCTGGCTTGAAAAAGGCTGGGCACAGGGCGATCGCACCTGTGGCCTGCGATTGGCCGAACTGTACGAACAGCGTAATCTTAACCAGCAGGCCACTAAACTGTATCGGCAGTTGGCGACCAATCAATTTCCGGCGGTGGAATAATTTTGAATGAGCCACTAATCGTCAGCTCCGGAGTGTCCCGTTTGCAACAATATCAGGAATTGTTGAGCCAGTTACGGGGCCTGACATCCGGTGAGCCTGATTTAACGGCCAACCTGGCTAACGTAGCTGCTGCCTTAAGGCAAAGCTTTAACTTCTTCTGGGTCGGCTTTTATCTGGTACAGGGTGATGAGCTTGTGCTGGGGCCTTTTCAGGGCGATATCGCCTGCACTCGCATTGCCAGAGGTCGCGGTGTTTGCGGTACCGCATGGGAAAATGCGCAGACACAGGTTGTCGCTGATGTCGATGCCTTTCCTGGACATATAGCCTGTAGCAGCCAGTCCCGATCTGAGGTGGTAGTACCGTTGATTCGTCAGGGTACGGTCATTGCAGTACTGGATGTTGATAGTGATAGGCGGGATGGCTTTTCTGATGATGATGTACAGGGACTGAACAGTCTCTGTGAGTGGCTTATCGAACTTTTTTAATGCAGACCTGAATCCGTGATTCCATGGCGGCGCAGTGCGCAAGCCATTGAAGGAGTCACGGATTCAGGTATTTTCTTTTAGGCATGGCTGTGTGAATAATGCTGGATTCGAAGATGGGGCTTTGTTGTTTGGGTTAGGGGTTTGACTCAAAAATCATTCATTCCGACCCGAATGGCACTTACTTAAGAGCTAAATCCGCTATTTCTGTGGCTCTCGAAGCATCTTTAACTATCTACCCTGGTTTCAATCGGCTCTGATTTATTAAGTTTCTAATGAGAATTAAATATCAAACGAATCGCTGCATATTTTTAACATGCTCTGAAAGCCGCTAAATATAAGGCATTTCACCTTAAGTAAGTGCCATTCCACTCCGACCCCTTTGATTTTGGGCGCATGGATGTGCAGGAACAGCGTTGCAACAAGCGTGACTGGGTCGGAGAGAGCGGGCCTCAACATTAATTGCAAGCAGGGACGTGGCAATATCGACTACCACTGATGACCAACCGAGCGGGCGCTTGCTTCGCGGTTTTGTTTGCAAAGCATGTGAACGCGGGCCGTGTGTTTAGTTGCCCGATGGCGCGGGCTCAAAAGAAAAGCCCCGATCCGGGGATCAGGGCTTTTATCTACATCAAAGATTTGCGTTACAAATCAATTGCTCTGGTCTCTTTGATAGAACCACTTAATTAATTTGCCTCGTCAGTAAAATCTGTGGGCGGTTTCCGGTACAGGTAATCGCCCCAGTGCATGGTATAGCGCGACTTCATGGCACCTGAATGTCCGAAAACCATA
>JARRJP010000119.1:0-6793 GCA_037389025.1 Reinekea sp. | reverse complement strand
GCCAGCGTTAAACAGCAACTTAACGGCCAGTTACCGCTGCAATACCGTTTGCCAGCGGCCCCGGATGGGCATCACTGGGTGTTGCCGAAACGTGGTCAGCCTTATTCCAAACGCAACCCCGGTTACCAGGGAGAGCGGCTGGATTATGATCATGAAAGCCAGCAGTTTTATGTTAAGAGGAATGAGACAACGCCGGGATCGAATCGGTTTAAGGCGGAGTTTGCGGAAGCCAGAGGTTATGAATGGGCTATTGCTAAAGGGCATAAGCCGGTTGCGGGGTTTAAGCGGCCAAAATATGGTGAGCAAGGATTAGATAGTTTGTTTTTACATGCTAACCCACCGCCGAAGTATTTTATTGCTGAGATGAAGTATCATAAAAGTACTTATGGGTGGACAAGGGATGGTAAGCAGATGAGTGAGCGATGGATTTGGGCCAAATTACCAAATCAAGTGCCTCCCGATGTTTTGGAAGACATTATGCTGGAGGGATTTGAAAGAGGTGGGCTTAGATACATGCCAGACTTAGATAAAATGATACCGGAGAAAATTACATGGTAATTCGACAAGATTTGTCAATGAATATTAATAAAGTTGATAGCTATGTAGCGATGTTATCTGGATTTAAAAGTAAAGCTTTAAATAAAATTAGTCAGGGTGTTGATGATTCCGACATGAAACGTTTAACGTTTCACATATACAACAACCAAATAATTCTTCTAATATTTAATTACTCTAAAGGAGTGTCAATTGATGAACTTTCAAATGATTTTTCTGTAATATTAGAAGACTTGAAAGCTTACTTAAAATACTGTGATAACTTGGCTCCTGACGAAACACTTGAGCAATATATTGATTGTTTAAGGATATTGTCATTTTGTTACTTTTTTGGTTCACCACGAAAGGATATAGAGTTGATTTCGAGCTACATTCCATTTGCTGGAAAAGATATGCTGGTTGATCGACTGCTTGCTTCATCAATCCCTGGATATCCTATTTCGATCAACAAATTAGTATTTCCAGAAGTTTACAGTTCTTTGGTAAAAGCTTTGTCATTCGATCAAACACAAAAACAACGGGATAAAGAGGTCCATTTATTTCTAGAAAACTATTACTCCTCTCTAAAGGATTATGATGTTACTTGGCATGATAGCCATAAGGAACTTGATCCCATTTACTTTCGTTATATAGGCTACTGGATCTTCGAACTAGCCGCACTTTCCGCCGACATCGGCTGGGACGACTCCGCCTTCCGCGACCATGAAATGTACCCCAAAGACTTAGTAGACTGGAAGTTCGCCCAGCGCCCCAAAGATAAACAGATAAAAATCTGATATCCATATAGCGCTATTACACCAACAGCACCATTTTCCAAATTATTTTTACCATGTAACCCTCGCAGGAGGGGTTACGCGCGTCTATTGGTTTTGAAACGCAACCCCGGTTACTCGGAAGAGCGTAATTCCTAAAGTGTCTGTCCATATTAGATGCGAGCACTTGGATAAATTTTCCGGGCCAGGCCGGTTGCAGCGGCAATGCCAGTAAATACCGTCCATTGGAAAAGGCCGCCAGCGGCACTATGCTGATAGCACCAGCACTTCAACAGCGGATGATGTACTGAGCGCGCAATGGTCAGCCGATAAGGGTACGGCTCAGAATTGGGGTTGATTCCATAATAGTGGTAACCACTCTATGGTATGTTTTCCGGGTGTTTTTACTTATTGAACAGGCCTGTATCAGCCATAATATCCTTTATTGATTGACATTGGTACAGTGGTAGTATATGTAGTTTAGAGCCAGAGAATTTTTACTGTGTCCACTTTATATGCAAATAGCTGGAAACTGTATAAGGCCGTTACAGAGTTTTTCAGCGATGATATTGCCTATTACAAAGAATTTATTGGCAATACGCATTCGTTAGAGCTTTTTGCTGGTTATGGAAGGGTAACAAATCAATTGGTTGAACAGGGTGCCTCTATTGAAACGGTTGAAATATTGCCCGAATTCTCACAATTTATCGAGTTACCCGCCAACCATAAACACGTCTGCAATGTTTTGGACTTTCAACCCGAAATAAATGGCGGATACCAGCGAATATTTGCGGCCTATAACTCATTCTGCCTGTTAACTGACAGCGCTGAGATTCAACGTTTTTTTCATCTGCTGGAAACATGGTTACAGCCAAATGGCCTGGCCAGCTTAAATTACTACCACCCTGACTACTGGAATGTTGCGCGTCAATTCAACTTCCAATATAAAGGGCAGGACGTTCATTACAGACCATCTTTTGATCTCTCTAACCGACACAACGGCGTTGGTAGATGGATATATGAGTTTGAGCTGGGTGATGACAGGAAAGTCACCTATAAATACAATACCAGAATTTATGAAACAATTGACTGCCTCAATAAGTTCTTGCAGAACACAACGCTCGTAGTAGAAAGCCGCGTAGACAACTTTAACATCAATAATCCAATGGGGCCGGGATGGGTAGATTTTATTTTAAAGAAAAAAGCATAAGCATGGTTATTTGCTGCCTGATGCTGGCCGCCTCGGTTAATGCAACAGAGCCGGTTAATATTATTTCGTGGTGGAGTTACATAAACCCGGAAATTAAATCAGAGATTGAAGATAAATGCGATGTTCAGATATCCGTTGACGAATACTATAGCAACCCGGAATTTTTACGCCGCGTTAAAAGACAGAATCATGATATTGCCATCTATTCAGATACGGTGTACCGCACGTTTATTGATGCTGTTTCAACGGCCACAAGGGATATCAGCTCGGGCTTAGTGAACCAGTATATTGAGCCGTTGCAAGAGGAATATTACAGATCGAACTACCTGACCAATACCGTCTATTATCAGTTCTCTCTGACAGGTTTTCTGTGGAACCCAAACATTATTACATTGAATAAAAAGGACTCAATAAAACAGATATTTGCCAAAGCAGAAACAAATACGGTTGTCGTACTTGATGAACATGTCGAGGTGTTAAACCTGTTATCGAAAATCGAAGAATCCGGCCTCTCAAAGAATGACTTTGTTATGCCATCAATCAGCAAGGTCTTGAGCCTATTTAAAGACTCGGATATCGTCGTCGCCAATGCGCTAGGTAGTCTTGTCAATAAAAATGACTTTGCATTTGCCTATACCTGGTCTGGTGAAGCACTTTGGAAGATTCAAACGGTCGCGCCCCAGTTGAAATTTCTGGTTCACCCTAAACTTTCGCACTGGTCGAAGGATCTAATAACATTGATAAGCAGTAAAGACAGCTCAGCCTGCGTAATAAGAGAATTAGCAGGCAGTAAGCACTTAAACAAGCTTGCAGTGGATACCTACTACTTCTCACCCTATGCCAATGAATACTATATTTCTGATGCTTACAATGATATCTATAATGCCTTTATTGAATCCTTAAAAAATATACAACCGTTAAAGCGGCTTTCGCCAGAGCAATATGATGAACTTGACCTGGAATGGCAAAAAATCAAAGTAAACCTATAGAGTAAGTTGTTTATGTTTTTTGACAGTAGAGCGAAGGGGAAAAATAAAACGTTAAGATCGGTTATGTCCGACCTGGACAAATATATTATAGCAAGTGCCTTTTTAATCTTCGCTCTATTTTTATCAGGAACATTCATTATCCAGAATCAGTCTTCAAGGCATATTGAAGAGACAGATAGCATCGAATTTGAATCCACCCTTCGGATATATACATTAAATTTAGTCGGGCAGATCAGTCTGATTGCCAGTTCAACAACCTTTTTAGAATACCTTCGTTCAGGAGCGTTCACCCGTAAGAGCCTTGAAAGAGACTTTTACGAGCTTATGAGTCGACTACCAAAGAAAAACTATGCCGGGTTGACAATCTCGAATGTAGACAACGAAATAATATTCTCTACCGGTGAGGTAACAGAGAATATTGTTACCCTGCCCCTATGTTACGTTGGTGATAATTTTAATTCCAAATTTGGCCGTTGCGTCGGAGAGATGCAAATATATATAGATGGAGCTTCATTATTAAATGAGTTAATCAAGTTAAACCAAAGAATTCAATATTGTGATAATTGCCATCCCATTGAGTCACTTCCTGATATTCATAGCGAGTTATTCAAGTATCATTCAAAACTGTCACTATATATCAACATAAGACCACCAAAGGACGGAAAATATTTCTATGCTATAGGGTTTACGGTGCTGTTTACCATAATATTGCTTATCTCCCTTTTTCTGAGAACCATGATTCTTAAGGTGTTAAATCACTACATCATCGAGCCTATTACAAAAATCACCAGCAGCGTTCACAGTGCCGATTTCAATAATGCGACACTGGTCGAAGTACTAAAGATTCAACAACGCAACGAAGTGTTGCAGGCAAAGGCAATTGCCGAGGATAAGCAGAATAAATGGCTGGCCAGCGAGTTACACGATGAGCTGGGTGCACAATTGGTTTCGCTGAAATGGAGCCTTCAGGCCATTGAACAGAATAACTCGGCGGCGAACCTGACAACCGCCAAAGAAAACCTCAACCGGCTGATCTCGCTGGTCAAGAATTTTATTGCAGAATTAAGGCCCGAAGAACTGGAAACTCTGGGCTTGTCCAAATCTTTGGATTTAATGGTCGTAAAGCGGAATAACCAAGCCGGTCTGTGCCGCTATAAACTAACGAACCAGACAAAGGATGAAGAAATTTCAGGCGCTTTTTCGCATGCGATCTATCGAGTCTGCCAGGAATCGCTGACCAATATTGCCAAGCACTCATCGGCAACCTCGGCTGAAATTTCCATGCATATAGAATGGCTGTCAAACAATACTCGGATATTGGAATTAAAAGTCCGCGATAATGGCAACGGCTTCAGTTATAACGAATCATTTAAGCCAGGTGGGCATGGTATTGACTCAATGAAAGAACGGGTTATATCGCTCGGCGGCGTCTTTCAATTACTTACCGAGCCTGGAGCTGGCACTGAAATACTGGTGATGTTACCGTTACCGTTACCGTTCGAATAGGTTATAAGTCCAATTTCAGCAGGTTGTATTTGCGAGCTATCCACTCAAAGGCCGCTATTTTAATATCCAGTTTTGTGCAAATCGCGTTAATGGTATGTTGTACCGATTCCTCATCCTTCCCTATGCATTGGGCGATTTTCTCATTGCTCATGCCTTGGCTCACGCTCAGGAAAATATTCAGCTCCTGCTCGTTTAAAACGCTGGCAGGGTCAACCTCCTTTTGTGGCATCAGCCCGTAATCAAGTATTTCCTCGGCAATATTCGCCATGTAGTACCGGTCACCTTTAACAATTGTATTAATCGCCGTTACCAGGACTTCAGGATTGGAATCTTTTGTAACATAACCTTTGGCACCGTATTGATACGCCGAAAGAATAATATTCGGGTTGGTTCTGAAACTGAAAACCAGAATATTCGCGGCTGGGTTTCTGTCGAGAATGGACTGAATAAACCCAATGCCGTCTTTTTCGTTCTCCTTGCTGTTCATGTTCAAGTCAACAATGATCACATCCGGCTCGTTAACAAAGCAGTTTTCCAGTGTATCGGCAACTGTCGTTGCGTGCCCAACGACCTGCATACCGTGCTTCTTGAGCAGTTCAAAAACTCCATTAATAACAATCTCATGATCCTCGGCATGAAAAACCCGGATCGTTCGGTCGCTTCTGACTGGCGCGGATGATGAAAACGGATAATGCCCACCATTCAACCACCACGACATGACTTCTGTACTGTCGTCGAACCTCAGGCCAAACTCATCCTGTAGCGCATTACAGATAATCAAAACCTTTTCATTCGGTTTTGGCGCATGGTTTTGAAACCAACCTTTAACCGTTGAATAGCTGAGGTCTGCAAAGGTATCCGGTCGTGTTGAGACCAGAAACTGGTGAAACTTAGTCATTCTTCCATGACCACGACTGAAATTGCATTGATCCAGAATATGTGAAAGGCGCTCGCCTTTGGTGGCATAGCTTGTGCTGTGATGCTCTGAGGTCATGCTTATGTTTAGTCTCTCTATTCAACCGGAGCGAATTTTATCGGAAAACCAAACTTCATGCCCGGTTATTGATAGGTGCCTTTACGGATTCAGGATTAAACCAATCCCCACTTAACTTGTCCAACAGTACAAAAAAAGACCATCCAAATAAACCTTTTCACTAAAAAGACTATTTATGTAGTCTTTTTACTTGTAGACATCCTTCAGAAAAGTTACATTCTGACCATGAACAGCACGGCTTAAGCTAAAAAGTACTTTTTTACCCGGCAGAACAGCGAAGCTGAAAATTTGGTAGATGGGTGTAACCCTTCCCCCTCATTCAGAGGGGGCTTTTTTTAGCTATCGCTGTCGTCGAAAGCTTTGTATATCCGTCGATATTAAAGCGAGGACGAATGTTGGAAAGCCGGTGTTTTTATACCTGAATCCGTGACTTCAAAGTGGATGCAGGGTGTAAGAGCCTGATTTCTATTTGTTGTTCGCACCCATAGGTTTACCCCAATTTTAGGGAAGCAAAGAGGAATCGATGGCTTGCGCACTACGCCGCTATGGAGTCACGGATTCAGGTTTATACAAAGAATGCATAGCCCAGTGGTTGGCCAAAGAAATTTTCAGGTGTTTGTCAAAGCGCCTGTCGTACCAGGCTAGGTTAAATTAGGAGTCTCGTAAGTGACACAACAACCAGACAGGATTGTGCTGCAATCCGATGAAATCCTCTTATACAGCAATGCAACCTTTCCCAAGAACATGCAGATATTTGAGATGTTTTCCATGATTCAAACCGTGAGCA
>JARRJP010000118.1:0-8715 GCA_037389025.1 Reinekea sp. | reverse complement strand
CGCAAGGGCGGACGACTGATCGAAAAACGACAGCCGGACCAGCGCCATAAGGTGTTGGATGCGATCGCGAAAAGGCAACAGCACACAGAATTGAATCCCAAAGTGCCCTTATCAATGTCGGAAATGGGAAGGTGAACCCGACCACGATGGCCGACCCCATACAGACAGCCGTTATGGGTCACAACTTGGTCATTGACTGGTCAGGCCGTGCCGGAACTTTTGCGTCATTGGAGCTACCTAACATCATATTGACAGGGATGCCGTCAGGGCGGTTGAACAGTCAGGTTAAACAAGCATTCATTTACTAATCAGAGGAAACACACATGGAGAGAAATAATTATAATTATAGTTATCACAACTACAACGCTGAATACTACAACCAGGCACACCAGGAGAACGCTCAATATGGCTTCCAGCCCGAGGCTGGGCAAACGTCAGGGGTATCAACAGGAGCGTCGACGGCTAGCGAGCAGAATTCAGAGTTCCTGGCAGGTTTTGAGAGGTATGCGCAGGGCGCTCCGTTGGAAGATTGTTCTACAACCCTCAATTTTAGACGCTATGTCACCAACCATGGCCGACTGACTAGAGAGGGGCGAGCTTTGCGCAGTAACCTGTCACAGGATGAGCAGAGGTATGTTGATCAGGCGTTGACCACCCGTGAAAATATTTATAATGACAAGTCGAAGAGTGAGGATACGATTGAGTTTTTGTGCGGTGGCCTGTCACTGAGTAGTGGTGGACTGGTTAAGTCGGGCAGGTCGAAGAATAGGGAGTCGGTTGAGGTAAGCTTCGTGAAAGGCCTTGAGAAGTATGCGTGGGGCTCTCCAGCGAAAGACTGTTCTGAAACCATCGATTTTAGCCGCTATGCCACCAACTCTGGCAGCCTGACTGGAGCGGGGAATAATTTGCGCAGTAGGATGTCAGTGGATGGGCAGCAGCAGGTTGATCATGCGTTGCGCACTCGTCAAAGGAATGAATCGCTGGCTCCAGAGCGCTTCCTGGCAGGTCTTAATTTATATGCAAGCGGCGAGTCAATGGAAATGTGTTCCATGAATGTCTCTTTTGACCGATATGTTACCAACGATGGTCATTTGCAGCCGGAGGGGAAAGCTCTATACGAGCGCCTTTCTCCGGAAGATAAAGATCGGGTTGATGATGCGTTGATCGCCCGAAGAATGATGACAGCTAATCGCTCAACAAACCTCCGGCAAAGAGAGGTGGGAGCTAATTACCCAACCTACTTTCCGCGAAGATGAGGTGAGAGGTTATCGCTCAACCTACACCAGGGACGTGTCCAAAATCATGGACACGTTTCAACCATACCGCAACGGCCCTCCAGAAGTGCACAAATCAGTCCGTTTTGACAAACCTGAATCCGTGACTCCTTCAGTGGATGCAGGGTGTAAGAGCTTGATTTCTATTTGTTTTTCAGCACCCATAGGCTCATTGAAATTATTGGGAAGCAAAGAGGAATCAATGGCTTGCGCATAGCGCCGCTATGGAGTCACATTCAGGACGAAGTAAGGTAATCATCTACCTCTCCCCAAAGGGGCCTGTGCGCAAGAGCGGACGATTGATCGAAAAACGACAGCCGGACCAACGCCATGAGGTGTTGGATGCGATCGCGAAAAGGCTGCGGCACATGGAACTTGCCCTCATCAATGCCAGAGATTGAGGGTGAACCCGACCGCGATGGCCGACTCCATACAGCTAGTAGGCTGTCCGAGAACAAGGCACAAGGTCGCCGACCCAAAATACGGCGATGTTAAAGAATATCCTCACAATGCTTTTATTTCGATAAATTCGGCTGGCAGGTAGCATAAAGAAACTTTCTATTCACCCAAAACTGTATCTCGTTTTCCAACGCTATTCTCGGACAGCCTCCCAGAAGTCATATGGGCCACAACTTGGCCGCTGATCGATCAGACCGTGCCAGGAACCTTTGGCGTCATTGGATCCACTCATATCATATTGATAGGGATGCCGTCAGGGCGGTTGAACAGTCATCTATTAACCAGCATCCGCTATGGATTCAGGTTAAAAAACACTCATTGACTAACTGGAGGAAGCTTTCATGGAGAGGAATAATAATTATAGTTTTCACAACTACCACACTGACTACTACAACCAGACACCCCAGGAAAACACACAACACGCCGCTCAGCCCGAGGTTGGGCAAACATCAGGGGCATCAACGGCTAGCGAGCAGGTTAAAGTACAGTTCCTGGCAGGTCTTGAGAACTATGCGCAGGGCGCTCTGTTGGAAGATTGTTCTACAACCCTCAATTTTAGACACTATGTCACCAACCATGGCCGACTGACTAGAGAGGGGCGAGCTTTGTACCGTAACCTGCCACCGGATCAGCAGCAGTGGGCTGATCAGGCGTTGAACTCCCGTAGAAATGATTATGTTAACAGATCAACGAATAACGAACCGGTTGAGTTACGCTTCCTGGCTGCCCTTGATAGGCATGAGCAGGGCGTTCCGTTGAGAGAGAATTCTGAAACCATTAATTTTAGCCGCTTTATCGATAGAGATGGCCAATTGACTAGTAGTGGGCAAGCTGTGTACCGCCGACTGCCATGGGGTGCGCAGCAGCATGTTAATCAGGCGTTGCAGCGCGCTCGCGTTCGTAGTGAGGAGCGATTGACGAACCACAACAACCGGGTTGAAGAACGCTTCCTGGCAAGTCTTGATAACTACGCAAGAGGCCTGTCAATGGAAGAGTGTTCCAGGCATATCTCTATTGACCGCTATGTTACCGATGATGGTCATCTGCAGCCGAGGCGGGGGGAATCTCTATACAACCGCCTTAGTGACGATGACAAATATCGGGTTGATCAGGCGTTGACCGCCCGAAGAGAAGTGAGAGGTAATCGCTCAACGTACCTCCAGCAAAGAGAGGTGGCAGGTAATCACCCAACCTATGTCCCGCGAAGATGAGGTGAGAGGTCATCGCTCAACGTACGTGGCTAAATTCATGGCCATGTTTGAGCCATACCGCAGCGGCCTGAAATGCCTTCGTCAATGCCGCAACTTTAAACCGGCGGGTCATCTTAATCTGCGTTTTATTTGAGACCTGAATCCGTGACTCCTGACTCCAGAGTGGATGCAGGTGTGACACTACACTACGGACTGATGCCGCCGAGAACACGGACCGCTTTATCGGCCGGGAAGATCACGCACGATACGCTGATCAATATCCTGGGCGAGGCGTATAGCAGTACATGGGAAGTTCTGTGAACCGCTTTATGCTGGTGCCTCGCATGTGGGGCGGTTGAATAGTCATTTTACTAAGGAATCGTACATGGATAGGGTTAATTACAATCCTGACAACACTAACCACTACTACAGCCAGATACACCAGGAGAATGGTCAGCACACCTCCCAGCCTGAGACTGGGCAAACTTCCGCTGAAGTAGCCGCGAGTGTCCCGTCATGGAGCCCCCCAGCACTGGATCAGCCGTACCTGAATTTCAACTTGCCAGCGCAGATACCGTCTTCGCCCAGGCCGGACATGGAATACTTTCTGAGCCTCCTCCAGCCAGTGGCATTGCAGAGTGTCATCCCCAGCCAGATACATCAGGAGGACGCTCAATACTCCTTCCAGCCCGAGACTGGACAAACTTCCGCAGGGCTAGTGGCGAGTGGACCATCGTGGAGCCTGCCGGGTCAGCCGTACCTGAATCCCTCCCTGCCAGCGCAGATACCGTCCTCGCCCAGGCCGGACTGGGAATCCTTGCTGCGAACCCCTCAGCCAATCGCATTGGAGGATATCATCCCCAGCCAGATACACCTGGAGGACGGTCAGTACACCTCCCAGCCCGAGACTGGGCAAACTTCCGCAGGGGGGCCAGCGAGTGGACCATCGTGGAGCCACCCGGCACCGGGTCAACCTCTGTCGTACCATGGTTCCAACTTTCCAGTACAGATACTGCCCTCACCCAGAACGGATTGGGAAAGTTCACTGCGACCCCAACAGCCAACCGCATTGGAGGATATGACTCAGAACGATGCGCTGGCCAATCCCCAACCGGCTGTCGAGGCGCCGCGCCGTAAGACCCAAACCACGGGACTGCCCCCGGTCAAGGAGCGATTTCTGGCAGGCCTGGAAGCTTTTGGGCGGGGCGCCCTATTGAAAGATTGTTCCTCATCTCTCAAATTCGGTAATTACATTAAAAGCGATGGCAGCCTGGTTAGGCAGGGGCTGGATCTGTATGGTCAGCTGACGGACGCGGAAAAGGAGCGGCTCGAACAAGCAATTATCGCCCGTCAGGGAGTCTTTGCTACCAGAGATACTGTTAAGAAACGCTTCCTGGCAGGCCTTGATAGTTATGCGCGGGGGGCTACGTTGAAAGATTGTTCTGCAACCATCCCATATAAATGCTACGCCACCGACGATGGTCATCTGCAAAACGCAGGGGAGGATTTGTGTAAAGGCCTGCCACCAGAGGATCAGGCGCGGGTCAATCGGGCGTTGCTCAGCCGTCGTGAAAGTTATTTAAAACGAGCGATGGATAACGCCCCGGTTGAAGAACGCTTCCTGGCAGGTCTTGATAATTATGCGCAGGGCGTTCCTTTGAGACATTGTTCTGCAACCATCCAGTTTAAGGACTATGTCACTGACGATGGCAAACTTCGTCTACGGGGAAAAAGAATGTACGACAGCCTGCCACAGGAGGATCAAGAGCGGATCAATCGGGCGTTGCTCCGCCGTAGTGATATTTATTTAAACCTAACGATGACTAAGGGCTCGGTTAAAAAACGCTTCCTGGCAAGTCTTGATAACTATGCAAGAGGCCTGTTGTTGGGTGAATGTTCCAATGATATTCAACTTCGCATCTATATCTCCGACGATGGTCGTTTGCAGTCGGTGCAAGGGCGAGCTCTATACAACAGCCTTAGTCAGGATGACAAAAGACGGGTTGATCAGGCGTTAATTGCCCGAGGAAGGATATTCACTCAACGTACCTCCAAGGATGTGGCCAACTTCATGGCCGCGCTTGAACTGTATGGCAACGGCCTGAGCCTTAAAGAGTGCGGAAAATATTCCGGCTTGAAGGCGAAGGCAAACCTGTACCTCACCCCGGAGGGAGGACTTACGCATAAGGGCCAACGACTGATCGAAAACCTGCAGCCAGACCAACTGAATAGGGTATTGGACGCGATCGAAAAAAGGCGGCAGCACAGAGGATTGAATCTCCAAGTGTCCGAGCCAGCGTGGCAATGGCCCGACATGCCCGCATCCATACCGGAGATGAGAGGCGTGGCCCCGACCACGATGGTCGACCCCATACCGGCGGAAGCCATGTGGACCACGGCTTGGCAGTTGACCGGTCAGGTCGTGCCGGAAACGTGGGGGATACCTTCGGAGTCGGCGGAACCTTCCATACCCTATTATGACAGCGGAGCCGTCGGGGGTGATTTTCAGCACCAGTATGGCCCGCATGGACTGATGCCACAGGAAGCACCGAACCGTCTCGGGAATCGAGAACGGCAGAGTGATCAATATCCTGACCTGAATCCGTGACTTCAACCTGCATCCACTCTGAAATCACGGATTCAGGATAAACATTCATTGACTAAATAGAGGAAACCCTCATGGATAGAATTCATTACAATCCTTACAGCGGCATTGATCACTATTACAGCCAGACACATCAGGAGAACGGTCAACACACCTCTCAGCCGCACCGGAATTCCAACATGCCAGAGCAGAAACCGTCCTCGTCCCGTCCTGACATGGCGGAATACTTTCTGAGCTCCCAGCAAGTCGGAGTGGAGGATATCATTCAGTCGAATGCGCCGTCGGGTCGGTCTCAGCCGCACCGGAATCCCAACACGCCAGCGCAGAAACCGTCCTCGTCCGGTTCTGACATGGCGGAATACTTTCTGAGCTCCCAGCAAGCCGGAGTGAAGGATATCATTCAGCAGAATGCGCCGTCGGGGCGTCACCTGGCACCGGGTCAGTCTCGGCCGCACCGGAATCCCAACACGCCAGCTCAGAAACCGTCCTCGTCCGGTCCTGACATGGCGGAATACTTTCTGCGCTCCCAGCAAGCCGGAGTGAAAGATATCATTCAGAACGATGGGCCATTGACCAATCCATCGTGGTTGCGACCCTAAATGCCCTCATCAATGTCGGAGATGGGATGGACTCGACCGTGATGGCCGACCCCATGCAGACGGAAGCCATGTGGACCGCAACTTGGCCGTTGAACGGTCAGGCCATGTCAGGAACGTGGGAGATGCCTTCGGAGTCAGCGGAACCTCCTGTCTCCGTCTAGCCAAAGCGTATCGGGAAAAAAATGACGGTGACGATCCTGCATGTGACCAACGTATTCATCCCGCCGCACTGGCGCAGCCAGAGGCTGTTGATCCAGCAGCAGGTGCGTTAGTACTGCGCTTGTCAGTGATCAAAAACAGAAAGCCTGTTGCGATGATGCAATGGGCTTTTTGTGTTTTTGGGGTATGGGAAATAGAACCGAAATAGTCAGAAGTGTTGTTAACGCACAAAAAAATGAGAAGAGCGATGGTCCAGAAAATAGTTAACCAAGATCGCCGTAACCTCGGTTCGATCAGAAATGGGTTGAGCCTATGATGTGAAATAGGCTGAGCGTTCGATGCGGTTTGGGAAAGAGTACGATATTAAAACGACTGAATTGAAAATAGTTATGATGGAGAATTTGGAAAACGTATGATGAGAATTTGGGTGGTAACACTTTGAGCTGTTCACGGCCAAGAACAACCGGATCAGATCAGGTCTAATATTTCGATAAACAATCATTAAACCAAGTGGATCCACCCACCGGATTCGGACAATACTGATTAAGCCCACCCATTAACCCAATCGGATCATGATTCAAGTATCGTCCGGCATGCGGGTCATAAAACCGATGCAGATTCTGATAAAGCCCCGTCTCCACATCCTCCCACTGCCCCTGAAAACGAATCTTCGGATCAACCGCCTGCCCCGTTTTCGGATGCGTTTTCAGGCTGGCATTATTTTTGGTTTTGCCATACACCTCATGCTCCGTTGACCAGATTTCCCGCCCGGTCTCATGGTCATACAGCGCTTTCGGGGTGCCGAGGTGGTCGGTTTCAATATCGAGTATGCCGAGGGCCTGGTCGATGATGGCTAGGGGTTTGTGCGTGCCGGGTTGGTAGATGGTGATCTCGTCGTTGATGCACCAGTACTGGTCGTTGAAGTATCGGTTTTGGAGGCGTCTATCGCCTGGGCCGGAGAGAGCGGGCCGCAACATTATTGCAAGCATGGGACGTGGCAATATCGATGACCAACTGAGCGGGCGCTTTGGTGTGCGGCGTTAGCTTGCATGCCGTGACGGCGGGCCGTGGGGTTGTTTGTCCGATGGTTTGGATTCAAAAGAAAAGCCTCGGACGTGAGGCTTTTGCGGTGGGCGGCGCTTATGCAGACACCCACCATAAAACGATGTTCATAATACTCAATCTATCGCTGTATTAAAGTGGGTGTCTGTTTAACGTTTAACTACCTATTGTGCGGTTTTGGTTGGGTGCTTGAATCAACGTTAACTAAAGGACTACAACATACTAATTTCAACTCCCTCTTCGATCATCTTTTTGACCACTGCCTCATGTAGATCATCATCATCAATTGTAAGAGCTGATTTACTAAACTTGTTGAAAATTAAGAAATCGTTATCTCCCAAATCTTTTATAACCCATTTCTTTTTTTCAGTTGTCCATAGATATGAAAACTCTAGCAATTCATTTGGTTCACTCATTCTAATCCCTCCCATTTTCAGTACTTCTTGGACGTTGTAAAATATATAGGATTCTCACCCACAGGAATAATTTGGGAAGATTTTTGAGGAGAGCCTAATGCCTGTAATGCTTTCAATATACCCTGATCGGGACGAGATGCCTTAGTGGTCCCTCCTGGGTGCGTATGATTAATCCAAATAATATTTGGTTCAATCGGCACTCTGACAGAGTTAAGTGTTCCCGAGTACAGATAATACTGCCCGCCACCACCGTTCTTGCCATTACCTAACCTATATACTGTTGAGAACTCAACATTATGTTTCGCGCTCAAATTTTCTAGATCTAATATTGTAGGTCTCTTTGGAATTGGAATTCCATCAGGCCCGGGAAGCCCTTCTCTCGCCTTCCCTCCAAATAACAAATCTGTTACTGGATTTCCTGTTTCTCTTGCGATTAGACTGCCTGAAACATCTTCCCCATCCTTACACTTCAACCCCAACGGATCAACCCACCCCACCGGATTCGGACAATACTGGGACGAGTTAAGCCCACCCATCAACCCAATCGGATCATGATTAATATACCGCCCACAATGCGGATCATAAAACCGATGCAGATTCTGATAAAGTCCCGTCTCCAAATCCTCCCACTGCCCCTGAAAACGAATCTTCGGATCAACCGCCTGCCCCGTTTTCGGATGCGTTTTCAGGCTGGCGTTATTTTTTGTTTTGCCATACACCTCATGCTCCGTTGACCAGATTTCCCGCCCGGTCTCGTGGTCATACAGCGCTTTCGGGGTGCCGAGGTGGTCGGTTTCGATATCGAGTATGCCGAGGGCCTGGTCGATGATGGCTAGGGGTTTGTGTGTGCCAGGTTGGTAGATGGTGATCTCGTCGTTGATGCACCAGTGCTGGTCGTTGAAGTATCGGGTCTGGACGCGTCGATCGCCTTGCCAGAGGTATTCTTCGGCG
>JARRJP010000117.1:0-14413 GCA_037389025.1 Reinekea sp. | reverse complement strand
ATGATATCTCCTTTATCGATGATAGACCCGGAAAAGGCAGACTAATAAGGGTTAAAAATCAATTGCTCTGACCCCTTTGATTCTGACCCCTTTGATTCCGCTAAAAGAGAGACATGCAATCGAGTGTACATTTGGCTGGCTTAAGTACTTTCGGCGAATATTTTCAAGATTTGAAAAATTGAAGCAGCGATTTGCAGATTACTTTGCATTTGCTGCTTCAATATATCGACTGCGTTATCTCAACAATGCCCCAGGAGGCTGTCCGAGAACAAGGCACAAGGTCGTCGACCCAAAATACGGCGATGTTCAGGCGCATCCACGCAATACTTTGGTTTTAATTAATTCGGCTGACAGGTAGTATAAAGAAACTTTTGATTCACCTAAAGCTGTATCTCGTTTTCAAACGCTATCCTTGGGCAGCCTCCTCGCCCTTGCAACACTATTGAAAATCTGTCAGCGAGTCATGATTGGAGAAGACAAAATCATTTCCTTGGGCAATGGTGTGGCAACCAAAACAAAAGCCGTCGTCAATTTTTGCTTCTTTGCCATATCCGCGTGACCAGGCCCAGTTGTTGGCCGGGTTTTCGGCTGTATCGGAAACCTTGACCATGATTGTCAGGGCTGGCGTTTTACCGGCTTCCAGCGCGGCAAGGTTTTTGTATTGTTCTTTCACAACAACGGTACCGACAGGATAGAGATAGGGCGCGTTACCTTGACTTGCCTTGATGCCGGCATCATTGACATAAACTTCCCGCACACCTTCTGCTCCTCGGTGTAAACCCGCAAGAAAGCCAGTGTGATCTCCGGTAATGGGTTTGTTGTTGATCTTTGTCCAGTCTTTGTAGTTGGCCCAACGTGGATCAGCATTAGAGGTGCCCAGGCTGGCGCAGGCAGTTAATAAGGCTGGCGTAATCAGACAGGCAAGGATTTTCAGTGTTGTTTTCATATAAGACTCACTTCCATAGGACGTCTGTTATGACGATGAAAGTGGCGAAAAGTTTCATTCCGTGTTTTTTAACATGGAAAAAGGCAGCTTCAACAAGACAAAGCCCGCACAATGGCGGGCTTCAGCGAACGATATAGAGAGACTGATCAGTTGATTTCTTTGGCCGCAATTTTGGCCGCCCATTGAGCAGGGCCGATGCGATGCACGGATTCGCCCTGAGTGTCTACAGCGACGGTGACCGGCATTTCATTGAGTTCAAATTCATAGATGGCTTCCATACCCAGATCTTCAAAGGCGACCACCTTGGCACTGCGAATCGCTTTGGAAACCAGGTATGCCGCACCGCCGACTGCCATCAGATAAGTAGCCTTATGGCGCTTGATTGCATCGATGGCGATCGGGCCGCGTTCGGCTTTGCCGACCATTGAAATCAACCCGGTGTGTTCCAGTATGGTATCGGTGAATTTATCCATGCGGGTTGCTGTTGTCGGGCCTGCAGGGCCAACAACCTCATCTCTGATCGGATCAACTGGGCCGACGTAATAGATGACTTTGTTGGTCAGATCGACCGGCAAGGATTCCCCTTTACTGATCATATCCACCATGCGCTTATGCGCCGCATCACGCCCGGTATACATTTTGCCGGACAGCAGCAGGGTATCACCTGGGTTCCATTCGGCCATTTCTTCTTTGGTCAGCGTATCCAGGTTTACTTTACGAGCACTTGGACCCGCTTCCCAGACGATCTCCGGCCAGTCTGACATTTTTGGAACCGGCAGATCGGCAATACCGGAGCCATCCAGAGTGAAATGAGCATGGCGAGTGGCGGCACAGTTTGGGATGACTGCCACAGGTTTGTTGGCTGCGTGAGTCGGAGCATCCATGACTTTGACATCCAGCACGGTTGTCAAACCACCCAGACCCTGAGCCCCAATGCCCAGCTTGTTGACCTTGTCCATTAGTTCCAGACGCAGTTCCTCGGCACGATTGGAGGCCCCTCGTGCTTCCAGTTCGTGAATATCGATTGGTTCCATCAGGCTTTCTTTTGCCATCAGCATCGCTTTTTCTGCTGTACCGCCGATACCGATACCCAGCATGCCTGGAGGACACCAGCCTGCGCCCATTTCTGGCACAACCTTTAAAATCCAGTCCACAACAGAATCAGAAGGATTCAACATGGCAAATTTGCTTTTGGCTTCGCTGCCACCGCCTTTGGCGGCAACCTGAACATCAACCGTATCACCCGGGACCAAGCGGGTATGAATCACCGCCGGTGTATTATCTTTGGTGTTTTTACGGGCTCCGTCCGGGTCCGCCAGAACAGATGCGCGCAAGATATTATCCGGATGAGTGTAAGCGCGGTGTACGCCTTCATTGACCATATCTTCAACGCTCATTGAAGCATCAGGGAAGGTGACGTTCATACCGATTTTCAGGAACACGGTGACAATGCCGGTGTCCTGACAAATAGGCCGATGGCCTTCGGCACACATGCGACTATTGATTAAAATTTGTGCGATAGCATCGCGTGCCGCAGGAGATTCTTCGCGCTGATAAGCTTCATGTATGGCATCAATGAAGTCTTTGGGGTGATAATATGAAATGTATTGCAGTGCATCAGCGACACTTTGAATTAGATCTTCCTGCTTTATCTGAGTCATTCTCTTCTCCAAACCAATTCCCGGCGGATGTTTTTTTATATACCTTAATCCACTCTGGAGTCACGGATTCAGGTTATAGTGTACCCTAAACTGGACAGTCTTGAGTGATACTTCATTGGTCGTAGGTTGCCTCGATCTTCAAGCGTGTCTCTATACCCTGAATCCGTGACTCCTTCAGTGGATGCAGAGTGTAAGGGCGTGATTCCTATTTGTTTCCTGAATCATGTCCCTTTAGCCTTTTGTGTCATCGTTGTGATTTTTTTAACTGATGGGGCATTAATGGCGCTGGATCAGTGAATGACCTGGTCTGGCATGTATCCCTAAACTGACTAGGGTCGTACGCAAAAGCTTGCAAATTTCAAACACTCGTTTAAATTTGACGGTGTAGATTCTCTGAACCCTTGATAAATAATTCTAAAGTGAGGTTGCTATGGCCGACATCGAAACTCGTTTGCATTCCGGTATTCTGGAAGTGCAGTTCAACCGGCCTGAAAAGAAGAACGCGATTACTGAGCAGATGTACTGCGATTTAACCCAGGCATTAGTGGAAGCGCGCTCAAGTGAAAATATTCGAGTGGTGTTGATATCCGGTCATAAATCGTGCTTTACCGCTGGAAATGATCTGAATGATTTTCTGGACAATATTCCACAGGATGATGAGGCACCGGTATTTCAGTTTTTGAAAACCATGGCAGACTTTCCAAAGCCGATTGTTGCTGCTGTCAATGGCCCGGCGGTAGGTATTGGTACGACCTTGTTGCTGCACTGTGATCTGGTTTTTTCGGGTGAGAGCGCTGCCTTCCAACTGCCTTTCGTGAATCTTGGTCTGGTGCCTGAATTTGCGTCATCCTATCTGCTGCCATTGCGTGTTGGTCATGCCAAGGCCTCGGAATGGTTATTAACCGGTAAGCGTTTTGACGCACAGGAAGCCAAAATGGCCGGGTTGATTAATGGCATTTTCAAAGATGAGCAGTTCTTCAGCGCAGCATTCCACCAGGCACAGCAACTGGCTCAATTACCTCCAGAGTCGATTATGCTGAGTAAGAAACTGATGAAGCAGACATATATGGCGAAAACATTACAGACAATAGAAGAGGAAGGTGAGCTGTTCCGTAAGCGGCTGGCCAGTGATGATTTCAAAAAAGCCGTCGCTGCTTTTATCAGTCGATAATATCACCTGAATCCGTGGCTTCTTCAGTGGATTCAGGAATCTGAGTCCTGCGACTTTGCCAGAACAGCCGTTTTATCACGGTAGGCGGGCTGCGTGAAAATGTACCAGTCCGGCCTTTTCCATGAGTCGATAAATGCTGCTTCGGTGGACTGAAAAGCAACACCATCGCGCTCATTGCTGTCGATAAACATCACCAGATCCAATTGCTGGTCTGAGGTGCCGACAGTTTCATCGTACCAGCGGGCAATCTCGTTTGGTGTCAGCATTTTTTTGCCCACCGCACGATACAGTGGAAAGCCGATGCCCTGTTGGTTCGTGCCGGGCTGGTAGGACTTGTATATCAATTCACTGCAGACCAGTGCATCGTCGCTGTCGAAATCGAAATGGAAGTCATAAGGGCGGCCGATATAGTGAAAGGCGTTATAAATCGCTTTGGCTTTTTCCAGCTTGCTCAGGCGAGGTCGGAATACCGCAGCGCCATCTGCATCCAGTGACGATTCTATGGAATTAAAAATGACACCATCATCCAGTGCTTCCAGTACCTGAATTCTGCCCATTGCATCGTGCCCCGGGTGATTTGCATAAGTGGTGCTGCTTGTGCGTAATAGCTGTTCAAAGCTGAAGGCGTCTTTGCTGCGTAGCCATTGTTTGACTTCTTCAGTATTAAAATACTCGGTGCGTTGCTCGGGCGTGCCAATAAACAGTGCGGAATGTGTCCAGAAACCTGGAATGCCGACATTGGTCATGCGCCATTCTTTGCGCGTCAGGTAAAAATCACCTGGTTCAAATGACTTGGAAAAGGTCTGAGCCTGTTCCGGCGTGATCAGTGTTTTGCCAAAACGCCAGAATTTGACCTTACCCATGCCGCGCGCAATATTTTTCTGGAATGGATAATAAACCCGGTACAGGGAACGTTTCAGTTTTTTAGTCTGGTTACTGGCCAACAGAGTGAAACGTCCAATTGAATGGATGGCATTCAGGTCGTAATTGAAGATGTTGGTTTCCGGTTGCCTGTAGTCGTACCGGAATTCAATACTGGCCTGTTCGAATTGGCGGGTGCGAAATTCGCCCAGCATTTCGCTGCGGAATTGTTCGTAGAAATTTTTCGGCAGCTTCAGATCTTTGTGCCGACTGTTTAACCATTTGACCAGCTCAGGATCCTGATCAATGCGGACAATGTACTCAAGAGCGAAGCGGTAATGCGCTGTGATGGCCGTGGCTCGCAATGACGCGGAAGCTGATTGCTCACTGATGGTATCCAGTGTGGTCATGTAATCCAGGAATAGCCACCAGGCATCCAGTGCGACTTCTTTCTGTTCCAGATCCAGCAACTGGCAGGCATCGTTCGGGCGGTGAAATATCTCCGGGCGCTCATCCATGAACTTTAATAGATGACTCAGACCCTGCCTTGGTATCTGGATAGACTGCAAAGTGATATCCGGCTGATTGTCAGACCAGCTAAGCACTGACACTGTCAGTAGGGCGGTGGCTAGAAAAATCTTCAATTTCACTAAAAAAGATCCATTTGCTGGTGGCTGGTTAATACAGAAGTATCGTCAGAATCGTTGTGTTCTATGTCTGCCATTTGTTGATCCTGCGGTGTATTGGATGCTTGTACACCAAACCACTGGTTTTTTAAGGATAGTAAATAATGTTGAGTATCCTGCAATGCAGCCAGATTCGGATACTGTTGTTGCAACTGCGGAATTTTTTCCAGTGCTTGATCAATGCTCAGTACTCCAGAATCTGACATAGCAGACCGCCTTTTTTTCTGCCATTGCTCTAATTGCGCTTCAGTCAGTACATCTGGAAAGTGCCGCGCAAGAATGTTATTGAGTAATGGTGGCAGCCTGTCGTCGTGTAATGCATCGGCTTCATCCAGCCAGTGTGATTTCCTGATACTGTTCTTACGCATGCGGTTCAGTAGGTTGCGGTCATGGTCATCGATAAAACCTTCATATAGCGCCTGCTCAGGATCCTCATTGACTCGGTGTTCGCGTTCAGCAGTAAACACATCAAGCGCCAGACGGTTTAACTCTGGATGTTGATGTACAAACCGGGCATGAGTATCAAGCAGGTTTTTGTCGATTGACAATCGTTCGGAAGTCATATTATCGAGCAATGACATGGGAGCAATCATCGGTGAGCGATTCAAATGAATGGTCCTTAATGGTGGCCGTGCTATGCCTTCGGGCAGGTCTTCGGTTTTGCTATAAAGCCAGTTTTTGATGGTTTCCGCATCGTGATGCAATAACCAGGATGGGTCCTGTCGTATATCAATGACGATGACCTCATTCGCTCTATCAGGATGCGTCAGCAATGGAATTTCAATGCCCATGCAAAATTCCTTGGCCGCTATTTTTCCAGAGAAGTGCAGATGTGGCGTCTGGTCTGACAGGTTGAGATGCTTTCGGACCTGATGCTTTGAGCGAAGAGTGAATGCATAGTCGAACAGTTTAGGCTGGTGTTGCTTGAGCAGTTTCGCCAGAGCAATGGTGGCTTTTACATCGCTGACCGCGTCATGCGCGTGTTCATGGCTGAGCCCGTTTGCAGCAGTCAGGTGCTCAAGCTTGAATGAGGGGGAGCCGTCTTCGTGCACTGGCCATTCAATGCCATCAGGCCTTAGGGCGCGAGCCATTCGCATGACATCAAGCAGATCCCAACGGCTATTGCCGTTTTTCCATTCCCGCGCGTAAGGATCAATCAGATTGCGATAGAATAGGAAACGTGTGCATTCATCATCAAAGCGGATGGTATTATAGCCGGTGGTGCAAGTGCCGGGTTTGCTGAAGTGCTGTTCAATTTCGTTGGCAAAATCCCACTCATTCATGCCTTCTTCGCTGAGTGTCAGAGGGGATAATCCGGTGATTGTGACCGCTTCAGGATCGATAATCGTATCGCAGGCCGGTTTGCACAGCAGATTTATCGGTTCTTCTATTGGATTCAGGTTTAAATCGGTGCGGATGGCCGCAAATTGTGCCAGGCGATCCCGTATCGGGTTGGCACCCCAGGTCTCATAGTCGTACCAGAGCAGCGTTGGTTCAGTTGGTGTGTTGTTCGACATAATTATTCCGCGCGGTGTCTGATCAGGGTATGCTAGTGTAATGTCTCAAATAAAACGCATATTAAGATGGCGCACCGACTGCCATTCGCGAAAGCCTTGATGCTCTCAGTAACGGTGCTCCACTCTGCGAGAACCTCTCCTTGAGTCCACCGCTTCGTTCCGGCTCTTGACAAGGGAGGAACCATTGCCTGCGAACCGCGCTTTGCTGTGAACTCATGGAGTGATTTCTTAATACACCTTTTATTCAAGATACTACACTAGCCAGTAATATGAAGCCTCAAGCGCCCGCCTGGCACGGGTGCTTTAATAGTTCCGGCAACCTTCCTCGCAGCCGTACAACCTTCAGCTAAGCCAACCAGCGTCAGTCCTCCGGTTGAGCAAACACCACAGACACTTGATGAACGCATCGCCGACCTGAGTAGTGCTCAAGGTAAGTCCAGAGTTCAGAAAATGAACTCACTGGTTGAGGCAATCGGCAAGGGGCAGTTCAGTGCCGCTGAAGCCATTCAGTCACTACCTGCTGATGCTGCTCTGATGCTTGCTATTCAATTGGATGAAGCTGTTTCAGAACAGTCTCAGGATATCTGGGTTCAGTTGGTGAAAGAGGGGTTTACAGCCAAAATTCGCAAGTATGCAGCCAGCCAGGTCAGCGATCCTGAGCAGTTGCAGACGCTGGTTAAAGCAACCAAAGGCAAAGATAAGGCTGTTTTTCGCATTCTTCAGGAAACACTTGAGTCTCAGTCAGAACAGTTAAAACAGATCCAGCAGCGCACGAAAAAAACGGATACTGTGCTGCAGGCCATGAAGCGATTGGCTGAGGCACCTTACGAGCCGATGTATGAAGCCAAGGTCAAAGGTCTGATTGAACAATGGCGTGAGTTGGACGTTGCTGAGGACGCACTTAAAACTGATTTCCAAAGTGCCCAGGATGCCTGTCACGTCAAAATAGAGGCTGTGAAGGCAGTCGAGCAGGCACAAAGAGCGGAAGTTGAATCGTTGAAAATGGCTGACAGCAATCGGCAGCAGTTGATTGAGCAGATGACCAACGAATTGAGGGCGCGTTTATCTGCTAATGAAATGACCGATGAGGAGCTACATCAGGATCAGCACTTATTGGCCGATGTGCAGCATCAGTGGCGAGAAACGGAGCAATTCAGTAAAGCCTCGCGGGATGAGACCCGGGCCTTTCAAAAAGTGTGTACCGCTTTTGAAATCAGCCTGCCGAAATACCGTCAGATACTGGCTAATAACGGGTCGGTGGATGGCATTATCTCGAAACTGGAAAACCCGGATACAGAGTGTGATGCTCTGCTTCATGAAGTCGACGATTGGTTGCATGAAATCGACTTTTTGTTTGAAACCGGTAAACCTGAGCCGATACAGAAGCTTACCCTGTCGCTGGAAAAATATCAGAAGAGCCTGGAAGAGCACCGTCGTCAGGAAATCGGTAAAGTCCGTGCCATTCGCACTCAATTGCGGCGCTGTCTTTCTGCGGTAGAAGAAGGCTCTATTCGTCGTGCCTCTGGTCTTTATCATGGTGTTGAAGAAAAACTGAAAGATTTTAATCTGGATCAGCATCCCGGCATCAAAAAGCAATTGGATGAAACGACCGAAGCAATTGAAAAGCTGCGCGACTGGCAGAGCTATGCCGTCCTGCCCAAGAAACAAGCACTGATTAAAAAAATGGAAGCGTTGATTCATCAGTCTCTGGATCCAGAATCACGTGCCAATACCATTCGCGACATGCAGGACGAATGGAAACTGCTAAGCCGTGGCTTGCAGGATCATCAACAGGAGCTTTGGGAAACCTTCCACGATCTGGCCCAGAAAGCTTATGAACCCTGCCGGGAATATTTCTCTGAGCAACGGAATTTGCGTGAGGTTAACCTGGGGCGACGCAAGGAAGTGGTTGAGCAATTGCGAACCTACAGCGAAATCATTAACTGGGATGAACCGGATATTCGCGAAATTGATCGAGTCCTGCAGGCGGCTCGTAACGATTGGCGACATTATTCGCCGGTGGATCGTGTCGCCAACAAGGATATTCAGAAAACCTTTGATCAGTTACACCGCAGTATCATGGATAAGCTGCGTGCCGAGCAGTCCGTCTTTCGTGATAACAAACTGGCCATAATCGAAAAAGCCAAACAACTGCTGGAGCTGGATGATGCCCGTGAAGCGACCGAGCAAGCCAAACAACTGCAGCAGCAATGGAAGTCCGCCGGCATGGTCGCTCGAAAGAATGAACAGGAATTGTGGAAGGCTTTTCGTGAAGTCTGCGATGAGTTGTTTGAGCGCCGTGAGCAGCAGATCAAAGAGTTTAAAACTGACCTGGAATCGCATAAGACCGAGGCAGAAAGCATAATCAAACGTATCGGGCAGCTATCTGATGCTGACCAGATACTGGAAGTACAAAGCGATTTCGAAAAACTGAAGCAGGCATATGATCAGGTAGGGACATTGCCGAAATCACATTACACCAAACTGTCTCGTCAGTTTAAGGACGCCTGCAGCAAATATCAGCGTGCTGTGCGTCAGGCAGAGCAGAAGCAATCAGACCGCCATTGGATTGATTTGATCAATTGGGTAAAACAAGCTCGTTTCAGTTCCGAATCACTTGATGCTCTGCAGGCTCAGTGGGCACAGATGGATGTTCCTGAGCCTGCCAGATCGTTAACCGACTGTTTGTCTGTATGGCAGCAGGCTCCTGATGAGGTAAATCAGACCCGGTTGCATGAAAAAACAGTTGATCTGGAGATTTTAACGGGTGTTGAGTCACCTGAGGCTGACAGCAAGATGCGAATGAACCTGCAAGTGCAGCGTTTGTCCGAAGGTATTGGCAGCCAGACCGACGATTCGGAAATTGACCGGGTGGTCGTAGAATGGCTGTCTGTCGGAGCGGTCAGCGAGGATTTTTACGCTGAAATGGAACATCGTATGAAACAGGCCCGAACTCAGTATTTGAAATAAAAATCCAGATAAATCAAAAAGTTAGTTGACATGGGAAAATATACTAGTAATATGTGCAACCACTGAAGGGCACTGAGCGAAACGCAGCTCAAACGCGAAACGTAACAGAGGTGTTCTTCAAAACGAGTTGATGCGGGGTGGAGCAGCCTGGTAGCTCGTCGGGCTCATAACCCGAAGGTCGTCGGTTCAAATCCGGCCCCCGCTACCAAATTGAAAAGCCGATACAGATAACCTGTATCGGCTTTTTTCGTTTCTACTGTGTGAATTTTATTTTAACCCTGAATCCGTGCTCCATCGCTCTTGCCCTGGTCGATGTTGAATCGGTAATCCACACTGACGGCGGTGGAAGCGACAATGTCACTCTGATCCAGCAGTCGGAAGAAGGCCTACGGCCTGTGATAACTGAGACTGCGTGGCGATTCGTTCGACGCCGAGGGTACCAGTGTCACCATGCTGGCGGTGGCTTCGCACAGTGTGTTTGGCCAGGCCAGACCGGCCATCTGATGGCTGAAGCTGTAAATGGTGGTGCGGTCTTCGGCATCGAAGCACTGGATCAGCGCGGCGGGCAATAATGTATTGATGCGTTCAACAAACTGCCCGAAATCCTGATTGAATTCTTCCAGCCAATGGTCAAGGTCATCGACCGAGTTCAGCGTAAAGGTAAAGCCCAGCACCTGCTCGCGTTTGTCGCGTGAATAATTACGGAAAAACGGCTCAAAGCCCTGCAACAGATCGAGCTTGGTCAGCGCAATATAAACCGGCAGTCGTGTCGAGAGTGTTTCCATTAACTCGCGCAGGCGGGCGCGCAGCAGCGTGGCATAGGCTGCCCGTTCACTGTTGGTGGCCGTCGCCAGATGCGCAATATCCAGCGCGATGACCACGCCATTGAGCGGGCGGCGACTGCGGGTTTTTTCCAGCCATTTAACAAAATGAAGCCACAGGCGGCGGGTTATCTGGCCATCCGGATCCTGCTCGGTGAAACGCTGGGTCAGAAGTTCGCCGTCCGGGTCGATCAGCACGGAATGGTCGCCGATCCACCAGTCAAAGGTGAACGGGTTTTCCGTCCGTTTGCCCGAGGCGCGCATGACCGAGGAAAACACGAACCTGAATCCGTGACTCCATAGCGGCGCAGTGCGCAAGCCATTGATTCCTCTTTGCTTCCCAAAAATTGGGGTGAACCTATGGGTGCACCTGCAATTNCGTGACTCCATAGCGGCGCAGTGCGCAAGCCATTGATTCCTCTTTGCTTCCCAAAAATTGGGGTGAACCTATGGGTGCACCTGCAATTTTTGAAAAACAGATAGAAATCAAGCTCTTACACCCTGCATCCACTCTGGAGTCACGGATTCTGGACGAACTTCTGGCCGGATTGGTTGATCAGGCTGGTTTTGTCAGCGTTTTCCACGGCCCAGAACCAGATACCAGGGCAGGGCATAGAGGTATCGGCGTTTATTGACAGGGATTGGGTGTGTATCTATGTTTTATCGGGTTTGATTAGACTGGATGGTGTTTAGCTGTTCAGGAAAAGCGTCTGCTGGATATTTTCCTGAATCCGTGACTCCATAGCGGCGCAGTGCGCAAGCCATTGATTCCTCTTTGCTTCCCAGAAATTGGGGTGAACCTACAATTTTTGAAAAACAAATAGAAATCAAGCTCTTGCACTCTGCATCCACCCTGGAGTCACGGATTCAGGATTTTGTCAGGTGATGTAGAAACTTGTTATGCCACCCAAGTAGTAATTCTATGAATATTTGGAGAGTTTTGTGGAAGAAGAATTTAAAGTATTTTTAAGCCATGGCCGAAATGAAGTTTGGAAAGACGTTGCACGATACATAGAAAAAGAATTGGGCATAGAGGTTATTGAGTTGTCTGAATTGGCGAATAAGGGGCGTACTGTCATCCAAAAATTAGACGAAGAATCAGATGAATGTGAGTTTGCAATAATAATCCAAACCGCCGAAGATGAAATGGCTAGTGGAAGTATGCGTGCCCGACAAAATGTAGTTCACGAAATAGGATTCTTTCAGGGGAAATTCGGCCTACATAACGTGTTATTTTTAAAAGAAAATGGCGTTGAAGGATTCAGTAATATTGATGGAATAGTATACGAGCAATTCAACAAAGATTGCATTAGTAGTACATATCATAGGATAGATAAGGAAATAGAAAGTGCCATCGAAGAATGGAATGAAGTTGGTGATGAAGATGACGAACAATAAGAGTTTGCCTAGCAATACAATCCTGTCGACAAGCGGAGCTATAAATTTTGGGGCATGACTATAGCCATGCCTCAAAATACTCCGGAATTTCGCCGGTGTACGAAAACGTTATTTGAAAAGGAATCGTTATGAGTGAAAGGATATTGTCGATATTTTTCTATTTTCAGTAGAACGAGTTGAGTTCTATTGGAGCTTGTATGTCGTATCAATATTCGTATTTAGGGGGGCTCGCTTCAACTTCAGTATTTTTTAGAGTGCCTGTCTTGTTTGGATTTGTGAATATCGCAAATCATCGTGATTTCGCGACTCAGTATCCAGCAAAATAGGCTGAAAACCTGATACTTGTTCGGCTGGTTAAGTATCATGAATACGGCAAAATTATCCGGCAACTGGCGTTATAGATGAAGATTGATGCTCCGGAAAAAGAATTGGAAAAAGAACTGATTCAGACGGCGTATAAACATATTCGGGATCAGAAAACACTCTACCCCCTGATTGATGAAGCGCACTTGCTGGACATAAATACCTTACGTAAACTGCGCTTGCTGTTTGATAAATTTCCACCGAAACACAACCTGATTTGGTTTGGTCAGCCGGAGCTGTTGCATCATCTGGCGATGCAGGTGAATGCGGATTTGAAAATCCGGATTACTTACTCAGTTAACCTGTTGCCGCTGAACGATTATGATCTGGAGCAGTTTATTCAGCGGGAACTGGAGATCGTCAAACTTGGTATCAATACCTTTGATGAGGGTGCGATTGAGGTCATACTGTGCAATGCACAGGGTAACCTGCGACTGTGCCGTAATCTATGCTATAGCAGCCTGGTCGAAGCGTGTCGGGAAAATAAAATGGCGGTGACGATCCAGCATGTGAATAACGTACTCATCCAACCCCACTGGCGCAGCCATGAGCAATTGATCCAGCAGCAGGTGCGTTAGCACTACAATTGTCAGCGTAAAAAAACAGAAGGCCTGTTGCGATGATGCAACGGGCTTTTTGTGTTTTTGGGGTATGGAAAATAAAACCCAAATAATCATCGGTGTTACTAACGAACAGAAAAATGATAGAAGCGATGGTTTAGAAAAATAATTAGCCAAGGCGTCGTAATCACGGTTCGATCAGAAATAGGTTGAGCCTATGATGTGAAATTGGCTGAGCGTTCGATGAGGTTTGGTAAAAGGTACGATATTAAAATGGCTGACTTGAAAATAGTTATGATGAGAGTGTGGGAAAACAGGCTAAATCTTGCCAAATGTTATGATGGATAATTTGGGGAAACGTACGATGGGAGTTTGGGCGGTAACAGGATCGGCCAACGCACTTGGTTTTAGCAAAGTGCGCGCAGGGCTTGGGCTATGGAAGCTGCGCGCTTAGGGAACGCAGGCACAGGCGCGGTTGTTGCAGCGTTTGACGTGCTGGGATGCACCGGGCGGCGATCCGCTAATACTGTGGGCGCATAAATGCGCAGGAACAGCGTTGCAACAAGCGTGACTGGGCCGGAGAGAGCGGGCCGCAACATTATTGCAAGCAGGGACGTGGCAATATCGACCACCACTGATGACCAACCGAGCGGGCGCTTGCTTTGCGGTTTTGTTTGCAAAGCATGTGAACGCGGGCCGTGGGTTTAGTTGTCCGATGACGCGGTCTCAAAAGAAAAGCCCCGATCCGGGGATCAGGGCTTTCGGTTAAAGCTAAATTTAAAATTAGGAATCAAATAAACCTGACTCCTTCGATTCCTTAAGGATTCCAATTAAATTTTCATATTTTAAAGTAAAATCACCATATATATCAGCTGAAGCCTCATATAGCTCTTGATTTTCACTTATATATTTAAGGGTCGGCAACAATTCCTCAATACAAGGTAAAATTTTTGCCTTCTCATGGATTAAAAGATATTCGACCATTTCCATAAAATAACTAACGAAATCTGAAGCCTCATATTTAGGAAACTCTCCCTTTAAAATGAAGTTTCTAAAGCCAAGCACATAGTATTGAAAAACTTTCGGATTCATAAACCTGAGTTCCATCATCATATCTTGGCCACTGTCAAAGTAACAGCTTTGTAACTGAGCATTTGACTTTCCAAAAAAGCGCTCATACGCGCTTTTTTGATCTAAGTCCTTCCAATACTCACCCCAATCATCTTTTGTTGGAATTTTCATTTACTAAAACCCGTAAAATGCCAATGAAGATTGCTACTGACAATCTCTGTTTTTCTCACATTCTTTTGCTAGTTTCTCGTATTTTAAGGCGCGCCTAAGTTTATTCATAATCTCAATGGGAATCAAAGGGGTCAGAATCAAAGGGGTCAGAGCAATTGATTTTTAACCCTTATTAGTCTGCCTTTTCCGGGTCTATCATCGATAAAGGAGATATCAT
>JARRJP010000116.1:0-7322 GCA_037389025.1 Reinekea sp. | reverse complement strand
TTACAAAGCTCATTGTGAAATATCGAAACCTTAGCTTTCTCTCAGAAGTACCAAATGAGTTAGTTAAGCCTGAATCCATGATGCCAGAATGGATACAGAGCGTATGAACTTAATTTCTATTTGCTTTTCAAGAATTGTAGGTGCACCAAAATTTTTGGAAAGCAAAGAGGAATCAATGGCTTGTGTACTGCGCCGTGATGGAGTTACGGATTCAGGTAAATAATCAGCGAAGGTCGTTAATCGTGAATGAATTCACAATGCTGTGATTTATTCTTAGCTTTGATTAATCGAATACGATAGGCTGTATTTGTTGATCGGATAAGGCGGTTTAAAGCCATATTCTCGATTAACAATTCATTGAGTTAAATATTAAGATAGAATCTTGGCAAAGTGGTTAAACCAAATTTTTAATTAAGGGTTAATTATTCTTAATATATAAATTTGTTGGGGTTTAGTAGTACAGTATTCTTGCAGAGTTCAACATAGTATAGTTTAAGGCTATGTAATATTTGTTACGTTTAACTTCTTGGTAAAATAAAAATTGGAGTATATATGAAGCAAATACTTGTGAAAGCAATGGCTGCTGTAGCCATTCTTGGCTGTGCATTATCCATTAGTACTGCAACATTTGCAGGTAATATAGGTAGCCCACCAGCTGGTCCTAATTGTAGCCATAACCCTCCGTGGATTCCCTGCGGTTATTAAAAGTTACTGTGCTTCCTTGAGGACGTTTTTCTGTGGTTATGCGCGGTTTGTATTTTCTTCCTGATCAGGTCAAATCGTTGCGTATAGATGTTTGAGTATTCTCAGAAATTCTATTTAACGAAGCGCCAAATTATCAGGGCTGGGAATATCTGAAATTGTATATCAAGGTATTATTTAACTTTACAGCCAGGATAATTAATCATGGCTTTTAAACTGGGTTTTGCTCTGTTTAAAAGCCATTTATTTTATTTTCATTTCGATAGCGACTGACGTTACATTTTATTAATGCAAGCTTTTAATGCCGCTGCACAGTTCAATTTACATCTTCAATGCTGGGTTCAACCAGCTACTCTCGGTCTTTGAGCATACCTGACTCCATAGCGGCGCAGTGCGCAAGCCATTGATTCCTTTTTGCTTCCCAAAAATATCAATGAACCATCTGCAATTTTTAAAAAATAGAAATCAAGTTCTTACACCCTACATCCACGGAAGAAGCCATGGATTCATGGTTTAAATTCTCAGTTTCTCTCGTCTTCAAGCCAGCGCAAACATAGCCCACTGAGGATGTAAAAGTGGCTGTACTGTGCTCCTGTGAGCTGCTGTCATAGATGACCGTTGCATAGGCCGAGGTTGGGTAACATTTTACTGCGACAAACCAAAAATCAGATTCAAACTACTGGTATACAGCATTTCCAGATCCAGCCCAGACGTATAGGCAATCAGTGGATCACCATAAAAACTCGATGCCAAATGCAACAGTGTTGCTGTGTGATCAGCATTGATATCAATTTCAGACAGATGCTTGAGGATCATCTCGTTACCGCTGGGGATGGTCAATCCAGCTGTTTCAGGTAAATCCGGGTACAATAAATATCGATCAGTCAATTCAATATTGCTTGCCGCAGGGTCAATCTCATTGCTCGCTAACGAGGCGATAAAGTTCACCATTAGCCGAGGGTATTTTTTGGATTGTGTTGCGGTGTGACTGAATATTCTGCGAATAGCGGCCTCACCCATCAATGGTTGCTGGCTCTGCAACACAACCAGATCAAGCGCCCAGATACCCATCATGTACTTCAGGATGTCCTCTTTTTTCTGAAAGTAGTTAAAGAAAGTCATCTCAGTAATGGCCGCCGCCTCTGCGATCGCCTTGACTTTCAGATCCCGAAAAGGGGTCTGCTCACTTAGCTCATATAGTGCTGTCAGTATGTCTAACCGGGTTTGAGCCTTGTTCAGCTCTCGCTTGCCAAATGTGGTCATATCCATCCTGTGTTTTGGTGAGTTGCACGGCTCAGTCAATTAATACCTGAATCCGTGACGACGCAGTGCGTAAGCCATTGATTCCTTTTTGCTTCCCAAAAAATTGGGGTGAACCTATAGGTGCACCTGCAATTTTTGAAAAACAAATAGAAATCAAGCTCTGACTCCCTGCGTTCACTCTGGAGTCGCAGATTCAGGCAATATTTTAGTCAACTAAAAATATTTGACAACAGTCCTTATCAGCACAATACTTTAGTCAACTAAAAGTTTTAGTCAGCTAAATAAATATAGGACCTGTTCATGAAAACAAATCTGAACACAACCGGCACAAACTGCCCTGCATTGCACAGATATCGCTATCCACTGCGCTTTTACCTACTCAGCACCCTGATTCCCTGGTCGCTCTGGTTTATTGCCGCTTACCTCAGTCATCAGAATAACGCCAGCGACTACGGTCTGCACATTTCCTTGATTGGACTACTGGGTTTATCAGGTCCGCTATTTATAGTGTATTTTCTGATACGCGATGATAAAGCGCTGTTACGGGATGTGGTTAGCAGGCTGCTTAACTGGCGCAGTGGCCAACTTCTGTATCTGCTGACTGCTCTGGTATTAATGCCAGCCAGCATCCTGTTGGCGATGGCTATCTCATTGTTCTTTGGTTACGACATTGCCCAATTCAGCATTCCCGGTCATGCAACCTTCAGTTCCGGAGTTTTCCCGGTCTGGTTCCTGCTGGTTATTGCGCCAATTATCGAAGAGCTGGCCTGGCATTCTTACGGCACCGATTGTCTGCGGCAAAAATTCAATCTGTTTAATACCTCGATGATCTTTGCCATCTACTGGGCACTGTGGCACCTGCCATTGGCATCAATTAACGGGTACTACCACAGCAATCTGATGGTGGAAGGGGTCTGGCACAGCTTGAATTTTCTGGTCAGCATCTTTCCTTTTGTGCTGTTGATGAATTGGCTCTACTACAAAACCGGGCGCAATATTCTGGTCGCCGTTGTTATGCATTTAAACGCCAACCTGTTCAACGAAATATTTGCTACTCATCCGGATAGCAAAATAATTCAGACTGCCCTGCTCTGCCTACTCGCCATTACCCTGCTCTATTTCCAGCGTGATTTCTTCTTCAACAATAACAAGCGTGAGCCAATCAATCGCCCGGTGCTGTCTTGATCTAAGCACAGAGATCATTCAGGAGAGACTCAATGAACAGAGCAAAGAAAACCCTTATTCTTTTCATACTATTGGGTTGTATCGGCATCAGCCTTGGTTCGGAGAATGGACCGTCGATCCAACCCATTCAAATGCCCTTGGCACAGTTCGACAGATTGCAGAGCGACACGGACTCGATTGGTTTAAACAGTATCGGGTTCTATTCGCAGATGGAAAACAGCCGTTTTATTGCCCTTTATGCCCATACCAGTATCAATGCGGCTTTGCCGGATAACCTGCCAACGCAATATCACAGCATTGATGTTCTGGCTGAAACAAAAAGCGATCGCCACCAATATCTGGGTATTTTCAAAAGTGATGCCAGCAAACCAGTCAGTGGCGGCCTGCACACCTTTAATGCGGCGGCCGTGTATGGCTACCAATTCATACAACAGTCGGATTTATCGTTAGTAATTGGCAGTGGCCTGGCGCTGGGGGACTTCGGTATTAAAACGCACCGTGGAGATATCTGGCCGATTATTCCAGTGCCGTTACTACGCGCAAGCTATCAGGGCGACTGGCTGACTGCGGAGCTGGAATTTTTAACTTCGCCAAACCTGGACCTGAGAATTACACCATCGCAACGACTAAGCCTGAACAACAGCCTGCGCTTTGATGAACTGAATAGCTGGCGGGATCTGGTTTTCGACAGCAACCTGGCTTACCAATTGCTGCCAAACAAACATAGCCTAAGCGATCTGGCACACCTGAGCATTGGCATTAAAAACGATCATATCGGCAGTTTTTCCATTGGCGATGGTCAGCAAGAGGAAAAGCTCCAGGCGCAATACTACGCCCTGTATAGCGGAGTGGATTTAACCCTGCTTAAGCTGATGATCGGCCATAACTTTAACAGCCAATGGCGATATCAAAAACATGACTCGCAAGCGCGAAAAAACGGCTATTTTGTTTCTTTTCAGGCAATGTTGCCATTGTGAAGCCGAGAAAGGTTGTCTAGCTAGTGTCTGTCCGGAAACGTCTAATCCATTGAATTTAACCTGAATCCGTGACTCCATAGCGGCGCAGTGCGCAAGCCATTGATTCCTCTTTGCTTCCCAAAAATTGGAGTGAACCTGCTATTTTTGAAAAACAAATAGAAATCAAGCTCTTACACTCTGCATCCACTGAAGGAGTCACAGATTCAGGATTTTATTAGGCACCGATGGCAAGCGACGGCCTGCAACAGACATAACTGTGCCTTCAAACATTGCCGAATCTGAAATCCTCCAATACTTAGATGACTTGTGCCACGAGTGGGCGACAGATCGAAATAATTGAGTCAAACAAGTAGACTGATGCAAGGTAAGTTACATGTCAGTTGAATTCAAAATGAAAACGAGGAGCCTAGGTTTCCTTTCGAAACCCAATCTGATCCGACTCTGCAGGATACGATAAACCGAGGATTGAGAGTTGCGCCATTTAATTGGAACGTAAAAGCTGACAGGGCACATATTAGCCAGCGAACCTATTCATTACTCAATGTGTCATTGCTTTCGATGGAACCATACTTAACATTTCCGCCACCTAATGGCGTATACGGGTTAGTGTGTGGATCCGTCACTACACTAACTACTTAGTAGTAGTCATACCTCCAAACAAGTCACTGCCGTATACACCAATTCTTATAATGAATCCATACCAATCGACCGTAGGAACCGTTTGCTTATGGGATGTATCAACTCCAAACAGTCTTTTCCCATCCAGGAAACCTATACAGCTTCACCCAACTATCAGTACAGATCCGCCTCCGACTCGCATATCAGTTCAGGCCCCAATGCACGCCTACCTGGTCTAGTGGAAAGCCGGTTACCAGACACTCAAATACGCCTCATAGGCGTTGCCCGTTGGCCCGATAGTAACTTTAACCAAGATGACTTTCCCCATCAATGGGATTACGGCCGAGCTTTTTGGGAAGGAACACGGGAAACAGGCGCCAGCCTCGCATCGGGAGAAATTCAGTCCTTCTCAGAAATATGGCAGGCCGCAAGAGACTGGAGATGCGAACGACCCAATTGTAACCCCAGGTTGTTTGGAACCACGCGGCTGATACCTGAGGATAGAAATCGTGTATATGCAACACCTCTTACCAACAGCTATAGGTATGTAAGGGATAAATTTGAAGGTCGGAACGACGGTATCCTGGACCGCGTTAATGACGATGTCACGGAAATTCACTTTCCATTATGTGAGAAACTGCATGGAAATATCATCCGACTAACCACTACCGTCCTCAATACCAACCCGTCCGCGCACAGGAATGACGAAGCACACAGATATCTTAACAATGAGGCTATCAACCCATTTAGACTTTCTCATACTGATATTTCCACTGTAGAAGAAATTCTGATGCCGCATATCGACAACTTGTTTGAGAACCTGAAAAATTCCCATGAGACCGTGCCAAGGACAATGAAGCGACTTGGTGACCTTCATTGGTGGTTGGCCAACGCGATGCCAGATAGGAGGGGATCAGCTGCAAAAAGCGAGTTTGTCATCAGGTCAATTGCCCAGGCCAAAGGTATTGATCTTCCTCCGATGAAGTATGGACTGGTCGCCGATATAGAGGCTATGACAACTTCCAGAAGCACATTCATTAAGAACTATAGCAACATGTTCGAGGCACCTGATCTGTAAACTCATTCTCGGATCTCTGGACGCGTACAACAACGCGCCCAGAGATATTCTCTTGGCTTCCCCATACCGGGCTTATTGAGTCTCCGAGGCGAACAACCCAAGTTCCCCGGTTTAAATTCTGCGCTCAAAATGGTGGAACAACTGTCTACTCGCTGGATGCGTTCAATGACTTTTTCACTGTCATCTTTATGAACAATCCGCAACAACACTCGATACATTGCCAAATGTATTTCCATTTAGTTTCTTCCCTCGGTTTATTTTTAGGGCCTGTGAATAATGCGCCACGTTCCGACCGGCATTCGGTTACTAAAATCACATTGTCATTAACCGAGTGCCACAAACCGCGCCATTAACCGGACAGGCGCATTAACCGGACCGCCATTAACCGGACACGCCATTAACCGGACAGGCACTCGAAGAGTTGGCGATTCAATTAAAATAAACACAAGAATTTTGATTTTTGAAGAGAATAACCCTATAAATATTGGGCTGTGATCTAATTTCTGGTTTTCTTTTCTGAGGTGCCTGTCTGAGTATTCTTGGGAATCAATAAATAATGGGGAAGCAGGATTCCATAATATCAAATTTAAAGCTTGACCCCATATACACTTACTTATAGGTTCTTTCTGCCATACCTTTTATGTCATTCAAAAAATCTATCAATACTTTCTTTCCGTCATTTTCACATGACAAAATGCTCATGCCTTGACCAGAACCGTAATTGTATGGCATACGATTTAATACACTACATTCGGCCGCAATCGCATGCTTTCTTATATCTATATAGTCATTTAATTCGTTCTTATAGATATTCCATAATTCAAAATTTGAATCATCCTTCCGTAAAGCATTATCTAATGCAGTATTTACATTCGAAATAGACTCGGATAACTTATTTTCAATCTCTATTCCTTCGCAAACCAACGCATATTCTCCCGTTACATCTTCTACAATATTTATTTCAGAGCAATCGGGATCTGCAAATATACAACTAGGTACAATAATTAAACCTAAAATTTTTAGTGTTTGTTTCATAAGTTTTCATAACGCTCTTGCGTTTCGATCCGGTTTTCATAGGGCAACAACAGGTAACCAAGTGAGCACTATGCTACTACAGCAGCAGCCGACGGGGAAATACTTGTGTCGAGGGATGAAACCCACCATATTCGTTTCCACGCACTAACCGCGCGTACTAACCGGACAGGCGTACTAACCGGACAGGCACTCTGAGAGTTGACTCACTCATCAAAAACTGGTTGGATATACAGCACCAATCTCAATCAAGGATCCGACTCATGCCCAAACCAAGGAGCGAACAGGTCTCATTAGACGCAACACCTTACTATCACTGTGCTTCCCGCTGTGTCCGGCGGGCCTTTCTCGCCGGAAAGGATCACGAGACGGGGGTTGATTACGAACATCGACGCGGCTGGATCGAGCAACGTATCCAGAATTTAGGTCAGATTTTCTGTATTGATGTCTGCGCCTATGCGGTGATG
>JARRJP010000115.1:0-7373 GCA_037389025.1 Reinekea sp. | reverse complement strand
GATCCACCGACAGATGTGTCTACAGTTGTTGGTCGTGTAGATTAGTCGTTCAAGCAGAATTCTAAGGATAATCACCCACAGTTACCCCTGAAGAGCCTTTAAATAAGGGCCACTTTTTAACCCGACCATCTTGCTCATCATTTGAATCTGGTGATATCAAAGTCTTGGAACTAAATATCATTCCGATCCAGTTTTTCCAATCCCGATCGATATCAACAAAGGTGTTCTCTCTAACATAAAAGTCCATACACAAGTACAAAAAATCTTTCCAGTCTGAAAGACTAAGATCATGCTCTTGCCAATGTTTTGGAACGCTTTCAAGATTGTCTATTCCAGGGTACACAATCTGAACAAGCCCCTGGGTCTCGAGGTTATTTTGTCTCTTTGGACGACGCGCAAACTCCCTAGTCAATAGCATACCGGCCAGGTCACGCTTGCCCGTATCTCTTCCAAAAACTTCGGGAGCAAGTCGCTTATTCTCTTTCAACATTGACTCAGATAGATCTCGGTTTTTGATTAAACGAGCTACTAAGTCATCCCAGTAAACTACCGAAGCATAGGTTTTCTTCTTGCCTTCTTTTTTCGTTTCGTAGAGTTCTCTTATATATGGGGCTTGCTTTGGAAACATTGCATCCAAGTGAGGGAGCATTTTCTCTAGGTCTTCAGCACTCATATCCTTAAACTGATCAACTTTCTCAAGCAGTTCAGCAGCAACAGCTTCGCGTTCTTCAATTTCAGTCTGTAAGCGTTCAAAAACTAATCCTTGCAATTTTGAACGCTCTGCTTCTTGCTGCATCTTTATGGATATTTTAGCGGTACCTTGGCGACTATCTGTAAAAGTAATCAGCCTTCGTCCACGAGCAGGAAGCATATTTGGACCTGGATCACTCTTATCTTCTTTTACCGCATCTGGGCAGTATTCCAGTACAGTGGGGATTGCGTTTGTTGTATAAAAAGGGGCACCTAGTAACGCCCGTCTAAAGGGCATTCCATTTGGTCCACGCCCCTTATAACCACAAGACCTACATTGCTCTACATCACTTTCAAGCTGACCTAATTCAATGCCCTGAAGGTCAGCGCTTCCTATAATACCCTCACGACTAACCTTGGTAGGCAAATACTCAGTCACTTCATTGGGCAGGTATGAAAACACTTCCATACGTTCCTTTTTAGCCATCTTGAATTGATCAGTACGGTTTTCATCGAACTCTCTTTCGCCTTCATCTAAGAGAGAAAACTCGTCATTAACTTTACCAGTCCATTGCATCAACTTAGGAGGGCTCGATACTTGTGGCTTTGACAGTCCAATAAGATGAGGTTCGTTACACTCTTGGCAGAACGAGACTTCCAATACTAGGCACCCACAGGTACAAGTAGAACGGTTTTGCCCATAAACCAAACCAAAAGGCCATTCACCAGATAAAGGGGTATTCTGTTTATCAGGGCATTTAGGATCAATACATGACCAAAGACCTTGCATTGTGCGTTGGAAGAAATGCGCCCTAATTTTTAAAAAAGCTTCTCCAGCACTGCTTTTTCTTGTCGCCGTACACACATCAAGCCATCGGCCTAATTCAGCCTCTGTCAGACTGAATTCATTCAGCGCCTGCAGAATTTCGTCGGTTGTTTGAGGTCGACCATCTTCCTTCGTAAGTAAAAGCCGCAACTTTCTAGCCAAACGCGAACTCTCTAACGCACTATAACGTTTCTTCGAAACCTCTTTATTTGGCTTTGCCCTTTTACCGACTGGTTCTTCACCTTCAGGCTCAATTTTTAGAATCTCGTTCAAAGGTAAAGCTTCACCTGTAGAATTCTCTAATTTTGGAGTGTCTCTACGCCCACCTATAACAACAATCTGATCAGTTGAGATTCCTGCCAAGTCAGACAGATATTTTTTTAGTTGCTGCTCGGCTTCTGCTCCTGCAATTGTTGCTGAAGTAGCAACAAAGCGTACATTTTTAGCTTCCACCTCAAATGCTTGAAGTACCCGCTTTAGCTGAAGTGCCAATTCAGCAGCTTGGGAACCAACATAAGTATGTGCTTCATCCAAGACGATCCAACGTAGTTTCCCCTTCGACTGTTCCACAATAGGTGCATCCGCTTGCCTTACGAGCATGTACTCCAACATCGTGCCGTTCGTAACAAGTATAGGTGCCGGATTTTCGCGCAACTGATTTCGTGACATTACCTCTTGCGGGTTATCAACTTGTACCGGTTTCTGTTGCGCTTTTAATTTGTCTGGCGTGTTCCCATTAAACAAACAGAACCGAATATCACCATTAAAGTGCTTTGACCAAGCATTCAATCGCTCACGCTGGGAATTAATCAAGGCATTAAGAGGGTACAATAAGAGCGCACGTACCCCAGTTAGTGCTCCTTCTACTTGGCTTTCTCTATATAAATCCTCCAATACCGGAACCATAAAACACTCAGTTTTACCGGAACCCGTACCACTGGTGACTACCGCAGACTTAGGTTTTGAATCAAGTAATTCGTTCCAACTTGTTAACTGATGCTTGAATGGCTTCCATTCCTTCTTGAAGGCATACCGGCCATTGTCATCAGAATCAAGGGCATCAACTAATCCTGGCGACAATGTACTTCCAGCCAACGCACTGACTTGAATGTCTGATTGCTCCCAACCGAACATTTGCTCCAAAACGGGACCATTTACGAAAGAATCTGCATTATCAAACTGCTCAGACAGATGCTTTCTCAACCCTGGATTACTAATACCCAAAACACTCAAGGTCGACTCTTTAGCTCTCTGATTAGCTTGTTCTTTGAGGTCAATAAAAAATGGCTTCATCTAGCTTCTCCATTTGTGAGCAGTCCAACCGTTTGAAGAAAAGTAGCTTCAAACCATTGCCTGTCAAATTCAATCAGTTGCTTAAATTGAAAATAGTCACTCGGACTATCATCCTCACCAAAGAGATCTTTGAGTGTACTATGTCCCGTAACGATCATGGCCGACAAGAATGGAGCAAAGGTCACGGCCTTTTGATAATCAGATGGATTAATCAGTCCTTTTAATATTGGCAGGTTGGATAAAACCATTCTTTCAATCTTTCTACCGTACGCTATCGGCCAACGTTCAATATCAGAAGAGATGCGCAATAAACCTTGGAAATAACCTGGCATAACAGCCAAATACAATTGTTCACCAATTTTTTGATTTACCACTATTTCTCCGTCGTCTGAAATAAAACCTTCTGCTAGCAATGGGCTAAAGGCACTCAAACTTTTAATTTTTGACTCTAGCAAGGTACTTACAACACTCTCTGGTAGTCCTGTGCCTAGCATAAAAGACAGATAGTTCTTCGAGGCATCTTTCCATGCTTGTAATGAAACCAGCTCCCAACTTACATTGAATTGCTCTTGTAAGGCCTGCATGAGCTTTAGCGGCTGCTCCAATCGAAACGCAATAGAGGCTAAGACAGACTCATGCTTCACTGCAGATTTCCAGACTTCAAATGTTGAGAGCGGCAAATAGGAAAAATAGTCGTACAAGTTTGATATAAAGTTCCAGCTTGTATGACTGAAATTACGCGACATAGAAAGTAGAACTGTCGAAATGATGTGCTTATTTTCTGAAGGATGAAAAACTGAAACAGCTTTATTCAAAGTTTCAACGGTTTCGGTTGAGAATTGCCTTTTACCTGGAATAAATCCAGCTCGAAATTTCACTTCGGTTTCTGGTGATGGAACAATCAAACTGGGAGTTTCGAAAGCATCTTCTAATTCATATACCCCTGTCTCAACTCCCTCACTACGACGACTATTCAAAACCTTTGGTTTTGCGAGAGGGTCTGCTAGATCAATCAATACTGGCCTAGCCATTCTGCTTGGCCCAGAAGACTGTATGACTTCCACGCACCTATCGTTTCTATTCAGTAGCGCAGAATAGTTACCGACTCGATACTGCTGGGTTTTACAGTCACCTGATATCTCGATGGAAACTTTGGCATCTAAGTCACCGGTAGCAGCAAGCATTTCAGTAATATGGTTTCTCAGGTCATAGAGTTTGACTTCAACAGGCAATTGACCGACTTGATAATTCCATGAAGCTACCAAGTTCGTTTGAAATTTCGAACCTCGAATGGATATAGCATAGTGTGCATTTCCTAAAGCCGAAGGATAGAAGACAACTCGACTACCCAACAGCTCATCAACTGTCAGCTCTTTTGGTAAATCAGTTCCATCCTCTGAAAATGCCAATGCACCTTTAGATGGAAACGGTACTACAACTTCAATGGGCAAAGACTCAAGGTTAGCCTGGATAAGAATTCGGAGCTCCGAAGGCGGCTTATCTTCCGCCTTAAGTTCGAAGCGACGTCCATTTTCCATCCGAACAGTATTTATGTTCATGCAGGCAACCTGTACACTAGACAGTAGTGATTTAGTGCTCTTTATCTCAATTGATCCTGATCTTGCAGAGTCGCCACCTATAAGTTTAAGTTCCAAGTCATCAGGAAGAATATTTAAGCGCTTATGATAGAGAGTTACGCCCTCAGTATTCTTGAGTTTGACCGACTGCTTGCCATAGCAATCCGCAGTATCTATGTGGTCGGCTAGTTTGTTTCCTATCCAGGTTTGAGCACTGTAGTTAGAACTTCTGAACCGGGGCACCCCTAAGTAGACTGGCTGACCTTCTTTTGATAGAAAGTCTAACGTCCTTCCTTCGATTAAAACCGTTTCAGTGTCATTCACGTTAGCCTTTGTAGATATCAAATAGACATCAGGATGTTCATCTCTAGCTAAGGTAACTTTAAGATCACCACTAAATTCTAAATGCCCTAAGCCCGAAAAAGGCTGCACGTCAAAAATCTGAGCATTATCAGTCACTAATGATGCATCTTCTGGCAAAAGGACACTTAAACGTTCAGAACGATGACTTATACTGCCTGCACCTAGAATGATTCGATGGTCATTGGTACCCTTGAGCACAATAGGAATACTTCCGATTTGCAGATCAGACCCTGGTATTTCCTCTCGATGAATTTGCTTGCCTGCCTGGGTAAAAACCAAGAATAAAGAATTCGCAGGTTGTCTTCGGCTGCATTCGCCACCAGGCTTTCTTAAATAGATAAGCGTTGTTTTGTCGTCAGATCCTGTTTGAATTTGACCAACGGTTATCTCATCAAGAATTGCATTACCTTCTTGTAAAAAGACCTCAACTCGTGCGCTTGAGAGTTTTTCTGCAGGGGTTTGAATATCAAAAACTTTCGCAAGCTTGATATTGGCAATAATCGAGAGTTCTTCAGTATTATTGCTCAATCTTTGCTCGAGAAAGACACGCGATTTCTGTAGTGCTCGCTCACGGCGCTGAATAGAGGCCGACCTAAATAGGCTATTAATTAAGTCAGATCCAGTATTTGTATCCATCGGTATCGGAAACTGTTTGCGCCACTCCGATTCATGAAGATCAAGATAACCAACAATATCAGCCTGTTCATCTAAAGCATGCTTTTCAGTTAAGTGTAAAATCAACTCAACCATGCGTGAAACAAGCTCTACCGTAGTATCCTTTTGAAAAGCCTCTGGTAGCGAACTTAGCTGACTCCTAATGAATTCATGAGTACTGCTGCCCACTGCTTTTATGTCGTCATAAGAGCGTAAGATTTTCTTAAGGATACCAATTATTCGGCTGCCATCTCGTGATATCAAAGCATAAGGTAAGCCACCCTCACTAAACAAAGAACCAAGGTAACTGTTCCGCTCATCATGGTAGGTTGACACGGGTCTTTGCCAGAACTCAGTTAAACCTTTATAGACAACGTCACCGCGTTCATTTGCGTCGAGGTCAAAACCAAGCTCTGTCCAGATACCTTCCCAGCTCCAGCCTTGAATATATTCTCGCCGATACCACTCTGCACAAAATAAACAAAAAGCCGCACACCAGGCCTTATTCTTTCTGGGGATTGCAGGCTTCCCAAAATCGCGCAGCATCATTTTTAAACGTTGATACTCGCTGGATGTCACATGATATTGAAAAAGGGGCTGTCGAGAGGGCTTCGCAATGCCTTTACGCTCCATAACATCCTGCATGAAGCTCATCAAATCCATTGCGCTAACTGAAATTGCCATTGTTTCTCACTCTTATTCTTGGGCAGCATTATGTGAAGCAAATCACACCAATCTACCCATCATTAAAATGTAAGTCAAATTGACCAATTAATAGCCGCTAGAACCCTGATTTCGATTAATAAAATAGCGATTAAACCTGTCGAGAAATTAGTGCGATGACATACCCGTCAACGTTGGATAAACGTTGATAGGCTCCAATACATCGACTTCGTAACCAAACTTTGTCCAAACACCACCCCATAACTGCAAATGCACGTCTGGCTTGATGGCCTTAACCCATTCCCAGCAATATTCATAGGTCGGCTTACAGCCGATAACTCCCATCGACATGGTTCGGCAGAGTTTTGGGTAATTGGCCATGAGTAAGGCGCAATACACCGCCAAAGGGTGGTATCGCTCATAATTCATGATGCCTCTCCTAGCTCCGGGGCAATCTCTAATTCAAGAGCAGCTTTCTCGGAAAACTGCTCTGGCAATTCCGCTCGAATTTGTGGCGCAAGCTCTTTGAAGGAATTCACTTGATTCACTAAATTGCCACGACCATTGACAAGCTGGCCTTCAGCCTTTTCATAAGAGTCCATTGCCTTCAATAGCCCAGCCTTAACCCCCTGAAAACTTTCCAGAAATGTCTTTAATTTTTTAAATACCAACTCGGCCTTCTCAGCTAATTTGGCGGTATGCTTGTTTTGGTTCTCAAACCGCCATAACTGCTTAACAATATTTAAGCTCGCTAACAACGTGGTCGGGGTCGCCACAAGCACGTGATTTTCTAAGGCTTTTTGGAAAAGAGTCTCGTCAGCCTTCAACGCCTCAACAAATGCAGACTCAACCGGCATAAATAGAATCACCATATCAGGGGAATTAATGCCGTTGAGCTTGCCGTATTCCTTATCCGCCAACTCATTTATTCGATCACCAACGGCTGTGACGTGATCCCGCAGTGCCGTCGTTCGTTCTAGTTCAGACTCTGCATTGACATAACGGGTGTAGGCCACTAATGAAACTTTTGCGTCGACCACCAAATGGCGATCTTGAGGCAAATTCACCAGCACATCCAGGCGGCGCCTATCTTCTTCCATGTTCAGAAGTGAACGCTCACGGGTATAGTCTTTACCTTGGACTAAGCCAGCGCCATCCAACACATTCTCAAGCACCATTTCACCCCAATTGCCTTGTACCTTCTTTTCATTCCTGAATCCGTGACTTAAATGAGTCAAAACACCCTTTCACTCGCTAATTCATAGCATATTTTGATAAAATAACGGTTCAAAAAAACTCACCCAGCC
>JARRJP010000114.1:0-21488 GCA_037389025.1 Reinekea sp. | reverse complement strand
GCAAGACGCACGGCGGAGGATTGGGCCATCCTTTATTCCTTTGTTTGGATTTCGTGGTCATTATGGTGGGTTGTCGAGCGAATTAAAAATTAACTTTTGTGACTCTGATCGCATTTTACAGGCTGGCCTTTGTGTTTTTTTGGTTTAAACATGGTTTAAACAGACAGTCCCTTTAACGGTCCCTTCTTTCTCTGCCTGCTGAACTCCAAACCGGCGAACTGCAGCCACCTTTGCAAGCTGATTGCCAATCTGGTTCCAGTAACCCTTCCCTGGAGCCTCAACCGTGTGCGGACCATCACCGCATCCCTGCTGTGAATGCCCCCGAAAAATGAGTCAGTAGCCTATGCGGCGTTTCCAGACAGGCATGAACTAGCCATAAAATCCGAACTAATACACTGTTCCAATTATTATTTTAGTCATTTTGGTCATATTTTTTGTTTCTCGGAGATGTCTACTCGATAGGGTATTTTCCCGTCATTTTCTGGTTTCAAATAATAAAACGTGATCTGCATCAAGATAAAACAGTGAAGTAGTTCCATTTTGTGAATGTTGATCACATTCATGAATTTACCATATTGCTCTTATACAGATATCGCTCGATATTATTCCTTGCTTACACAAGGTTGTTGTCGCTATTAGGAATAAGCGTTGCCTCACTAAGCTTCACTTAAATACCTAGGATGAATGGAATATGAAAACAGGAATAGCAATCAGTAAATATACCTTACTTGCGTTGGCTGCGGGCCTTTGCTCATCGTCAGCCGTATTTGCCGCAAACAAAGTACCGGTATCTCCAGACCACTTAAACAACGCTGCAATCGCCACAAGCGAAAATTCAGTGTCGTTGGTCAAAACTGTTCAGTTAGCTAACGGAAAAACGGTTGAGAAATATCAACAGTCTTACAAGGGCGTGAAAGTCTGGGATAGTCAGATTGTACGTACGGTTGATAACAATCCTCTTGTCGCTGAACCAAAGCTGACTGGTAGCTTTATTGAAGACATTGGTAATGACATTTCAACAGTAACGCCAAGTTTTGACGGAAAGGCAGTTCTTGAAAAAGCAATGTCTCATCGTCTGAGTCAGACTCAGTCGCAGACAGGCACAGGGCAGTCCGTTAGTGCGTTAGCGTCGTTCGCTCAAAATAAACAGCAACAGTTGTTAGTCCATCTGGATGAGAACAATAAGGCTCGTCTGGTTTACTTGGTTTCTTGGGTGGAATACGGTGTTGAACCCTCTCGTCCAACCATGCTGATTGATGCGCATACGGGTGCGGTTATCAAAGAATGGGACGGTCTCGCTCATCGGGCGGCAACCGGGCCGGGTGGTAATTTAAAGACAGGCCAGTATTACTACGGAGGAGATGACTATCCAAGTCTGGAGGTCGACAGCAACTGTGCGATGAACACGACAAATGTTGAAACAATCGATATGGACAACCAGACGTCAGGTGGTTCTATCTTTAGTTTTACCTGTCCGGAAAATACCTATAAGCAAGTTAATGGTGCTTATTCGCCGCTGAATGATGCTCATAACTTTGGTAACGTTGTATTCAAAATGTACAGTGACTGGTACAACACGGCACCACTTACTCAGAAGCTAAGGATGCGAGTTCATTATGGCCTAAACTACGAGAATGCCTTCTGGGACGGTAGCCAAATGACCTTTGGTGATGGTGGCAGCTTTTTCTATCCTTTGGTCAGTCTTGATGTTACTGCTCACGAAGTTAGCCATGGCTTTACCGAGCAGAATGCTGGTTTGGTATATGCCGGTCAGTCTGGTGGTATTAATGAGGCTTTTTCCGATATGGCTGGTGAAGCGGCAGAATACTACATGACGGGTAGTAATGACTTCCTGGTAGCTGAACAAATCTTTAAGGGAAGCGGCGCGTTGCGTTATATGGCTAATCCGCCTCTAGATGGCAGCTCTATTGGTCACGCCAGTGATTATTACAGCGGCCTTGACGTTCACTACAGCTCCGGTGTTTTCAACAAGGCCTTTTATCTGATTGCAAATAGCGGTGGCTGGAATACTAAAAAGTCATTTGACATTTTTGCGTTAGCAAACCAGATGTATTGGGCTCCTAACTCGGATTTCAATGATGCAGCCTGTGGTGCGGTACATGCGGCCGAAGCTTTAGAGTATACCGTCTCAGACGTGAGAGATGCATTTACTCAGGTTGGTGTTTCTACCTTATCTTGTGTCAGCTCTGAACTGGAAAAAGGTGTTCCAGAAATTGGTTTGAATGCGTCTTCGTCGCAATCGTTGGAATATAGATTTGAAGTTCCTGCTGGTGCCACTAACCTGACCTTCACTATGAGTGGTGGTATCGGTGATGCGGACCTGTATGTGAAATCTGGCAGCGCACCAACAACAAGTTCCTATGATTGTCGTCCATACGTGAGTGGTAACTCAGAGTCATGTTTGTTCAGCTCACCTGATATAGGGACTTACTATGTAATGGTTCGAGCTTACTCAAGCTTCAGTGGTGTTTCTCTGGTTGCAGATTATATTGGTAGCAGTGACTCAGGCACGGAGACTGGGTTGTCCGGACCCCGCGGTAGTTGGGTATATTTCCCAGTTACTATTCCAAGCGGTGTGGGCAGTCTGGATGTGAGCATCTCTGGTGGCTCAGGGGATGCAGATCTATACCTTAGAAAAGGTTCTCAACCGACTACCAGTTCATACGATTGCCGTTCATACAGTAGTAGCAACTCGGAAAGTTGTTCTATCAATGATCCCAGTGCTGATACCTGGTACATCGGTATTCGCGGCTACTCAGCTTTCTTTGGTGTTACATTAGACTGGAGTTATCAGTGAGTTAGTGACTTAGCTGTTCTCTGATCCAAGAAGCCGCCTGAGAGATCAGGCGGCTTTAAGATGACCCGCCGGTTAAAAGTTGCTGTTCGGTAAAACGGCGGCTCACTCTTCGAGAAGCCCTCCAGAAGTCCACCGCTTCGTTCCAGCTCTACGGGTTAAACTCCAAACATCAAGCCTACTTTGCCCGGCATATCCATTGTCAAAGGTACCGCCATCCCTGCTGTGAATGCCCCCGAAAAAATGAGTCAGTATCCAATGCCCGGCCTGTGGTTCACTATGCAACCTGGATATTAAGGACAAGGACTGGCTTCACAGGGCAAAAAACAGATCAACCTGTCAAATTCATTGAGAAACGGTACTATCTGATACGAATCAGTGTGTTCTCATCTTTATGCTCAAATGAACGGCCATAGATATCAAGCACGGTGGTTTGGCTGTAATTCATTTCACTGCCGACAACAGTCATTTCCTGCTTGAAACTTACTGTTCTGGCTTTTTAAAATTGCAGGTGCACCCATAGGTTCATTGAAATTTTTGGGAAGCAAATAGGAATCAATGGCTTGCGCACTGCGCCGCTATGGAGTCACGGATTCAGGTGCCAGAAAGGGCGATTGGCTGATTGGCCACTGCGCGCCGATTTCGGCACTGGCACTGACGTTGAAGTGATGGCGAAACTTTTCATCAATCTGCACCTGACCGCCAGCTATGACTGACATGCCCCGTGCCAGAGTGAATGAGTGCATAACAACGGTCTGCATTTCCTTATCCCAGCTCCAATAGCCGGACTGGTCATGTATCTGCTTGTTGTCCCGAATACGATAGACAGTTTGATGATATTGAACTGCCATTAGGTGCTGTTCTTCGGCATTGCTGAGTGGGCGAACGGGCTGAACCTCAAACCTCTCCCGATATTGATTATGTTCGGTGCCATCCGGTTCTGGTGAAAGGTCAGTGCCGGATTGACCTTGCCAAATGCCGATCAATAATTGCAAAGGGCCAAAGTCAGTCGCATTAGTCATACTTACTCCTCCATTTGAATGCTGATTCTATTGTGCTTATTCTGTCTGCCTGTCTGCCTGTCTGCCTGTCTGCCTGTCTGCCTGTCTGCCTGTCTGCCTGTCTGCCTGTCTGCCTGTCTGCCTGTCTGCCTGTCTGCCTGTCTTGAGGCTCTTACTGAGAAAAATAGCTAAACATCATTTGTGGTGCTATTCGCTTGGTTTGATCTCAGTTACGGTCGAGACAATTCGCCCCTCTTTTAATAGCGTCTCAATCCGGTCATCTTTCTTCAATTGGCTGGAGCGTTGAATAACCTTTCCAGCCTCGCTCCGGGTAATGGAGTAACCACGTTCCAATGTTCCCAGTGGCGATAAAACATTCAGCCTGGCTATCGCTTGTTGAAACCTGGACTGACTCTGTGTCAATGCGGTTTGTATTTGCTTGTGCAGTGTTTTTGTCAGTCGCTCCAGATGTTGCTGGCGCTCCTGTAACTGCCGTGTCGGACTGGATTGATACAAGCGCTTCTGCAAATGACTTAGATTTTGTTGCCGATTAGCAATGGGTTGCTGAATGGCCCGTGTCAAGCGCTGGTTAAGCAAGCCCAGATTTGTTTGCCATTGTCTGACCAGTTCTTCAGGACTTTTCAGTTGTTTGCGTAAATGTGTCAGGCTTTGCTGATGTTCCTTTAATATTGCCTGTATCGCGATACGCAGGCGCTGTTCTCTCATATCCAATTGTTGCATCAGGTCGTATTGGTCTGGGCTGATCATCTCAGCAGCCTGGGAAGGTGTTGCGGCTCGCTGATCGGCGACGAAATCGGCAATGGATACATCAACCTCATGCCCGACGGCAGAAATGATCGGAATACTGGATGCAAATATCGCTCTGGCAACCACTTCAGTATTGAAGCACCATAAATCCTCCAACGACCCGCCACCTCGACCGACAATAAGTACATCCACTTCATTGCGCCGGTTTGCACTTTCTATTGCTTTTACTATTGTCGCAGCCGCTTCATCACCCTGAACGGCAGACGGGTAGAGGGTAACCTGTAGCGCCGGATATCGGCGTCGCAACACAGTTAAAATGTCATGAAAAGCCGCCCCAGTTCCCGAAGTGACCACCCCCACAGTTTTAATTCGGGCAGGGATGGTTTTCTTATGCTGACCGGCAAATAACCCTTCGGTATCCAACCGTTCTTTTAACTGGAAAAAAGCTGCTTGCAGAGCACCTTCGCCAACCGGTTGTAGCGTATTGACGATCAGTTGGTAGTCGCCCCGACCTTCATACAAGCTCAGTCGGCCGATGGCGACAACCTCGTCTCCTTGCTTGGGTAGGTAACGGTTGCGAGCCAGCGAGCCTTTGAACATCGCGCATCGAATCTGGCCACCCTGATCTTTCAAGGTAAAATAAATATGTCCAGATGCTGGTCGACTCAGTGTCGATATTTCCCCCTGAACCGGTATGGCAGGATATTGGGTTTCCAGTAGTTGCTTGACCTGTCTGTTCAGTTGGGAGACCGACAGTGGTGCGGACGGTTGGTTTGAAAACATGATTCATCATATTTGTTTGAGGAAGGAATTGCCTTTGTCTGACCCGCAAAAAGGCAATATATAGGAAAAAGCGATTTTGCCATAAAGCTTTGCCTTTAAGCAAATATGGTTATAATGCCGCCGCAACTTGAAGGCGGGCCGGTCTATACTGCCCTTGCCAATTCTTCGCTATTTCCATGCTACCTTAAAGGAAACAGACCATGTTGCGTATCAGCCAGACTGCATTGACATTTGACGACGTATTACTCGTACCCGGTCATTCAGAAGTCCTTCCCAAAGAAGTTTCCCTGAAAACCCGCCTGTCCCGAAATATAGAGCTTAATATTCCCTTGGTATCTGCCGCAATGGATACCGTAACAGAAGCACGACTGGCGATTGCCATGGCTCAGGAAGGCGGCATCGGCATTATTCATAAAAATATGACGGTTGAAGAACAGGCTCGGGAAGTTCGTAAGGTCAAAAAATATGAATCTGGAATTGTTCGCGATCCGATAACCATCGATGCCGACGCAACTGTCAGCGAATTGCTTAGCCTGACAACAGAGCACAATATTTCCGGTGTTCCTGTCATGGATAAAGGTGACCTGGTTGGCATCGTCACTAGTCGCGATGTTCGATTCGAAAAGAATCTGAATGCAAAGATTGAGACTATCATGACACCTAAAGAACAGTTGGTGACGGTAAAGGAAGGTGAGTCTGCTGAGGTTGTGCGCGATTTGCTGCACGATCACCGAATTGAAAAAGTTCTGGTGGTTAACACAGATTTTAAATTGACCGGCATGATGACCGTTAAGGACATCAATAAAGCCAAGTCATATCCAAATGCTTCAAAAGATGCTGAAGGCCGATTACGAGTCGGTGCTGCTGTCGGTACCGGCGCTGATACACCGGATCGAGTGGAAGCGTTGGTGAATGCTGGCGCCGATGTCATCATCGTAGATACTGCGCACGGCCATAGTAAAGGTGTAATTGACCGGGTTCGCTGGGTAAAAGAAAACTTTCCTCAAGTGGATGTCATTGGCGGTAACATCGCAACTGCTGAAGCAGCGCGAGATTTGGCTAAAGCCGGTGCCGATGGCGTAAAAGTGGGGATTGGCCCTGGCTCTATCTGTACCACTCGAATTGTTGCCGGTGTTGGTGTACCGCAGATTTCCGCTGTTGCAAATGTTGCAGAAGCCTTAAAAGAATATGGTATTCCTCTGATTGCCGATGGTGGTATCCGTTTTTCTGGCGATGTCGCCAAAGCGCTTGCGGCTGGTGCTTATGTCATTATGGCCGGCAGTATGTTTGCCGGCACCGACGAATCCCCCGGTGAAATCGAATTATTTCAAGGGCGTGCATACAAGAGCTACCGGGGCATGGGGTCTGTTGGTGCGATGGCTCAGTCCCAGGGCTCCAGTGATCGCTATTTCCAGACGGTAGAAAGTGGTGTTGAAAAGCTGGTGCCGGAAGGTATTGAAGGCCGCATCGCCGTCAAAGGACCTATGACTGCTGTTGTGCATCAGTTGATGGGCGGCGTCCGTGCTGCGATGGGATATACCGGATGTAAAACGGTTGATGAAATGCGCACCAAACCTGAGTTTGTACAAATTACCGGTGCGGGTATGAAAGAGTCTCACGTTCATGACGTGCAGATTACCAAAGAAGCGCCAAAACTCCTTCAGTGGATGCAGAGTGTAAGAGCTTGATTTCTATTTGTTTTTCAAAAATTGCAGGTGCACCCATAGGTTCACCCCAATTTTTGGGAAGCAAATAGGAATCGATGGCTTGCGCACTGCGCCGCTATGGAGTCACGGATTCAGGCTTGAATCAAAAGCCGGTGAGCGTTGCTGCTCACCGTACTGCTAATTTAACAGAGTCCTAATCATGTCCCATGTAAATATTCATTCTCACAAAATTCTGATCCTCGACTTTGGTTCTCAATACACCCAGTTGATTGCCCGTCGAGTTCGGGAGCTGGGTGTTTTCAGCGAAATCCGCGCTTTCGATATGTCTGATGAAGACATCAGATCCTTTCAACCAAAAGCCATTATTCTCTCAGGTGGCCCTGAATCCACAACGGAAGAGGGCAGTCCGCGAGTTCCCGACATCGTTTTTGATCTCGGCGTACCAGTACTTGGTATTTGTTACGGCATGCAGGCTATGGCCGTACAATTTGGCGGGCAAGTTTCAGCATCAAAAGAACAGGAATTCGGCTATGCCGAAGTCAAGGTTGAAGGTGACGGCGCCCTGTTGAATGGCTTGTTTGATCGACAATCCAACGACGGAGACCTGCTTGATGTCTGGATGAGCCACGGCGATAAAGTAACCGAATTGCCTGATGGGTTTAAGCTAATGGCCTCCACGCCAAGCTGCCCGATTGCCGCGATGGCCAATGATGATAAGCAGTTTTATGGCATCCAGTTTCACCCGGAGGTGACTCACACCCTTAAAGGCCTGGATCTGCTGGAGCGCTTTGTCCGCACGATGGCAAACTGTGAAGCATTATGGACGGCGGAAAACATTATCGATGACCAGATTGAACGAGTGAGAAATCAGGTTGGGGATCGAAAAGTCTTGCTGGGTCTTTCCGGCGGTGTTGATTCCTCTGTCGTTGCTGCATTGCTGCATAAGGCGATTGGCGATCAACTGACCTGTGTTTTTGTTGATAACGGTCTGCTTCGTAAAAACGAAGGGGATCAGGTAATGCAAATGTTTGCAGACAATATGGGCGTGAAAGTCATTCGTGCCGATGCTGAATCCCGTTTCCTCGGTGAGCTGGAAGGTGTTTCGGATCCAGAGCAAAAGCGTAAAGTTATTGGTCGAGTGTTTATCGAGGTATTCGATGAACAGGCTCAAAAAATTCAGAACGTCGCGTTTTTAGCTCAGGGCACGATATATCCAGATGTTATTGAATCCGCCGCATCAAAAACCGGTAAAGCGCATGTGATCAAGTCACACCATAATGTTGGTGGCTTACCGGAAGATATGAAACTGGAACTGGTTGAGCCGTTGCGCGAACTGTTTAAAGATGAGGTCCGCAAAATCGGCCTCGAACTGGGCTTGCCTTATGACATGGTGTACCGTCACCCGTTTCCAGGGCCGGGCCTTGGCGTGCGCATACTCGGTGAAGTAAAAAAAGAGTATGCGGATATTTTGCGAGAAGCAGATGCCATCTTTATCGAAGAGCTTCATAAGGCCGACTGGTATCACAAAACCTCACAGGCCTTTGCAGTATTCTTACCCGTTAAATCTGTTGGTGTTGTCGGTGATGGGCGACGTTATGAATGGGTTATATCCATTCGGGCGGTAGAAACAGTTGACTTCATGACAGCTCATTGGGCTCACCTGCCTTATGAACTGCTCGGAAAAGTCAGTAATCGTATTATTAATGAGATCGGCGGAGTATCGAGAGTGGTTTATGATATTTCTGGTAAGCCACCTGCGACGATTGAGTGGGAATAATCATCGAAGATTCTAGCTTGAACCAGAAACATGAAAACTATATGCGGCGGGCTTTGGAGCTCGCCGATTTTGCTTTTAAACAGGGCGAAGTTCCTATAGGAGCGGTGGTTGTCTGTAACGATAGTATTGTAGGAGAAGGTTATAACCAGACCATATCAACACTAGATCCCAGCGCTCATGCGGAAATGGTTGCTATACGTCAAGCTGCTAAGCGTCAGGCAAACTATCGTCTCGTTGATTGCGATTTGTACGTTACCATTGAGCCTTGTTCAATGTGCGCTGGGCTGTTGGTTCACAGCAGAATACGAACGCTAATATTTGGTGCCAGCGAACCAAAGGCCGGAGCAATATGTTCCGCGAGCAATATTGAACAGCAATCTCACTTTAATCATCGCTTTAACATAGACTCGGGTGTGCTTGCCGATGAATGTGCTCAGATTATGAGCCGCTTTTTCCAGGAGCGAAGAGAGCGAAAGAAGGCGCTGAAGCAGTACTTATCAAAATAAAGGATCGATTGTGCCAACCTTATCAATGACATTTGCTCAGAAATCCTGGCGACTATCGCCAATGTATTTCTTCTACTTTGCCTTGTTTGGCATTTTTATTCCTTATATCGCTCGCTTCCTGACGGATAAAGGATTAAATGGGCAGGAAATCAGCATTATTGTTGCCACCATTCATGGTGTGAATATGTTTGCACCGTTTATCTTCAGTTATTTGGCCGATAAGACAGGTCGGAGAATGATATTTATTCGCCTTGGCTACATCGCAATGGCGGTTTTCTATCTTTCAGTACTATTGGCAGATAGCTTCTGGCTTTATTTAGCTTCCTTTGGACTATTCGGTGTGTTTTTGTCGGCCACATTACCGCAAATGGAGTCCATCACACTTTCTATTTTAGGTTCAGAACAAAAAAGATATGGGCAGGTTCGACTATGGGGCTCGATTGGGTTTGTCTCTATCGTCTGGGTAGTGGGGAGTCTGCTGGATACGCACTCTGTTGATATTATTATCTACTTCGGCTTTGTCGCAATTCTGCTAATGGTCGCCTCCACCTTTCTTATTCCTGATCAATCGGAAAAAACAAACCATCATAACGAAAAAAACAGTCAGCCTTTGGAGAGTATTCCCTGGAAACAGGTTTTCATCCTGTTACTGGCCATCATTTTCTGGCAATTCGGTATGGCGCCTTTCAACACCTTTTTTGATCTCTATTTACGAGGGCATGGACATTCCGCTTCAGCGAATGGCTTCCTCATCAGCTTTGGTTCATTCAGTGAAATCGTTATCTTCTTTTCCATTACCAGGCTTTTTATGTGTTTTTCCGAACGGTCATTAATGGCATTTGCTTTATTTGCTACTGTAATCCGATGGTTGCTGGTTTATTCCTTTGCTGAATATTTCTGGGTTATGTTTGCTTCTCAAGCCATACATGCCTTGTCTTTTGGTCTTGTTCATTCTGTCGCCATTCACCGAATCGCTCATCTGTTCCCTGAAGGGCAGGCCAGCTTTGGTCAGGGGCTTTATGTTGCATTGGGCACCGGCCTTGGTTTGTTGATTGGTAATTTATTGGCGGGTTGGTTTTGGGATGGGTCTGGGTTGATTTATTTGTTTGGGGCGGGGTGGACTGTGTTGGCTTTGGGGGTTGGGTGGTTTGGGTTTGGGAGAAGATACTAGGTTGTTGGTAAAATAGGGCTAAATAACGTTCCGGTTAGGTGAATAAGCAAAACTTATTGCCTTCGTAAGTATACATCCTTACACTGCGTTCACGCTGTGAACTCGTAACTACTCTCCCCCAATAAGGAAAATACTTCCTAATGATAACTAAAAATATTAATTATCTGCTTCTCTTTTCGTCAATCTCAAAGTTTTGATAACCCTGCCGTCTCTCATTTAAGGTGTATTTCTTTTACAGAGATCTTAGAGTTTTGGCAATTTTCATGATATTTTAACGTCATTTATACTCCTTATCCGAATTCTTATGGTCAGCATCAATAAAACCTCAGTAAGAGACGAACTGGATCGGTTGAAGTCCAAGTTCAATCGGTTATCTTCTGAAAATAAAGTCTCTGGGGAAATTCGATTGCTCATGCAAAGCATGCTGGCTCTATTGGATATCATCTGTGCCATTTTTCTGGAAAAGAACACTGCCAAAACTCCAGTCAATTCCAGCAAACCGTCCTCTCAAAATATTCCGCTCTATGGCGGGGTTCTGATCCATGATTGTTTGTCCTCTTACCTGTCTTATGATCATTGCGATCATGAGTTGTGTGGTGCACATTTGTTGCGCGAGTTGACGTTTATTGTGGATGCCCATGATCATGCCCGGAAAATGAGAACGTTATCACAGGGCACTTGCAAGACAGTCTCGAAAAGCAAACAGAAGAAATTAATCGGACCAGCATACAAGAACCTACAGAAACGTTATCGAACAATTCTGACTCAAGGGGCGAAAGAGATACCGGAAAAACCGAAAGGTCAGCGAGGTCGAATAGCAAAATCGGACGCTCATAATCTTTGGAAGCGATTGAAAGTGCATGAAGTATCGGTATTGAGGTTTGCAAAAAATGGAGACGTTGCGTTCACAGACAATCGTTCGGAAAGAGATTTACGAATGTCGAAGGTTAAGCAAAAGGTGTCTGGGTGCTTCCGTCAGGTTGTGATGGCGCGGGCGTATTGTCGAATCTCTGGTTATTTACAGAGTGTGGCAACTAAGGGTGTGAGTCCGTTGATTGCTATACAGATGGCGTTGGCGGGGGAAATTGTGGCTTTTTGGGGTGAGTAGTTACGTGAACTCAGGTTATCTTATAGAAATGCCAACTCTCTCCGATGAACTTCGCTACAAGTTGTTCAAATCCTTGAAGTCTAATCCTAGTGTCAGTCAACGTGAGCTTTCTCAGTTGATGGGAATTAGTTTAGGTAAAACTAATTTTTGTATTCAGGCACTTCTCGAAGTTGGCTGGATTAAAGCTAGCAACTTTAAGAACAGTAAAAACAAGCCAGCTTATTCATATTTGCTAACTCCACAAGGTATTGAAGAGAAACTGAATATTACTAAGCGATTTTTAAAATTTAAGCTTAGAGAATATGAGGTGTTGCAGAAAGAAATAGAAGATGTTCGTGAAGAGTTAAGGCGTGTGGAAGAGATCACTAAAGAAATAGTGCGAGATTCTAGATGGTTTTATTTTTTGGTGATGTTAGCTGAGAACTTTTTAGCTGGCTCACCCGCAGCCCTAGTTCTAAGTGATAATGTTTTTTATGGGCACGATTTCATGGATTTATTAAGCAACGCATCGTCCCGTACCTTAGGTGCCATGGTATTTGGGTATCACGTTGAAAATCCAAAAGGTTATGGTGTTGCTGAATTTGATAAAAACGGGTCGCACAGTTAAGGAATCTAAAGGAGTATCTGTTTGATTATCCCTGTTTTACTTGCCGGTGGTGTCGGGTCCCGTTTGTGGCCAATGTCCCGAGAGTTATATCCTAAACAATGTATTAACCTCGTTGATGCAAACAAGAGCCTTATCCAGCAAACCGCTGAACGAACAGTCGCCGCGGGGATTGGTGAAAGCCCTATTGTTGTTTGTAACGATGAGCATCGTTTTCTGATCGCCCAGCAATTGTCTGCGACGAACGTGAAGACCGATATTATGTTAGAGCCAGTAGGGCGTAATATAGCCCCTGCGATTGCCTTGGCCGCCTTCCAAGCGTCGCAACGTGATGAAGATGCCGTGTTGTTGGTATTACCAGCCGATCATGTAATGCGGGATATTTCGGAATTTGCGAAAGCAGTGCAGCAAGCAGTTGAACAAGCTGTTCATGGAAAAATCGTGACATTTGGAGTTCAACCTACCTATGCCGAAACTGGGTACGGCTATATCCAGGCGGAACATAAAGGTTGTGTTAGCCCAGTTAAGGCTTTCAAAGAAAAGTCCTGCTCTGAAGTTGCAGAACAATACCTAGCAGAAGGTGGCTACTACTGGAATAGCGGTATGTTTGTGGTGAAAGCCCAGACTTACCTAGACGAACTAGAAACGCTACAGCCTGCTATCTTCTTGGCTATAAAACAGGCTTTCGCTGGCCACAGCAAAGATTTGAATTCCTTTCAAGTAGATGCTACAGCTTTTACTCAATCCCCTTCAGACTCCATAGATTACGCGGTGATGGAGAAGACTGAAAAAGCAGTGGTAGTGCCCTATTCAGGCGACTGGAATGGCATAGGAGCGTGGGCTGCGCTATATGACCTTAATGAAAAAGATGAGAACGGGAACGTACATCAAGGTGATGTGCTTACCTATGCGGCAAAAAATAATTTCATCCGTTCAGAGAGCCGCTTAATTGTAGCTGTAGGTGTGGAAGGCTTAGTGATTGTTGAAACCAAAGATGCTGTAGCGGTGGTTCCACGCGACCAAGCCCAAAATATAAAACATATTGTAGAGCAACTAAAAGCGAGAGGCCGTAGTGAGCACGAGGTACACACCAAGGTTTACCGACCTTGGGGTACTTACCAGAGCATAGGTAGCGGCAAGCGCCACCAAGTAAAAAACATCATTGTTAAACCGGGTGGAAAGCCTTCTGTGCAGATGCACCACCACCGAGCAGAACATTGGATTGTTGTGTCAGGAACTGCCAATGTGACCATCGGAGAAAAGAACAGGCTTGTGAGTGAAAATGAGTCAGTATATATACCCGTTGGAGAAGTGCACGCATTGGAAAACCCTGGGAAAATCCCATTAGAGTTGATAGAAGTTCAAACCGGATCGTATCTATGATGTCGCCATTTTTTCTTAGAATTGTAAAAACAGGTGGGATAGGTCTTTTTACCCGGCTTATCGCGTCAGTTAGCCAAATCGCATTTATTCCGCTTTTGATTGGTTTATACGGAAAAGAGGGGTTTGGTCTAATTGCAACACTTGTTTCATTAAATTCCTTCATTGTACTTTCAAATTTTGGTATATCCAAATCAATGCTCAATAAAATTGCTAGATTGGATGGCAACACCGACTGCATCCAAATATCGGGGGTTTTTAGTAAGTCGATTTTAGCAATTAGCAAGCTTAGCGCTTTAACGATTATTTCGCTATTTTCTGCTTGGATTGTGTTTGAGGCTTTATTTCTAGGACGAAATATATTACCGAGTTTACCCCTATATATAGGTTTCATGATTTCAGCATATTTGAATTTGCTTTTAAGTGTTTTTCTGGATTTATTGCGCGGGCTTCAAAAAACAGAAAAAGCGAATTCGTACTTGCTAGTAATGACAGTATGCACGATTTTACTAACAGGTTTTTCAATATTTTTTGGCTTAGGTCTTCTATGGTTTTATGTGCTTGTATATGTCCTACCCCTACTATTAGTTTTGTCTTATGCATTTTTATTTTCATTTGAAAGGGTGTATTTTAATTACGGTAGTAATATAGGGTGTAAATTTAATAGTGTATTTGATAACACTTCTAGATCATTTTTTATTCTGACTCTTGTCCAATTCCTGAATTTTGGTTCTGGTACTGCGTTTGTAGCGTTTATTTTGGGTCCTGCTGGAGCTGCTGAATACAATATTGTTTTTAAATTTTATTCGCTCTTTATTTTTGCGTTGGGCGTGTTTACATCAGTTATCTGGCCTTTTTTTACCAAATACCAAGCCTTGGGTGAAATAGCCTTTATGAGGTCGGTGGCAATTAAGGGTTATATGTTTAGTATTGTTTACGGTTTTTTTGCATTTATTGCTTTTTTGGAGTTCAAATCGTTTTTGTTTCTATTACGTCAATAGTAATTCCCATGTTGAACGCATTTGAAAAACTGAAAATTCAGGCCACATTTGGGATTGCATCTGCTTTCATTAACGTTTTGCTAATTATCCCATTTGTTAAGTATTTTGGTATTGTTGGTGCGCCACTGGCAACAACTATTGCCCACTTGTTTTTTGGTGTCATCCCATTGTCTATCGTTCTCTATAGGTATTTTAAGCATGAAAGTATCGCTCATTAATAAAGTTTGGCGTCAAAGATTAAAGACAAGGGCTCCCATTTTTAATGTTGGCGCAAATGGCGAAGCTAGCCAGAAAAGAGCGATGTTTTCCTATGTTATTGATTCCTTCAATTCTGATAATATTGAATTTAGTTATTTTACAAATCGAAAAGAATGTCAAGTTATTTTAACCTGTTTAGTTGAAATGGGATTCTGCGTAGATGTTTACGACTGCAGGGAAGTATATAATAACTTGGGTGTTAGATATGATTTTATATTTGGCTTTGGTGACCCCTATAGAAATGGTGAGTTGAAACCAGGTGGTAGTAGGGTCTTGTATCTAACAGAAGCTCCTCCTGATTTTTCATTTGAAAATGAACAGAAGCGTATCGATTATTTCATGAAAAGACACAGGAAAAAGTTGAAAATCGAAAGATCGGGTACGTATTATGCTGTGAGTGATACTGAACTAGCAGACTCTATCGTATGCCTAGGATCCAAACATGCGCAGTTATTGAGAACTTCGCAGAAGAAAGAAAAGGTCGTTTTGAGTTTAAGCCCGTCTGGTCTGCCCGTAAAAGCAAGGAAGAATATTTTTCAACCGAGTAGAGAGGTGGTGTGGTTTGGATCAAGAGGGATTGTTCATAAAGGTTTGGATTTGCTAATTGATGCACCTACATCCGTATTGACATGTATGAGAGCTGGGTTGATACCAATCATATCTCCAAATTGTGGAGAGAGTTTTCCAAATGTTGAAGAGTTTGGGAATGTCGAAATAGATGCTCTGGTAGAGCGTATTAAAACCACCGTGAATTGCACACCTGAAGAAATTGAAATGCTATCTGTTTCTATTTATGAGTATGCTAATAGTAATTTTAGTCTATCAAATTTTAAAGAAAAAATTTCGGATTGCTTAAAGGCACTAGTTTAGGGGTCTTCGCACGTCGTTATGCGAGTTTTTTATTTTTTGGATAAGTAAGGTGAGGTGGATAATGAGTTGTGATAAAAAAGATCCTGAAATTACTGTAGTGACGACATTTTTTAATGCGGAGCGCACTATTCGAGACACTATTGCAAGTATCATAAGCGAACAAACGCTAACGACTGAAACCATATTTGTCGACGGAAATTCTACCGATGGTACACTAAATGTTGTTAAGGCGAATTATGAGAATTTTGCCAATGCTGTAGTCATATCAGAGCCAGATCGCGGAATTTATGACGGCATGAATAAAGGTATTCGCCGTGCAAAAGGGGATGTGATTGCAATACTGAATGCTGATGATGCATTTGAGCCTGGAGCAATCGCCAAAGTTTTAATGCATTTTAATGAAGCACCGGAAATTGAGATACTTGCGGGCTCTATTAGAAAAGTAGATTTTAGCGGCGCTAAAGGTAAAGTATATACTAGAAGTCTTTTGCCAAAGCTAGGCCCGCGGAGTTCAATCATTCATCACCCTGCCGTATTTGTTAGAAGTTCGCTTTATAAGCGAATTGGTTGTTTTGATTTGCGTTATAGTATAAGCGCTGACTATGACTTTATTTCTAGAGCTATAAATTCTGGAGCAAAAATTAAGTACATTGATGATGTATTGGTAAATATGAGAGAAGGCGGTATTTCGGATAGCTTTAAATTTCATTTGAAAAAGAATATCGAGCACTTGCTTATCGGGTATAGGAATCTAAGAAAAACATCAGATAGAGTAGCACACACATATTATGTTGCAAAGAAATTTTTATATGGGGTTTTCCTTCACTTTAGAATTATCAAACGCGACTAAATAAAATTGATTGCCAATTTAGAGGGGTGATAATGATATCTATTGAAAGTTTATTGATTTCAGCAAGCTTAGATAATCTGGTCTTTGACTCGAATATAGGGATTAAAGGGGGGCATAACGGCCCTTATCTTGACCCTGAGACGCCTGTGCGAGTGACAGCTCATTGGTTAGTTGTATTTTGTTGTTTATATAAGCGACTGGGTAAGGTTGAGTATCTCAATGCAGCCAAATCTGCTATCGATTATTTGACTAGCAGCGAGGCCCGCCCGATGGAAGCTGCGTTCTATTGTAGAATAAACCCAAAAAAAGATTTGTGTAATGGTCTTATGGGTCAAGCCTGGGTGATAGAAGCACTTTTGTATGCATATGATGTGCTGAAGGATCAGGAATTATATGATCTCGCAGAATCTACATTTTTAGCCCACGAGTTCGATGAAACTCGTGGCCTTTGGAGACGACTAAGTGTTGATGGTACTATCATGGATTTCGATGAGACCTTTAACCATCAACTATGGTTTTGTGCTGTCGGAAGCAAACTGAAAAGTTCAGAAAAGGCACTTAACAATTGCGACAGGTTCTTTAAGGTCAATGCCTCTAAACCTGAATTATATTCTGACGGCGTAATATTTCATGATAGTAATGTATTTCGTTTTGGTTTAGAAAGAAGACATGGGGTCAGACCGGTAATTCATTATGTGTTAAATAAAATAGGGGCAATTAGAAATAAAAAGGCTCTATACTCTAAATCCGTCGGTTATCACGGTTTTAATATGTACGCATATGAATTGATGCGTGATAGATACGGGGCGAATGAGTTTTACAAGTCCAAAACGTATAAAAAAATGGTTGGGGTTGTTAATTCGAAAGATTTCATAGAGGCATTGGAAGCCTCCCAATACGGCTACCCTTACAACCCACCCGGTTTCGAATTGGGCTATGTAATGCTACAAAACGGATATACAGAAAAAGAAGTGGTTGCCTTCTTGGAGTTGCATTTCAGTAAAACGGCTGGCGAGAAAGGGGTGAATTCTGCTCGTTCAAAAGATATCGAAACTAGTCAGGCCCGCTTGTACGAGTTAGTGCGCCTTCTTGATATTGCTGACCTACAGTTGACTATAAAATGAAAGTGCTTGAGTTTAAGAAAGTATATTTTTCAATTTTCTTTCTTTTAGTTGTTCTGTTTCCCTTATTTCCAGCGAAATTTAATGCATCTCAAGTTCACATAAATATTCTTGTACTTGCAGGTTTGGTGTTGCCGGCGATATTTATAGGCCGCTCTAATCTCGTAGGGCTTGGGCTTTGGGTGACGATGTATTTTATTCTATGTCAAATAGCCTTGTTACCAGCTCTATTTTTTGATTTTAGTAAAGGAGGAATCGGTTCTGTATCTTTTACTTCATTTTTTAGACCAACAATGCTGTTTGTATCAGTAGTAGGTTGTACGGTGCTCCTGCGAAATGTGGATACGGGTAAGTTGTGCGACTTAATAGCCTATATAGTCTTTGGGGCAGCTGTATACGCGGTTTTGGAAGTGTTTTTTCTTGATCTTGATCGTGTTAGCTCTATAGTTTTTGGGCTATATAAAAGAGAATATAGAACTAATCTCTTAGAGGTTTCCACTACTTTCTTTGCTACAACCTATTATTCTGCATTTGTGTTCTTTACATTTCTGGTTTTGCTGTATTCGCGGTTTTTGCAAACATTGCAGGTTCGGTACTGTATTGCTTCGCTATTGGCAATTCTTCTAATATTTTTATCACAAAGTAAAGCAATCATATTTTGCACTATAGTCTCAGTATGGTTGTTGGGTCTTATTTCACAGAGAAAAGTGTTTTTCTACCTTTCAATATTTTTTCTACTTACAATACCTGTGCTTTTGATTAATCTGCGCGTTATTCTCGATATGCTTTCTATTTTCGATTTGAGGATTGTTAAGGATGTCAAGTTGTTGCTTCTTTCAGCTAATGAGTCTGAAACTTTGAACATACGGCTAGATCAGATAGCTAATGTAATAGAGAGTGCGTTGTTAAATAATGGCTTTGGTGTTGGATTAATCCCAGAATTGTCATTGGAGTCGTGGGTCGCTGTGTTTGTGTTTCGATATGGTATTTTTGGATTGGTCTTTTTTCTAGGTTTAGTTTCGGTACTGTCCTTCTATTGTCTCATTACAATTAGGGCGGGTAATAATCAAAATGTTTGGTTAGCAAAGGCGGGGCTAGTTTGGTCAATGCTTTTGCCACTGAGTCAATTAAGCAGTGCAATGATCGAGTATGGTAAGACTGCTTTTGTTGCAAATTTCATGATAGCTTTAATTATCGTGACATATTTTAGGTCAAGACATGTTGAAGTATAAATACACTGTAGTCATTCCGTATTATAAAGCGAGTGACACTATTGAAAGGCTTCTAAATTCGATCCCTGAAAGGGAAGACATTCAAATAGTCTTAGTAGTAGATAACTGTAAAACAATTCATAGCGTTGATCCTACCCTGCTTAAGCGAGTTTCCCTGATTTGGAATAGTTCAAGTTCGGCAGGTGCAGGGGCATGTCGTAATATTGGAACTTGAACGCATTCAAGGAGACATTTGTGGCCTCATACAACCATTGTGTGGTCATTTTAGATACTTCATGATTAGCACTATGTGAGGTTGGTTGATGATTATATAGATGGGCGCTCAGATAATGTTAAATATATGTTTTATGCCCCGTGGAGTAAGTTGATTTCAAGGGATTTGGTTCTTGAGAATGGTTTGTTTTTCGAAGAAATTGAGGCTTCTAATGACTTGGTTTTTTCGCTTAGATTAGGTCTTGCGGTTAGTTCTTTTGAAGTGAGTGAGAAGACGGTCTATCGAATCTTTGATTCGCCGGGTTCGCTTACAAAACAAAAGTCATTGAGTGTTTTAGATTCTCGTTTTTTCGCAATGGCCCGTTATAATTCTATTCTCAAAGAATCTGGTAAAGAGGCACATATGTTACCTATGGGCCATTATGTAAGGCAGTATGTTAAATTTGGGATTTTTTTGGCTTTTAAAAGAATGATATTTGTTGTGAAGAAAGGGTTCGCTCTGTATTTTGGGCATCGCTAGCTCTATTTAGGTTTTTTGAGGAGTAAGATGAGAGATGTGTTTTTTTCTGACTAGGTTATAGCTGTGTTTTAGATTCGCTTCTTATTGCGATTCGGCTTTTAAAATTACATTTAGAGGAAAAGTGCTTCAGAATCATGAATCTTAAGGGGGTGATGATGTTTATTTCGATTGTATTGAAAATGAGTTAGGCTAAGTATTAAGGAGTTAGTTTTGTGTGTTTAATACTAATTGCTTCGTAATGGTTACAGTGTATTTGTCTAGATTTCTTTATAAGTCGGTATTCGTCCTGTCTATTTGGGGTTAATTTGAATTTTTGGGTCGCCCCAGATAAGTCGTGAACAAACTGCCAGTTTTTTATTTGTGTAAGCTTAGAGTTTTTAATTTCTTTTATTATGGTATCTGGTGTTGAAAAAGTTACTGAATTACATTAGAAATCTATTGAACTTTGGGTTTCGGTATCGTTATGTGGAATACGGCCGAAACGTACATGTGCAATGGAATGTCGAGCTGTTTTCTCCTAATAATAAAATAGTTATAGGCAATGATGTTGGTATTAATAGTGGGACAGTAATTTTAAGTGATATCATTATTGGAAATGATGTTCTAATCGCTCCTCGATGTGGTTTTATTAACCGAGGTGAACATACTTATGATGTTTGTGGCCAAACTATTTTTGATGGGCCGCGTTCAAGGTCTGAGTTGATTACAATCAATGATGATGTATGGATTGGTTATGGATCCACGATTTTAGGTGGCGTAACAATAAATGAAGGCGCAATAGTTGCAGCTGGGTCTGTGGTAATTAATGATGTTCCGGAGTACTCGATAGTTGCCGGTAACCCCGCCAGAGTAATAAATAGGAGGTTTTCAGATTTGGAGTTAGAACAACATAAAAAGTTTTTAGGTGCTAGGTATGGACGATAAAAAGCGCTTAGTAATCATACAGCCGGCATTGGGAAGGTACCGCCGTGGTTTTGTTGAAAGTTTGGTTGCGCAAAACCAAGAATATGAAATATCAATTTTTTGTTCTCCCGTCGATAATGCTGGTGTTTCTTCGATGGAAACTATTAATAATGAAGTTTTATACCGTAAAGTGGACATGATTAGTTTTTTTGGCATGTTTTTTTGGCAAAAGTTGGTTTCAGAAGTTTGGAAAATGGGATTAGTAAGTGGCGATGCTCTAGTAATTAATGGAAACCCAAGATTTTTAAGTAGTTTGATAGTCAGTATTTTATACAAATTAAAAGGCGTTAGTGTGTTTTGGTGGGGGCATGCTTGGTCGTCGACTAGTTCCAAGCCAGGAAGCTACATTCGTTTTAAGATAATGAACTTATTCAATGTGATTCTTTATACAGAAGAAGAAATTGAGCTGTCGAAAAATTTGATTAGTTCACCGGTTACTGCTTTGAATAATGGCCTTGATATTGGCCTAATTAGAAAAGGGTTTACATTTGAGGTCGAGAAGTACTCTAGTTCAAATTTCACGGTCGCATTTTTGGGAAGGCATACATCTAAATCAAATTTCGGTTTGTTAGTTGAAGCTTTGCTGTTATTGCCTAAAGAGCTCTCGAAATCTATTAGCCTGATGGTTATAGGTGATATTGAACCTATTGAAATCCACCGAAACTATTCAGGATCAGAAAGCTTGGACCTAAATTTCTTAGGTGAGATTTGGGACGAAATGGAAATTACTTTTGTGATGAGTAAGGCTCACGCATTTGTATACCCCGGGTCTGTCGGGCTTAGTCTAATTCACGCCTTTGCTCTAGGATTGCCAGCAATCGTTCACAGTAATCGATTTGAACATATGCCTGAAATAGGTGCTTTCAAGGAGGGAGTTAAT
>JARRJP010000113.1:0-14625 GCA_037389025.1 Reinekea sp. | reverse complement strand
AAAACTGTTATCAGGGTCTGGTACAGTCAGCCAGGCTGACTTTCATCTAAGTTTCAGCAAGTCATTGATAATCCTCTGCAAAAATCAATGGCTCTGACCCCTCTGATTTCTGACCCCTCTGATTTTGACCCCTCTGATTTGACCCCTCTGATTTGAAGGAGTCACGGATTCAGGTAATAGAAACTGTTGCCGGATGCTTTTGCCGTTGGCACTTAACTGGTCGGTTAATTGGCCATAACGGCACTGAAGATCTTCCACGATGCGAATAAAGCTTTGGTATCGGGGTTTCTGGTGGCTGTAGTAAGGGTCTAGCTCAGTCGCATCCAGTTTTTTACCCGGCAATGGAAGGCCCCTGGCAATACCGGGTCGACCCGGTTATCGGTCGGGCGGTACATGGTGTTATCGAATTTTTTCAGGATATTGAGCAAGACGTTATCAAGTAAGGTAAACAGTGGCGAACTGAGCAGCCCGCCTGAGCGTGACGTGGTGTCGGCATCGATTCGGTATATGAGAAAAAACTAGCTCTATTACTGCAGACCAAAAAGCTAAGCCAAAAAGTAGGGCTATAGTTTTTCTGAATATTGGGAGGTCACTTAACTTCGTCTTTGGATTAAATACATCTTCACCATCAAGCCATCTAAGCATCAATGAACTCTCAGTTCTTTCGCTGCCTGCGCAATTTCAAATACCGACGGATCAATCTTATTTTGATCCACCAGCCAATGAGCTACTTCCGGCCACTCATAAAGTGGAGTGCCAGAAGAAACCCCATAAACGGGTTTTGGAAAGTTACCTGGACCGCGTGTGCCTTTTGCAAAGTTGTTAATCGCTTGTCGGCTTAAGCCAGACATTGCTGCGAGCTCAGCCATAGAAGCATAACCACCTTCCTGAATTGAACGCACTCTAAACCCTGCAGCGTTTACATTTTCAATAGCTGAAGTCATTGCTTCTATTGCAGTATCGGCTTCTCGGTCAAATTCCAGGTAAACGGTCTGGTTGTAATAACAAACCAGCGCATCGTCGCAACCTGCTTCAAAAAGTCGGTCTTCTAATGATTCGATATCTGGGTTGGCATCTGCCAAAACCAGAACAAAGTGATATGTGTTCATCGTTTCCCCCAAAAAATGCTGAAATAACCCAAACACCAGTTAGTGTCTGTCCGGAAACACCTCGTTTAAATTTGGCACTGCACCAGCCCGAATGAAAAGTCTCCTTTTAGTATGCGTGCACTGACACGATGTCAGTGGCGAGTGTCACATGGATGTGCTTGAACGTCATACTAAAAGGAGACTTTTCATTTGGGCGAAACCGAAGCCTCCTTTCTGGACAGGCACCAGTTAGTCAGACTGGCACCGTTTTACCTTTCTTCTAATTTGCCTGCGTGTGTTTCTGTACTCTTTGGTGTGCTCCAAACTCTCATTTGGTGTTCAGAGTGGCCCAGTTGGCACCGCAACCTACAAAACGCATGAGAGGACTTCCCAGCTTCCACCCATTCCCATCCTGAATCTAAGGCTTCTTCGATGGCCTCTTGAATGTGTTTGTTAGGGTGTTTTTTTAGGAATCTCTCCAGCGGTTTTGGATATGATAATGCTTTGAATACAATTGTAAACAGCGATGGAATATTCCCAATTCATCAAAACGGGATTAAACCTCTGATGTTGATGGTAATACCTTTCTTGTAAGTTCCGAACGCTGTATTGCTGTGAGACATCCATCATGTGTGGATTGGGCGTATTCGGGCGGTAGAGTTAAGACCTGAATCCGTGCCTCCAAAGTGGATACAGAGCGTAGGAGTTTGATTCCTCTTTGCTTCCCAAAAATTGCAGGTGCACCCATAGGTTCCCCCAATTTTTGGGAAGCAAATAGGAATCAGAATCAATGTCTTGCGCACTGCACCACTATGGAGTCACAGATTCAGGGAAACAAAACACCCACCCCAAATTACCCATTGAACCAGAACCACAATCAGTGCTAGATTAAGACTGCTATTTCGTAGAAACAGCCAAAGAAAAAACAGAACATGGCGAACGCCATAAGGTCAGTATTTGCATTAGTATTCGTAGATAAGAAGAAGGCGCTGATCCAGAGTGCGGCAACACTCCGAACCAGCTAATCACAACAACCTGCAACGAGGTTATTATGACTGTACATCATGATACACGAGCTTCACGCGCGTTAAAAAAATTTTCTGAAATTCCCCACAACTTTCCCCCTTTGGAAAGCTCCATTCAGCTCTGGGCATGGCGTTTAGCCGCTTGCCAACTTCCCCAACCGTTTACCCAGTATCCCCCCAGAAACGAGGCTTTCATGGCGCTAATCCGCGAATTAGTGCCTGGTTGCCTGGTGTTCAGGGTGTTGCGCTAGCACTAAACGGCTAAAAAACAGTCAGCTATCCCAACCTTTTTAACCTGAATCCGCGACTTCAAAGTGGATGCAGGGTGTAAGAGCTTGATTTCTATTTGTTGTTCAAAAATTGCAGGTGCGCCTATAGGTTCACGCCAATTTTTGGGAAGCAAAGAGGAGTCAATGGCTTGCGCACTGCGCCGCTATGGAGTCTCGGATTCAGGTTTAACAATTGAACGAGGAATTTAACCATGACGGAAGCAAAACACACCCCATCATTAAGGCTTCAGGACGGGCAGTGGGTGATCACCCTGCCAGTAGATGAAAACACCATCATCGAATACGCCCAACAGATTTTACAAAAACGCTTTGAACGACTTTCCGAGCCATTGAACAGCTTTGGTCAAATTCAGGATTTTCTAATGGCTACCTTTCAACGCTTTGAGCGCGAAGTTTATGCCGGATTATTTCTCGATAGTGCCCACCGTGTTATCGCCATGGAGTATTTATTTTATGGTGCGCTGACCAGCACGGCGGTCGCACCGAGAGAAATTATTCAAGTAGCGATGAAACACAATGCCGCAGCTTTTATCCTGATCCACAACAACCCTGCTGGCGTTGCTACTGCCAGTAAAGACGCAATTGATGTAAGCGCAGAACTGCAGGCAATTTGCAGCATGTTTGAATTAAACCTGTTAGATCATTACGTTATCGGCGAAGATGAAATTATCAGCTTCAAAGAACAAGGCCATCTCTGACCCAAGCCTGAATCCGTGACGCCTTCAGTGGATGCAGGGTGGAAAAGCTTGATTTCTATTTGCTTTTCAAAAATTGCAGGTGCTCCCGTAGGTTCACCCCAGTTTTTGGGAAGCAAGGAGGAATCAATGGCTTGCGCACTGTGCCGCTATGGCGTTACGGATTCAGGTCAGATACTCCCGATACCTCGGATTCAGGATAAAACAAAGCCAAAATCCCCCGATACCCAATGCCATTGCGCGCCAATTCCCCCGCCTGCCTTTGACACATTCCAACCAAATGCCCCCGGCCACGCCCCCGCAACAGCCAACCATCCCTCAGCCGCTCAACCGAAAACTCATTAGAAGGCAACCTGTTCCAACCAAAGCGCCGATTAACCTGCAATCGAAAACTCTCCAGCCCAATTTGCCGCGCACCAATATCCACCACCACCGGCTGCCGCGCTAGTAACACTAACTGCTCGACATCCGGGAAAACCTCAGCAAGCTGCGCATCCGTCAACATCACTTGCCAGGGCGCCCCAACAGAGACCCCCACCGGTAACGGCAACGCCCGTCGCTTATCCGCCGTCGGCCAAAACTGCCCCGCAAAATAAATCGCCGAACCACACTCCGCATGAAACAACGCAGCCGCTAACTCACCAGCGCGCAACAATACCTCACCACGCGTTTGCAACGTAATGGCATAACGCCGCCGCGCATAAACATCAAAACCCGCAAACACCTGATGGTAGGCCAAATCCGATAACGGCTCGCGCGCTCCAACCTTCAATGCATAGGTGCGCGCCAACACCGCCTGCGCCTTAATTAATTCAACCTCAGAATCCGCCCCCAATTCACCCACCACAACGCCTGCCACATACACCTCCAGCGGCGTTTTATTTTCAATACGGTATTCATCGCCATCCCAATCCACCGTTAAGTTACCGCGATAAACCCGCTGTAATTCGTTATTCACCGTCACAGTTATATCCTCACCAAGCGGTGCTGAAAACTGCCAGTGCAAATGAGTTTGTGGCGTCAAATGAAATACCCGGCTGCGAGTCGTAATATCAAGCTGCTGTGGATGATATTTCGATAATATCTGCACCCGAATAGTGGCATCCGCCGCCAACGCCAAATGGCTCAGCAGCAAAAAAGCGCATGGTAATAAGCGCAGCAAGGTTCGCCTTGTCACGGTGCCTTACCCTGAGTTCGGTAATCCTCAACAATCAACGGCACACTGTCTTTACCGCCGGTATCATCAAGCAACGTCAAGGTATAGTCGCCCGGCGGCGGGCTGATAAAAATCGGTTCAAACGGCTGGTCGGTGTCGGCAATGCGTTTGTCATCCAAATACCATTGCACCCGTTTGATGCGGTTGGTCACCGCTGCCTGCAACTTGATCTGCTGACTGTCTTCGTTTAGCTGATCCAACCGGCGGATGTAACGCGTCCCGGCAACCGGCGACTGAATAACCGGCGGGAAATAACGCTCACCGGCCATATGGCTGACATCGTAACCCGGGACATTCGCTACCGGCAGACCATGACGATAGAAAAAGGCTGCCAGCTCCGAAGGCCAGACTTCAATCACTTTTTCGCCCTTATCCGTGATCACCTTCTGCCGCACCTGACAGGTTGCCAGCGTTACCGGCCCCTTCGCCGCCGGAATATACTGTTCGCTGGTTCGGTTTGGGCAATAGCGGTTACCGGGCAAACCACAGATATCGCAGACCTGACGCTGAGCAATGCCTGCCGGTTTGGCCAACCAGCGAGTCGGCTCCTTAACAAGGCTCTGCATTAAATCAAAGAACAACGGTGCTGCGGCACTGTTACCAGAAAGCTGTGTCGCGGGTGTACCATCGAAATTCCCCACCCAGACTCCAATGGTATATTCCGGGTGAAAGCCAATGCTCCAGGCATCCTGATTTCCGTAGGAGGTGCCCGTTTTCCAGGCCACCGTCGGGCGGGATTTGGAATATTGCCAGATGGAGGGAAAGTCCGGCCGTTCCACATCGGTCAGAATATCCGCCACCAGCCAGGAAGCCTCGGGGCTCAGTAACCGGGTAGCGCGACTCTCAGCAAGCCGGGCGGCAGGCGTTGCGCGCGCAATCCGGTAAGGGCGGTATTCACCATAGTTGGCCAGTGCCGCATAGAGGTTAGTCAGCTCCAGCAGCGAGACTTCCACTCCGCCCAGCACCAGCGGCAGACCATAATAGTCCGCCGGTTGATCCAATGACGAAATGCCACCGCGCTGCAACAACTGGTGCAACTGATCAATACCAAGCTGCTGGCTAAGCCGCACCGCCACTACATTCAGAGAGTCGATCAGCGCCTCGCGCACGGTCACCTGGCCGCGAAAGGTTTTGCTGTAATTGCGTGGGCTGTAACCGGCGACGCTGAATGGAATATCTTCAAGCTGGGTCTTTTCTGCGATCAGCCCGTTATCCATTGCCAAGCCATAAAGAAAAGGCTTCAGCGTACTGCCCGGTGACCGCAGCGCTACGGCACCGTTGTTAGCGCCTTCATGCTCGCGGTCCAGATAATCCGCCGAGCCGACCAGGGCACGCAATTCATGGCTTTGAGTATCCAGCACCACCACTGAGGCGTTGTGAATACCGAGCCGGTACAGGCCTTGAATGTACTGCTGAACAATGTGCTCGGCGCGCAACTGGGTGGTCAGCTCAAGCGTGGTGTGAAAATCGCTCTGTTGCGGATGCTGCGCTTTTAAATACCAGGCCAGATGCGGAATGCGCGCTGGAAAGGCGAGCCGCTCAGTCGGGACCGGTTCATTCACGGCGCGCGCCAGAGTTTCGGCATCAATCAGCCCGTTGTTGTGCATTTTCACCAGCAGCTCGTCCCGGCGCGCTTTGGCGGTTGCCGGGTGACGGTCTGGCCGGGTCCGATTCGGTGCCTTGGGCAGCACAACCAGCAAGGCAATCTGCGCCGGTGTTAATTGCCGGGCCGGTTTGCCGAAGTAGGCATAGGTGGCGGCGTTTACGCCTTCCAGGTTGCCACCGTATGGCGCAATGGAAAGATAAAACTGCAGAATTTCATCTTTGCTGTAGCGCATTTCCAACTGTAAGGCGCGAAACATTTCCTGCACTTTCACTGCCACGGTACGCGGCTGGCGCTCCAGCATTCGCGCCAGTTGCATGGTGATGGTGCTGGCGCCGGAAACGATCTGGCCGGAAGCCAGATTGGCACCTGCCGCGCGCACTATCGCCAGGGGGTTAACACCGGGGTGCTGATAAAAATACTGATCTTCCTGTAACAGTAGCGTCTCGATAAACAGCTCCGGCAGTTGTCCGGTATCAACCGACAGACGAAAAAAACCATCGTCGGAAATAAGCACCTGCAACAGCTCATCGTTGCGGTCATAGAAGCGGTACGCCTGTGGCGCGCTCAGCTTGGCCAGCGGCAATGGCAGCCACTGTAATGCCGCAACAAACACTACAACGCAGGCCAGCAGCAGGCTGGCCCAGCGGTAGGGAAGGCGATAGTTGACGAGCCTTGTCATCGTTACTGCATCGACAGTACTTTCATGGTGCCTGCACCTGACAGTGAGTACTTGCTCTCGTCGTACATGGCTTCAGCCCGTATCGATGGAATAGCAAAGTTACCCACCGTGACCGCGCGCGTGGTGTAGTAGTAAACCACTTCCTGCGGGGCCAGGGTCAGGTACAGGTTCAGCCGGTCATCCCGAATATCGGTGTAGTCCGGTTGTGCTGACGACTTAAGCCAGGGGATATCCGAAGACGTACTCAGGCGTGCGTTTTCAATTTCCAGCCCCATCGGCAGCAGGTCAGTTACGGCGATGTTGTGCAGCGTGCCCTGCGTTGAGGCCATGGTCAGCTTCACGATTATTAGATCACCCTGATGCAGGCTGTTTAAATCCACCGCTTGCTGTTTGGTGTTCAGGTACTGGCGGCGGATTTTCAGGCCGTTGACCTCACCAGCCAGCAGGTCGATGGTAGACAGCTCCACCGCTTTATTGCTGACTTCATCGCCATTTGGCAGCGTAATAATCACATCGCCATTCTGCGTTCTGGCTGAGCGGGCTATGCTTTTACCGAGGGCCATCAGGGCGATGGCGTTATCCTGGGTTGAGCTCCAGCGACCATGACGGCGCAGTGAAGACAGCTTGTCGATCACTATTGGCACCACATCCGCCTGTGGGTCCACCTCAATCAGCGCGTCGAGCAGAATCGCCAGGTCACGCGTGTTGGAGGCAAAGGTGCCTGCGGTCTGCCGGTATGGATTGTCATATTCCGTAATGCTGGTGATATCGCTGAGCAGGGCTTCGGCCTGATGGTCACGCCCGGCCAGTTTAAACGCGGCCGCCAGACGGGCACGATCATGCGCTTTTAACTGGTCGCGCTGGTATTCCAGCACGGCGTTCATCTCCGCCACCATCGGGTTGTCCGACAGCGCCAGAATATAGAGCGCATAAACCTGATGGCTCAGGTTGTAAGCGCCGTTATAGGCAGACTGGCTGTCAAACCGGTTCAGTACATCATCACGCAGCCGGTATTGCAGGTTATTCCACACCGTTTCGTTGATATCGAGCCCTTTGGCGCGCGCCTCGGCCATAAAGTGCGCGGCATAGAGGAAGGCGTAGGGGTTTACATTGTCCGAACCGCTCCAGTAGGAGAAGTAGCCGTTTTCCAGTTGCATGCGCTCGATTTTATCGATGCCTTTGCGCAGGTAGTAACGCGGTGTCGAGGTGCGGAAACCATAGAAATCAACGCCTTTGGCGAAGTCTTCAAAGTACAGCAGCGGGAACAGTTTCGAGGTGGTCTGCTCCAGACAGCCATGCGGATACCTCAGCAGGTATTGCAGGCTGCCGGTGAATTCCAGCAACCCGGCTGGTGCGACCCGTAGCCCCAGCGTTTCGGTGCCTGGTTTGAACTGCTTGGGAATCTGAATGGTTCTCGGTGTACCGGCATCGATGATGCCACTGTCACTGAGGCTGACGTAGTTGCCGGATGAACGCACCGGTACATCAATGTTTTTCAGGGTTTGCTCATTGAGGCCGTTGGCGGTCAGCTTGAAGTGCACGATGCCGAGCTGATCCTTCACATTGAACGAGAACGCGCCCTGGGCTTCGCTGCCTGCGCTCAGGTGGATGTTCTGCTGCGCGTTACCGAGCAGATCGACCTTGTCATCGAATTCAACCGAGACGGTGACATCACCACTCTGTTCAGTGCTGTTAAACAGCGTAAACGGCATTTCAAAGTGGTCGCCGTTGGCCATAAAGCGCGGCAGGGCCGGTTTCAGCACCAGGTCGTCTCGTACCGTAACGGTGGTTTCGGCGGAGTTAAAGCGCTGGTCGCCAAAGCTGACCAGCATCAGCCGCAGGCTGCCATCGAATTCAGGCACATCGAAGGTTACGCTGGCTTTGCCGTTGTCGCCGAACCGTTGCAGGCCGGACCATAGCGCCACGCTTTTCACTCGCGCGGCGGCATCTGGATTCTCACGCTTTTTCTTGATCAAAGCGCGTGACGGTGCACTGCCGGAAGGTGAAATAGACAGCAGGGTTTCCGGCTCGTAAGGCACCACCCATGGGTAGACGCTATAGTGGCCGACATCAAGCCGCTGCTTGCGGGTAAAGGCGGTTTTCATATCCGGCGTGACGAAGCGGGTTAAGTCCAGAATGCCTTCATCAACTGCGGCCAGCGTGAAGTACATATCGCCTTGATCGAGCCGGTCCACTGAGACCTCGACTGTCAGCTTGCCATTCGGCGAAACCCTGGCCGGGGCGTTGATCTGCACCGACGGGTTCTGGCTCGGATCACGCACCGTGATGTTCAACAGGCCCGAGGCATAAACCGGCTGCTCCCGGCTGCCCTGAACCGCAGGCTGAACCACAATGGCGCTGAGGTAGATATTCGGCACCTGCGCGGCGCTGATTGGCAGACTGACGGTGACGGTGTTTTCGCTCATATCGATGGAGCGCGTCCACATAACTTCATCACGCTCGGCAATCAACAGCAGATGACCGGCAAAGGGCGCTTGAATATCCACCTGTAAGGTTTCACCAACAGTGGCATGCGGCTGACGCGCTTTCATCAACACCGCTTCCGGCGCTTCAACAATGCTGACCTGATCGCGCGGGCCAACCACATTGAAATAGAAACGGGTTACCTGGCCGCCATTCAGATCGGTCACCTGCAAATAGTGCTCGCCGGAATATTCGGTCAGGTAGTCGAAGCGGTTGTCACTGCCGACCTGGTTTTGCAGCGGTACATCGACTTTTTCGGTGACATAACGGTAATAGCCGCGTTCGTTCTTGCGGAAGTGGGTGACTTTGCGCTTGCGGAACACTTCGTATTTAAAGGATTGCTGCGCGGGGTCAATCGTCTGCCCCTCTGCGGTGACATTCACGATGGCGAATTTCACCGTATCGCCACGCTCAATGGTATTGCTGGCAAGGCGACGCACACCGACATACTGCTCAAACAGGTGCACCGGTACTTGCGCATATTCGGCGACGCCACGGCCACTGTCGTCGATTACCGTAGCGTTGTAATGCAGGCTGAGGCCAATCGGCGAGTCGATACCTTCGGGCACCTGATATTCATAAACATGGTGGCCTTTGTCATCGAGCCGGGTTTCGATCAGGTCAGTATTCAGTTGCTGGAAGCGGTGATCGTCATGACCAAAGCTGTAGTCACCATAGCCTTTCGGTTTGAAATAATCCGGCCGCAAACTGATGCGGCCGACAACCTTGCGCCCGGCCGCTGCTGGCCCGAACAAATTGTTGGACTGCACCGCAAACTTGAATAGCTGACCGGGAAGCGCCGCTTTTACCGTACTGCTGAGTTCAACCTTGATCTTGTTGGGAATGAATTCTTCAACCTGATAATTCAGCGTACCGATATTGCTGCCGCGCCAGGCCAGTTGTGCCTGCCATTTACCGGTTTTGGCATCGGCTGGAATGGCGTAATCGAGCGTGACAATGCCGGTTGCGTCGATGGCATAACGTTCGCTGAAACGTTCAGCGCCGGTTGGGTCTTTCAAGGACAGGATGAGGCTATCTGCCGTTGGCAAGGCTCCGTCCTGGTCGCGCACAACGCCAACCAGATGCAGGGTATCGCCGGGTCGGTACACACCGCGCTCACCATAGAGGTAGGCTTGCAGCAGCGAGGCATCCTGCGCGCTCCTCACACCGGTAACATCAAAACCGCTGAAGCTTTCCTGCTGGGTGCGGAAGTCGAGAAATGAAAAATCATCGCCGTGGCTGGCGAGCAGAATATGAGTGTTTTTCGGGTTGGGATTATTCAGTTTCGCGAAGCCGCTGGCGTCGGTACGCACTTCGGTGACGGTCTGGTTCCAGGCATCGACCAGTTCAAGTTTGATGTTTGCCAACGGCACGGCATCGCTGAGTGATAGCGCCCAGGCATAAACGGCATCATCAGTGCGGCGGGCAATCAGTGCGATATCCGACGATAAAAACCAACGTGAATTACTGTTAAGACGAATGCGATACAGACCATGTGGATTGGCACGGAAGAATTTAGACAGATCGATGCCAGTGGTCAGCTCAACATCATCAACCTTCTGGTGATGAATTCTTCCCGGGTAAAACCGCTCTGAATAAATCTGTTTGCCGGCGTTTCCTAACGCACCGCGATTTCTCAGGCCGGTGTTGAGATAATTACGCACGTTGGAGGCATAAATCTGGTCGATAGATAAGCTAAAAGATTCCCGATTGGAACTCAACACCTGCACATTCTGGGCATCGTAACGCGACAGAATATTGCCTTTCAGTGCGAAATTGACTTTGCGCTCAAGCGCGGGCGTCTGATAGTCAGTGCTGATATCTTTATTGGTCAGCGCGCCATCGGCGGCCAGCAGGCCACTGCTGATCGCAAAACGGTAGTCGGTATGCGGTGCGAATTCGGCTTCCACCAGATAACGGAAATTATGTTTATTGGACCCGGAATCCACCGATAGATCGTAAGCAATCGCGTTGTCCGAGTCGGTATTAATAATGCTCAGAAACTGATGCAGTTTTTCTGGTTCAACCGGCGCACTCAGGTTCAGGTGCGCCCTGAAGCGACCATCCTGACGGCTGTAGGTGACCGTCTTAAGGCGGATAAATTTGGGTTTTTCCTGGGCAAAGTCGCTGCGGTAATCAGCGTACATGGTGGCATTGCCACCGAGGGCCGGAATGCCTTTTTCAACCTGATAGTAAACCCGGCGGTCTTCATCGGGCCGGTCGATATAATCACTGACAACACGGAAATGCCGTACCCGGTCTTTTGGCTCTTCGGTCGTGAGCTTATAGATTAACGGCACTTCAACGGTTTTGCCGTCCACCTCGTTATTTGTCCACAGCGTGAAGCGTTTTTCCAGCTCGTCGAAGCGCGTCCATTCGCTCAGTTCGATATCAATCAGAAAACGCTGCTTCAGCGGGTTCTGTTCATCGAATTCAAACAATGCCTGCGATTGCTGTACCCGCTGATACGGGGTGTGGAAATGGCTGATGTAAGGTTGTGGCAGTTTGTCATCATCCAACTGATACCAGGTGAATTCGCGGCTGCTGATGTGCTTTGGTTCAATGGTCAGCGTGTAGTCGGTAGACGGTGCCATTGGTGCATCGGGTTTGAACAACAACTTGTCGGCTGCCTGCCAGTACCAATGGCCGGTGACTGCCGGTGCAATAGTCACCAGTTCGGAAACATCTTCTGCGCCGATGGTGACATTATCCGGTTTTATTTTTTTGCTGAAGCGGACTTCAATATTACCGTTGCGGCTGAGCTGACCGTCGGGATTAATGCGCTCAACCGTGACGATATTTGCGCTGGTTTTAAACAGCGATGGATTAGTGGCAGCCCAATGGCTGTTGGGCCGTGGCAACAGATTATTGTTCAACGCAAAGCGGCTTTCTTTATTGGCTGGCCAATAGGGCTTTGGCGTCAGCACCAGGGTGTTGGCGCTGGTCCATTCAAATTCATAGTTGCTTTTAATCATCCACTGGATTGGCAGATAGTCTGTACTGACCTCTGATGCCTGATAGCGTCGGCCCATTTTCAATGGGCTGGCCAAGGCTTTATTGAACTTAAGCGTCAGTGATTGATCGGGCTGATAATTTTCTTTGAGCTGGTATTGAATGTTGTCCTGCGGCACGCTGAATTGTTTTTCGCTACTGTTTTCTGCGTAATGCTGCTCGTGGAAATACAGCAGGGCGTCGGTCAGTTTTACCTGATAGGTTGTTTCCGGCAGCCAGCCATCGGTGGGTTTGAACTTCAACAGATAATCAGACAGCCAGATATATTCGCCAGCAATAGCCGGTGTTATTTTAATACCTTTGGTTACGGTTTGGGCGGTGTGGTGTTTACCGAATGGCCGGTTGAATTCAAACCATAACGACTCTTCTGCGGCGATAGCGTCAGTCATATTGAACTGGTTTTTATTGCCGAAGAAAGTGGCGCCGCTGGGCTCGTTTTCCGGTATCTGGAAGAAGTGTGGCCTGATAACATTCTCCGCCGTTGTGAAGCTGAATTGAGTGGTGCCTGACCATTCAAAGCGTTCATCTGGATTAAATTTTGGGTGAATGCTGACGTTGTATTCGGTCAGCTCGGCCCAGGGTTGATCCGGTTCAAAAATCAGCCGATTGGCTTCATCCCAATAATAGTGGCCACTAATAGCGGGACTGATTTGAATTGGGGCGTTGGCATCATTCAATGGCTGGCGATGACCGAGCTGTTTTTTATCCATCAGCTTGCGTGAGAACATCACTTCCAGTTGCGCTTCCGGGTCTACTCTATTGCCACGCAGATTAATATTGGAAATGGATTGCAGGCGGGGTTTTACAAAAAATTCGATGCGGTTCAGGTCACGGTTATTGGTCCAGTTACGGTCCGATTCCTGATTCACCTGCGGCAGAAACTCGATGCTGACATGGGCGCGGATCGGCCAGCCATCGTCACCGGGAGTAAAGGTGACGGTACGGGCATTCTGCCAGCGCCAGTAGCCATCGACCTGCGGTGACATTTTTACTGGCATAACGTCCGTGGCTTTGTCTTTATTCAGATCAAACACGCCCACCATATTGCCGGAAAACTCGAACGAAACCGGCCGGTTCCACTCCACCTTATCGGTGATGGAAACGTCGTTGACATAAACATCATTGGATGACGTCTGCAAGGCAATTTCGGTATTACCCTGCCACTGTTGGTATTCGGCATTAATCAGCTTTTCTGGCGTAATGTTGAACTGGTAGCGGGTGTCAAAGCGCGGCTTCTCGTTGGTAAAGTTGAAGGTCAGGGTTTTATCGTCTGACCATTGATAATAACCGCTGGCCAGCGGCGACATCTTAATAAACGGCACTTCGCGCGGGCTGAACTTGACGCGCTTGCGATAGGTATCGCCCACCACGCCGTTAAACTCAATGGCAATCTGGTTATTGAGCGCTTCCGGGGCGTGCTTCTGGCTAGCCGTTGGCAACAGATCATTCAGGCTGACCTGCTCATAGGATGTGGAAAATTCAATGTGGGTTGGCACCGGCGTCAGGCCAAGAAAGTAGGCAATGCTGCCTTTTTCATCGGCGTTTTTGCGTTGCAGCACCAGCTGCCGGTTAAACGGCGTTGGCCGACTGAAACGAATGGTTTCCAGAGTTTTGCTGCTATCCAGATGGGTGGAAATATTTGTCGCCACGGGCGTACCGGCAGCATCAACAACCTCTATTGAGGTAGGAAAAAATATTGGCCGCGACACTGGATGGCGATATTGCAGAACAATTTCGCCACCCTCCGGGGAAATATCCACAGTTGGGCTTATTGAGACCAACGACTGCGCCTTTATGTATTCATTACCAGCCCAGACAGCCAGGCCAGTGAATAGCAGAGTAATGAGAATGAGAGGCAGTTTTCGTTTGGCAGCGGGGTGCGGAGTTTCAGCAGTGGCTGGGTTTTGATCAGGCTGCTGGTCTTGTGGACTTTCGGGTGGGGTGCTGGAGTTGTCAGACATGTTATATCCTTCTTATACAGCCAAAGAATAGTTTTACCCCGAATCCGTGACTCCATAGCGGCGCAGGGCGCAAGCCATTGATTCCTATTTGCTTCCCAAAGGTTTCGATGAACCTATGGGTGCACCTGCAATTTTTGAAAAACAAATAGAAATCAAGCTCATACACCTTGCATCCACTGAAGAAGCCACGGATTCAGGTTTACTTTATCCTGAATCCGTGACTCCATAGCGGCGCAGTGCGCAAGCCATTGATTCCTCTTTGTTTCCCAAAAATTTCAATGAACCTATGGGTGCCACCTGCAATTTTTGAAAAACAAATAAAAATCAAGCTCTTACACCCTGCATCCACTCTGGAGTCACGGATTCAGGTTTATATTATAGTAGCGGTTAGTGCGCGGACCGCGACATTGTTGCCATCCGGATCAAAATAACTCACCGGATTATCCAACCCATAATGGAACCGGTTTACTCCCACCGTGCCGCTGTCTGGCACCCCAACCGGATCCGGTGAGATAAACCGGCGCAGTTCGGGGCTGTACCAGCGCGCGCCGATATACACCAGTCCGGCG
>JARRJP010000112.1:0-19879 GCA_037389025.1 Reinekea sp. | reverse complement strand
AACAGATAAAAATCTGATATTCATATAGCGCTATTACATCAATAGCGCATTTTCCAATTAATTTTTTTCACGCGGCGCTGTACCGGCGGGGTTCAGTGCGGCTATTGATTTTAGAAAATCGAAAACCGGCAGTGCTCATCAGGCGATGCCAGCCACCGGCAAAAGCAGACGAGGTTTAACAGACATGGGAAATGTTATTATTATGGCTAGAAAACGATTTTTGAAACGCAAACAGAATCAATTGCTTTCAGGTGATCAAGCCATTCTGTTTCGGCTGATTCGTGAACAGATAGCCGAAAAAGTCATCGCATACATTGACGATAACGATGGCTGCTGGTGGTATATTAATGCCGATGTTACCGTGCACCAAAAGACTGTTATGTTAGCGACCCTTTACTGGCCTTCTGGCTGATACAGACACTAAATTGGTTAAAGCTCATTGAGCTGTGCTATCCCCCATTGTATGGCAGCAGAAGTGTTGCGGTGAAGCTAACCGAGCTTGGTGAAACTATAGAAGTGTAGTTGTTGTTGGGCTAAGACTTTGCCGGAAAGTGAGTTTTTGCGCCTGTTGTATGGGCAGCATGGTATTGATGGGGTGTTTTTACATGCTAACCCGCCGCCTAAGTATTTGAATCCGCGTGTTAAGAAGAATGAGACAACGCCGGGATCGAATCGGTACAAGGCGAAGTTTGCGAAAGCCAGAGGTTATGAATGGGCGGAAAATAAGGGCTATGTTTTGGCCACCTGAATCCGTGACTCCATAGCGGCGCAGTGCGCAAGCCATTGATTCCTATTTGCTTCCCAAAAATTTCAATGAACCTATGGGTGCACCTACAATTTTTGAAAAACAAATAGAAATCAAGCTCTTACACCCTGCATCCACTTTGGAGTCACGGATTCAGGTTAACCAGAATCCGTGACTCCATAGCGGCGCAGTGCGCAAGCCATTGATTCCTATTTGCTTCCCAAAAATTTCAATGAACCTATGGGTGCCCTGCAATTTTTGAAAAACAAATAGAAATCAAGTTCTTACACCCTGCATCCACTGAAGGAGTCACGGATTCAGGTTAAAGAAACACCAGGTTGGCTGGCATGATAACCACAAAGCCAGGCCTAATTTCTGCTATCATTTTGGCTGCTGGATATTTGAACTAGTGTAGTGTCTTGAATAAAACCTGTATTAAGAAAGCATCTCCAGAAGAAGTTCATCGCGATGCGCAGCCCGAAGGCAGTGGCCCCTCCCTTGTCAAGAGCTGGAACGAAGCGGTGGACTTCCGGGAGGGCTTCTCGAAGAGAGGGCCGCCGACATCGACTGGGACGATACCAGCTTTCGCGACCATAAAATGTACCCCAAAGACTTAGTAGACTGGAAGCTTGCCCAACGCCCCAAAGATAAACAACTGGAAATCTGATTAATCTGCAAAAGAGGATAACACTAAGATGACCGAAAACCGACTCGGCGACATCCCTAACTTTGTCCCTCGTATCAAGAACATGGACTTTATAAATTTTATTCGTGAGCAACTGCCACCAGATACCGATAAAAAGGAGTATCCCTGTGCTTACAAGCTCACGGATGAATTGATATTGACCTATGCCATCGATAATGATGAAGCGTTTATTCATGTTTCACCGGCCATGCTGGAACAATACGAGATCAGTGCAGAACAGATGCGAGATATCGGTGAACGTAATTGTGTGGAAATTCTGCGCGATCTTCATGTTAAAAGTCAGGACGGCTATTATCGTTTGTTTGCCCCGGAACACATGACCGCCTGCACCATCCTGTTTGCAGAGCTATGGCAGCAGATCAAAGAGGAGCAAGGTTGTGATGTCGTCGTTGGCTTTGCTCATCGCGACGCTGTGTTTTACTGCCCGGCGCATGATGCGCTCGCGCGGAAAGCCATGAAGTCAGCGATGAGTAATGATATAGAGCAGGATCAATATCGGTTATCACAATGTTTGTATCAATATACAGAATCTGGCTGGCAGATTGTTGATGATCAGGAAGAGCCTTGGGTTTCCTGAGTCGCTGTGACCCATAGAGAGGGAGAGGGATGGTAAACAATCTAGTGTAGTGTTTCACATAAAACGCATACAGGTTTTATTCAGGACACTACACTAGAGCGTGTTGATGTTTGCGGATTCAGGTGTAAATGCTTTTTGAGCACGGCGAGGCGTCATCTAAATAAACACGACTCAACAAAGCTCATAAATCAGGAGAGTCATGGGCAGTCAGAACAAACGACATAATAAACACCGAGGCAGTGATTATGTTGACAAGAATCTTAGCCTTAATTGGCGGTATATTCGGATTAACCAAACTATTGAATGATCCCTCCGAAATCTTCTGGTGGATCTGGTGTGTCATCTGTTTGTATATCTTTGTCTTTCCTCATCATGGTCAGGATGGAGGGGGCAGCGGTGGGGATTCTGGCGGTTACTTTGATTCATCTGATGGAGGCGGTGACGGTGGAGACTGAACGGTCAGAGGTAATCTTGACCAGGATTGGCGGAGCATTCTGACTATTCCCTGAATCCGTGACTCCATAGCGGCGCAGTGCGCAAGCCATTGATTTCTCTTTGCTTTCCAAAAATTGGAGTGAACCTGCAATTTGTGAAAAACAAATAGAAATCAAGCTCTGACAGCCTGCATCCACTGAAGAAGTCACGGATTCAGGTTTAAGGCAAGTAATTTCGGGGTACTTCAGGTGATCTCTCAGAAGTGTTCCCGTCAGAAAATCACGGGTTGGAGAGATCAGAACCTTGAATTGGTGCGGACGGAGAGACTCGAACTCTCACACCTTGCGGCACCAGAACCTAAATCTGGCGTGTCTACCAATTTCACCACGTCCGCCTTTCAAGGAGCGCGCATAATAGTAATTTTTATTATGCAGATCAAGGGTCACTGCGCAGTTATTTTCCTTTCATTCAACCAGTTGTCGATGTCGGCCATCGGTTTGGGTCGAGCATAGACAAAGCCCTGGATGCGGTGGCAGCCAAGTTGATCCACCAGCGTCAGCTCCTGCTCCGTTTCCACGCCCTCTGCGACCACCTCTATCCCCAGTGTCAGGCACAGGTCGATAATGGATTTCACCACGGCCTGCTGTTTTGGTGAGGTTGGCAGGTCGACGATAAAACTTCGATCCAGTTTGAGAATCTGGAATGGCCAGTCGGGCAGTCGGGACAGGTTCGCATAGCCTGTACCGAAGTCATCAAGCGCCAGACGAATACCGAATTCACGCAGTTCCTCAAGGTGAGTGATCAGTGAGTCGCTTTGTTCAGGCAGGTGATGCTCTGTTAGTTCGATCTCCAGATACTGGAATACATCCGGGTTAATCTGCTGCCAGTGATTAATATGATCCAGCAGGATGCAGTTGATGCTTTGCAGGCTCAGGTTAACGGCCAGTGCCAAGGGCTGGACATCGCTTTGCAACCAGTCATGAATCTGCGATAGCGCACTGTCGAGTACGTAGCGGTCCAGTTCGCTAATCAAACCATTCTGTTCAGCCAGCTCGATAAAGCTGCTGGGATAGGTTAGAACTTTATCCGGTGTCTGGATACGAATCAGGCATTCCAGTGCGTCGATTTCACCATTGCGGCAGTTCACGCGCGGCTGGGCGTGAATATCCAGATCACCTTCGAGAATGCTTTGACGTAGAAGCTGCTCTTTATTAAGTCGGCGCAGTGCCTGATCCTGATAGGTTTCCTGAAACCAGTGAATCTGATTGCGTCCGTGTTTCTTGGCGTTGAACAGAGCGATGCCGGCATTCTGCTTCAACTGTTGCAGGGTTTCTCCATGATGTGGTGAGCAGGCGGCACCGATGGACGTGGTAAAGCTGTATTGGCTTTCACCAAGTGTAAAAGGTTGATTCAGCAGGTCATGCAGACGAGCCAATCGATCATTGAATATTGCCCGGTTCTCTCCCTGCCAGAACAGGATGAATTCGTCAGCGCTGATACGAGCAATCACCTCAGAGGTTTCACTGGCTTTCATCAGCCGTTCGGCAATAATGTTCAGCAGTTGATCGCCTGCGGACTGACCGAGTGAGTCGTTAAGCACTTTGAAATGGTCAATATCGACACAGGCGCAATAACTCAAGGTGTCTGGGCTGGCGTTGGTTTCGATAAAGGTTGTCAGCCCGGCTTGGCTCATCAGGCCGGTGACTGGATCACGCATCCCAAGATCCGTTTCAGCAGAATTCTTCTTGTAAGCGGAAATATCCATCGCAAAACCCAGTACGCCAAGCGTCTGATCCTGATCACCGATTAAGGGGTAGCGCTCGATGCGAACCCATTTAGCGGCCTGACCGGTCAGATCAAGCCTCAGTTCAAGGCGTTGGGTTTTTTGAGCATCCATGGCTGTCTGGTCTGCTTCAGTAAATATCTCAACCAGTTTGGGGTTGAGCATGTCTGAATCGGTTTTGCCAATCGGGTCATGCCCGTTGCACCATTGTTTTACAAAGACCTGATTGGTCACCAGGTATCGGCCAAAACGGTCTTTCATCCAAACCGGGAAGGGCAGATTCTGAAAAACTGATTGCAGCAGGATGTGATCTTCACGCAGTTGCTTGTTGGTATCGATCATATCTTTTGCCTGGCACAGTGCGTTTTGCAGGTGCTTCTGGTCGTTCTGGGCCAGCCCCAGGGAAATATGGGCGTATAGTCGTACGCCGATCAGTGCCGCCGTCAGGCTGAGGAATACCAGTATTACACCAAACATTGTACCGGGCATGCCCAGGTCGGCTGCAAACAGCCAGATGCCAAGGCTGAGTAACAGGCCTGAACAGAAACCGATTCCGATCAGTCCTATCAATGCATTGCTAAAAGGACGTTGGGCTTTGGGTGTTGTCATACTGCTGGCTCGCTTGAGGTTGATAAAGACGCTGGCTTGAATTGGGAAATCATGAGTTGAGGGCTGTCCGGGAACAGACGATGTCGGACAGCCCTCCAAGTCAGGTTATAACTACCTGAATCCGTAACTCCATAGCGGCGCAGTGCGCAAGCCATTGATTCCTCTTTGCTTCCCAAAAATTTCAATGAACCTAATTTCAATGAACCTATGGGTGCACCTACAATTTTTGAAAAACAAATAGAAATCAAGCTCTTACACCCTGCATCCACTCTGGAGTCACGGATTCAGGAACTATTTAATGCGTTTGTATTTAACGCGATGCGGACCATCGTTTCCAGTACGTTTCTTATGATCTTCCTCATACTCAGCATAGTTACCTTCGAAGAAGACGGCGTTGGAGTCCCCTTCGAAGGCCAGAATATGAGTTGCCACCCGGTCGAGGAACCAGCGGTCATGCGAGATCACAATAGCAGAACCTGGGAAGGCCAGTAGGGCTTCTTCCAGTGCACGCAGTGTTTCAACATCAAGGTCGTTGGTCGGTTCGTCCAGCAGCAGCACGTTACCACCTTCTTTCAGCAGCTTGGCCAGGAACAATCGGTTGCGTTCCCCACCGGAGAGGTTTTGAACCAGTTTTTGCTGATCACCACCTTTGAAATTAAAGCGACCGATGTAGGCGCGGGATGAGGTTTCATAAGAGCCGATGGTGATGGTATCAAGGCCATCAGAGACTTCTTCCCAAACGTTCTTTTCACCATTCAGTTCACGCATCTGGCCGACAAAGGCCAGTTTGACTGTCTCGCCGACGCGAATGGTGCCAGAGTCGGGCTGTTCCTGACCGGCAATCATCTTGAATAGAGTGGATTTACCGGCACCATTACCACCGACTACGCCGACAATCGCCCCAGGTGGTACAACAAAGTCGAGATTTTCATAGAGTAGACGGCCATCGAATGACTTGCTGATACCGCTGGCTTCAATTACCACATCACCGAGACGTGGGCCGGGTGGGATGTAGATTTCATTGGTTTCGTTTCGGGCCTGGAAGTCCTGCGAGTTCATTTGTTCGAACTGTTTCAGACGTGCCTTGGATTTGGATTGCCGACCTTTAGTACCCTGGCGTACCCACTCTAATTCGGCCTTAATGGCTTTATCATGTGCCTGTTGTTGTTTCTGCTCTACCGCCAGACGTTTTTCCTTGTTTTCCAACCACTGCGAGTAGTTGCCTTCGAACGGGATGCCATGACCACGGTCCAGTTCCAGAATCCAGCCGGCAACGTTATCGAGGAAGTAGCGGTCGTGGGTAATGGCAACCACGGTGCCGTTGTATTCGTGCAGAAAACGTTCAAGCCAGGCGACGGATTCAGCGTCGAGATGGTTGGTCGGTTCGTCAAGCAGTAACATATCCGGGTTAGAGAGTAATAAACGGCACAGCGCAACGCGGCGTCGTTCACCACCGGAAAGGTGTTTTACTTCGGCATCCCACGGCGGCAGGCGCAGCGCGTCGGCAGCGATTTCCAGGCGAGTTTCGGTATTGTGGCCGTCTGCAGCATTGATGATGTTTTCCAACTCCTGCTGGCGGGCGGCCAGCTTGTCAAAGTCCGCATCCGGCTCAGCGTAGGCCGCGTAGACCTGATCCAGTTCCGCCTGGGCATCTTTAATGTGGTTGAGTGCTTCTTCGACTACCTCACGCACGGTTTTGGCATCATCCAGATGCGGTTCCTGCGGTAGATAGCCGATGTTCAAACCCGGCTGTGGGCGTGCCTCGCCGACGATGTCGGTATCAACACCGGCCATAATGCGCAACAGGGTGGATTTACCTGCACCGTTTAAGCCCAGTACACCGATCTTGGCGCCAGGGAAAAACGACAGAGATATATCTTTGAGAATTTCGCGCTTGGGCGGGACGATTTTGCCCACGCGATTCATGGTGAAAACGTATTGAGCCACCGAGAGGTCCTTAGTTGAAGAAATTTGATGAGAGCGGCAATTTTAGTGGAAGGCCAGAGCTAAGTCACTCCGACTTCCACTTTGGTTCAAATCTGATACAGGATTCAGGACAGATCCAAATCTGAACGCCATCCAAACAGTTTGCCTGCCCAGATGTACATAATCCAGACAAACAGACCAAACGGCAGATAGCCCAAATAACCAAGCAGCGGCATTTCGGAATAAATATGAATCACGTTGACGTAGGGGATGTCATAAATCCAATAGTTTGGATTGGTCTGCGCGATTGGTCCGGACATGTTAAAAGGGTTGTAAGCTTCACTGCCATGATTCCAGAACTCCCAGAGAAAGCCGTTAAACAGTGAGGCCAGTGCCACCAGAATTGCCGGGCTCCAATTGCCCTGCGCCAATGGCGTGAATGGCGTCCAGATACCCAGCCGGATCAGTTGACCGGTCAGCATCGCCAACGGGCCGACCCAGACGCCCCAGAACAATGGATAAGGCAGTGCGGCGCATCCTGCGATGACCAGCGCACCCAGTACGATTAAAACAGTACCATTGAGTTGCAGTTTGATACCGTCAGACCAGCGTGCCACCAGTTTCGGGAATGCATTGAGCAGGGTGTACCACTCGAAGATAGCGGGCCAGACGGTGGTATAGGCAACCAGAAAAATAATGACGATGGTGGAATGGGACAGCTCGCTCATATGACCATTCGGATAATACCAGTTAGAGAGTACGAAATAGTCGAAGTACTCGAAATACCACCACCCGAAGACAGAAAATGTCGCCGAGATAATAAACAGTGACGTGCGGTTGATGATCAGGCTTTTGCCTCCGGTAAAGAAGTAGACCAATCCATCAAGCATTACGATAAAGCCCCACCACATCGGTGAAAAAGCGTAATAAACCAGATCACCAAAGATAAAGGAGCGTGACCAATGCAGCCACCAGAACGTCAACATGAAGACCAGGCCAACATAAAACCACCATGGCAACTTGCGGTGAGCTGGCGCTGGAGCGGTGCTGCTGTTGCGCTTAAAGCCAAACAGTCCCGGAAGCAATAACAGGGCTGTTACTAACAGAGCAGCCAGGCTCAGTATTATAAAGTAGATCAGGTTGAAGCCTGGTGTGCCGGGAATCTGCTCAGGTGGAAAGACCATAAAATTCGGTGGCAGATGGTTGGGGTATACAAAGTAGGCGGCGACCAGTGGAATCAGCATGGTGAGTACAAATGGCCAAAGTAGCTTTAGTTTTATTGGCATGGCGGCAAGTTCGATTATTGTCAGCTTAGTAGGGTGAATTCACCATAGCAGATCCCTTTTACATCACAAATAAAGTTTAAATGGCAGAATCAAGAAAAATCACGACGTAATCCCACACATTGCCTGCACAGATTGTTGTAAAAATTACCCGATTCTGTCGCTGGGATTGGATATGGCTTTGTGTACAATACGCGCTTTCGTTAATTCGGCGTTGTAAAGCTTGAATATCCTAACTTTCCAGTCAATTAACATGTTTTGAATGCACGCGTTGCCGGTGGCGTTTTGGCGTAACAACGGTGATGGTTTCAACCTTCAGGAGAGCCCTAATGTTCGATAAAAACATGAATATCGCTGATTACGATGCGGATCTGTGGAATGCGATGGAAGCCGAGCGCTTGCGTCAGGAAGAGCACATCGAGTTGATCGCATCAGAAAACTATACTTCACCGCGTGTAATGCAGGCACAAGGTTCTCAGTTAACCAATAAATATGCTGAAGGTTATCCAGGGAAGCGTTATTACGGTGGCTGTGAGCACGTTGACGTTGTTGAACAATTGGCAATCGACCGCGCCAAAGAACTGTTTGGTGCAGACTATGCAAACGTTCAACCTCATTCCGGTTCTCAGGCAAACGCCGCAGTTTATATGGCGCTGTGCCAACCAGGCGACACGGTTCTGGGTATGAGTCTGGCGCATGGCGGTCACTTGACTCACGGTGCACCGGTTTCCTTCTCTGGTCGTATCTATAATGCAGTTCAGTATGGTCTGAACCCTGAAACGGGTGAGATCGATTATGATCAGATGGAAGCACTGGCACGTGAACACAAACCGAAAATGATTGTTGCCGGTTTCTCGGCCTATTCCTTGGTAGTTGATTGGGAACGCTTCCGTAAGATTGCTGACGAAGTTGGTGCCTATCTGTTTGTTGATATGGCGCATGTGGCCGGTTTGATTGCCGCCGGTGTTTACCCTAGCCCGTTGCCGTATGCAGATGTTGTCACCACCACCACGCACAAAACTCTGGGTGGCCCACGTGGCGGTTTGATTCTGGCGAAAGCCAATGACGAACTGGCCAAAAAACTGAACTTCGCGGTATTCCCTGAAAGCCAGGGTGGCCCGTTGATGCACATCATCGCGGCAAAAGCGGTTTGCTTTAAAGAAGCGATGGAACCTGAATTCAAAGAATACCAGACGCAGGTGGTTAAGAACGCTAAAGCGATGGCGGATGAATTCATGACCCGTGGTATCAATATTGTCTCTAAAGGCACTGAAGATCACCTGTTCCTGGTTGACCTGATCGGCAAGGAATACTCCGGTAAAGATGCTGATGCAGCCTTGGGTCGCGCTAACATTACCGTAAACAAAAACTCAGTGCCGAACGATCCGCGTTCTCCATTTGTCACTTCCGGTCTTCGTATTGGTGCGCCTTCAATCACTCGTCGTGGTTTCAAGGAAGCGGAGTCGCGTGAGCTGGTTGGCTGGATTTGCGACGTTCTGGAAGGCCTGGAAAGTGGTAAGGCAGATGCCGTTATTGAAGAAGTGAAAGGTAAGGTTCTGGATATTTGCGCTAAATATCCGGTTTACAAATAAGTTATTGCAGTTTTAAAAAAGCTGGCATTGCCAGCTTTTTTTGTGCCTTGCAAAAGGTTTCCACCGCATTGAGCTCTCTGACTTTGTAAATCTGTTCGCTCCTATCCTGTCAGGCTCCCTGAGTGCTGCTCAGGTTTAAAAAGTCCTGTCTGAAACGTGCCTGAGTCCATTTTGGTCATAACAGGCCGGTGAAGGCTGTGTCAACACGCCTTAATTGCTCCATTCTGGAATCCCCAGTCTGATTCGACAACTTGTGATTTGTACCTGAATCCGTAACTCCATCGTGGCGTAGTGCGCAAGCTATGGAGTCACGGATTCAGTTTCAAGAACAGCCGAAGATAAACATCATCAAATTGATCTTGACATTGGTTGCATGGCTTTTTATATGTATACATACTCGCTATTTGTATTCATGAAGTGGGGTACGGATATATGACTATTGCACCTTGGCACGGAAGCTTCTACTTAAACAAGCCAGAGTTACAGCAGTTTCACCATGGCGGGTACATCGGTCCGTTTCATCGTTATCTGGAACAAGAGATGGCTGATTTGCTTCAAAAACTGAAGCCAAAACGGATTGAGAACCGGCATGCCATCTACAACCAATCCAGCGCTATTTCAAGTGCAACCAGCCAGGCATGTGGCGACCGCCATCTGGATGTCGATTTTTTAGCTGATCACATAATGCGACGTGAAATTGTTGATCGTGCATCTTCAATTTCAGGGTCGGATACCCCGTGTTGGCGAAGCGAATGTTCCCCAGAATATCCAGGTGATGAAGGTGCCGATTGGCATCAGGCAGATGATTTTTCAAATGCCGCAGGTTTACAACATCCCCAGATTCCCTGGTCGGAAAATCCGACACTGGATGGCGTTGACCAGTCAATATTGGAAAAACTGGTCGTGGAATGTGCCAATAAATGACTTTACGACAAACTAATACAAATCGAACCCGGTTGCTTTGTTTTCCTTATGCCGGCGGCGATTGGACAATATATCGTAACTGGCAACCGTTTTTTGATGACTCAGTCGAAGTCGTTCCAATTGGGTTAAAAGGGCGAGGTCGAATGATTAACCAACCGCCGCTAACCAGTTGGGTGGAATTGATTAATGATCTGTGGGACACGATAGAGCCTTATCTGCACGAACCCCATATTTTCTTCGGGCATAGCTTTGGCGGCCGGATTGCATATGAGCTGGCGCATAAATGCAGGACGATCAATAACCACAATACTCGGCTGCTGATGATCTCGGCATGTCGCAGTCCCAACTATCCACAGAAGCAACCCTATATGCATAAGCTTGCAGATGACCGCTTTCTGGAGGCTATTCAGCGTATGTCCGGTACGCCTGCTGTGGCGCTAAAAAACAAGTCGCTGACTGACCTGATGCTGCCCTCGCTACGGGCCGACATGAAACTTGCTGAAATCTGGCATGCTCGCAGCAGCCGTAAAGTGAACGTTCCTATTGCTGCATTTTATGGGAGTCATGATCTGATTGAATCTGTTGATTCTATCGCTGGCTGGAGAGAATTTACGACGGCTGGATTTTCTATGCAGGAAACCAGCGGTGGGCATTTTTATATAAATGATAACCAAAAGATGTTTACGGATCTTATAAAAAGGACACTTCAAAATTATGAAACCAATTGAATTTTCTGTGATCACCAAAGGTATTTATCGGGACATTAATGGTGACGGCAGTGACTGGTCAATCGGTTCCGACCTCAATGAATTATTTGCTGTTCAGGTTGCGCGTTTCCCCGAAAAGAAGGCCGTTGTCTGTGGTGAAAACTATTTAACCTATCGCGAGCTGGACCAGCGCAGTAATGTGCTTGCACAATTGCTGTGCCAACGTGGTGCCAGGAAAGGTTCCTATATTGGAATCTGTCTTTCAAGATCCCTTGCGCTGATTGAAGTAATTCTTGCGATTTCCAAATGTGGTGCGGTGTATGTTCCTGTTGAAAAACAATGGCCGCAGGAACGGCTACAACGGATATTTTCAGAAATAGAGTTGGATATTATTGTCACTGATGGCTCTGGCTTACCAGAACAAATAACAAGAGGCTTAACGGTTGTGGATCCGGCAGAGGTGGATCGATCAGTTGAAGCAGAGGCAATCTCGGTCAGCGTCGAAGCCGATGATCCCATATACGTTAACTTTACTTCTGGCGCTACCGGAGAACTTAAAGCCGTTCCTATTTGTCATCGAGGGGTGGTGAGGTTGGCAAATAGTCCGCGATACTTGAAAGACCCGACAAATATTACCACCTTACATCTTGCCTCTATTGCCTGCGATGCCGCGACTTTTGAGATATGGGTGCCCTTATTAACTGGTGGCACCTGTGTCGTATTCACTCAGACCGTAATGCATCTGACAGAGCTGAAGCATGAGCTGGTTAACCAGCAGGTTAATACCATCTTTCTGACCTCAGCATTGTTTAATTCTATTGTTGATGTTGCCCCGGAGTGCTTGGCATCAGTCGATACCATACTGACCGGAGGGGAGTTTCATTCAGTTCGTTTTATAACTAAAGCAGTGGACTATTATGGCCCTGGCAGAATAGTCAGCCTATACGGCCCAACCGAATGCACAACCTTCGCGACCTTCTATCCTGTTAATTCCGTTTTTCCTTCTCAGCACTGTATCCCTTTAGGGCGACCCATCCAGTCAACCGGTCTTTATCTGCTGAACGGAGATGTTGCTTGTGATATCGGTGAAACGGGCACGATACATCTCAGCGGTCCGGGGCTTTCTCCGGGATACTTGTTTAATAGTGCGCTTAATAAAAAGCATTTTAAAAGACGTCTCATTAATGGCCGGGAAGTGTGTCTATATGATTGGGGTGAACCTATGGGTGCACCTGCAATTTTTGAAAAACAAATAGAAATCAAGCTCTTACACCCTGCATCCACTTTGGAGTCACGGATTCAGGTAATGGTTATCGGAACCAGATAGGCAATCAGCCTGCAAAGGTGGCTTCGGTTCGTCGGCTCAATCAATCTCCTTTTACTGTGCCGTTCAAGTACGTCCGTATATCACTCGACTGCGAGATCCCTCTCGCAGACGCACAGTAAAAAGAGACTGGCCGAACCGGCTGGGATGGCGGCACCGTTGAAAATGGAGATGCCGGGCAGAGTAGGTTTGATGTTTGGAGTTTAACCCGTCATTTCCTCTGTGAAACGGTACTAGTCTAAAAATTGCAGGTGCATGCACCCATAGGTTCCCACTAATTTTGGGAAGCAAAAAGGAATCAATGGCTTGCGCGGTGCATCACTATGGAGTCACGGATTCAGGATGTTAATAGCTATAATTTTAAAGCTAAAACAGCGGTTGAACGTTAAAAACATTCAGGATTTGACCGGTTTTTCTGGTGCTTCCGGGTATGGGGCACAATGGGAATCATCGCAATTTTACCAGGATGCTATTGGTGCAACATTCGCTACCGACTCCAGTGAGTTATGTGGGACAGCAGTGCCAATGACGTCATTGCGAAAAGATCCTAAGGCGGATATTGCACCCTTCATGCATCGGCTTTGTTTGATGCAAAATAAAAGTAAGCTGAAATTCCTTTTCATCTTGGTGATAATTTAGTTTCTTTTCGTCACTTCGTCACTTCGTCACTTCATCGCTTTGCAGTGATTTCTCGATTAACTCTCCTATTGCGGTAATATGCCGGTACAGAATATCTTCCGCCAATGCCATATTTCTGTCACCGCAGGCTTTCAATATCTGTTTGTGCTCATTATAGGTAGTATCCTGCTGATCCGGGTATGTGACTGCATATTGCAGGTAGCGATCAGCAATATCATTCAGTATTTCAATATGAGCTAGCAGTCTGGGGCGGTTGCAGGGTAGATATAAGGCGCTGTGGAATTCCCTGTTTTTGTTGCTAAACTCGCTTAATGCGCAGGTTCGAAGCTCCTCATTAATTTGAGTGGCTGTTTCTATCTGTCGATTGCTGAGTTCTGGTATGGCCAGTTTGAGGGCCAGGCCTTCAGCAGAGGCACGCATTTCAACGTTCTCTCGGAATTCCAGTAAATCAAGCTTTGCGACGAAAGCTCCCTTGTTTGGAATGAAATCGACAAGCCCCAGAGACTGTAATTCTTTCAGGGCTTCTCTTACTGGCATTCTGCTGATTTGATATCGGCCAGCGATATCTTCTTGCCGTAAAGCTTCACCAGGATTCAATTCGCCAGTCAGAATTTTCCGCTTTAGGTCATTGGTAAGTTTGCTTACGTTTAAAGACACTTTTTACTTCACTCATAATTAATTGAATACATCTTTCTTATTATTCCCCTCCAGCAGAACTGACGCAAGTGTTACTGATGCGTAAAATATGCATGGGGTTGAAATACAATATGCTTATGTTCCAGCGAGGACAATAGCAATGTCTTTCTTTCAGTTGGATTTCTCAAGTTAGAGCGCTTTTGTCACCCGGTGTTTATAGAGTTTCGATTAAAATCATATCAGTTTGCTAGTGTTGCAAGGTTTTTTGTTGTTGTTATAAAAGGCCGAGTTATTTTTATTCTTTTCTACTCAAAACTTATATTTTGAAAGCTTGTTTGTTTATAACCTGAATCCGTGACTCCATAGCGGCGCAGTGCGCAAGCTATTGATTCCTATTGGGGGGAACCTATGGGTGCACCTGCAATTTTTGAAAAACAAATAGAAATCAAGCTCTTACACCCTGCATCCACTGAAGGAGTCACGGATTCAGGTATAAGAAAAATACATCAGCAAAAGGCAATAAGTGAAAGTTGATGTATACATTTGTATGTTTATGTGAGGTTGGCAAGGCTATAGATTTTAATTTTTCAGGGCTAGTTACTTCGGCAGTCAAGGCTTAGGTTGGTTTAACGATTCCAGACCGATGAAGGTGGATTGAAACCAGCCGAGCTGAAGTGGGTGGCAAAAATAATCAGAAATTTTATTTGCAGCATTGATATTTTATGGAATTGTTTATGTATAAAGCTGATGATCAGTGGCTAAAAAAGCCTTTAAAGAAAACTGGCTTAGTATGAAATATTGATGTAATTTATAAAGAATTCATTCTATTAGTTCAAATAGATTATCTAAGGAAATTTCTGTATGTGTATATCCACAATGGTTGCATTATAAATCGAATATTGAGTGCAACTTTGTTGTTTGATAGCCTGCAGCAGTATGGTCTGGGTAAGGTTTACGGAAGGATTTTTTATTTAACTTCGAAACAGCTTGTAATCGATCTTTTTTTCGATTTATATCCGAGATAAATTCGATATAAATCACTTTAAATTTAATTTTTTCGTAAGGTTGATGGCTTTAATTTTCTGTTTTTATATTGATATTAATTTTTGTTTGAAATGAAAATTTTAATGATTTTCAAAGGCGGTTTTCGATTACTGCTATTGTGATTACAGAACTTCTGATGAATTTTTATGTTTCTTTTTGTTTCGCTTGCAGGTGTGCAGCAGATAGTCAATCTCATGTTTGTTCATGTCCTCCCCCGGTTACCTCAGTATGGTTCAAGCACAGAAGAACCACTTGTCGATCTGCTCAGATAATGACCGATTCCCGTCCCCTCTATGTCTTAGGCTGATTCCCCGCTAAATTCGTACCTGAATCCGTGACTTCAGAGTGGATTCAGGTTATACCCCATCCAATATAATAACCTGAGTCTAACGGTGACTGTGTGAATACTTCAAAACCCTGGTGGGGGGAGTTCGCCTTTGATATTGATGAAGTGCGAGCCTGGTCTTTGGCGGAGCGTCGAATCGTTGTGCAGCGAACGGCGACGGAATGGAATACCTGGAACGTTGAAGCTGACGAACAGCTTCTGTTACCGCCGGTTGCGGTTACTCCATACAAAATTCAGAACCTGCCTGATAAGGTTGTTGTTGAACGATACCTGTTCCGCCAAACGGGAAAAGGCTTGCTTGTCAAACCTGCGTTGGCCGACAGACCCGTGATAACACGTCCTATTAACACCCTGACAATCATGCCAGGTGAGGCTATTCGTCTCTATATCAGTACCCCATTATGGATGCAATTATTAACCTTGCCTGGAAAAACCTGTTTTCTGGATGTCCCTTTTTGGCGACCATCTGACTCATGGTTTGGCCCCTCCACGATTGAAGGCGAGCTGTGTTATTCCAAGCATACGGATGCGCGCGTGCAGCTTGAGACAATTGAAAAGCGTCCGCACCGGGCGATAACGCCAGTGAATGTGTTGAACAAGAGCTCGGATCCGTTAATCATCGACCGTATCAATTTGCCTGTACCAATGCTCAGTCTGTTTGCTGCTGATGACAGCTTCTGGACTGAAGCTATTAATGTTAATCGCAGCGCAGACGATGATACGGCGGACTTGCACCTTGAAAAAAGAGCACCTAAAGAAGCGGGCAATACCATTAAGGTTGCCCAGCCTCGTGAGGCAGTCAGCAAACGCCATCTTATTCGTGCATTAAGCAGTCTGTTTGCCTGATAGAGGATATGATTATGGAAACTTTGCAACGATTAATACACTGGATGGAAGTTGCCCGTATCCTGGTTTTTCTCCAGGCATCGCTCACATTACTGGGTGGCTTTTTAGTTGCCCGTCTGGTGTCCACTGGTATTACCCGTCTATTGTATGACCAGCTTTCATCACACAGTCGATTGTTATTGCGGCGCGGATTGTTTTATCTGGTGCTGGTGTTGTTTTTAATATCAGCACTGAGAGAATTGGGTTTTGATCTGAGCGTTTTACTGGGAGCCGCCGGAATACTTTCCGTAGCTATCGGTTTCGCCTCACAAACATCGGCCTCCAATCTGATCAGCGGTATATTTTTAATGGTTGAGCGTCCCTTCTCGATTAAGGATCTTATCAGGATTGGTAACACAACCGGAGAAGTAATCTCGATTGATTTATTGTCCGTCAAGTTACGTACCTTCGATAATCTTTTTGTGCGCATCCCTAATGAAACCGTTATTAAATCCGAAGTAACCACATTGACCAAATACCCAATTCGCCGTCTCGACCTTCAGGTCTGTGTTGCCTATAAAGAGGATATCGATCTGGTGAAGGATATCCTACTGGACATTGCTAAAAACAATTCACTATGTCTGGCTGAGCCGGAGCCGTTAATTATCTTTCTTGGTTTTGGTGAGTCATCTGTTGATCTACAGTTCTCTATCTGGGCGAAACGGGAAAACTTTCTTGAGGTCAAAAACGGCATGTATGAAATGATCAAGAAGAAGTTTGATGAGTCGGGTATTGAAATTCCCTTTCCGCATATAAGCCTATATGCCGGGGAAGACAGTAAACCGATATCGGTACGCTATGTTAATGACGACAAATAATGACGGTGAAGTTTATATTTCTTCTTTCCGGGCTAGCCCGGAAATTTCACCAGACCGCTCAAAATATCACAGCATTCTTTCAAAATTGGGGTGAACCTATGGGTGCACCTGCAATTTTTGAAAAGCAAATAGAAATCAAGCTCTTACACTCTGCATCCACTTTGGAGTCACGGATTCAGGCTATTGCTAGCGCCCTTCGCTGATCGAGAACTGTGATGAATTTTCCGGGCTATACTCTGAGCATGTAGAAATTCTACAGTCATTACATTAACCTGAATCCGAGACTCCATAGCGGCGCAGTGCGCAAGCCACTGAAGAAGTCACGAATTCAGGATTAAGCCGTTAGTGAAACAAAAGCCATCAATGCAATAAATTCATTTGAGGTCATTTTATGTTTGCAAGATTCACCTTGGTTTTAGTCTGTGTGTTAGCTCTGTTTGGATGTCAACTGGAAAGCAGTAACTCTGAAGATGACAATGGTTCTGCCGACGACAATAGCTCCACAGACGATAATAGCTCCACAGACGACAATAGCCCTACAGATGACATTAGCTCTATCGATGCCACCTGGTTAAACCGGCATAACGAACTCAGAGCACTGGTTAACACCGGCACCATTCCTGATGATGGTACGGATGGAAATTATCCATTGGCGACACCCGCAATCCCCTCCTTGACCTGGAACACCACTCTGGCACAGGTGGCCCAGAACTACGCCAATAAATGCAGTTACGGCCACAATGGAAACCGCCGTCAGGATTACGTAGCGTTGGGCGGTGAAGATATTAATATCGGTGAGAATATAGCCGCGCATTGGTTTTCCAGTGCGGATGGTGATGCCAGTGACTATGCGTTACGTCAGATAGATTTGTGGTGGGACGAGCACCGTGATTGGCATTACCAGCGTTTCCAGTCAGCGTCAGTAAACGATGCAGGACACTTTACCCAGATGGCCTGGGCCAATACTGTTGAATTGGGCTGTGGTATAGCGTTGTGTTCGAATTTTGAGAATCAGGGGCTGGATGCTTACTTTGGTGTTTGTAACTACAGCCCGGCTGGTAACTATCTGGATCAGTTTCCTTATCAAATAGCGCATTGATTAAGCTCGAAAAGGCGCAACGATTTGCGCCTTTTCGATAATACACTCCTAAACCTGAATCCGTGACTCCATAGCGGCGCAGTGCACAAGCCATTGATTCCTCTTTGCTTCCCGCAAATTGGGGTGAACCTATGGGCGCACCTGCAATTTTTGAAAAACAAATAGAAATCAAGCTCTTACACCCTGTATCCACTATGGCGTCACGGATTCAGGCTAAAGTCACCCTATCAGGTTAATAGGTCAGTGCAACAGCGTCGGAAACTGCTTTTGCCTTCTCGACAGCAGCATCAACCGTCTCAGCACGAGCCAGACCGACACCCAGCCGCCGACGTCCGTGAATCTCAGGTTTAGCAAAGAGGCGCAATTGGGTTTGCGGCTGAGCCAGTGCCTGCTCAAGCTGGCCAAAGCGCATATTGTCCGAATCGCCATCACCTAATATCACGCTGGAAGCAGCAGGGCCGAATGGCGTAATGCTGCCAATCGGCAATCCCAGTACTGCGCGCACGTGCAGCGCAAACTCGGAAAGATCCTGAGAGATCAGTGTGACCATCCCAGTATCATGTGGCCGTGGCGACACCTCACTGAAATAAACATCATCACCCTGAATAAACAGCTCAACGCCAAACAGACCATAACCACCAAGCGCCTGAACAACGTTGGTAGCTATGTCCTGTGCTTTGTACAGCGCGTTTTCACTCATCGCTTGTGGTTGCCATGATTCCCGATAATCACCATCTTCCTGTCGGTGTCCAATAGGCTGGCAAAAGTGAATGCCATCTATAGCGCTAATGGTCAGCAAGGTGATTTCATAGTCAAACGACACAAAGCCTTCAATGATGGTACGTCCCTTACCCGCCCGACCACCTTGCTGAGCATACTGCCAGGCCTTATCAATCTGCTCGCTGGCGCGAATAACACTTTGGCCTTTGCCGGAAGAGCTCATGACGGGTTTGACAACGCAAGGCATGCCAATGGCGTCCACAGCCTGTTTGAATTCAGTTTCATTATCAGCAAAGCGGTAAGGCGAGGTCGGAACCTGCAACTCTTCGGCCGCCAGGCGACGAATACCTTCGCGATCCATAGTCAGTCTGGTTGCCCGTGCGGTAGGAATAACCTTCGTGCCCTCGGCTTCGATATCCAGCAGGGCATCGGTGGCAATGGCTTCGATTTCAGGAATGATCAATTGTGGTTTTTCAGCACTGACCAGTGCTTTTAAAGCCTTGCCATCCAGCATGTCGATAACATGGCTGCGGTGAGCAACCTGCATAGCCGGTGCATTGGCATAGCGGTCAACTGCGATGACCTCCACTCCCAATCGCTGAAACTCCAGCGCTACTTCTTTCCCCAATTCACCGCAACCGAGCAGCATTACTCTGGTAGCGTCTTTGCATATTGCTGTTCCTATCACAGGCATAACCTCTGTTCTGGTTTACTTCAGTACCTGGCGCGAACGGTCAGGTTTTTTCATGGCTGCAAGGACGTTTGTGCATTCGAGGTGGTATTGCGATGTTCCTCGCCGACATTATTGACCAGCTTTTCCTGTTAGATGCAGGTCGTTCAGTGCAGGCCGCTGAAAATGGGCGGGAGTATAAGGTTCTATAACCACTGATGGAATAATACAAGTCACAAACCGGGCCGATCAGGCCGAAGAATGGATGCATAACACAGAGCGATAACTGCTCTGCTAGTGTAGTGTCTTGAACCTGAATCCGTAACTCCATAGCGGCGCAGTGCGCAAGCCATTGATTCCTATTTGCTTCCCAAAAATTTCAATGAACCTATGGGTGCACCTGCAATTTTT